>CATZJG010000003.1:0-146530 GCA_958420355.1 uncultured Collinsella sp.
AGCCGTCATCGAACTGAGAAGGGGGAGGCCTCGCGGCCTCCCCCTTTTTTGCGTTTACGGGCTCTTGTCTCACATAGTAGCTGTGTTTTATAACCCTCGTTTGTCGCATCTTCTGTGAACGGGCTACAATAACTTAGTCTGTGCGATATGGAGGTGAACATGGCTGAAGCTGGTATCGGCGTTGATATCGTCGAGATTTCCCGCATGAAATCAATTCTTGAAAAGACGCCGTCGTTTGCTCGGCGTGTGTTTACCGAAGAAGAGCGTGCGTATTGCGATGCATCATCGCGTCCCGCTGCTCACTATGCGAGCCGCTTTGCTTCGCGCGAGGCGGTGCTTAAAGCTCTCGGCACGGGTTTTAGTCAAGGCGTGGGTCGCAAGGATGTTTCGGTAACGCGTGATAAACTCGGCAAACCGAAGGCGCTGCTTTCGGGCCGTGCTCTCGAGATCGCTCAAGAACTGGGTGTTGTTGAGGTCGCTCTTTCCATTACGCTTACAGGAGACTTGGCCGTTGCGAATGCCATCGCGATTACCGAAGATGCTCGGCCTAAGCCAAAAGATGAAAAGGTGAGCACCAAGAAACGCGTTGCGCAGACATTTAAAGAGGCTCGCTCTGTTTTAGATGAGCTTGAGCAGCTGCAGAATTCAGCATTGACGGAGCACCTGGGCGATGCTTCGCAAGATACGCTAGGAGCATAGATGAAACCGGTTTTGAGTACCGAAGAAGTCGTTCGTCTCGAGGATATCATCGAACGCGAAGGGACTTCGAAGGCCGAGCTTATGGAGCTAGCGGGTGAGTTTGCCGCCAACGAGGTCTTGAAGCTCAATCCCGATCGGGTTCTCGTTCTGGTCGGTTTTGGTAATAATGGCGGCGACGGTTGGGTTGCCGCCGATATCCTGAGCCATAAGGGTGTGGACGTGGATATCGTTTCTCCGGTTGAACCGGATGAGATTCCTGCTGCTCTGGCACGTCATGTTGCTCGTCGTACTGCCGGCCGCGATGTGCACGTTTGCGTCGGCCCCTCGCGTGATGAACTCGAGGTTTTGATCGATAAGGCCGATGTTGTTGTCGATGCCATTTTTGGTACCGGTTTTCACGGGAATCTGCGTGCGCCGTTCTCCATCTGGATTCCTACGGTCAATGAATGCGCCGACTGTGTCGTATCCATTGATGTCCCCTCGGGCCTGAATGCCGAGACGGGCGTTGTTGATGACGACTGCATTCGTGCCGAGCATACGGTGACGATGATTGCGCCCAAGATTGGTTTGTATAGCGCCGATGGCCCTGAGTATGCTGGCGATTTGATCTGCGGCAATCTTTACGACCGTCTTGACGAGGTCATCGATGATGTCGACCACGCCGCCGAGATTGTCGAGCCCGGTGACTTAGTTGATTACTTTGCTCCACTACCTACGAATATCGATAAGTATTCCCGTGGCTCTGTGCTTATTGTCGCCGGATCTGCGCAATATCCTGGTGCTGCCATTATGGCGGCCAAGTCTGCAGCTCGCGCGGGTGCTGGTTACGTGGCAGTCGCGGCTCCTGACGCCTGCGCCAATCTTATTCGCATGGCACTTCCTTCGATTCCCGTCTTTGCTATTCCGTCTGATTCCCGCGGCTCCTTTGGCGCCGCTGCGCGCATGACGGTGTGCGAGATTGCAAAGAAGTACGGCTGCGTACTGTGCGGTCCCGGTATGACGACATCTGCCGGCGCTATGCAGGTGGTTTCGGGCTTGCTCGAGCTTGATGTGCCGCTTATTTTGGACGCCGATGCACTCAACTGCCTTGCTAAGATTGCCATTGACGGTATTGATAGTAATCCCGAGATGTATCGTCGCGAGCAGCCGTTGGTTATGACGCCGCACTATCGTGAGCTTTCGCGTCTGGTTGCCGGTGACGAGGTGAACGACCTTGGTACCGCGATTGCGGCCGCGCAGAAGGTTGTCTGGGCTGCAGGCTCCGACAATCTGGTGGTCATTGCCAAGGGGCCGACGACGGCTATCTGTGGCGTTGAGCGTGTGTTGCTGCCGCTCTCGGGTCCGGCTTCTCTAGCAACTGCCGGTTCGGGTGATGTTCTCGCGGGTATTTTGGCCGGCACGCTTGCCACCATGCGCGACGAGATGGATCGTTGGGAGTTGCTGTATTCGTACGCCGTCGCACTTCACAGCTACGCCGGTTTTGCCGCGGCGACGGAGTATGGTGAGAAGAGCGTTATCGCGACCGATCTTATCGACTTGATCGGTCCTGCCATGGAGCTGGCGGCAAAGGATGCGCTCGAAGATCTGGGAATCATGGACGAAGGGTCGGATGACTAATCATGAATAAAGCCGATTTGACGCGCTGGTCCTGGGTCGAGATCGACCGTGGGGCGCTCCGTCGTAACACGAGGGCCTACAAGAACTTGCTGAATCCACGTCAGCGCCTGTGCTGCGTGGTCAAGGCCGATGCTTATGGCCATGGAGCTGTTGAGTGCGCCAAGATCATGTATTCGGCCGGTGCCGACATGTTTGCCGTGGCGACGGTTAACGAGGGCGTTGAGCTCCGACAGGGCGGGATTACGAAACCCATCCTCATCCTAAGCGAGCCGCCTATCGAGGCCATTCCGACGTTGCTCGAGTTTGATATCATGCCCTCGGTCTATACGTCTGACTTTGCTCTTGCGTATGGCGAATGTGCCGTCGCGGCGGGCAAAGTGGGCAAGTATCATCTCGCCATCGAGACGGGCATGAATCGTATCGGCGTTCACTACACGCAGGTGCTCGACTTTGTCCGCGGTATAAATTTCCATCGCGGTATTCTGTGCGACGGCGTATTTACGCACTTCGCCACGGCCGATGAACCTTCGGGCTGGGACTACAAACTGCAGTGTCAGCGCTTTACCGAGGCCGTTCAGGCCATTAAGGATGCGGGCTTTGAGTGCGGTATCGTGCACTGCGCCAACACGCCGTCCTCGATGCTCGACCCTTCGATGCATTTTGATATGATTCGCGCCGGCGTTGGCTTGTATGGAATGCAGCCGTGCGAGCTGAGTGGCCGCGTGATGCAGCTTGATCCCGTTATGAGCGTCCATGCGCGTGTGACGCGCGTGGCACACCCTGCGATGGGTGAGGGCGTGGGCTACGGTTTTACCTACCGCGTACCGCGTACGCGCGTTCAGATCTGCACGCTGCCGATCGGTTATGCCGATGGCCTATCGCGTACGCTTTCCAATCGTATGGATGTGCTGTATCGCGGCGAGCGCGTGCATCAGGTTGGCAATATCTGCATGGACCAGTTTATGGTCGCCATTCAGTCCAACCCGGCACACGAGATTCCCGAGGCCGAGTATGGTGACGAGATGATTATTGTCGGCCGCGATGGCGATGCCGAGATCACTATGGACGAGATGGCCCGACTGCGCGGAACGATTAACTACGAGGTCGCCTGCGGCTTTGGCATGCGTCTCGACAAGGTCTACGTGTAGGAGCCGCTATGGGCGTCATGCACATCCCCGGCCATACCCATCAGGCACCACGTGAGGTCGCACTCGAGGAAATTGAGGCCGTTCTGGGCGATTGTCACCTCTGCCAGCTCTACCAGTCGCGTCACAATATCGTGTTTGGCGTGGGAAACCCCCGCGCTCGTGTGATGTTTATTGGCGAGGCGCCGGGCCGCAATGAGGATTTGCAGGGCGAGCCCTTTGTGGGGGCGGCAGGCGAGGACCTCAACGGCATTTTGTCGCTGGCGGGGCTCAAACGCGAAGACGTCTACATTGCCAACGTGCTTAAGTGCCGCCCGCCGGGAAACCGCAATCCACGTCCCGAGGAAGTGCTGGCTTGCTCGCCGTTTTTGCGTGAGCAGATTCGAAGCATCTGGCCCGATATTATCGTGACGCTCGGCAACCCCGCGACGCACTTTGTGCTTAAGACCGAGATTGGCATTACTAAGCTGCGCGGCAGGTTCCACCAGATGGGGCATTTTGTAGTAATGCCCACGTTCCATCCGGCAGCAGCGCTACGCAATCCGGCGTGGCAGGAACTGCTGGAGGAAGACTTTAAGATGCTGGGCGACTATCTGGAGCGACATCCCGCACCAGAGGACGCCTCGGAATAATAAGGAGCATATATGTCCCTGGAGCGCCTGGGGGTAGGTACTTACAAAACGACTTGCGCTGCCGATACGGAGTACTTTGGCGAGCTAATTGCACCGTGCCTTGAGGACGGCGATGTGCTCATCCTGACCGGTGGCCTGGGGGTGGGCAAAACTCACTTTACCAAGGGCGTCTCGCGCGGGCTGGGCGATGAGCATATGGTTACGAGCCCTACGTTTGCGCTCATGGCCGTTCATGATCAAGGCCGTATTCCGCTGTTTCACTTTGATCTATACCGTCTGGAGCATGCCTACGAGCTCGAGGATACGGGCATTTTCGATGTGCTGGGCTATGAGGGTGCTTGCCTGCTGGAATGGGGCGAACAATTCCAAGACGAGCTGACGGATGAGTATCTTTCGGTGACGCTCAAGCGTGATGAGGGCGACAGTGATGTGCGAACGATAACGCTCGAGGCGCACGGTGACCGCGCAATGGAGCTTTCCCATTTGATTGATAAGGCTGTACAAGATGAGCTTGCATAACGACAACGCGCTGGTGGTGGCGCTCGATACCTCGACCGACATGCTTGCCTGCGCGGCAAGCTGGATTGATGGGCAGACGGGCGAGACGAAGCTCGTGAGTGGCGACCACATGTGTCGCCGTCACGCCAACGTTGAGCTCGTGAATACCGTTGATGGCGTGCTGGCTCAAGTCGGTCTGGATCGCAGCGATGTTGGTTGCTACGTGGTCGGCCGCGGCCCGGGGTCGTTTACGGGTGTGCGCATCGGCATCTCCACTGCCAAGGGCCTCGCGCGCGGTGCCAATGTTCCGCTGCTGGGCGTGTCGACGCTCGACGCTTGCGCTTGGACGGCGTGGAAGGCTGGCGTGCGCGGCAAGCTTGGTATCTTGGCCGATGCCATGCGCGGTGAGGTATATCCGGCACTATATATGCTGGGCGATGAGGGTCCCGAGCGTCAATTTGAGCGCGAACACGTGGTCAAGGCCGCCGTGGCGCTCGATGAGTGGCGCCGAGCAGCGGACTGGGACCAGGTTCAGCTGACCGGTGACGGTCTCGTGCGCTATGGCAAGCTGCTGGGTGAGGACGAGACCGCCCGCTGCGTGGAGCGCGACCTGTGGTGGCCTTCGGGCGAGGGCTTGCTGCTCGCGCACGCTGCGGGTGACGGCGATCCGGCTCGCGTCCTGCCGATTTACACGCGCCTTTCGGATGCCGAGGAAAACGAGCGCAAGCGTCTTGGTCTTGCCGAGAGTGCGCAGAGCGAAATTACGGGCGTTGCCGATGAGCTCGCCGGTCGTCATCTGCAGTTCCGTCCCATGGGCGCGGCGGATGCCGAGGGCGCGAGCGCGCTAGAGGCTGCCTGCTTTGAAGGTGCCGGACACGAGGCGTGGACGCCGGGCATGTTCCTGTCCGAACTGGGCGAGGACGTCGCTGCGCCGCGTAGTTGGTGGGTGGCACACGACGACGGCAAGCTGCTGGGCCTTGCCGGCGGTATGGTCGTGGACGGTGATGTGCAGATTCTGGATGTCGCCGTCGACTCGGCACATCGCCGTGAGGGCATTGCCCGCAAGCTGCTGTCGCATGTGAGCTATGATGCCCAGATGCTCGGCTGCACCACGGCTTCGCTCGAGGTCGAGGACGGCAACGAGGGCGCGATTGCGCTCTATGCCGCTCTGGGCTTTACCGAGGTGGGTCGTCGTCGTGGCTACTACGGTGTCGGCAAAGACGCCATCGTCATGACGGCCCCACTTCCCCTCGTACTTCCGGTCGATAACGCCTCGCCCGAGCCGACGGCAGCCGAGCAACGCGTATGGCCGCTGCCTGCGCCTGGGCGCTCCGAGGGGGAGCGCGCCGAAATTGAGCGCCGTCGCCTGGTGCTCGCTATCGAGAGTTCCTGCGACGAGACGGCCGTGGCGATTATCGATGCGGATGGCAATATGCTGGCCAACCAGGTGTCGACACAGATTGATTTTCATGCCCGCTTTGGCGGCGTGGTGCCCGAGATCGCCTCGCGCAAACACGTTGAGGTGATTGTGAGTGTCGTGGATGCGGCGCTCGAGGATGCCGCAGCATCGCTTGGTCTTGAGGGTGGAGCCATTGCTCCCAGCGAGCTTGCCGCCGTGGGCGTGACACAGGGTCCGGGCCTGGTGGGCGCCCTCGTGGTGGGCGTTGCCTTTGCCAAAGGCTTTGCCTACGCTGCCGGTAAGCCGCTCGTATGCGTCAACCATCTGGAGGGGCACCTGTTTGCCAACCTGCTGGCGCAACCCGACCTCAAACCGCCGTTTATCTTCACGCTTGTCTCGGGTGGGCACACCATGCTCGTGCACGTGAAGGCGTGGGGCGACTACGAGGTGCTCGGTGAGACGCTCGACGACGCTGTGGGCGAGGCCTTCGACAAGGTAGCCAAGGCGTTGGGTCTGGGCTATCCCGGTGGCCCCATCATTTCCAAGCTGGCCGAGACGGGCAACCCCAAGGCGATCGATTTCCCCCGTGCGCTTAACAGCAGGGGAGACTATCGCTTCTCGCTTTCGGGCCTTAAAACCGCTGTGACGCTCTACATTGAACAGGAGACCAAGGCCGGGCGCACGATTCACCTGCCCGATCTGGCAGCTTCGTTTGAGGCAGCTGTCTTTGACGTGCAGTACAAGAAGGCCAAAAACGCATTGCACGCTACCGGATGCAAGGAATACTGCATCGGTGGCGGCGTCTCGGCCAACCCGCATCTGCGCGAGATGATGATCAAGAAGCTTGGGCGTCAGGGGATTCGCGTAACGGTGCCGCCCTTGTCTGCCTGTACCGATAACGCCGCCATGATCGCGGAGGTCGCTCGCCGTAAATTCGACCGAGGTGAAATCTCGCCGTTCGACGTCGACGCCGATCCGAACATGACGCTGTAGCTGGTACGGCGCGGTCCCCGGACGGAGGGGCCGGATATAAGGTTTCCTGCTCTACAGTCCTGCGCAAGACGAAGGCCACATTAAGTGGCCTTCTTTGCGTGCGGAACTCGCGATAAACCTTATATCCGGCCCCTCCGTCCGGGGACCTTTCTGTATCGATATAGCTTCTGAGCTGGTTTGGCGTCGACAACGTCCAGCAAGGTTAACAAGCCAGCGTCGAATTTCCAGCGTTCTTTAGCTGAAAGAAAAAGTTGGTGTGCGGAGCTTTGCTCCGCATTTGGGATGGGAGCCCCTCGGGAGCGGGCGGGCGTATACAAGGTTTATCGCGAGTTCCGCACGAGCCGGAGAGCACTTAATGTGCTCTCCGTGCGAGCAGGACTGTAGAGCAGGAAACCTTGTATACGCCCGCCCGCTCCCGAGGGACATCTCTCATGCAAAAACTGTCGCTGGGTAAAGTCCGAGGTCAGTGGCGTTTTATACCGAGAAATCCAAAAAAGTTGAAAATTCATTACAAATTTGCGTTGACTTTAGGTAACTAAAGTTTCATACTCCTTTTCAACCACTGGGGGATGTGAACACGCACGGATCGTTCGCATCATGATTGAAGAGGATTTCTTAGACATGTTCACGCATCAGCTAAACATTATCAGCGTAGTAATTATCTGATGCGGGTTAGCACATACAGCTAGCCCGTACGATAACGGGCGGCTGATGAAGATGAGGGCCGTCGAGCGCAACCGACGGTCCTCATTTTTTATGTCTAGGAAGTTCTTTTTAGAGGAGGAAATGTAATGAACGGAGTTTTGCTCATGGTTGTGGCCGCGGCGGTGCTCGCCTGCGGCTATCTGGGCTACGGCCGCTGGCTGGCCAACAAGTGGGGCGTTGACAAAGAGGCCCTCACGCCGGCCAAGCGCATGAAGGACGGCAACAGCTTCTCGCCCGTCTCCGCCTTCACTGCGTTTTCGCACCAGTTCAGCTCGATCTGCGGTGCTGGCCCTGTCACGGGTACGATCGTCGCCATGGCCTTTGGCTGGCTGCCCGTCGTGCTCTGGGTCCTCGTCGGCGGCATCTTCTTTGGCGCCGTCCACGACTTTGGTGCCCTGTACGCTTCGATGAAGAACAACGGCAAGTCACTCGCTCAGCTCATCGAGAAGTATATCGGCAAGACCGGCCGTCGCCTGTTCCTGCTGTTCTGCTGGCTGTTCTGCATCATCGTCATCGCCGCCTTTACCGACATGGTCTGCAAGACGTTCATGTTCACCCCGGCCGTTGACGCTTCTGGTGCTGCTACCGGTGCCATCGACTTCACCAAGTCCTATGCCGCCGGCTGCGCTGGTACCATCTCCATCCTGTTCACCTTCGTCGCTATCGCCTTTGGTTGGGCCCAGAAGAAGTTCAACCTCACCGGCGCTGCCGAGTTCGTCACCGGCGTGGTCCTCATGGTTCTCATGTTCGCCGTCGGTATGCAGTTTCCGGTCTACCTGGATAAGTTCCAGTGGTTCGCCGTCGTCATGGTCTACCTGGTCTTCGCTGGCGCTATGCCCATCCAGATGCTCAAGACCCCGCGTGACTACCTCACTTCCATCATGATGATCGTCATGATCGTCTGCGCTGTCCTCGGCATCGTCGTCCTGGGCGTCAACGGTCAGGCCACTATCACCGCTCCGGTCTTCACCGGCTTCTCCACTGCCTCCGGCATGATGTTCCCGGTCCTGTTCGTCTCCGTCGCTTGCGGTGCTCTCTCCGGTTTCCACAGCCTCGTTTCTTCCGGCACCTCTTCCAAGCAGGTCGAGAAGGAGCAGGACGCTGTCAAGGTCGGTTACGGCGCAATGATCGTCGAGTCCTTCGTCGGCATCCTTGCCATCATCGTTGCCGGCATCATGTTCTCTGATATGAACACCGCCGGTACCGGCGCCCTCAACGCCGGTGTCGCTTCCACCCCGTTCCAGATCTTCGCCGCTGGCATCTCCCGCGGTATGCAGGCCTTCGGTGTTGACGGCACGCTCGCTACCGTCTTCATGACCATGAACGTCTCCGCTCTGGCCCTGACCTCGCTCGACGCCGTCGCCCGCATCGCCCGCACCTCGTTCTCCGAGTTCTTTGCCCAGACCAACGACGCCCTGGCCATCGAGTCCAAGGCCGGCTACATGAAGGTCCTCGGCAACCCCTGGTTCGCCACGGTCGTCACCCTGCTTCCCGGTCTCGCCCTCGCTTTTGGTGGCTATGCCAACATCTGGCCGCTCTTTGGTGCTTCCAACCAGCTGCTCGGCGGCATGACCATGATCACCCTCGCCGTGTTCTGCAAGTGCACCGGCCGCAAGGGCTGGATGCTCTACGTGCCCGTCGCCTTCCTGCTCTGCTGCACCTTCACCTCGCTGGTCCAGAGCGCCATGGGCTGCATGACCGCCGTCCAGGCCTACGGTTTCTTCGGTACCATCCCGGCTACCGCCACCACGGCCGCCGTTTCCGTCGCCGCTACCAAGGGCCTGCAGCTCGTCTTCGCTGTCCTGCTGATGGTCCTGGGCCTCATCGTCGCCGTCAACTGCCTCAAGGAGTTCTTCGGCAAGGAGGCTGGCTCCATGCCTGATGAGGAGCCCGAGTGGTCCGAGATGGGCAAGGCCGAGTACGGTCGCGCCGCTGCCGCCGAGGCTCCCGCCGACGCCGAGGCCGCCAAGGCCTAGTCGGTCGGACGGGTTGAATCTCCCATCCATTTGACTCGGAAAGACCGGGTCCGCAACGACGCGGACTCGGTCTTTTTTCATGCGAAAGCGGGTGACGCTCGAGTGTTCTCGCAGATGTTTTGCATGGATAAGGGCGCGCGTTGTACCATATAAACGTATATGTGTACATATGAAAGGGGCCCCGTGGCCAAGACGGTATATTCCGATAACCAAAATAATGTCGATGCCCTGGCTGAGCGTCTGAGCAGCCAGACGTCGCTTTCTGCCGAGCGTGCCAAGCTGGTTGCCTACGACCTGCTCTGCCGCAAGGCGCTCAAGATTAAGTCGAGTGCGCTGGCGCAAATTTTCCGCTCCGTCGATAAGGAATGTGACACCAAGGCGATGCGCGATGAACTTATCGCGGCAAATATCGTGACCAAGATCGAGGGTAGCGGCATTAACGGGCGCCCGGCGTTCTATACCATCAATGCCGAGATCCGTGATGCCCAGGAGCAGCCTGCCGAGTCCGTCGAGGATTTTGTCGTCGAGGATCCCGCTGACGTGCCTGCTGTGGAAGAAGTTGCCCCGCGTGAGCATGTCGATACCGATGAGTTGCTCGATGAGAACGTCGTGCGTGCCTTTACGGCCAAGGCAGGACGCGGCGGTTTTGGCGGGGGTGGCAAGCGCGATGCGCAGCGCCGCGCCCAGCAGGAGCGCTTCCGTCGCGCCGTTGCTCGAAAGGGTGAGACGGATGCTGAGGCTGTTGAGACCGAGGTTGCTGCCGAGTCGCAGAAGCCCGCGAGGGAGCAAAAGCCCGTGGAGGCCCAAGAGCCCAAGCGTCGTCGCGGTGCTCACTTTAAGACTGCACAGCAGGATGCCGCGCGTGAGGTTGAAGAGTCTTCTGAGGTTGCAGACGATGTTGAGGGGTCTGCCAAGAAGGCTCCGGGTTCGTGTCGTCCCGGCCGCGGTTTTGCGGGACGCGCGTATCCCGTAAAGCATCAGGAGAAGGGCGAGTCGGTTTCGACCACCCAGGACGAGAAGGCCGTTGAGCCGGAGGCTCGCGAGCAGAAGCCTGTTGAGCCGCAGCTTGAGGTTGATGCCGAGGCCAAGGGCCAGCAGCCTACTGATGAGCAGACGGAGCAGGGCGCGTCGAGCAAGCCTCGCCGCCGTCGCCATCGTGGGGGCCGCAGTTCCCATGCCGAGACTGCAACCGAGAAGACCACGCCGCAGAACGAGGATGCGAAGGCCGAGGTTTCTTCGGGGCAGCCTAAGCGCCAGCCGGCGAAGGAGAGCAAGTCCGTTCGTCCGCAGAAGCAGGCATCTATGCCGAAGCGCGAGCGCAATTCCCAAGGCGATTCTAAGCGCAAGTCTCAGAAGAAGCCGGAGTCTGCCGCAGCAGATACTGCTGCCCAGCAGCCCAGGCCGGACGTTCACGGCGAGGTCTCGGCGTTTGCCCTTGCCCGCGTTTTAGGCAGGCAGCTGCTCAAGGTTGTCCCTACGCCCACGGCGCTCTCTAAGATCAAGGAGCAGCAGACCCAGATTGTAAAGGTTGAAGGCAAGGACGGTAAAAAGACGCCGCAGCGCGCTCAGCACAACGAAATGTCCAATCGCAAAATTGCCGAGGAGATTGCGATTATCCAGGCGTGGATTGAGCAGAACCGCGGTGCCGATACGCCGGTTGCCTCGCGTCGCCAGCGTGCCTACCAGATCTTCAACGACGAAAAAGCCTTCGACGGCAAGCATGGTGAGCGTCTGATCAGGCGCATGACCGAAAAGGGCATCAGCATGCAGGCAATCAAGGTTGCTCCCAACCGTCCTGTGCACTTTACGGGCTTCTTTACGCTGGGCGCCGACAAGCCGTTCATTATGGTCGAGAACCTGGATACCTATGACGAGATCGTCAAGCTCCTGCGCGGACGCAAACATGCCAAGCTTTTTGGTACCAAGGTGGGTGGCGTAATCTTTGGCGGTGGCTGCAAGGCGAGCGTCTCGCACGCACTTGATGATTATCTGGCCGAGATCGGCTATCGCTTTAGCTATGTCTACTACGTGGGCGACATCGATCGTGAGGGCGCGCGCATTGTCGAGCAGGCTCGCAACGCTAACGTCGTTGAGATTCGCCTGCATGCCGGTATGTATCGCGCTATGCTTGCCGAGCATAAGCGTCGCGTGAAGGCGGGCGGCGAGTGCGAGCCCGCGGCGGCCAACCAGGGCGTGCCGCAGAATCTGGCGGCCACGATCAAAGACCTGCCCATGGTTACGCGTGTGCAGTTCCGCAATGTGCTGCGCGAGGGCGGACGCATTCCGCAGGAGATTCTGATGACCGCCGACTATCGGGATGGCGACTCGGGAAGCTTCGACCGCATGCTGAACAATTAGCGCCGCCGTTCTACCGAACGGCGGCCTCCTTGACGCTGCGAGGGGCCCTGGCACGGCAATCTGACGTTCAACTTCGGCGGCGCGACCAGAAGGTCAGCGCCGCCTTGTTTCACGTCACCTTGCCATACCAGGGCCCCTCTCGCTGTCACGTCCAAAACATCGAGGTTAAGTGGCCTCCTGTTCGTGCGGAACTCGCGACAAACTTAATGCCCGGCCCGTCGGGGCCACACGACACGTTGTAGAAGGCGGCTCGCTTTTCGGAATTGGGCTGATATTTCAAGATGTAAGGCGCTCTTGGTCCTAATGGGCTTGGGGCGCCTTCGCGTTTCCTCAGCTCCGCACCCTTGCGGGTTCGAATCCCTCCGCATGCCCACGAAAAAGCGCTCCAGGTTCATAAGAGCCTGGAGCGCTATGTTCTTTGGGGCTGGGACGGAGGGATTCGAACCCCCAACAGCCGGCACCAAAAACCGGAGTTCTACCGTTGAACTACGTCCCAATGTGTGGTGTTGCCCAAAAGCAACTCGTTTAGTTTACCTAATCTGCGAGGGCATCGCAAACGCCATCGAGCAGGCGTACGGCGAGTGTCTGCGCGTCGCTGGCCGTGAAGGTGCCGTTGTAGCGCGTCATGCCCGTGAGCTCAATGCGAATGCGAGCCGGCTTCTGCTGCGCGGCGACATTGGCGGTGCGGATGCGCTGGGCCAGGTTGTGGCACTCGGCGAGGGCAATCGTGGCGCGCGGTGCGGCGTCGGCGGGCAGCTCGTCGCTTGCGATTTCGAGCACCAGGTCAACGTCGGTTGGGACCTCGGAGTCACAGAGCATCATGCCGCTGTTGTCGGTCGTTGCCGTGGCGATATTCCACATGCGCGACGCAACGCTGCGTGCGATGGGGTCCTCGCCGATAACGGCAATCTGGAAGCGCTCGAGCACGTTGGCGGCGCGAGCAAAACCGATGCGGGACTCGGCTTCGGTGACCGAGGGCTTGCCCTCCCACACATGGTGCAGGCGGTTGATGTAGGCGTAGGTGTCCTGGAAGGCCATGCCGTCGGCAAACAGGCCGACATTTTCCTGGAACTGCTGCAGGGCGGCCTCGGTATGCGGACCAAAGTAGCCGTCGTCTTCGCCACAGGCAAAGCCCAAAACGTTGAGAGCGCGCTGCAGGGCCTGCACATCGGCGCCATGGAAATTGGGCATGCGCAGATAGAGGGTGCGGTCGCCCAGCTTATACGAAGCGTCTACAAGGGCGCTCCAACAGGGGATATCGACGGCATGACCGGCAGCAAGGCCGCTGTCGAGCCTGAAGGTGCTGACGGCCTGCTCAGTGGTGGCTCCAAAGTACTTGTCGGTGACTTCGGCGGCATCAATCGTGTAGCCGAGCTGCAGGAGACGAGACTGCACGTCCTCGACGGCTGCTCCTTGCATGCCCGTTGTAATAGGTTCCATGAACGAACCCCTTTCGGCGTACCATTCGTACTATTTGAGCGTCTGTCGGATAGACAACGCAAAGGGATGCATAAACATGCACTCAACAGTGTAGCAAGTTGTGCCTAAATACGCTGCTGACAGATTTTATAACCCCCGTTAGTTAAGGCGCTCCACAAAGAAATCTGCCATGGAGAGGAACAGCTCGCGTGCGTGCGGATCAAGCTCAACGTTCTCGATGGCCGCTTTGGCCTTAGCGGTCAGGTCGAGCGCGTAAGTGTGGGCGTAATCGATGGAGCCGGTCTCCTGGAAGATCTCCACGGCGCGTGCGAGCTGCGCGGGATCATCGGTGCCCGAGGAAAGAATCGCCTCGACCTCGTCGTGGTGGCGCTCATCAGAGAGGGCGTGTACGGCGACAAGCGTGCGCTTGCCCTCGGTGATGTCGGTGCGGAAGTCCTTGTTGGCGGCTTCCTTAGTGCCGACAAGGTTGAGCAGGTCGTCCTGAATCTGAAAGGCAAGGCCCGTGTGCAGGCCAAAGGCGCGCAGCGCTTCGATTTGCTCATCGTTGCCGCCGCCGATAATGGCTCCGGCGGCAAGCGGCGTGGCTCCGCTGTAAAACGCGGTCTTGTGCGTCGCCATGTCCAGGTAGTCATCAACCGAGATATCAAAGCGCCCGTCACGGACCCAACCCAGGTCGAGTGCTTGACCCTCAATGGTGCGGACGATCATCTCGGTAAGCTCGTGGAGCACGCGCAGCTTCACGTCGGACTCCAGCGTGGGGTCGTCGAGAACCGTCTTGGTGACCATGGTGAGCGCCAGGTCGCCACAATTGATGGCAAGGCCCGTGCCCTCGGTAAGGTGCATGCAGGGCTTGCCTCGACGAAGCTGTCCGTTGTCGGCGATGTCGTCATGGATAAGCGCTCCCGACTGAAAGTGCTCGATAGCTGCCGCCGCGCTGCGGGCGCTCTCAAAGCTGCCACCTACCGCGGTGGCGGCGAGCATGCAGATGAGCGGGCGGTGGCGCTTGCCGGCATTGGCCGTAAAAGCCGAGAGCGGCGCGTACAGGTAGCGCTCGATATCGGCAGAGGTCGCCTGTCCGTCAAAGAACGTGGCCAGATAGGCGTTAATCTGGTCAAAGTGCTGGGCTAAAAAGCTGGTAAACGGACTGGACACGGGTTCTCGCATTCTTTCTGAGGTTGCGTTGATGCAATATGCAGACAACATATTGCCACATTAGGGCGTTTGGCGCGGCAGTTTTGGCGATTTAGGACAACGGGCGTGCGTTTGATGGAGCGCGCCTAAATCAGCCTAAAATGCTCGAGCGCCGCAACGACACCGTCGTGATCGACGGTGTCGGTCACGTAATCGGCCTTATCCTTGAGATAGTCCGGTGCATTGCCCATGGCGATACCGACATCGACGGCGTTCATCAGCGAGACGTCATTGCTGGCGTCGCCGATGCCGTATACGGTTCCGTGGTGGGGATCGAGGGCGTCGAGTACAGACTGGATGCCCCCGCGCTTCGTGCATTCGCGGGGCGAGATTTCGGTTACCTCGAGTTCGAGCTCGTTAAAGCACAGCAGCGGCTCAAGTGCCTTATCTTGAGCGATGTGGTTGGCGAGCGATGTAGACATCAAGATCTTGTAGACACTGTAATGTTGCAGCTGCGTGACTGCGTCGCCCAGGGTGCGCGCGTATCCGGGAGCATCGGGCGCATCGGCACTCATGCGCACGACGCCGTTGAGGCCCTCAAAGCGGATGACCTCGCCCGATTGCTCAAGGTAGGGGGCAAGACGCTGCAGCATACTGGGCGTCATCGACAGATCGCGAATTGTGTGTCCGTTGATCTCGGCGTAACCGCCCGCAAGACAGACGATGCCGGTCCAGGGCAGCTCAAGAAGTTTGGGGTGGATGCAGCTCAGGGTACGTCCCGTGCAGATAAAGGCCATGTTGCCGTTGGCGACAAACTCGCGGATTGCCTGCGAAACCGCCTCGTTGGGATAGGGGGAGAGGTCCCGCTCGTCTTCGGGAAGGTCTTGGGCGAGCCTGGGGTCTTGCCAGGCGAGCGTTCCGTCGATATCGAAGAAGCAAATATTGCCGCGCTTATGGGCCGCGCTGGCGGCAGGGGAGGCCGAGGTGGTGGGCACAAATTCCGGCTCGAGGCCCATGATCTGGTCAAAATGCTCTTTAACGCGGGGAACGGAGATGCCGATAATCACCTGGGCGGTCTTGCCCGTAATGATGAGGCCCTTGGCGCCCACTGCGACAAACGACGCGTTATCTGCAACGATGGAAGGGTCTGCGACCTCGACGCGCAGGCGCGTGGCGCAGTTGGTTGCGCCCACGATATTGCCAACGCCACCCAAAAGCTGAATTACCCGCTCAGCGAGGACGTGATCTTGATCGGATCGACTATTGACCTCGTCATTGGGAGATTGCTCTTTGGCAAAGTCGCTTCCCGTTAAACAATCGATTGCCGCGCGATTGACGACATGATCCTCGCGGCCCGGAGTCTTAAGGTCATAGACCAAGATGAGTGCTCGAAAACTAACAAAAAAGATGAGGCTAAAGGCAAGGCCGATACCGAGCGCCAAAAGATAGGCACCGGCATGCGTGCGCATGAGCGGAATAAAGTTGAAGGCTGCCATCTCCATGAGGCCGCCCGAGAAGATGCCGACGATGCCAAAGAGATTCATGGCTGTGGCAAGGCAAGACGATAAGACGGCGTAGAGCAAAAAGAGCCCGGGGTGGGTGAACATAAAGAGAAACTCGAGTGGCTCGGTAACGCCGCAAACCACCGAAGCGATGATGGCGGGAACAAGGATGACCCTGAGGCCGGCGCGGCGCTCGGGTTTTGCGGTGGAGTAGAACGCAGCTGCGATGGCAGGAAGGCCAAAGAGCTTGACCCAGCCGGTGGCGGTAAAACCGGCCCACGGCGCAAGCTCATTAAGGGGGCGCGTGCTATGGGAGAGGATGGGGAGCAAACTGCTCCACGTGGCGTAGATGCCGTCGTTAATGACCAGGTTGTCGTAGTAGATCGGCATGTAGAGCAGGTGGTGCAGGCCAAAGGGCTCGAGTGCTCGTTCTAAAAAGACAAAGATGCCCACGCCAAAGGGACCGACGCCTGCAAGCGCGTGACGCAGCGTATCGGTTACATCGTATACGTAGGGCACGATGGCGGCCGAGATAGCAGCAAGGGCAAACACGGCAAAAAAGCTGATGAGGTAGACCAGCGAGGAGCCCGAGAAGGTGCCGAGCCAATCGGGAACCTTGGCATCGTAGAAGCGGTCATGGATGGCAACGACGGTTGCCGATACCGCCAGCGGGCCGATAATGCCGGTGTCGAGCGTCTTGATGCCGTCGATGACGGTGATACCGCTGGCGGAGGTCAAAGATGACGGGTACTCAAGTCCAAGGTTGTCTCCGCTCAGCTTAATGATCTCGCTCAAAAAGAAGCAGTAGGCAAAATAGGCGACGAGAGCCTCGAGGCAGCAACGAGCCGGTTGTTTTTGGGCAAGACCGATGGGCAGCGCTACGGCAAAAAGGAGCGGGAGGCGTTTAAAGACCGTCCACGAGCCGCGCTGGATGATAGCCCAGAAAACGTACCAAGGGGTTCCGTATACGGCGAGATCGCCGACGATGTCCGCAGTCGTTGCGAGAGCGGAGACGCCGACCATGAGGCCTGATATAGAAAACAGCATGGCGGGCGCGAACATTGCCCCGCCAAAGCGTTGGATTTTTTGCAGCATGTTCTGCCTTCCGAATATCGAGGCGCGTTGCGCGTGGGGAAACGTTTAAACAATGGATTCATTGTAGAGGACCAGACGAGTGTCGTACCGGCAGTTTTGAGCGAAACCGATTTGGGCATGACAGAAACCGTCAACGGCTAAATCCTGTCGCTTCACCGATATTCGGTTTAAACAACTTTAAGAAATGCTATCGTGCCTAGCCGGAAATGAATAATGTAGAGGTGAAACAATGCCAAAAGCGATATACGAAGGAATCTACCGAGAAATACGCTCGCGCATCATTAATGGGACCTATGCGTTTCAGGAGATGCTGCCAACCGAAGCCGAGCTGACCGCGGAATTTGGCTGCACGCGCAATACCGTCCGCCGCGCTTTGAGCATGCTGGCCGACGGGATGTTTGTGCAGCCCATACACGGCAAGGGCGTGCGCGTTATTTGGCTTAAGGGCGAAACCGACATGTTGGGCGCACTCGAAGAGGTTGAGTCGTTTGGCGAGTTTGCAAAGCGCAACAATGCCGTTGCATCGACGGACGTTAAGTCTTTCGAACATCTGGTTTGCACCGAGCAACTCTCTCGTCACCTGGGCTTTAAGGTGGGCGAGGAGTTGATTCGCGTAGTGCGTGTCCGAAGCCTCAACGGCAACGCGCGCCAAGTGGACCATGGCTATTTTTTGGCGTCGATCGCCAAGGGCCTGACTCCCGAGATCGCGGCAGATTCTATTTACGGCTATCTGGAGCACAAGCGCGGTGTCAAAGTGATGGCGAGCCGTCGTACGGTGAGTGTCGAGCTCGCCAACGATGAGGACTGCAGCTATCTTGACCTCGGCAAATACAACTGCGTTGCCGTCATGGAGAGTCAGTCGTACACCTCGGATGGCATCTTGTTTGAGGTGACGCACACTCGCACACACCCCGAGATCTTCCATTACCGCGTCAATTCCAAGCGATAGCCGGCTAGCTCGCAGCCTGACGAGACTCATGGCCTCAAAGAGAAAACGCCCGGTCAAACCGACGGTACATCGGCTTGACCGGGCGTTTTCTCTGCATTAGATAACAAATAATTGTTTATACATAACTTGTCAAGTATCAAGTTGAAATTACCGTTCACCGAAGTTTTTCTACCGCTCTAGTAATACTTGTTCAAACAACTAGCCAAATGGCGTATCGTTCAAATCAGCAAAAGGGGCAAAGTCCCCGAGCCAATCTCCGAAGGCGGCGGCAAAGGGTGCCGCCACGGTGTGAAAGGGTGGATTGTAATGAAGAACGAAATGAGCAGAAGGCAGTTCCTGGGCTTTGCTGGTTCCGCGGCTGCAGTTCTTGGTCTGGGTCTCGTGGGTTGCGGCGGTTCTGCCGGCTCCGGCTCCTCTGCTTCTGGTGACGCTGCCGAGGTCTACTTCCTCCAATTCAAGCCCGAGGTCGACAAGGAGTGGAAGGAAATCGCCAAGGCCTATAAGAAGGAGAAGGGCGTCGAGGTCAAGATCGTGACCGCCGCCTCCAACACCTACGAGGAGAAGCTCAAGTCCGAGATGTCCAAGAGCTCCGCTCCGACCCTGTTCCAGGTCAACGGCCCCACCGGTCTTAAGAACTGGAAGGATTACTGCGCCGACCTGTCCGATACCAAGCTCCGCGGTGAGCTCATTGACGACTCCCTGGCTCTGCAGTCCGACGGCAAGGATGTGTGCATCGACTGGGTTCAGGAGAGCTTCGGCATTATTTACAACAAGCAGCTGCTCGAGAAGGCTGGCTACAAGGCCGAGGACATCAACTCCTTCGACAAGCTGAAGGCTTGTGCCGACGACATTCAGGCCCGCAAGGACGAGCTTGGCATTGAGGGTGCCTTCACTTCTGCCGGCATGGATGACTCCTCCAGCTGGCGCTACACCACCCACCTTGCCAACATGCCGCTCTACTACGAGTTCGAGAAGGAGCACAACCAGGAGGACGACGAGATCAAGGGTGAGTTCCTCGACAACTACAAGCAGATCTTCGACCTGTACATCACCGACTCCACCTGCGATCCTTCGCAGCTTGCTTCCAAGACCGGCGACGACGCCACCAACGAGTTCGCAACCGGCAAGGCCGTCTTCTACCAGAACGGCTCTTGGGCCTACTCTGACCTCGTCAAGGCCGGCATGACCGACGATCAGATTGGCATGATGCCCATCTACATCGGTGTTGACGGCGAGGAGAACCAGGGCCTGTGCTCCGGCGGCGAGAACTACTGGTGCGTCAGTTCCCAGGCTTCCGAGGATGCCCAGAAGGCCACCGAGGACTTCATGTATTGGTGCGTCACCGCTGACACCCCGACCAGCATCATCGCCGACAAGATGGGTCTGACCGCTCCGTTCAAGAGCGCCAAGGAGACCACCAACGTCTTCTCGCAGCAGGCCGTTGCCATGGCCAAGGACGGCAAGAAGACCGTCGCTTGGGACTTCGTCTACATTCCCTCCGAGGAGTGGAAGAAGAACCTCAAGCAGGCTCTGATTGCCTACGCTGCCGATAACAGCAAGTGGGACGGCGTCAAGAACGCCTTCGTCGATGGCTGGAAGACCGAGAAGGCCGCTTCCGAGTAAGCAGTTGCTGCCCAAGCTATCTGATTAGCGACAGGGGGCGGGCAGACGTTGGTTTGCCCGCCCCCTGCATATTGAAAGGACCCTTTTATGGGCAAAGCACTCAAGCGCTGGTGGCCGCTCTTTATGCTGCCCACGTGCCTGGCGTTTATGATCGGGTTCGTGATCCCTTTTATCCAGGGCTTCTATCTCTCGTTCTGCCAGTTTATTATCATTAGTAACGCGCACTTTGTCGGTATCGAGAACTACGTGCGCGCGCTGTCCGATCCGCAGTTCTCCACGTCGTTCTTCTTTACCGTGGCGTTTGCCTTCCTGTCGACGGTGCTCATCAACGTGATCGCCCTGGCCATTGCGCAGGCGCTCACCCGCAAGGCGCTCAAAGGCACCAACATCTTCCGTACGATCTTCTTTATGCCTAACCTGATCGGCGGCATCGTGCTGGGCTACATTTGGCAGATTCTGATCAACTGCCTGCTCTCCAACGTGGGCGCCCAGCTCATCGCTCTTAACTCTGCTGCTGGCTTCTGGGGCCTTATCATCCTGACCCTGTGGCAGCAGGTCGGCTACATGATGATCATCTACATCGCTGGTCTGCAGTCCATTCCGTCCGACTACATCGAGGCCGCCAAGGTCGACGGCGCTACGGCATGGCAGACGTTTTGGAAGGTTAAGATTCCTAACCTGATGCCGACCATCACCATCTGCCTGTTCCTGTCCATCACCAACGGCTTTAAGCTGTTCGACCAGAACCTCGCCCTTACCGGCGGCGCCCCCGCGCACTCCACCGAGATGCTCGCCCTGAACATCTACAACACGTTCTATTCGCGTGCCGGTATCGCATGGCAGGGCATTGGTCAGGCCAAGGCGGTTATCTTCTGCATCCTGGTCGTGGCCATCTCCATGATCCAGCTTAAGGCCACGAGGTCCAAGGAGGTACAGCAGTAATGAAACGCGATAAGGTTATCAACCGCGCGCTCTCGATTTTCTTTACGATCCTGTCGCTCGCGTGGATCTACCCCGTGTTCATGATTGCGCTTAATTCTTTTAAGAAAGCGACCGCAATCAGCACCACCACGGCATTCGATCTGCTCACGCCCGAGACGTTCAACGGCCTCGCAAACTACATGCACGCCCTTAACGAGCAGGGCTTTGCCTCGGCATTTATGTACTCGCTCATCATCACGGTCACGTCGGTCGTGCTGATCTTGGTGTGCTGCTCCATGTGCGCTTGGTACGTGGTTCGTGTCAACAACAAGATCTCGAACTTCTTCTATTACCTGTTCGTGTTCTCGATGGTCGTGCCCTTCCAGATGCTCATGTTCACGCTGTCCAATTTGGCGGACCGCATCGGCTTCAACACGCCGTTCAACATCTGCTTTATCTACCTCGGCTTTGGCGCGGGCCTGGCGGTCTTTATGTTCGCCGGTTTTGTAAAGAACATCCCGCTCGAGATCGAGGAGGCGGCCATGATCGACGGCTGCAACCCGGTCCAGGTGTTCTTTAAGATCGTCCTTCCCATCATGAAGCCCACCTATCTTTCGGTCGGCATCCTCGAGACCATGTGGGTCTGGAACGACTATCTGCTGCCCTACCTTACGCTCGACTCCACCAAGTACAAGACCATTCCTATCTTGATCCAGTACTTCCGCGGCGGCTACGGCCACGTCGAGCTCGGCCCCATGATGGCCTGCATCATGATGGTCGTTATCCCCATCGTTATCATGTACATCCTCTGTCAGAAGTACATCATCGACGGCGTGGTGGCAGGTGCCGTCAAGGGCTGATGCCGTAACTGTTTTGCAAGTTTTGGCGGCGTCCCTCAGCGCGGCGCCGCGTATCGAAAGGTAGAGACATGGCCGAGATCGTTCTCAAACATGTTCAGAAGGTGTATCCCAACAACGAGTCAAAAAAGAAAGGCTTCTTTGGCAAAAAGAAGAAGACCGAGGAGAAGAAGCACAACCTCAAGGTTACCGAGGACGGTGTGCTCGCTGTAGAGGACTTCAACCTCACCGTTCACGACCAGGAGTTCGTCGTCCTCGTTGGCCCCTCTGGCTGCGGTAAGTCCACGACGATGCGCATGGTCGCCGGCCTGGAGGACATTACCTCGGGCGATGTGCTCATCGACGGCAAGCGTGTCAACGACGTGGCGCCCAAGGACCGCGACATCGCCATGGTGTTCCAGAGCTATGCTCTGTACCCCAACATGACGGTGTACGAGAACATGGCGTTTACGCTTGAGCTCAAGAAGGTTCCCAAAGACGAGATCGACCGCAAGGTTCGCTCCGCTGCCGAGATTCTGGGCATTACCGAGTACCTCGACCGTAAGCCCAAGGCGCTTTCGGGCGGCCAGCGTCAGCGTGTCGCTATCGGCCGCGCCATCGTGCGTGACCCCAAGGTCTTCCTGATGGACGAGCCGCTGTCCAACCTGGACGCCAAGCTGCGTAACCAGATGCGTGCCGAGCTCATCAAGCTGCGCCACGAGATTAAGGGCACGTTCATCTACGTCACCCACGATCAGACCGAGGCCATGACCCTCGGCGACCGCATCGTGGTCATGAAGGACGGCGTTGTCCAGCAGATCGCCACGCCGCAGGAGGTCTTCAACCATCCCGCGAACATCTTCGTCGCCGGCTTCATCGGCGTGCCGCAGATGAACTTCTTCGATGCCCAGCTGGTGCGCTCGGGCAACGGCTTTACCGTCAAGACCGAGGATATGAACGTGGCGCTCGCCCCCGAGACTTGCGCTCAGCTTGCCCTCAACTGGGACGGCGGCGACGTGAAGGAGATTACGGCCGGCGTGCGTCCCGAGCAGATCCTGCTTGCCGACAAGGGCGAGGAGGGCGCGCTCCAGGGTACCGTCGAGGTGACCGAGCTCATGGGCTCGACCGAGCATGTCCACGTGACCGCTCCCGACGGCCAGTTTGTCCTGATTATCCCCGTCGTCGACCTCGAGGCCAAGGGCGCGCTCAAGGCTGGCGACACCATCTGGTTCAAGTTCGAGAAGAACGCGACCCACCTCTTCGATAAGGTCTCTGGCAAGAACCTTATCTAGGCCCGGTGCATCCAGGCCCTCCCTTTGGGCGACTGCGGTATTGCCATCCTTTTGCCGCGGTCACATATAAGGCTCCCCTCCCGTCCACTGGGCGAGAGGGGAGCCTTTCTTTGTGTTGGGGCTGTCTGACCGGTCGTTTGTCTCGATCTGTAACGGGTGAGGCTGATTTCGGACGTTAGATGTTACAGATCGAGACGTTTCCGCTGAGCTAACCATTTCATCTAAATCTGTAACACCAAAGGTGAATTTCAGCTGCTAGATGTTACAGATCGAGATAAACCCAAGGGGAGGGGCCGGTATGTCTCAATCTGTAACAGCTGGGACCGTTTTTACCGAGTAGTTGTTACAGATCGAGATTGTTTGGCCGAGTTGGGTCGCAGGGTAACGTGCGGGCACAAAAAACGGAGCCGTGTTGCCACGACTCCGTTTCTCAAGAGGATGGGTAAGGGAAGTGAAATTAGTTCAGGTGCCAGATCTCGTCGTTGTACTGGGAGATGGTGCGGTCGGACGAGAAGGTGCCGGCGTTGGCGATATTGATGAGCGTCTTGCGCATCCAGGCGTCCTGGTCCTCGTAGTCGGCCAGCACGCGCTCCTTGGTCTGGATGTACTCCTCAATGTCGAGCAGGGCCATAAACCAGTCCTTGCCCTTAATGTCGTCGTGCAGGCGCTGCAGGCGCTCGGCATTGCCGGTCGCCATAAAGGCCGGGTTGGTGATGAAGTCCACCAGCAGTTTAATGCCGGGCTTGCGGTAGAGCATACCGGCGTCATAGGTGCCGTTGGCATAGAGCTGCTCGACCTGTTTGGAAGAGGCGCCAAAGGTATAGATGTTCTCGTCGCCCACGAGCTCGGCAATCTCCACGTTGGCACCGTCGAGCGTGCACAGGGTTAGGGCGCCGTTGAGCATGAACTTCATGTTGGAGGTGCCGCTCGCCTCCTTGGAGGCCAGGCTGATCTGCTCGGAGATGTCAGCGGCGGGGATCACGCGCTCGGCGGCGGTGACGTTGTAGTTCTCGACCATGACAACCTGCAGGTAGGGAGCCACGTCGGGGTCGTTTGCAATCCACTGCGACAGCGTCAAGATCAGATGGATGATGTCCTGCGCGATAGTGTAGGCAGGCGCCGCCTTGCCGCCAAAGATGATGGTGACGGGGTGCTTAGGTCTGTTGCCGTTCTTGATATCGAGGTACTTCCAGATGATGTAGAGCGCGAGCATCTGCTGGCGCTTGTACTCGTGGATGCGCTTGACCTGGACGTCGATGATGGCGTTGGAGGGAATGGTCACGCCCTGCTCGAGCGCCATGAACTGGCGCATGATGGCCTTGGCCTCGACCTTGGTGGCGGCCAGGCGCTCAAGAATGCTCTTATCGTCGGCGAAGTCGGCGAGCTTGCTCAGGTCACCGGTGCTGCGCCAATCGGTACCGATCACGTCGTCGAGCAGGCTGGCGAGCGCGGGGTTGGCTCCCTGGATCCAGCGGCGGAAGGTGATACCGTTGGTCTTATTGGAGAACTTCTCGGGATAGATCTCGTAGAACGGATGAAGCTCGGTATCCTCCAGGATCTTGGTGTGGAGTGCGGCGACGCCGTTGATGGAGAAGCCAAAGTGGATGTCCATGTGGGCCATGTGGACGGTATCGTGTTCGTCGATGATGGCGACACGCGGGTCGTCGTGCTCGGCCTTGGCGACCTCGTCGAGCTTGACGATAATGTCGGCGATGGCAAGGGAGACCTTCTGCAGGCTGGTGAGCGGCCACTTCTCGAGCGCCTCGGCAAGAATCGTGTGGTTAGTGTAGGCGACCATGGAGCGCACGATGGTCACGGCCTCGTCAAACTCGATGTCGTGCTCGGTGGTGAGCAAGCGAATGAGCTCGGGGATGACCATGGTGGGGTGCGTGTCATTGATCTGGACTACGGCGTAGTCGGCCAGGTCGTGCAAGTTGCTGCCGCGCTCGATGGCCTCGTCGATCAGGAGCTGGGCGGCGTTGCTCACCATGAAGTATTCCTGGTAGATGCGAAGCAGGCGGCCCTGCTCGTCGGAATCGTCGGGGTAGAGGAACAAGGTGAGGTTCTTGGCGATCTCGGTCTTGTCGAAGTCGATGGAGCTGCCGGGGACCAGGCCGTCGTCGACGCTTGCCAGGTCGAACAGGCGCAGGCGGTTCTTGGTGGGCTGGCCGTAACCGGGCACATCGATGTTGACGAGCTTGGAAGTAACGGCAAAATCGCCGAACTCGACGGTGTAGGAGCGGTCATCGTCGACTAGGATGTCCTGCTCACCGAGCCACTCGTCGGGGACGGCCTTCTGCTGGTTGTCGACAAAGCGCTGACGGAACAGACCGTAGTGATAGTTGAGGCCCACGCCATCGCCGGTCAAGCCCAGCGTGGCGATGGAATCCAGGAAGCATGCGGCCAAGCGGCCCAGGCCGCCGTTGCCGAGTGACGGCTCGACCTCGAATTCCTCGATCTTGTTGAGGTCGTGACCTGCGGCGGTGAGCTGGTCCTTAACCTCGTCGTAGATGCCGAGGTCGATCATGTTGTTGATGAGCAGCTTGCCGATCAAAAATTCGGCGGAAATGTAATAGAGCTTTTTCTTGCCGTTGTTGAGCGGGCAGGCGGCGGAGCGCTCCTGCACGAGTTTGACCAGCAGCTTGTAAATGCGACGGTCGTCGAGCTGCTCGAGCGAGGTGCCAAAAGACTGCTCGGCGAGTTCCATGAGGTTAATTTGGGGCATGTTTTCTCCTGTGATGGGTTGTTTCATGTCTGCAATTCATAAGAAGCCCGCGCGAGGGGATTGGGGTGGCCTCGCGCGGGAAAAGCAAGCGCGTCCGCACGGTGGGGAGGGGTCGGGCGCGGTAGCTCCTATTGAGGAAGCTCGATTTCGGCTTCCGACGGGATGCGGAAGTAGGTCTCGGTCCAGTCGGTGAGTTTGTGCTCGAGCTCGCGGGTGATGGCGCCGTCGAGCATGCGCCAGGTCCAGTTGCCGCCCAGCGTGGCAGGGGTGTTGATGCGCGCCTCGTTGCCCAAGTTGAGCAGGTCCTGCATGGTGTAGATGCACGTGTCGCTCACGCTGGCGGCGATGGTGCGATTGAGTGCATCTGCCATGGGTTCGCCGGCCTGCTGATGGGTGTACAGGGCTGCCTGCTCGCGCTGACGCGGGGTGGCCGTTCCCTCAAACCAACCGCGCGCCGTTTCGTTGTCGTGGGTGCCCACATAGGCGACGGTGTTGGCGATGTAGTTATGCGGCAGGTAGTACGAGTTGGTGCCCTCAAAGGCAAACTGCAGGATCTTCATGCCGGGGAAGCCCGAGTTGTCGCGCATGTCGATGACGCCGGGGGTGAGGAAGCCCAGGTCCTCGGCGATAATGGGCAGCGTGCCGAGCTTTTCCTCGAGTGTCTTGAAGAACTTGAGGCCGGGACCCTGCGTCCACGAACCGTAGGACGAATCGGGCGAGGAGAACGGCACCTCCCAATAGGCTTCGAAGCCGCGGAAGTGATCCAGGCGGATGACGTCGTACATGTCGAGTGCGGCGCGAATGCGGCCCTCCCACCAGGAGAAGCCGTCGGACTCCATGGCGTCCCAGTCGTAGATGGGGTTGCCCCAGTACTGGCCGGTGGCCGAGAACTGGTCGGGCGGCGTGCCGGCGACGCTCACGGGATTGCCGACGGCGTCGATCTTAAAGAGCTCAGGTGTCGCCCACATCTCGACGGAGTCACGCGAGACATAGATGGGCAAATCTCCGATGATGAGAATGTCGCGCTCGTTGGCATAGGCCTTGAGGCGGCTCCACTGGCGATCGAAGAAGTACTGCGTCATCTGGTGGTAGAGCATGCGCTCGGGATGGGCGGCGCAGATCTTGCTGGATGCCTCGCCGCGGCGGCGGAGCTCCTCGGGCCACTCCCAGAAGGCCTTGAGCCCGCACTCCTCTTTGACGGTCATGAACTCGCAGTAGGGGATGAGCCAGTCCTCGTTGGCTTGGATAAAGTCATCAAAATCGGCCGGCTTGTCGGCAGCAAAGCGCTCAGCGGCTCGGTCGAGAATCTGACGGCGGCCGCCAAAGATAGCACCGTAGTCGACATTGCTGGGATCGGAGCCCAGGTACACGCCGTCGATATCGTGCTGCTCCAGATAGCCGGCCTCGATAAGCTCGGCAAAGTCGATAAAGTTGGGGTTGCCTGCGCGGGCCGAGAACGACTGATAGGGCGAATCGCCATAGCTCGTCGTCGTAAGGGGCAGAATCTGCCAGTAATGTTGTTTGCACGAGACGAGAAAATCGACGAAGTCGTAGGCATTCCAGCCAAAGCCGCCGATTCCGTATGGTCCGGGCAGAGATGAGACGGGCATGAGGACGCCGCTTGCACGCTCCATGAATGCGCTCACCAACCTTCTTGTTGTGGGGTCGGCCTGCCGATGGGTGTGCAGTCCGCCTCCGATGTTCTGATTCGATACGCTTATTGTAAAACATGTTGTTTAAACATGTACAGGCAAGATAAAAAAGTTGGTCGATTTTCGGCGAATGGTTACATGCCATGAAAAAGCCCCGACCTCACAACGTGAGATCGGGGCAAGAACGGTTTGTAGGTTTTTGCTACTCGGCGTCGGCGAAGCCGTTGGGGTTATGGCTCTGCCAATTCCAGCTGTCGCGGCACATGTCCGCGATATCGTACTGGGCTTTCCATCCCATCATGCGCTCGGCCTTGGAGGCATCGCACCAGTTGGCGGCGATATCGCCGGCACGGCGCTCGCGAATCACGTAGGGCAGCTCCTTGCCGCACGCCTTGGAGAAGGCAGCGACGACCTCGAGCACCGAGGTGCCGGTACCGGTGCCCAGGTTAAAGATCTCGACGCCGGTTTTGCCGTTCATCCAGTTGAGGGCGGCAACGTGACCAGATGCCAGGTCGCACACGTGGATGTAGTCGCGCACGCCGGTGCCGTCGGGGGTGGGGTAGTCGTTGCCAAAGACCTGAACGGCCTCGAGCTTGCCCACAGCGACCTGGGCGACATAGGGAACCAGGTTGTTGGGGATGCCCTTGGGGTCCTCGCCGATCAAGCCTGACGGATGGGCACCGATGGGGTTGAAGTAACGGAGCAGCACGACGTCCCACTCGGGGTCGGCGGTGTGGACATCCATGAGGATCTGCTCAATCATCCACTTGGTCCAACCGTAGGGGTTGGTCGCGGGCTTCTTGGGGTCTTCCTCGGTGACAGGCGGATTGTCCGGATCGCCGTAGACGGTCGAGGAGCTCGAGAAGATGATGGACTTGCAGCCATGGTTGCGCATGACGTCAATGAGCACCAGGGTGTTCTCGATATTGTTGTGGTAGTACTCGACGGGCTTGCTCACCGATTCGCCGACGGCCTTAAAGCCGGCGAAGTGGATGACGCGGTCGATCTGGTGGGTATCGAAGATCTTGTTCATCGCATCGCGGTCGAGCACGTTGGCCTCGTAGAAGGTGAGGTTCTTGGCGGCCTCGTCGCCCACGATGGTCTTGACGCGGTCGATGGCGACGGCGCTGGAGTTGGAGAGGTCATCGACAACGACGACCTGGTAGCCGCCCTCGAGCAGCTGAACGACGGTATGGGAACCGATGAAGCCGGCACCGCCGGTAACGAGGACGCAGGTGTCTTTGGGGTCGAGTGCTTGGGACATGTAGTCTCCTATCGAATCAGGAACACTTCTTGAGGGGAGTATAGCGCAGCTAGGTGCGGTGCAACTGTTTGACACAATGAAAAGCAGAGTAATGATGTTAACGTACTCATAGGACGGGAATGCATAACGGTTTCTTGGTAATTCCAGGCCGTGCGCATGCCGCCGGCCGTGCGGTTTTCTGCCGTTCGTGGAAATCGTTGGGATGCGTCGGATGTACGGTAATATGTATGTCTTGAGCGACATATAAATAAAACATGTAACGGAGTACATATGTCACCAAACAGCGATTCCATCTTTACTCAGGAGCTCTCGCGTCGCACCGCCCTCAAGGCCCTGTTCGGCGCCGCTTCTGCTGCAGTTCTTTTTGGCCTGCCTGCCCGCGCCCATGCTGCCGAGGCCAGCCAGGAAACCACCGACAAGCTGAGTGCCGCCCAGGCCCAGCTCGACGAGGTTCAGGCCCAGCTTGACAGCATCGCCAACGAGTACGCGGCGCTCGCTAACAAGAACGCTCAGACGCTCAACGACATCGAGGGCGTTCAGGGTCAGATCGACGACACCCAGGAGCAGATCGACACCAAGAAGTCGGAGCTCAAGAAGAAGCGTAACGAGCTTTCCGATCGCGTGGCGGCAAGCTACAAGTCGGGTGGCACCAACATCTTGTCGTTGCTGCTTGCTTCTGGCTCGTTTGAGGAGCTCGTCGCCAACGCGCATTACGTCGAGAAGATCAACAAGAGCGACCGTGACGCTATCGAGGACATCCAGACCATCCAGAAAGAGCTCGATACACAGAAGTCCGAGCTCGAGTCGCAAAAAGCCGACTTGGAGAAGCTCAAGGACCAGCAGACTGCTCAGATGCAGGACATGCAGGCCAAGCAGCAGGAGGTCCAGACGGTTCTGAACGGCCTCTCCGACGATGTCAAGGAGCTCATGGCCCAGCGCGATTCCGAGATTCTCGCTGCCGCTCAGGCCGAGGAGGCTGCCAAGAAGGCTGCCGCCGCCGCAGCTGCCGCGAACAAGAACAATTCCTACTCGGGTGGTTCAAGCTCGGGTGGCGGATCGTATGCCGGCGGTACCCCGCAGCAGAATGCCGGCTCGGGCAAGCAGCAGGCCGTCGTCAACGCTTGCTACTCCACGCCCTCGCCTGGCCAGAACTGGTGCGCGGCGTGGGTCTCCAACGTCTTCCGCAACGCCGGCGTTGGTTACTTTGGCGGCAACGCGTGCGACATGTTTAACGCTTGGTGCTATAGCTCCGATCGTTCGGCGCTGCAGGTGGGCATGATCGTGGCCGATTCCTCGCACAGCGGCACGGGTGCTCCGGGCCTTATCTACGGTCATGTGGGTATCTACGTTGGCGGCGGCATCGTTATGAGCAACGAGGGTGCCATTACGTCTAAGTCGCTCGATTCGTTTATTAGCTTCTATGGCACTGGCTCTGGCGTGCGTTGGGGCTGGCTTGGCGGTATTGCGCTGTCGTAGCTGCGGCTTGGTCCGGGACAGTCCGAGAGGCATAAGGTTGCCTGCTCGGGCAGTCCTGCTCGCACGGAGAGCACATTAAGTGCTCTCCGGCTCGTGCGGAACTCGCGATCAACCTTATGCCTCTCGGACTGTCCCGGCCCTCTCGGATTCGGGGCGCGGCACACCGGACTGGTTGTCTGAATTAAAGAAAGTGAAGGCCCCTTTCGGGGCCTTCTTTTTATAAAAATTCGCCTACTCGGTGGACTTCGGGTTCTAGGTCTACGTTGAATTGGTCTTTGACGGTTGCCTGGATGTGGCGGATGAGTTCGTCGACATCGGCGGCGGTGGCGTGGTCGGCGTTGACGATGAAGCCGCAGTGCTTCTCGCTCACCTGCGCGCCGCCAACGGCGTGTCCTCGCAGGCCGGCATCCATGATGAGTTTGCCGGCAAAGTAACCCTCGGGGCGCTTGAAAGTGGAGCCGGCACTCGGCATGTCGAGCGGCTGCTTGTCCTCGCGGCGCTGGCGGTAGTCGTCCATGTCGGCCTTGATCATCGCGGCGTTGCCCGGGGCGAGATTGAAGGTGGCCGAAAGCACGATAAAGCCGTCATCGGCGATGCGGCTCTTTCGATAACCCAGGTTGAGCTCGTCGACATCGAACTCGATGATATTGCCGCTGCCGCGGGTGCCGTCGTCGAGCTGGCGAGCGGGTTTGTAGACGCGCACGGACTCCAGCACATCGGCCATGCAGGCACCGTAGGCACCGGCGTTCATGTAGCAGGCGCCGCCGACCGATCCGGGGATGCCCGAGATGGGCTCCATGCCGGTGAGACCGGCCTCGGCTGCCGCCGCGGCGACATCGGAAAGCAAGGCGCCGGCCGCCGCCGTGACGTGCGTGCCGTCGACCGTAATGTCGGAGAGGCCTTCGCCCAGCGCCACGACGACGCCACGGATGCCCTTGTCGCCGACGAGCAGGTCGGAGCCGTTGCCCACGATGGTAAGCGGCAGGTCGCAGCGATAGCAGGTATCGAGCGTGGCGACGAGGCCCTGCTCAGTATCGGGCGTGACAAAGACGTCGGCCGGGCCGCCGATCTTAAACGTGGTGTGCTCGCGCATGGGCTCGCTCATCAACACGTTGTCCTCGCCGGCAACGCCAGCAAGTGCGCACAGCAGGTCCTCGTTAAAAAAGTCGTTCTCGTGCATACGAATATCCGCCTTTTGGTGGTCGTTGTCATCAATCGATTGCAATATACCCCACCCGGACGGATTTGGTGCGCTGGCGGCGATAAAACAGCCGTCTACCGGATTGGTAAAGTGTTTATCACCGAGGTAGAGGGGTAGTCGCTATACTTTCAAGAGATTGCGCGTAAACCCGGAAGGAGCGAGATGGCCAACAAAGTCACCCTCAAGCAGATCGCCCAGGAGGTGGGGCTTTCCCCCTCGTCGGTCTCGCTTGTGCTCAATAATCGGCCCTGTCGCATCTCGGAAGAAAACCGCAAGCTCATCAAAGAGGTCGCGGCGCGCAACCACTATGTTCCCAACCAGATTGCGCGTAGCCTGGTCATGCGCGAGTCGCGCACGCTGGGCCTTATCGTCCCTAACATCGAGAGCCGCTTTTTTGCCTCGCTTGCCGGCAGCTTGGAAAAGCGCTGCCGCGAGGACGGCTATGCGCTCTTTATTACCAGCTCGGGCGGAAGTGCCGACGACGATCTGGAGCTGCTGCGCCAGCTGGTGACGCGCGGCGTCGACGGTGTCTTCCTGGTCGTAGGCGACGAGTTCTCCGACGACCGCGCCCTGCGCGAAGAAGTCAGCCATCTGCCTATCCCTGCCGTGATGGTCGATCGTGCCATTGAGGGGCTCGAGTGCGACAAGGTGATGTTCGACCACGAGATGGGTGGCTACATGGCCACTCGCTATCTGATCGAGCAGGGCCACCGTCGCATTGCCTGCTTGGTTAACGCGCGCCGTTCCAATACGGGGCGTAAGCGACTTGCCGGCTATGAGCGCGCGCTGCGCGAGGTTGGCCTGCCTATCGACGCACGTTTGGAGTTTGAGAGCGAGTACTACATTCCGAGTGCCTATGAGGCCTCGGAGGCGGTGCTCGCAACTGATGCCACCGCTGTGTTCGCAAGTTCGGATAACATCGCCCTCGGTCTGCTCAAGCGCTTGCACGAGATGGGGAAGAGCATCCCGGGCGATATCTCGGTGGTGAGCTATGACAACTCGGCGGCCGACGTTCTCTTTGAGCCGGCGCTGACCGCGATTGAGCAGGATCCTGGTGTCCTTGCGGAGCATGCTTTTGGCTGCATGTCCAAGCGTCTTGCCGGTAGGGGCGGCAGGCGTGCCGAAGAGGTCGTCCTGGAGCCGGCGCTTATCGTTAAGGGCAGCGTGCTCGAACTTACCGAATGTAGCTAAACGTACTTGTTTGTTTGCATAGATTGCATGCGGAGTGTCTGCTATTTGCCGGCAGGCACCCCGGCCCTCGTCCGTGAACTCTTCCGCTGGGCGAGCCATAGACGCCACGCACCGATGCGATAAAGCAGTGGCTTGAAATTGGTGCTATATTCGGCTTGAGTTGTTTAATGCTAGTACGGGAGGCTGATATGGGGCTGTTCAAGAAGAAAAACCCGCAGGATGCCTTTGATTCCGATGTGTTTACCATCACGGATACGATTTTGGACCCGCCGCGGTTTACATTTTTGCCGGCTATCTACCAGGATGCCACGCGCCGCAAGTGGGCCGTGCATCAGCGCGGCGGTGAGCCGAAGATTTTTGACTATGCGGACGTGCTGCAGTGCGAGATTGTCGAGACCGGAAATCCCGAGGATGTGCCGGAGGTTAGCAAGCGCGAACTAGCTCAGCAGATTTTGATTAATCCAGCTCAGGCTACTAAAAACAACGCTGCCAAGCGTAATATGTGCCTTGGTATGGGTGTCATCGTTGCCGTGCAAACCGGCGAGGATGAGATTTCGAAGCTTGAGATTCCGGTGACCGCGGGCGAAGTCAAGCGAGACTCCGGCCTATATCGGTCGTATCGGAACGTTGCGGAGCAGATCAAAGAAGCCTTCGACGCCATGGGGCGTCCGGAGCAATGATGTCTGCAGCATCAAGCGGTTGAGGAGCCGTGCCCATGCCGAGTGAACCATATGCGATTCCGCCCAAAGATTGCGCCTTTGAGGGCATTCTTTGGTATATCAATCATTATGACCTGCAGGGTGGCGACCGGCTGCCCGCCGAGCGTGTGCTCTGTGAAGAGCTGGGCGTGTCGCGCACGGCGTTGCGTGCTGCGATCGCGCGCCTTATTTCGTGCGGAACTTTGGAAAGCCGCCGCGGTTCGGGCACCTATGTGTGTCCTCCCAAACCGCTGAACATCTTTCAGGAAACATGGAACTATACGCAGGCGGTGGAGAGGGTTGGCTCAAAGTCGACCACACGCCTGGTTTGGTCCAAGGTCGTGTACGCCGATATCGATCTGGCCCAAAAGGCCCAGATCGACCTGGGCATGCCGCTTTTCTGCATTCGACGTGTGCGCGTGGTTAATGGTTCCCCGGCGTCGATTGAGGCGGCCCACGTCAATCTGTCTTTGTGCCCCTCGCTTCCCGATCACGATTTTGAGCAGGAAAGCCTCTACGACGTTTTGCTCAAAGAAGGGAATGTCCATGTGACGCACGGCAAGGAGCATATTTCCATCAGCCGTCTGAACGCCGACGAGGCCAAGTTGCTGGGTGCTCAGGAGGGCACGCCGGTGTTTTACAAGGCTTCGCACGAGCGTGACGAGAACGATGGCTTTGTCGAGTATTGCAAGTCCGTGATTCTGCCGACCAAGTATCGTTTTGCCGATAACGGCGAGGCAGACGGCGTTGCGACGAAGGTAGGTGTCGAATGGCTGATGCAGTAGAAGACTTGCCGGTTTACAAACAAATTCGCCGCTGCATTGCGGAGCGAATCGAGCGCGGCGACTACCCGACGGGGTCGATGATTCCGTCCGAAAACGAGCTGGCCGAGGAGTTTGGCACGACGCGCCTGACAATCCGAAGTGCCATGGACGAGCTGGTCAAAAGTGGCCAGATTCGTCGCGTGCAGGGCAAGGGCGCCTTTGTGGGACACAAGTGGTTTGACGAGCACGAACGCAAGGGCGGCTTCCGTCAGTCGGTTCTGGCGTCGGGCGCGACGCCGTCGGTGCGCATTCTGGCGCGCTCCAAACGCTACGCCGGCCCGTATTACGCCGACCTGTTTGGCATCGCCGAGGACGATCTGCTTTACTCGGTGCGCCGTCTCAACTGCATTGATGGGGAGCCCGTGTCGATTGAGATGACGCTGATTCCGTGTCTGCTGTTTCCGGGCATCGAAGACGTGGACATTTCGGTCTTCAGCCTGTTCGAGACCTACGACATGTTGGGGCGCAAACCGGACAAGTCGATTGAGAAACTCGATATTGAAGCGCTGGGCGCACGCGATGCGAGTTTGCTCAATCTTGAGCCGGGCGACCTGGCGCTCGTACTGGAATGCATGACCTATGACTCGAGTGGGCAGGCGATCGAGCATGCCAAGTCTTTTAACCGCGGTGATGCCGGCGGATATACCTACAACTATTAGCGTCTAGAGCATCCTCGTGCACGGCGGGGTGCTCATTTTTTTACGGACATGTGTCGCATGACCGATGAACGGCAAAAACTGACCGTCTACCGAGAGGGGAGGATGAAATCAAAAAATCGGTATTAAAAACGGCTAACCTGTAATCGTTCACTGGTATTAAGAACCTTTGAATTGTTGAGCTTGGGGCCAAGATGTCCACAAGGTTAAGCGGCGAGACGGGGCGGCAAGCCTGTCCATTCCGTGCGACAATTCAAACTGCTCGTGAAAGGAGCGGGAATGAAGGAGACCGAGAAGATCGAGATCATGCACTTCGACCAGGAGGGCTACCTCGAGGACGGCAGGAACGTCTACGAGGCCGGCAAGAAGATGACCGCCCTGGCCGACCGCGTGCACGAGGAGGGCTACGACGCCGTCTTCCTGATGGGCGTCGGCGGCACCTGGGACGAGTTCATGCAGCTCGAGTACCTCATGAACAAGTTCGGCGACCGCGACCTCGAGGTCTACCTGATCCACGCCGCCGAGTGGAACGTCATGGGCCACAAGCGCATGACCGACAGGTCCGTCGTGCTGACCGCCTCCGAGTCCGGCACCACCCCCGAGGTGCTCGAGGCCGTCGGCAAGATGAGGGAGATGGGCGTGCGCGTCTTCGCCATGACCAACCCCGAGGGCAAGATCGGGCAGGCCGTGGGCGCCGAGAACTGCGTCATGATGGCCTCCGACCACGGCGCCGGCGGCTGCGAGAAGGGCTACTACCTCGCCGACTGCTTCGGCCTGCGCCTGCTCAACCGCCGCGGCTGCTTCCCCAAGTTCGACCTGTTCATCGAGCAGACGAAGGACGTCTGGAAGGACATGCTCGACATCCGCAAGCGCTTCGAGCCGCGCGCCGAGGAGCTCGCCAGGAAGTACGCGCTGGCCGACTACACCATGTTCATCGGCTCGGGCGCGCTGTGGGGCGAGACCATCCTGTACTCCATGTGCCTGCTCGAGGAGATGCAGTGGAAGCGCATCCGCCACATCACCTCGCACGACTTCTTCCACGGCACGCTCGAGCTGCTCGAGCCCGGCGTCCCGGTGTTCCTGTTCATGGGAGAGGACGAGTGCCGCGCCCTCGACGAGCGCGTCCGCGCCTTCCTCACCAGCGGCGTGACCGGCGACGAGGACTACGTCATCATCGACACCGCCGAGTACGCGATTCCGGGCCTGGACGACGACTTCCGCGTCATCGTGTCCCCCTGGATCCTGTCCGTGCTGACCACCGACCGCCTCGCGCGCAACTACGAGCTGGTCACCAAGCACAACCTCAAGTACCGCCGCTACTACCACCAGTTCGACTACTAATTTCATTTGGGGGAAACCGCAATGAGGCAATACATCTTTGCCAGCCACGCGCATTTTGCGACCGGCATCAAAGAGAGCACCGAGCTGCTCTCGGGCGCGCGCGATAACGTCCACGACCTGTCGATGTTTGTCGACGGCCGCACCGACGTCGCCGAGGAGGCCGCCAAGCTCCTGGCGACCTTCGACCCCGCCGACGACGTAATCGTGTGCACCGACCTGTTTGGCGGCAGCGTCAACAACGAGTTCACCAAGATCGTCCAGACGCGCCCCAACACCTACCTGGTTGCCAACATGAATCTGCCGCTGCTGATCCAGCTGCTCTTTTCGGACCAGGAGGCTCCCGCCGATCAGGTTATCCGCGAGATCCTCGCGGCTGACGACACGCGCGTCAAGTTTGTCAACGACCTGCTGACCGATGCGGATGACGAGGAAGAGTTCTAGTCACCGCCTGCTATTAATGGGGCCGGGTTTCCGGCATGAGACCTTTGGGGGTCAATCATGATTCAACTGCTTCGCGTCGACCATCGTCTGCTTCATGGCCAGGTGGCCGTCTCTTGGGTCCAGGGCTTGGGCTCCGACTGCATCTTCTGCGTTGGCGACAAGGTTGCCAACGATCCCGTCTGGAAGACTACGCTCAAGATGGGAAAGCCGGCCAACGTCAAGCTCGTCATTAAGGACATGGAGCACGCCATCGAGGCCATCAACTCCGGTGTTACCGATAAGTACAAGATGATCATCTGCGTCGCCAGCATCGCCGAGGCCAAGCAGCTTGTCGACGGCTGCCCGCAGATCACCTCCATCAACCTGGGCAACACCAAGTCCAAGGACGAGCAGCGTCCCGATGCCCGTAAGATCTCCCGCCAGATCTTTGTGACTGCTGCCGAGGAAGAGGACATTCGCGAGCTCGTCGGCCGCGGTGTCGAGGTCGAGATTCGCGCTCTGGCCGACGACCCCAAGGTCGATGCCCTAAGCGCCCTCTAATTGGGAACCACGGGCGGCGCGCACGGCGCCGCCCCTATTCGTGGGCGTACCGGATAAACGCTTTACCCGTTACCCCCATCTACCGTTCACCGGGAGTACACGCCCGTTGAGCGATTGGTATTAAATAGTTTTCGCATGACTATATAATTGGTATCAAATCATTTGCACCGGTTTAGGTGTTAACAGCACACCGGTACAAGCTGGATCTGTCTGGGCGATTGTCGGCATGGAAAAGGGCGCGCTGACAAGTCGGGAATCGCCGCGCGGATCCAAGAGGGATCAAAGGGAGGAACAATGCTTGTTCAAGCGATCCTCATCGGACTTATCGCTGCCTTCGGTAAGCTCGATTATCAGCTCGGTACGCTCTATGCGTTCCGCCCGATCGTTCTGTGCCCGCTCGTCGGCATAGTCCTCGGGGACCTGCAGTCCGGCCTCGCCATCGGTGCGAGCCTCGAGCTGCTCTTCATGGGTTCTATCTCCATCGGCGCTTACGTGCCGCCCGATGAGACGATTGGCGGTGTGCTCGCCTGCGCCTTCGCTATTCAGCTGGGTCAGAGCACCGAGGCCGCTATCGCGCTCGCGATGCCCATCGCCACTCTGTGCCTGGCCATTAAGAACGTCGTCAACGCCGGTATGCCCCTTCTGGTCGACCGTGCCGACGTCTTTGCCAGCAAGGGTAACCTCAAGGGTATCTACGCTATGCACTGGATTATCGGTCTCGTGATTGTCGTCCTGGCCTTTATCCTGTGCTCGGTCTCCTTCTATCTGGGTGCCGACGCTGTTCAGGGCCTGCTCGACTTCATCCCGACGTTCGTCCTCGATGGCTTTGGCGTCGCAGCCAACATCCTGCCTGCCATGGGCTTCGCCATGCTCGGCCGTCTGGTGCTTACCAAGCAGCTCGTGCCGTTCTACTTCCTGGGCTTCCTGCTGTGCTCCTATGCCAACGTGCCCGTCCTCGGCGTCGCCCTGATCGCAATCATCATCGGCATCGATAAGTACGACCTGCTGGGCCTTGGTGGCGCCCAGTCCCAGCTTTCTGTGGAAGGGGATGAGGACGATGACTTCTAATTCCGAGAACCAGATTACTCGCTCCGACCTCATTAAGAGCGCCGTGAACACCGGCGCCCTGGGCATGGAATTCTCCTGGACCTACTACAAGCAGATGAACATTGCCTTCTGCCTGATGGTCGCCAACATGCTCAAGAAGATCTATGCCGGCCGTCCCGATGATTACGCCGAGGCCCTGCATCGTCACAGCGCATTCTTCAACATCACCCCGCAGCTCGCTCCCTTCGTGGGTGGCATCGCGATGGCCATGGAAGAAAAGGTCGCTCGTGGCGAGGTTGAGCCCGAGAGCGTCAACGACATCAAGGCCGCCCTCATGGGTCCGCTTTCCGGCCTGGGTGACTCCTTCTTCCTGTCCACCCTGCGCGTCGTCGCCGCTGCCGTGGGCATCAGCCTGTGCCAGGCCGGCAACGTCTTTGGCCCCATCGCCTTCCTGCTCGTCTACAACATCCCGGCGTTCCTGATTCGTATCTTTGGCGCTATCAAGGGTTATGAGCTAGGCATTGGTTTCCTCGACGAGGCTCAGAAGACCGGCCTGATGCAAAAGATCATGGCCTGCGTCGGCATTGTCGGCGTTATGGTCGTCGGCGCCATGAGCAAGGACATGTTCTGGGCTTCGTTGCCCATCGCCATTGGTCAGGGCGACTCCGCCCAGACTCTCCAGGACATCCTGGACGGCATCATGCCCGGTATGCTCGGTATGGCCGCCTTCTGGCTCTACTACTGGCTGCTCTCCAAGAAGATCAACCCGATGGTCCTGATCCTCTGCACCATGGTCGTGGGCATCATCGGCGCTTACTTTGGCGTGCTTGCCTAATATGTTCGAATCGCGCTTCCATCGCGTCTAACGGTTGCGTCGATCTTTGGGGGGCTTGTCGCATCTGCGGCGGCCCCCTGTTTTTTAAAACTCCGTACGAAAGGGGAGGGCTATGGTCGTACCCGAGCTTTCGCTCATGAACATCAACCATCGTTACTACAGCATCGAGACGTTTTTTAAGGCTGCAGGTGAGGCCGGCTATCGCAATATCGAGCTGTGGACCGGCTCGATGCACCTGTATGTGGATTGCCATGAGCACGATTCGGTGGATAAGATTCGCGATCTTGCCGCCCAATACGGTATCAAGATCGTGTGCGTGTGCCCCGAGCAGAACAACCCCAAGCCATGGAACGTCGCGGTGCGCGGTGAGGCGGGCCAAAAACGCATCCTCTCGTACTTTAAGAATGTGATCGACGTTGCCGTTGAGTTGGGCGTGCCGCAGATTCTGGTGACGAGTGGTTGGGCCTATCTGGACGAGCCGGCTGAGGACGCCTGGGCCCGCAGCGTTGCCATGCTGCGCTCGGTGTGCGACTACGCCGATACGCGCGGTATTCGCGTCGCGCTCGAGGCCCTGCAGCCGTCGGAGTCCGTGTTGGTCAATACGGCACAGGATGTCGCGCGCATCCTCGAGGCGGTCGATCGTCCCAACCTGAAGGCCTGTATCGACTTTGGCGCCATGGAAGTTGCCGGCGACACGATCGACGGCTACTTTGAGGTTTTGGGCGACAAGATCGTTCACACCCACTTTGTAGATGTGGGCGGCGGCACGACGCATCTTGCCTGGGGCGACGGCGAGCGTGATATGCGTGCCGACCTCGAGGCACTCATGCGCCACGGCTATACGGGCTATGTCTCGGCCGAGACGTGTGATGGCCGCTACTATCAAGATCCGTCCAAGGCGACGACTCAGGTTATCGAGATGTATCGCCGTGTGACAGCGGAGATGGAAGCCGAATAACTAAACTGCGCGGTTGCGCCGGAAACGCTTGGGCGGGTCTGGCGCAACGCTTTTATAGCTGGCGAGTTGTGGGGAACCCGTTGGCAGTAGCGCTCGAAATAGACAGCTATTGGCGTTGTAATACCACTCGGGCGAGGAAACCGACCGTTCGCCGCAAATCTCCGTGAGTTTGGATTGGTATTAAATAACAAGCAATCGTATGGCTATAATTGGTATCAGCAAGAAGCGCGATGTATAGAATTGCGCACATGTGATGGGAGGACACACATGAAGGAGACCGAGAAGATCGAGATCATGCACTTCGACCAGGAGGGCTACCTCGAGGACGGCAGGAACGTCTACGAGGCCGGCAAGAAGATGACCGCCCTGGCCGACCGCGTGCACGAGGAGGGCTACGACGCCGTCTTCCTGATGGGCGTCGGCGGCACCTGGGACGAGTTCATGCAGCTCGAGTACCTCATGAACAAGTTCGGCGACCGCGACCTCGAGGTCTACCTGATCCACGCCGCCGAGTGGAACGTCATGGGCCACAAGCGCATGACCGACAGGTCCGTCGTGCTGACCGCCTCCGAGTCCGGCACCACCCCCGAGGTGCTCGAGGCCGTCGGCAAGATGAGGGAGATGGGCGTGCGCGTCTTCGCCATGACCAACCCCGAGGGCAAGATCGGGCAGGCCGTGGGCGCCGAGAACTGCGTCATGATGGCCTCCGACCACGGCGCCGGCGGCTGCGAGAAGGGCTACTACCTCGCCGACTGCTTCGGCCTGCGCCTGCTCAACCGCCGCGGCTGCTTCCCCAAGTTCGACCTGTTCATCGAGCAGACGAAGGACGTCTGGAAGGACATGCTCGACATCCGCAAGCGCTTCGAGCCGCGCGCCGAGGAGCTCGCCAGGAAGTACGCGCTGGCCGACTACACCATGTTCATCGGCTCGGGCGCGCTGTGGGGCGAGACCATCCTGTACTCCATGTGCCTGCTCGAGGAGATGCAGTGGAAGCGCATCCGCCACATCACCTCGCACGACTTCTTCCACGGCACGCTCGAGCTGCTCGAGCCCGGCGTCCCGGTGTTCCTGTTCATGGGAGAGGACGAGTGCCGCGCCCTCGACGAGCGCGTCCGCGCCTTCCTCACCAGCGGCGTGACCGGCGACGAGGACTACGTCATCATCGACACCGCCGAGTACGCGATTCCGGGCCTGGACGACGACTTCCGCGTCATCGTGTCCCCCTGGATCCTGTCCGTGCTGACCACCGACCGCCTCGCGCGCAACTACGAGCTGGTCACCAAGCACAACCTCAAGTACCGCCGCTACTACCACCAGTTCGACTACTAAGAGCTGGCCGCAGGGCCGATATCTTGGCTGGTTGATATCTCGACCCTACACAAGGGCGTCCGCATTCGCGCGGGCGCCCTTTTTGCGTTGCCGTCGGCGCAGGGTGTCCTCGGCGGAAATCTCATCCCGGAATTTCGGCTCAGAGTGGGATGCGGTTTCCGGATGCGTCCCATTCTGAAGCCCCGAAACGGGACGCGCTTTCCGCTTGGGGTCCGATCCGGAAAGCTCATCCCGTTCCGAGCATCAAATCCGGGACATGCTTTCCGCGCTCCGCCCCTTGCAGAAAGCGCGTCTCCTTCCAAACACAAATCTTGCGGTACAGCTTCTGCAAAGACGCGAAGTGGCCGCTGACAGCAAAGAGGGGCTGCCGAGACAATGCCCGACGGCCCCTCCCCTCATAACTTGCTATCGATGCCAATCGCCACAAGGGCGCGGCTGCCTACTTGCTGATCGCGCCCGTCATATAGATAAACTGCACGCGATTTATATGTCCGCCCTGCTCGCCGTTGACAAAGTCCGTCGGCGTAAAGCCGGGGTTGAGCATTTCCTCGATCTTGTCCTTAACGGTGTCGATGACCTGAGTATCGAGATTGCTCGTTCGGTCGGTAAGCTCCTGCATGCCGTTGCCGAGCTCGGATGCGCCGCTGGCAAGCGTACCTGCACCCGAGGAGAGAAGATTCATGCCGCTAGCAAGGCTAGCAGCACCTGTCTTGAGCTGCGCCGCACCGTTGTTGAGCTGTGATGCGCCGTTGGCAAGCGCGGGCGTGGCACCGTTGAGCTGCTGTGTGCCCGCAGCAAGCTGGTCGGTGCCCGCGGCAAGAGCCGCGGCGCCATCGCTCAGCTGACCCGCGCCCGTTGCTGCAGAGCCAACACCGGCGACAAGACCGGGGTTCACGGCCGTGGGGTTTGCCGGGTTGATTGCGCTGTTCATATAGGCGATGGCTCCGGCCAGGCTCAGCTGTTGGCCATCCTGGACAGTGGTGTAGCCCTGAATGGCGCTATCGAGCGCGGTGACGGCACCCTGGGCGCCGCCCTGGGCGCCGGCCGCCTGGGCCAAAGTCGTAACCTGATCGGTAAGCGTGCCAAACATGGACTCGGCACCCTTAAGGCCCTGCGACACCTGCGTGTTAAGACCCTGCGCGCCCGCAACGGCATTGGATGCAGAATCGAGAAGCGCGGTAAGACCCGTCGCATCGGCGCTCGATGCCGCCGTGGCGGCGGCACCCGCGCTGGTAGCAGCACTGCCGGCACTTGCGGTGGCGGCATCCAGCTGTGCCGTAGCCTCGCTTAGCTTGGCTGCCGCAGCCTTGGCGGAGTCGAGATCGGCCGCGTTATCCAGCGCGTCCTGAGCATCGGCGACCGCCGCCTTGGCAGCGGCAATAGATGCAACGGTGCTCTCGGCGCCAGCCTTTGCGCTCTCGGCGTTAGCCTTTGCCGCATCGTTGCCCATGGCGCTCGCGGCCTGCTTTGCCCCGCCGAGCGCCTGCTGTGCACCGGCAAGGTACTGCCCCTCGCCGCTGAGCGCCGCCGTAAGACCCTGCGGCCCGTACAGCGCGCTGTAGGCGTTGCCCGACGTAGCGGTCACGGCGTCCTGGGCCGCCTTGGCCGCAGCCTGCGCCTTGGCAAGGTTTGCCTCCTGAGCCTGCTTGCCCAGCGTCAGCGCGTCGACGTACGTATCGGACCCAGCGGCAATTCCACTTATGCCGCCCGAGATCTGCTGTGCGCTCCCCTGCAGCTTGGAAAGGCCCGCCGAAAGATCGGACGCACCGCCCTTAAGCTGCACGGCACCGGCATTAACCCCCTCGGCACCGGCATTAAGGTTGCTCACGCCTTCGACCAGCGTGGGGACCTGCGCGTTGAGCTGACTCGTACCCGCCGCGAGCGCAGCGGCGCCACTGGACAGCGTGCCGGCACCGGTATTGGCCGTGGCAAGCGAGGCCGCGAGCGTCTTGACACCGTCGGCAACCTGGCCAGCACCGCTATTGGCCGTAGCAATACCGTTGGAGAGCTCCACGAGCTGGCTCGTATCCATGCTGCTCGAGTCCACATCGATGGCAAGATTCAGCGGCACGCCGACAATCTGCCAGCCATCAAACTCAAAATCCTCAACATCGGTCGTAATGGTGTAGTCTCCGGTGCTGCCGGGAATCACCATGTAGGTAAGCTGCGTGTTGGAGCCGTTGGCAGCAACCGTGGCGCCCTCAGCCTCAATATCGTGTGCCTCGGCATCCTTAAGCTGACCGGTAATCTGAACCAGGTAGTTATCGGCATAATCGCCACCGGTATAGTCGTCATTCTTTTCGACCTTGAGCTTCATAGTGAGCTTGCCGCTCTTGCCCGCCAAATCCTTGGCGTCGATATCGCGGCCATCGAGCTGGTATGCCACGGTGACGTTCCACGGCATCTGAGTGTTCTTGTCCAGATCGCCCTGGTAGACAAAGTCCTGCACTCCCTGGCCCGTAACGGCAACCGACCCGCTGTCGTCCGTTAGTTTTTGAGTCGTCGATAGGTTGGTCACTTTGTTATAGGTGCCGGCATCGTCGATCTTGACGCCCTTATTGGCCTCGAAGCTATTGACCACGTAAACACCCGTGCGATTGCCGTCGGCATCGGTTTTGACGTATACGACCTGGTTTTTCTTATATCCCGGCGTGCTGTTATCGGAGTCCGTCGCCATCTGTTCACTCGTAGCCGAGGCAGCGCTCGTCGACCCTACGCCGTCGGCGAACACAACGGCACCGGGAACGGTAAGGGCCACGGTCAGACCGGCGGCAAGAGCGAGCGCAGCGATGCGCTTATGGGGACGACGTACAAGATCGCGTTGGGCTTTGAGCTCTTTCGAAGCGGTATCAGTGGTATGGGTATGCATTGCGGTATTCCTTCCAACTGCTTTGTAAAACGTTACTGAGCGGAGCCGTCCGCAGCCGATGCCTCGGTGGTATCCGAAACCGGATCCTGGGCATCCTTGGGCAAAAAATGAGCTTTGAGCGTGGTCTTGCCGATGAGGCCATCGAGCACATACAGGAAACCCGGCAGCGCAAAGAGTACGGCGACTAGGGAGATGCTCACGCCGACGCCCAGGAACCAGCCGATCTGCTTGAGCACGCCGTGGCTCGAGATCGCATGGATCAGGAAGCCACTGATTAGCAGAACCGATCCAGAGGTCAAAACAGGAATCGTGCAAGCTTCCATGGTCTCGAGTAGCGCTTCGCGCTTATGCATGGTCACGCGGTCCTCACGATAGCGGTCAGCAATCAGGATGCCGTAGTCGACGGCAACGCCCAGCTGGATGGAGCTCACAATTAAGTAGGCGAGGAAGAACTCGTGCATACCGGTGTAGAGCGGTGCAGCAAAGTTGACCCAGATCGAGGTCTCAATCACGAGCACCAAGATGATCGGCAGGCTCAGCGACTTGGTGGCCAGCAGCAAGACCGCGAACACGGCCACGACGGCGATGAGGTCGACCTTGCCCTTATCGACGGTGATGGTGTCCTTAAGGTCGGTGGTGCTCACGCCCTCGCCGGCGAGCATTGCCTTACCCGGATAATGTTTGTCCGCGATACAACGAATCTTCTTGACCAGCTTAAATGTACTCGGACCCTCGTAGGGCGCGGTAACCGTGAGCACCAAACGGCTGTAGTGCTCTCCCTCCACCAGATCGAGCGTGTCCTTTTCGGCCATGCCCGTGGGGATATAGGGACTCGCAACGTCAACATAGCTCTGGATGGACTTGACCTCGGGGAGCGCCTTGAGCTCATTGGAGAGTGCCTGCTCCTCGCTCACCTCTCCACGGGGAACGAGCACAACGTAGGTATCGGAGTTGCCAAAGACCTCCTTGACCTTGTCCATATCCTGACCAAGCCGCGTATCCGAACCAAAAATGTGCGAAGTGCCGTAGTAGTACGTGATATCGCTGGAGGTCGATGCCACACGCGCAGGGTAAACCACGGCGAGGATCACGACGGCAGCGGGGATACAGACCTTGAGCACCAGACGGGCGAACTTACCCAGCGGCGGGACAAAGGGCCTGTGCTGCGATTTTTGCACAAAGCCATCGAACTGAACGAACATCGAAGGAACAAAGGTAAAGACCGATACCAGGCTGATGGCGATACCCTTTGCAAGGGCAAGACCAAGGTCGGGGCCGATCTTAAACTGCATGGCGGCAAGCGCGATAAAGCCGATGCAGACCGTGCAACCGCTCGAAAACACGGCGACCGAGGACAGGCAGCACGACTGCACCATGTCTTCGGCAACGCTGCCGTGGCGGCCACGCTCCTCGTTAAAGCGGTGCAGCAAAAAGACCGAGAAGTCCAGCGCGATGGCAACCTGCAAAATGGAGCCCGCAGAGTTGGTGACAAAGCTAATCTCGCCAAAGATGAGGTTGGTGCCCCAGTTGATAAACACCGAGACGCCCAGGCCCAGCAGCACCAGGATGGGTTCGGCCCAGCTGGTAGTCGTGATGACCAGAATCACGAAGATAATCGCTATGACAGCGACCGTGATAATGCTGATCTGCTGCTCGGTCGATGTGGTGGCGAGCGCGTTAGACATGGCCGAGCCCGTAATGGCGCCCTCGTCGCCCACGATATCTCGAATAGCGTCGGTTGCCTCGATCTCCTTTTCGGAATTAACCGTCACCGTAAACAGGGCGTTGTTCTTTTTGTAATAGGTCTCAACGGTGTCTTTGTCTTGCGTGGCAAGCGGCTGATCGATATCTGCCGCGTCGTCAAGCCATAGGACCTCCTCGACGCCGTCGACCTTTTTGATTTTGTCCTTGTATTTGAGCGCCTGAGCGATCGAGACATTGGGCACCATAACGCGACAGTTGGGAATGTCACCCTCAAACTCATCACCCATGGTATTCAGAGCGACGGTCGACGCCGCTTCGTCGGGCAGATAGCTCGTAATGTCGTAGTTAACGCCTACAAACTGGCGCAGGAACAGGCATACCAGTGCTGCCACCGCATAGAACGCGATGATGGGTTTGCGGTGCTTCACGACCCATCGAAATAGCTTCTCTTTCAACCTCAATCCTCCATAACGCTCAGCCTATGTTTTGCTCTTTGTTATATTCCACATTTGGTAGTTATACAACATGTGTAGGATAAAGGCGCCATAAAGATATGCGATTGACGCGGTCCCGGAGCCAAAACAGCCGCTGCAGAAGCAGTTCGGAAAAGGTCCTCAGCGGAAACTGCATCCCAGTTTTTAGACGAAAAACGGGATATGGTTTCTGGTTGGCCTAGATAATCGTCAGATTTAGCTGAGCGTCTGCCCCTATGTTTCCAAATGAATACGGTGTGAGCTGCGGACAAGGATTTTCCCCGCAAGCACTCTAGTATGCTAAAGTACCCAAAAGACCGGCGGAGCTATGCCGGTCGTTTGTTCTGTATGCAACACAGCATGAGGAGGCTCACCAGATGACGGCCACACCGTGGGGATTCCGGGACATATTGCCCGAGGAGGCTCAGGCGCGCGAGGAGATCGCGCTGACGGTGAAGGGCTGCTTTAGGGAGCATCATTATCTGCCGGTTGAGACGCCGCTGCTCGAGGACAAGGGCTCGCTCGAGGAGGGCGGCCGTATCGCGGACACGCCGTTTAAGCTTTTTGACGATGACGGCCGCTTGTTGGTGGTTCGTCCCGACAATACGTTGCCGATCGTGCGTTTGGTCTCGACCCGCATGCGCGCGGCCGACTTGCCGCTGCGCCTGCGCTATGAGGCGCCGGTGGTTCGCGAATGCCAGCGCAATGCCGGCGGTTCGCGTCAATTTACCCAGCTGGGTTTTGAGCTCATCGGCGCGGGCGATACCGCGGGCGATGTCGAGATCGTCTCGCTGGTGGCCGAGGCCGTTCGCAAGTTGGCGCTGCCCGATGCGCGCATTATCGCAGGTAGCGTGCGCCCGTTTAAGGAGCTGCTCGCGGCGTGCGATGATCGCGAGCTGGCTGCCGAGGCTCTGCGCTGCGTGCACGCCAACGACTTTGTGGGCCTCGATGCCCGCGTGGCGGCAAGCGCCGAGACCGATGCCGTTAAGGCCGCCGTCAGCGAACTGCCGCGCCTGCATGGTGGGGCCGAAGTGCTCGATCGCGTGGATGCGCTGCTGGCGGCTGCCGGTATTGTCGCGCCGCTGACGCGCGAACTCCGTGCCCTGGTTGATGGTCTGGCTCCCGAGGACGCCCAGGTGCTGTCGTTCGACTTCTCCATCATGAACTCTTTCGATTACTACACGGGCCTGGTCTTTAAGGCCTATGCCGGTGGCCTGCCCGATCCGGTGGGCTCGGGCGGTCGCTACGACTCTATCTTTACCGGCGCGTTCGGCGACGGCATCGAGGTGCCGGCGGCGGGCTTCGCCTTTTCGCTCGAGCGTCTGGAGGCCGCGTGCACCTCTGCCGAGGACGCCGCCTCCGATGGTGACCACGCCGTGGGCCGCGGCGCCGAAGGCCCGCTACGCATCGCCGTGCCCAAGGGCTCGCTTAAGGCCGACACGCTCGACGTGCTCGAGGCCGCGGGCCTGGACGTCTCTGAGCTGCGCGACCCCGGCCGTCACCTGATTGTGCGCGGTCGCGACACGCGTGCCGGCGAGGGCACGGTCGGCGATATCGAGTTTGTCATCGTGCGTCCCAGCGACGCGCCCGCTTTTGTGGGCTGTGGTGGTGCCGATTGCGGCATCTGTGGCTGGGACTCGCTCATCGAGGCAGACCTCAACTTGCTGCAGCTGGTCGATCTGGGCTACGGCCTGTGCACGTTTATCGAGGCAGAGCCCGCGTGGCGCGCCGGCCAGGCCGAGCGCAACTATGCCCGCCGCGGGTCGCTTCGCGTGGCCACCAAGTATCCGCGCATCGCGAGTGCCTGGTATGCCGAGCGCGGCGTGAACGCCGATATCGTCTCACTGCACGGCAACATCGAGCTGGGCCCCATCGTCGGCATGACCGATCGCATCGTGGATATTGCCGCCACGGGCGCCACGCTGCGCGATAACGACCTGGTCATCACCGGCCGCATCATGGACTGCACGGCCCGCTTCTTTGTCAATCCGGGCGCCGCACGTCTGGATCCGCGCGTACGCAATCTGGCAGATCGCTTGGCGGCTGCCGTGAAGGACAAGCATTTTGAGCCCGTCGCGGGCTCGGCACAATAGCGCGAGCGCGCACGGGCGCCCCAACGTACGGGCTGCGGGCCGACTGGTGCCGCTGCCCAGTCGCTCGTTTTTCGAACACAACCTCGACCGATAGGGGATACCGATATGAAGACCATCAAGCTTGCTCCCGGTGAGCGCCTCGTTACCAACCAACTCAACCGCAAGGGCGTGCTGCCGCAAAACATCGTCGACGCCGCCCGCGATATCGTGGCCAACGTGCGTGCCAACGGCGATGCCGCGGTGCGCGATTACTGCCAGCGTTTTGACGGTGTCGAGCTGCAGAGCTTCCGTCTGCCGCAAGAGCAGATCGATGCCGCGCTCGAAGGCCTCGATCCCGCTTTTGCCGCGGCGCTCGAAAAGGCTGCACGCCAGATTCGTGAGTTCCACCAGCGCGAGGTCGAGCAGAGCTGGTTTACCACGCGTGCGGACGGCACGATGCTCGGCGTTAAGGTGACCCCGCTCGCGGCGGCCGGCATCTACGTGCCGGGCGGTCGCGCGCAGTATCCCTCCACGGTGCTCATGAATGCCATTCCCGCCAAGGTTGCCGGCGTCAAGCGCGTGGTCATGGTGACCCCGCCGCAGAAAGATGGCCTGATCAGCCCGTATACGCTCGCCGCGGCAAAGCTCGGCGGCGTGGACGAGATCTATATGGTGGGTGGCGCTCAGGCCGTGGCCGCGCTGGCGTACGGCACCGAGACTATTCCGCGCGTCGACAAGATCACCGGCCCGGGCAACGCCTTTGTCGCTGCGGCCAAGCAGATTGTCTCGGGCGACGTGGGTATCGACATGGTCGCTGGCCCCTCCGAAGTCTGCGTGCTGGCCGATGCCACGGCCAAGCCCATGGTGGTCGCGGCCGACCTGATGGCCCAGGCCGAGCACGATCCGCTGGCAGCCTGCTATCTGGTGACCTGCGACGAGCAGTTTGCGCGCGAGGTCGAGGCAGGCATCGATATCCTGGTGGCGCAGTCGCCGCGTGCCGAGATCACGCGTGCTTCGCTCGACAATGAGGGCACCATCGTGGTGGCCGCCGACATGGCTGCCGCCGTCGAGGCGGTGAATACCGTGGCGCCCGAGCACTTGGAGCTGCACTGCAAGGACGCGATGGGCCTGCTCGGCGGCATTCGCAACGCCGGCGCCATCTTTGTGGGCGCTTGGAGCTCCGAGCCGCTCGGCGATTATGTTGCCGGTCCCAACCACACGCTGCCAACCGGCGGCACGGCCATGTTCTCCAACCCGCTTTCGGTCGAAGAGTTCGTTAAGCGCTCGAGCGTCATTTGCTATACGCCCGAGGGCCTGCTCTCTGACGCTCCCGCCACACAGCGTCTAGCCGAGGCCGAGGGCCTGTGGGCGCACGCGCTTTCTGCTGCCCTGCGTCGTCGCGTGCTGGAGCAGGGCGAGGATGCCGTGAGTGCCGAGTCACTGGCTGCGGCCGACCTGACCAAGGTCGCCTGGCCGGGCGACGCCGTGGCGACGGTTGCTGAGGGCGTGGACCTGGCGGCGGCTGCGGGCGGTGCCGCTGGCGCGACCGGCGAGGAGGCCTAATATGGCCGAGCTGACGCCCCGCATGAAGGAGCTCGTCCAGCCCTACTTGACCGGCATCGAGCCCTACGATCCCAACTTTACGCCCACGCGCATCAATCTTTCGGCCAACGAGAACACCTATCCCGTGCCGGCCGGCGTGCGCGAGGCGATTGATGCGGCCTTGGCTGCCGCACCGCTCAACCGCTATCCCGATCCCATGTCCAACGACCTGCGCGACGAGCTTGCTGCCTGGCATGGCGTGACGCGCGAGAACATCTGCGTGGGCAACGGCGGCGACGAGCTACTCTATAACTTCCTGCTGGCGTTTGGCGGCGCGGGGCGGACCCTGCTCAACTGCCCGCCGTGCTTTAGCGAGTATGCGTTCTTTGCGTCGCTGTGCCAGACCGAGGTGCGCGACGTGTGGCGCGACCCGGCGACCTTTGAGCTCGACCAGGCGGCGGTGCTTGCGGCGGCTCCCGAGTGCAATCTGGCGATCGTGACCTCGCCCAACAATCCCACGGGTGACGTGGCGCCGCTCGACTTTGTTGCGGCTCTGTGCGATGCCTGCCCCGGCATGGTCATGGTCGACGAGGCCTACGTGGAGTTTGCCGACGATTCGTTTGGCGCGGCAACTACGGCGCAAGGCCTTATTGCCGAGCATCCTAACCTGGTGATTCTGCATACACTGTCCAAGGCGTTCGGCGCCGCCGGCACGCGCCTGGGCTATGTGATCGCGGCGCCCGAGGTCATCGACGTGTTCGCGGCGATTCGCCAGATCTATTCGGTCAACGTGTTGAGCCAGGCGGCGGCGCTTGCCTGCGTGCGTGCCCGCGATGCGTACGCGCCCGTGGTGGCACAGGTTGCATCCGAGCGCGAGCGCGAGCTGTGCGCCCTACGCGCAATGGCTGCCGAGGGCATGCCCGCGGAGGCATGGCCGAGCGCGGCGAACTTTGTGCTTGTGCGCACGCCGCATGCCACGCGCGTGCGCGAGCGTCTGCGCGACGAGTATTCGATTTTGGTGCGCGACTTTAGTTACGCGCCGGGGCTCGCGGACTGTCTGCGCATTACCGTGGGCACCCCGCAGGAAAACGACGAGGTGCTGGCCGCGTTTGCCGCGCTGGTGAAGGAGGAGATGTAGATGGACCGCTATGCCGAGGTGACCCGCAAGACGGGGGAGACCGACATTGTCGTAAAGCTCGACCTGGACGGATGCGGCGTGTGTGATATCTCGACCGGCGTACCGTTTTTCGACCACATGCTCAACGCTTTTGGCCGCCATGGCCTGTTCGATTTGACGGTGCACGCGGTGGGCGACGTCGAGGTCGATGCGCATCATACCGTCGAGGACACGGGCATTGTGCTGGGCGAGGCGTTTTGCCAGGCGCTGGGCGACAAGGCGGGCGTTACGCGCTTTGCCGACGCGGCGATCGCCATGGACGAGACGCTTGTGATGGCTGCCGTGGACATTTCGGGCCGCGGGCAGGCCTACTGCGAGCTGCCCGTGCCGACTGAGCGCGTGGGCAGCTTCGATACCGAGCTGGCCGTCGAGTTCTTCTACGCCTTTGCGCGCGATGCCAAGCTCACGCTGCACGTGCGCGAGCTGGTGGGCGGCAACTCGCATCACATTATCGAGGCCGCCTTTAAGGCCGTGGGCCGCACGATGCGCCGCGCCTGCGAGCTGGACCCCCGCGTGCAGGGCATTCCCAGCACCAAGGGCTCGCTGTAACCGTCACAAGGGTAAAACCACCACGAAGGTGCCTGTCCCCTTTGCGGTGGTTTTGGATGATGAGAAGTGGAGGGTCGCGTGGGCGAACCGAAGATCGTGGTGGTCGACTACCACAAGGGCAACTTGTCGAGCGTTGCGCGCGGGCTTGCGCGCGCCGGTGCCGCCGCCTGCACGTCGGACGATCCGGAGCAGATCCGCCGCGCCGACGGCCTGGTCATCCCGGGCGTGGGCGCGTTCTATGACGCGATCGCCTTTATGCGCCAGAGCGGCGAGGCGGACGCGGTGCTCGATGCCGTCGCCGCCGGAACTCCGCTGCTCGGCATCTGCCTGGGCCTTCAGCTATTTTTTGAGCGCGGCAACGAGGGCGTGCCTGCGGACGAGGGCGCGGTCGCCGACGGCAATGCCTCTGAGCAGACTGGCGGTCCCTGGGTCGATGGCCTGGGCATTATGCGCGGTTCGTGCACGCGCTTGGAGTCGAGCCGCCTTAAGGTGCCGCACGTGGGCTGGGACCAGGTGCATATGACGCCTGCCGGTGCGGCCGATCCGCTGCTCGCCGGTTTTGCCGAGGGCGCCAACATGTACTTCACCCACAGCTATGCGGTGGCCGACGACGCCGATACCGCCGATGTGCTGGCACGCACGCACTATACGCGGAGCTTCCCGTGCATCGTGCGCCATGGCAACGTGTGGGGCTGCCAGTTCCATCCCGAGAAATCCTCCGCGCTGGGTCAGCGCATCCTTAAGAACTTCGTCAACATCGTCGAGGAGGCCGGCCGATGATCCTGTTTCCCGCAATCGATCTGATCGGCGGCAAGGTCGTGCGCCTGGAGCGCGGCGACCGCAGCCGCTGCAAGGTATATTCCGACGACCCTGTGGCCGTCGCCCGCTCGTTTGCCGAACAGGGCGCAGGCTGGGTGCATGTCGTCGACCTGTCCGCTGCCTTTGGCGAGGACGAGGACACATGCGCTGCTAATTCGGTGGCGATTAAGGCCATCTGCGGCGTCGATGGTCTGTCTGTGGACGTGGGCGGCGGCGTCCGCTCGCTCGCGCGCATCGACGAGTTGGCAGGCTACGGCGCACGCCGCATCGCACTGGGCACCGTGCTGGTGACCGAGCCGGGTTTCGCCGAGGTGGCGGCCGAAGGCTTTGGCGAGCTGTTGGTGGCTGACATTGCCGCCCGCGACGGCCAGGTCAAGGTGAACGGCTGGCGTGACGGCGCGGGCGTGGCGCTCGACGATGCCGTGGCGCAGCTTACCGAGCTGGGCTTTAAGCATCTGGTGTATACCGACATCGCGCGCGATGGCATGCAGACGGGCATCGATGTGGCGGCGTATCGCCATGTTGCCAAGGTCGCGGGCTTTCCCGTCGTGGCTTCGGGCGGTATCTCGACGCTCGACGACATCCGCGCGCTGGCCGCGGTGGGCGAGGTCGCGATTGAAGGCGCCATTACCGGCCGTGCGCTCTACGAAGGCAACTTTACGCTGGCCCAGGCGCTGGCCGCCGCCCGAGGGGAGGAGTAGCCCATGCTTACCAAACGCGTAATTCCCTGCCTAGACGTCAAGGACGGCCGCGTGGTCAAGGGCGTCAACTTTGTGAGCCTGCGCGATGCGGGCGACCCGGTGGAGCTGGCCCGCGCCTACGACCGCGAGGGTGCGGACGAGGTCGTCTTCCTGGACATTACCGCCACGAGCGACAACCGCGCGACGACCATCGAGATGGCGGCGCATGCGGCCGAGGAGCTCGCTATTCCCTATACCGTGGGCGGCGGCTTTCGCGACCTGGCGGGCATGCGCACCATGGTTGCAGCCGGTGCTGACAAGGTGTCGCTCAACTCTGCCGCCGTGTGCGACCCGTCGCTGATTAGCCAGGCTGCCGCGGCTTTTGGCAGTCAGGCCGTGGTCGTGGCGATCGATGCCAAGCGCGTCGGTTTGCCCGGAGAGCCGGGTGCCGACAAGTGGGAAGTCTTTACCGCAGGAGGCCGCAACGCCACGGGCATCGACGCGGTGGCGTGGGCCGAGGAAGCGGCTCGTCGCGGCGCCGGCGAGATCTTGCTGACCAGTATGGACCGCGACGGCACCAAGGCCGGATTTGACCTGGCGCTCACCCGCGCCGTGGCGCGCGCGGTGCCGATTCCGGTAATCGCGAGCGGCGGTGTGGGCACGCTCGAGCATTTTGCCGAGGGCGTGATCGAGGGCGAGGCCGATGCCGTGCTAGCAGCGAGCGTCTTTCACTTTGGAACCTTCAGCATTCGCCAGGTGAAGGAGTATATGGCGTCGCAGGGCATCCCTGTCAGGCTGGACTTTTAGCGCTGCGGCTTGCCCAGGCACCCGACCTTCCGGCTCCAACCCTCCTCGCGTACTTAAGTACGCGTCGTCGGGCTTGTCGCTCGGAATCTCGGGCACCTGGACAACCCTCGCCGACCTGCGAAGTTTGAATTTGGGAAGAGAAATGGAAGAGATAACCGATCCTTCAAAGCTTACATACGACGCCAAGGGGCTGATTCCTTGTGTTGTTCAGCAGTATGACACCGGCGAGGTGCTTATGGTTGCCTGGATGAATGAGGAATCGGTGGGGCTGACGCTCAAGACCGGCACCACGTGGTTTTGGAGCCGCAGTCGCCAGGAGCTCTGGAACAAGGGCGCGACGAGCGGCAATATGCAAGCGGTCAAGGAGCTCTGGGCCGACTGCGATAGCGATACGCTGCTGGTCAAGGTCGACTCGCCGGGCCCGGCCTGCCATACCGGCAACCGTACCTGCTTCTTCAAGAAACTCGCGTAGGGCGGGCGCTCGATTAGACGCTCGGCCACCAGAAAGGATTGAACCATGGGTGTGCGCACCGCAAACGTTCAGGATGGAAATATCGGTGAGACGCTGACGGGGCTCGCCGAGGTGATTCACGGTCGTCGTGATGCATCGCCGCAGGAGAGCTATACCGCGCGTCTGCTGACCGACGTCGAGGACGAGCTGCTCAAGAAGCTTGCCGAGGAGTCGAGCGAAGTGATCATGGCCTGCAAGGATAACGATCACGATCACATCCGCTACGAGGCCGGCGACCTGGTCTACCACCTGCTCGTGACGCTCGAGCGCTACGGTATCACCCTCGACGAGCTAGCCGGCGAACTCAACGCCCGCCGCCACTAGTCATTGGGGACGTTCTTAAACGACTAGTTAGGCGAAGGGCGTGGGTTGCCATTCGCCGGTGGGGTGGGGGATATCGAAGGTTCGATAACCGCAGTCGTAGGCGTGGGCCTGGGCCTCGCGGATGTTCCAGCAGATGTCGCAGGCGCGGTGCGCGTCCGAGCCAAAGGTAATCGGTACCTCGGCGTGGGCGAAGCAACGCAACAGCCCAGTCGCGGGATAGTAGTCGTCGAGGCCCTTGCGGGGTGCGGCGGTCGAGACCTCAACGCGGCGACCCGTATCGTGCGCGCACTCGGCCATCTGCTGCCAAAACGGTGCGGGGTCAAAGTCGGGCGCAAAGCCTTCCTTCGAAAAGCGCATGACCAGGTCGGGGTGAGCCATTACATCAAAGTTGAGCGGGCTCTCGCAGGCGCGGCACCAGTCGTCGACGTAGCGCTCCCACACGCCGCGTACCCCCAGGTTTTCCCAAACGTGCAGGTTGGTGTCGTCGTCGATCCAACCGCAAAGGGAATCGGGTGTATCGGGACGAGCGACGTTTTCCGTTCCCGCCGTACCCGCGGCGCCGGCCATGATATCGCCTGGGTTGCCAATCCAATGCACGCTGCCCAGGCGCACGACGGCGCCCCGGGACCAGCGCTCAACCAAAGGCTCGCAGCCCTCGTACCAATCGCATTCAAAGCCATAGATAAGCTCGAGCTCCGGCGCGATTTGCGCGGCAAGCTTGCGGGCATCCTCAAAAGCCAGACGATGTGCCGGCAGGTCGCCCTCGACAACCTGCACCTCGCAGTTGGCATCCATGCTGGCGGGTAAGGTGAGGTGGTCGGTCGAGACCATGACGCGGCAGCCGGCGGCCGCGGCAGCGCGGACGTTTTCCTCAAACGAGGCATGTCCGTCCGAAAACGAGGTGTGGGTGTGGCAATCGACCAGCGGGCAAGCAGACATGGCGACTCCTTTGCATTTGGCGAAACCGCTCCATTGTAATGGCGCGGCCCCCGATGCGACGAGCGCACCGGGGGGCCGAAATCGACTGGAAAGGGTGCGCGGTGCGGCCTCGCTTGCGCTCTCAAAACATGCACATCAGCCTCCAAAAGCTGCAGAAAATGACATGTTTGGAGGCTGATGTACATGTTTGGATAGGAGCGAGGGCGGCGACGGACGAAAGTCACGTCTGTGCCACGTCCAATGTGCTAGCGTTTGGATGAACAAAACGAGCCCGCGCGGAAAGGATCCGGACCGTATGCAATGCGATAGCACATCCCCGCTGTCCCGCGAGACCGATGCGCCCGAGACCATCGTCAAGCTGGAATGCGACATCGACGACGCGTCGCCCGAGGTGCTCGCCTACGCTGCCGACCGCCTGCGCGAGGCGGGTGCGCGCGAGGTGCATTGGCTGCCCCTCTATTGCAAGAAAGGCCGTCCCAGTTGGCAGCTACAGGTAATCTGTGCTCACGAGGATATCGAGCGCCTGCAGACGATTATCTTTTTGGAGACCACGACCAACGGCATTCGTCGCCAGGTCATGGAGCGCGTTTGCCTGCCACGCCGCTTTGAGCGCGTAACGACGCTATGGGGCGAGGTGTCCGTCAAGGTGGCAACCCTGCCCGACGGCAGCGAGCGTGCAGCGCCCGAGTACGAGGACTGCGCCCGTCTCGCCCGCGAGCACAATGTGCCGCTCCAGCGCGTGATGCAGGCGGCACAAGCCGTGGCACTGCGATTTGAATAACGCGGCTGGTGGCGACATCCTGCGCCCAGCCATATCAACCCCATTCGAAAGGATCTCCCCATGAAATACCTCATCGCCTCCGACATCCACGGCTCGGCATATTGGGCCGAGCGCCTGGTTGCCGCCATCGAGTCCGAGCAGCCCGACCGCATCGTGCTGCTGGGCGACCTGCTCTATCACGGTCCGCGCAACGACCTGCCGCGCGATTACGCCCCCAAGCGCGTGATCCCGCTGCTCAACGCCCTGGCCGACCGCATCATCGCGGTACGCGGCAACTGCGATGCCGAGGTCGACCAGATGGTCCTCGACTTTCCCGTCATGGCCGACTACGCCACGCTGTTCGACGAGACCGGCCGCGAGCTGTTCCTGACGCACGGCCATGTCTTTGGCGCCGGCATGCACAACAGCGTCGACCACGCGCCCGCGCTGCCCGAGGGCTCCGCGCTCGTCTACGGTCATACGCACATCAAGGTCAACGAGGAAAGTGCCGCGCACCCGGGTCTGTGGCTCTTCAACCCCGGCAGTGCGAGCATTCCCAAGGACGGCACGCACAGCTACGGCATCTACGAGGGCGGTGCGTTCCGCCACGTGATCCTGGAGGAGGAATAACCATGGCGCAGCATATGGCTCAGCAAAATGCCGAGGGCTCGCGCGATCTGTCCACGCTGATAGACGCGTCGGCCGAGCTGCAGCATCTGGTGCAGACCATCTGGCGTCTGCGTCAGCCCGATGGCTGCCCGTGGGATCGCGAACAGACACACCGCAGCATCGGCAAGAACATGATCGAGGAGGCCTACGAGGCACTCGACTGCATCGAGGCGGACGACGCGGTTCACCTACGCGAGGAGCTGGGCGACGTGCTCATGCAGGTCGTGCTGCATGCGCAGATCGCGGCGGATGCCGGCGAGTTTACGCTGGCCGACGTGGCGCGCGATATCGACGCCAAACTCATTCGCCGTCATCCGCACGTGTTTGGCGATGTGGATGCCGACAGCTCCGACGAGGTACTCAAGATTTGGAACGAGGTCAAGCTTGCCGAGAGGGCTGCCAAGGACAAGGCCGTGGCGGCAGGCGAGGCTGCGCCCGAGGGCCTGCTCGACGGCGTGCCCACGCATCTGCCGGCGCTGATGCAGGCTCAGAAGGTGTCGCGCAAGGCGGCTGCCGTGGGCTTTGAATGGGAGACGGTCCAGGATGTGTGGGACGAGGTTGCCGAGGAGCGTGCCGAGTTTGAGGCCGAGGCCCCTGGCTCGCCCGAGCGCGAAATGGAGTTTGGCGACCTGCTCTTTGCCTTGGTCAACGTCGCGCGCAAGGAGGGCATTGACGCCGAGAGCGCCCTTCGTGCCAGCACGGCAAAGTTCCGCCGTCGCTGGGCCGCGATGGAGCAGATGGTGGCCGATGCTCACGTGGATCTTGCCGAGCTTTCGACCCACGGCCTCAACGACCTGTGGGATGCCGCAAAGGCGGAGGAGTAAGACTGCGGGAACGACGGGCTGACATGCCTCATCGTTCCCGCTATATTTTTCGAAAATCAAGTGTATCCCTCGGCTAACTTAGGGCATAATGCAAAAAGTGCGACATGGCTAACTTACAGAGACGCACCGATGGTGCACGGTCAGCCGGTCGCTTGCATCCACTACGTTTCCAAGTGAGAGGGAGACAACATGAGCGATATTTTGGACGTCTACGGTCGTGAGGTGCTCGACAGCCGCGGCAATCCCACCGTCGAGGTCGAGGTCGTGCTCGAGGACGGCAGCTTTGGCCGCGCAATGGTGCCTTCGGGTGCTTCGACCGGCGCCTTTGAGGCCTGCGAGCTGCGCGATGGCGACAAGGGCCGCTACCTGGGCAAGGGCGTTTCGCAGGCCGTCGAGCACGTTAACAACGAGTGCGCTAACGCCGTCGTGGGCCTCGACGCCTTCGACCAGCGCGCCGTCGATGCCGCGCTGATTGCCGCGGACGGTACGCCCAACAAGACCAAGCTCGGCGCCAACGCCATCCTGGGCGTGTCGCTGGCCGTTGCCCGCGCCGCAGCCGAGTCGGCGGGCCTGTCGCTGTACCAGTACCTGGGCGGCGTCAACGCCCATCTGCTGCCCACGCCCATGATGAACATCCTCAACGGCGGCATGCATGCCGACAATAACGTTGACTTCCAGGAGTTTATGATCATGCCGGTGGGCGCCCCGAGCTTTGCCGAGGGCCTGCGTTGGTGCGCCGAAGTCTACCACACCCTCAAGGGCGTGCTGCACGAGGCCGGCCTGGGCGGCGGCGTGGGCGACGAGGGCGGCTTTGCGCCCAACCTCAAGACCAATGCCGAGCCGTTCGAGTACATCACCAAGGCCGTGGAGAAAGCCGGCTTTAAGCCCGGCGTCGACTTCATGTACGCCATGGACCCGGCCTCGACCGAGTTCTACAACGCCGAGACCGGCATGTACGAGCTCAAGGGCGAGGGTGTTGAGTACACGAGTGCCCAGATGGTCGATTACTGGGAGAAGCTCGTCGACACCTATCCCATCATCTCCATCGAGGACGGCATGGCCGAGGAGGACTGGGACGGCTGGGTCGAGCTTACCCGTCGCATTGGCAACAAGGTGCAGCTGGTGGGCGACGACCTGTTCGTCACCAACACCGAGCGCCTCAAGAAGGGCATCGAGCTGGGTGCCGCCAACGCGATCCTGGTCAAGGTCAACCAGATCGGCACGCTCACCGAGTCGCTCGAGGCCATCGAGACTGCCAAGGAGGCCGGTTACGCTTGCATCGTGAGCCACCGCTCCGGCGAGACCGAGGACTCCACGATCGCCGACTTGGTCGTGGGCGTCAACGCCGGTCAGATTAAGTCGGGCGCCCCGTGCCGCAGCGACCGTATCGCCAAGTACAACCAGCTCATCCGTATCGAGGACGAGCTCGAGGGCAGCGCGCGCTACGCCGGCAAGGCCGCGTTCTACAACATTCGCTAGGCAAACGGCGTGCGCGGGGCGGGGCTGACTCGGATTCGCCTCGCTCCCGCCGGGCGCTGTTGAGCACCATTGGGCGCTGGGCCATATGGCTCAGCGCCTTTTTTATGTCGAGCAAGGGCCGCCGAAGGCGTTGCGCGCGCTCGTGCTATAACTAAAAGACTTAGCGCAAACAAACCTCAACCGCACAAGGCGCACATGGATCAGATTTACGACAACAGGTACTATTCCGCCGGTTCGCGTGAGCCGTCGCCTCGCCGTGCGCGCACGGTGCAGCTCGGCGGGTCCGATTACGCCGGTGCCGACTGCTCCACGCAGCGACCGACAAGTGCCTCACACTCCCGTGCTCAAGTGAATACGTCGACGGACCGCCCGCTACGTTCGGTGCGCCCGGCGCACTCGGAGCATGCTCAGCGTTCCTCGGCTCAAACGCATGAAAAGCCGAGTAGGCCCTCGAACCGTCTTTCGGGCTCGGACTTCATGCACTACGCCAACGATAACGCGGTGGTCAAGGCAATCTACGACTTTACCCACGGTCCCCAGCGGGGGCTGTTTGTTGGCATTGTCGTCGCCCTGGCGCTTGTGAGCCTGTATTTCCCCGTGCGCGACCTGTATGTGGCAAAACGCTCGAGCGACATCTTGGCCAAGCAGGTCGAGATTCGCGAGCAATATAACGACGACCTGCAAAAAAGCGTCGACAAGCTGCTCTCGGAGGAGGGTATCAAGGACGCGGCATCCGAGGACCTGGGCTTGGTGATGCCCGGCGAGAAGAGGATTGAAGTGCAGGGCCTGGACGACGATTCGGATGCCTCGTCGAGCAAAAAGTCCTCAAACGCCAAGAAGGCCAGCGAAGTGGCCAAGGAAATCGAAGAAGTCGGTAAGGACGCGCCGTGGTACATCCAAGCGCTCGACATGCTGTTTGGGTTTAACGGCGTCGAGGGTCAGACGGTCGTGTCCAACGGCAAATAGCGCCCGGAGGGGAGCTCGCAATGACAAATTGCAAACGCTATAAGGTGGCCGCGATCGACCTGGGAACGGTGTCGTCGCGACTGGTGTTGGCCCAGGTCGAGGGCGGGGCGATCGTGGAATCGTCCAAGCATACCGAGATTACCGATCTGGGTGAGGGCGTGGACGCGACGGGGCGCTTTTGCGAGGCGGCCGTTGAGCGCGTGCTCGCTGCGTGCCGGATGTTTGTGGACGAGGCCCGTGCCTTTGGGGGCGCGTGCATCTGCACCACGTGCACGAGCGCCGCGCGCGATGCGTCCAATGCCGCGCTGCTACTGGACGGACTGCGCGATCTGGGGCTTGAGCCACAGGTGATTCCGGGCGAGGTCGAGGCGCGCCTGACGTTTTTTGGCGTGGCGCACGACTTTGCCGGCGAGCGCATCATCGTTGTCGATTCGGGCGGCGGATCCACGGAGCTCGCGACGGGCGTCTATGCACCGAAGCGCGGTATCTTTGCTCTGGAGGGAACGCGCTCACTGGACATTGGTTGCCGGCGCGTGACCGAGCGGTTTTTCTCGGCGCTGCCACCCGCACGCGGCGAGCTTGCTGCCGCTGCCGCGTGGGCAGGCGAGCAGTTCGCCGCCTATTTTGAAGGCCTGCCCAGCGACTTTGAGCGCGCCGAGCGTCTGGTCGCGGTGGGTGGCACGGTGACTACGCTGGTGGCTCTGGTCCACGAGCTGGAACCGTACGATTCGAGCTTTGTTCACCTACGCGAGCTGTCGCTGGAGCAGGTCTCGGCCGCTATCGAGCGCATGTCTGTGTTGGACGCGGAAGGCATCGCCGCGCTGCCGGGTGTACAGCCCAAACGCGCGGGCGTGATCTTGGCTGGCGCCGTGGTGATCCGCGAACTCATGCGTGCCGGCGGCTACAAGACGCTCACCGTAAGCGAGAACAGCCTGCTCGCCGGTATGGCCGCCACCATCAACGAGACCCTCGACGGCGCGACCCCCACCATCGGCTGGACCCCCAGCCTCAGCGCCCTCTAAATAATAAGTTGCGGTGAAATACGGACTAAAATCGCCCTTTCGGGCACCAAACAGTCCCTATTCCACCGCAACTCAACAGCCGGCACCTGGGGACAGTCCTTGTGGGGCGTCCCCACAGCGCCTATGCCAGCTTGTCGATCTGCCCAATCTCCCAAAGCGGAATATTGATGAGCGTGCCCTCGTCTCTATATGCCGCCAGGGAGCTCCTCACGCAACGCTCGAGTTTGAATTTTTCGCAGGCTACTTTCAGACTCTTCGCTTTAAGGTTCTCTGCCGCCTTGACCTCAAGCGGAAGCACGGTTCCCGCATGGTCGATGGCAAAGTCGGTTTCGGCATTGCCGGAGGTAGAGGACCAATACGCGGGAGTTTTGTCCTGGAGCAAAAGCTCCTGCGCGACGTATTGTTCGGTCAGCGAACCTTTGAACTCGGTAAAAACAGCGGATCCGTTAAGAACGATGGCCGGAGAGAGACCGGAGAGCGCTCCGAGGATGCCGGTGTCGATGCAGAACAGTTTGAAGCCCGAGAGGTCTTCGTAGCTCGAGAGCGGCGCCTTTAGAGCGGAAGCACGTGGCACCTTATGAACGATTCCGTAGTCCGTGAGCCACTGGAGGCTTTCCTCGAAATCGCGTGCGCGCGCTCCGGGACGAAGGGCGCCATAGACAAACTTCTTGTTCTCCTTTGCAAGCTGGCCGGGAAGGGATTTCCAAACCAACCTCATGCGCTCGACGATGCGGGCGGGTGCATGTTTGCCAAAATCGGATTCGTAAGCCTCGATGATTTGCTGTTGAAGCCTTCGGGCTTCGATGAAGTCGCGTGTCTCGGCGAAAGTGGAGACAACTTCGGGCATACCGCCGACAACAAGGTATTCCTTGAGCAAGTGCTCGAGCTTTTCGGTAACGTTTGCTAGAAGGTTCATGTCTGCGGCAAGGATGGCGTCGGCGAGCGGGTTGCCGTCGACGGCACGAACGAACTCAGCAAACCCCATGGGACGCATGGTGAGCTGGTCGATTTTGCCGACGGGAAATGACTCGTTTTCGCGTCGGAGCGCGAGGCCCATATAGGAACCGGCTGCTACGATGTGGTATTCGGGCGCAAGCTCGTTGAAGTACTTGAGCGAGGTGATCCCGCGTGGCGCTTCTTGGATCTCGTCGAAGATGATGAGCGTGTCTTCCGGCGTTACGGTTTGGCCACGTAGGAGTTCTATCTGGGAGATGATGCGCTTGGGGTCGAGGTTCCCATCGAACAGCGAGCGTGTGCTCGGCTCGAGCATAAAGTCAAAACGAATGACGTTTCGATACTGCTGGCTTGCGAATTCGTTAAGAAGCCAAGTCTTTCCTGTCTGGCGGGCTCCCTTAAGCAAGAGAGGTTTGCGATTCGCCCTTGATTTCCAAGCGATAAGTTCACTCATAAGCTGTCGCTGCATATTGCCTCCCAACCCTTTCGGTTAGTATAAGGCCATTTGGGTGTTTCCATCGGAAAATGTGCGAGACAACCACGTTTTTCCATCGGAAAATGTGCGAGACAACCACGTTTTTCCATCGGAAAATGTGGTAGGAAACTCATTGGGTGGGCGGAAAAAGTAGTCAAAAAAGCCCCGTCCCAAATGAGCTGCTCTGCAGTTGACGGCGTCCAAAAGAAACGAGCCCGCATCCCTGGGGAACACGGGCTCGAAAGCTCCATATGGTAGGGGCGGTGGGACTCGAACCCACAATCCTTGCGGCGAGAGATTTTAAGTCTCCTGCGTATGCCAATTCCGCCACGCCCCCGTGAGACTAGAAGTCTAGCACAAGCCGTCCGTTACGCGTTGACGGCCATCGAGTGTTGGCCCGACTTCTCCAGGAACTCCTGGAACTTGGCTTCGTCGCCCTTGTTCTGGTACTGCAGGGCTAGCAGGTACTCCAAGCGGCAGCGCTTGACCGGGTCGTCGCCGACATCCTCGAGCATGCGCTCCAGCTCGGGAATGTCGTTGTGGCGCTTGAGGATCATCGTGTCGTACATCAGCTGACACTCGTGCGCAACTGCCTCGGCCTGACCGCCCTCAAAGCCCTTGATCTCGTGCAACAGCTCTTTGGACTTTTTGCGGTCCTCCTGGCCAACATAGTAGTTAAAGGCCTTAATCACCAGGTCGACGCGCTGCATCTTGGGGAGGTTGAGCCCCAGCAGCAGGTCGAACATCTCGCTGGCACGCTCGTGGTCCTCGCGCAGCAGATAGGAGTTCAGGCGCAGGTAGTCGCGGTTGTAGCGTGGGTACAGCATGCTGGTGAGTTTGCCGTCGAGCAAACGATCGAACTCGTCCCACTGCTTGGCGGCCATCAATTGCTGCAGGCGTTTAAACGTGGTGCGTTTTTTGACGCTAAAGAACACCGAAACGGCGATGCAGATGATAACGACGGCGGTCCAGAGGGTGCGGGAATCGGGCATATTGGGGTCCTTAGTCGCTCATAAAGCGAGCGGTATGACAACACGTACTAGATGTATTATACGCAGCGCGCAAGCAAACTGGCATAAAAGCTCATCGAGGCCGAGTGCCATCGCTCGCTGCGGTACACTTACCTAAAGTAAACCATGAAGGGAGACATTACCTATGAAGAAGATCGTTTTGGCTTGCGGTGCTGGCGCTGCTACTTCCACGCTCGTTGCCCAGAAGGTCGCTACCTTGCTCGACGCCAACGGTTATGCCGACAAGTACGAGATCGTGCAGTGCGCCATCTCCGAGGCCAAGGATTACTGCGACGAGGGCGCTGACCTGCTGATCGCCACCACCGTTGCCCCCGAGGGCCTCACCTGCCCGTACGTGAGTGGCGTGCCCTTCATGACCGGCATGAACCGCGTTGCCGCCGAGAAGGCCGTTCTCGACGTCATGGCTCAGTAGGCGCTGACTGCATGAGTGAGCAGAACGCCAACCCGGTAGAGCTCTTTGGTATGCGCGTTGCCCATGTGGGCATTAACGCCACCGACCCGGCAGACGCCCTGGAGATCGCGGAGCTGTTCTCGACGATGATGGGCCTGCCCGTCATCGAGACCCCGGTTTCGTACTTCAACGATTCGCTGGTCGAGATCATGAAGCAGAACGGTCGTGGCACCAAGGGCCACATCGGCTTTGCCGTTAACGACATCGATGCAGCTGAGAAGTGGTTTGCCGAGCGCGGGCTCGAGGTCAACGAAGAGTCGCGCGCGCTGCTGCCCGACGGTGGTACCAAGCTCGTGTACTTTAAGCGCGAGTTCGCCGGTTTCGCCGTGCACCTGTGCCGCGAGTAGCGCACAAGCTGCCATAGCTGGCAAAAAGGGATAGGGTCGCGTGGCCCTATCCCTTTATTTATGCCGAGGGGCTTCCTATCGTGGCAGGCGAATCGTAAAGCGGCTGCCGACCCCTTCGACCGAGGTCACACCGATGACGCCGCCGTGGCTGTCGACGATCCACTTGGCGATCGCAAGCCCCAGACCCGAACCCTGTGCGCCGGCATCGCGCGCGTTGTCGGCACGGTAGAACCGCTCGAACGCGTGAGCTGCGGATTCCTGGTTCATGCCGATGCCCTCGTCCTCAACACTTATGTCGATCGTGCCCGCGCCCGCATCTGGCGTTATGCCAAATGTGACGGTCGTTCCCACATCCGAGTACTTGGCGGCGTTTTGCACGATCACGCGCAGAGCCTGCTTTACGAGCGCCACGTCGACGGGCGCGTCGCAGCGCGGGTCGCTGGCAAGCGCAGCGTCAGAAGCCAGCCGATACGTGTGCTCGGTATCGATCATCTGCGATTCTTCGCATACCTCGCTGACCAGTGCAGCCAAGTTGGTATGCGCGCGCCGCAGGACCGTGCGCCCGGCATCGCCGCGTGCCAAAAACAGCAGCTGCTCCACAAGCTCTTGCATGTGCTCGCTTTCGGCTTTAAGGGACGCGATGGATTCCGCCAGCACGTCCGGGTCGTCCTTACCCCAGCGGTCGAGCATGTTCACGTAGCCCTGAATCACCGCGATGGGCGTGCGCAGCTCGTGGCTCGCGTCGTTGACAAAGCGCATCTGCTGCAGTTTGGCCTCTTGCATCTGGCGCAGCAGGCGGTTGAGTGCGACCTCGATGCTTGCCAGGTCGGCGTCGCCGGTGGTGACGCTCGGCGAGTCGACGCTTGCGCGCTCGATGGCCTGCTCCAGTGTTTCCATTTTGCCGCCGGCGAGTTGCATGCGGCCGAGTTCGTCCACGCGCAGGGCCAGATCGTTGAGCGGCGCCATGGTGCGGCGCACGCGGCGGGCGCCGCCGAGCATGTTGAGCACGCTGATGACCTGCCAACCCACAACGACAAGGTAGAGAGGCCATAGCGTGACGAGGTCCTGCGCGAGGGGGAAAGTCTTGGTGGTACGCGCAAGCTCGACGGTATAGGTGAGTGTTGTCAGGTCCCAGCCGCGCGCGGGCGTCAGCGTCATGCCGCGAACGGTGGCGCTGGGGATCCATCCTGCGGTAAACGCGCCGTTGGGCAGCGTCTGGTTGTATCCATAGACAAGGATCGCCGCCACAATCACTACTAGCAGCAGGTCGAGCCAAACGTAGCTCATCAGGCGGCGCCACATATAGCTCCAGTTGATGGCGCGGGCGATGGAGGTGACGCGCTTGGCCTCGGCGTTACGCGCGGCAGACATAGCCCACCCCGCGCACGGTCTGGATGATGCGGACGCCGCCGGCGTCCTCGATCTTGGCGCGTAGATGCGCGATGTGCACGTCGACGTTGTTGGTGTCGCCCATGTATTCGTAGCCCAGCGCTTCGTGCGCGATGCGTTCGCGCGTGAGCACGGTCTCGGCATGCGCCATAAGCAGGGCGAGGACATCAAACTCGCGGGCCGTGAGCGCAATGGGCGAGCCGCCGACCGTGACTTCGCGGCGGTCGGGGTCGAGCGCAACCGAGCCCACGGCGAGCGTGGCGGGGGAGAGCGAGGCGGAAACCTGGGTCGAGTCACTGACCGGGGGCATCGCAGTGGCGCCGACACCCGTGCCGCCTGCCGCGCCCGTCCCGATGCCGCCAACGCCCGAAGCCGCCCGCACGGCCTCCGAGCGCTTCAACGCCACGCGGATCCGTGCGAACAGCTCCTCAATCGCAAACGGCTTGGTCAGGTAATCGTCGGCGCCGGCATCGAGCCCGGCCACCTTGTCCATCACGGCATCGCGCGCGGTGACCATTATCACCGGCACATCCTTGTGCTTGCGGACGCGCCGCAGGACCTCCATGCCGTTGAGCTGCGGCAACAACACATCGAGCAGAATAAGATCGTAGTTGCGCTCCAGCGCCAGGTCCACGGCGGTGCGGCCATCGGCGGCGTGTTCCACCTGGTAGCCCTCGTGCTCCAGCTCGAGCGTCACAAAGCGGGCGATTTTCTCCTCGTCCTCTACGATCAGGATCCGTGCCATGCGTGCCCCCGTCTGCGATTACTTGTCGTCGTTCAGATTTTGCTTGATGTCGTTCGCGGCATCGGCGGCGTGATTCATAAGGTTGTTGATGCTGCCGGGCACGTCGCCGTCGCTGTCGATGCGGTAGCGCATGCCAAAGAACAGGCCAATCAGCATCAGCCAAATCGTAGCGCCCCAGGCAAACAGGGCGATGATGGGGATCAGGATGGGGATGTTGAGGATGATCGCATCGCGGCGCGTGGCGATAAACTTGGTGTCCAGGCTCAGGCGGAAGAGCTTTTTGAGGTACTCCCATACGCTGTCCATCTTCTTGGAGAAGTCGGTCTTTTCGCTCGACTTCTCGTAGGCGGCCTGCGCGGCGACCATCTCGGCTGAGGGCTCATCGACTGGCGCGGACTCGGTGGCGGCGTGCGCCGACGTGGTCTGCGTCTTGCCCTGCGACTCGAGCCAAATGATGGCGTCCAAAACGTTGCCGTCGGCGGCGTCGAGCGCGGCCTTGGCATCGGTGTAGCTCACGTTGCACTTGGTGCGGATGGTTTCAACTTTTTCGAGGTCGTCCATGACCTGTCCTTTCGTTCGATGGGCGCGACGCCGGGCGATCTGCCCGGGCGCGAGCGTTGCGTTCGGCGGCCTGCGTGGCGCCGCCGCCCTTGGTCGAACTCTATAGTGCAGGTTATAGATTAAGCGATTCTTGAGCCAAGATTAATGTTGAATGAGTTTTTGGGTGGCGGTGGGAAAAGTATTAGACCTCGATAGCAGGGGATGGGGTGCCGGTGCAAAACGGCGTCAAAGGTTGGTCGAGCAGGCGGTTTCTCCATTGATGTCCGCACGGCATGGGACACTTACCCTGCCGCCCTGCTCTGCCGCGGCGGCATGTACCCAAACAACGACCCTCTAAGGAGTTCGATACCAATGAGCGATAACACCAAGCATCTCGCAAAGAAGTGCGTCAAGGACGCGGGGCCGTGCCTCGCGTTGTGCCTTGCCGGCGCAGCGGTCGCGCTGCTGGCTGTTCTGGGGCCATTCGACGTGCTCCGAAGTGCCAGTTCTCTGCACGTTTGCATGGCCCTTGCCGGCGCCATGATGACCGGCGGCGTGCTCGATCTGGTTTTTTGGGTGCTTGACCCGTTTGGATGGAAGAGCGAGGGGTAGGTCCCAAAGGATGGAAGGGCTGGAACGGTTGACTTAGTGATCGTGCAGAATGTGGGCTAGCGACTTACAGGGAAGTGGTGATCCGATGACGGTCTATGTGACGGGCGATATTCACGGCGGCGTCGACATGCAAAAGCTTCGCGACTGGGATCTTGGGGATGGTCTGACAAGTGACGACTATCTCATCATCGCGGGCGACTTTGGCTTTCCGTGGGATTTCTCTGCTGAGGAATGTGCCGACATCGCCTGGCTGGAGTCGCGCCCCTATACCGTGCTGTTTGTCGACGGCAACCACGAGCGTTTCGATCACTGGTCGGAGCGCCCCATGGAGCTGTGGCACGGCGGCCTGACGCAGCGTCTGTCGGACACCTCGCCCATCCGACGCCTGACGCGCGGTGAGGTTTTTGAGCTCGACGGCTCAACGATCTTTACCATGGGCGGCGCCACGAGCGTGGATAAGGAATACCGCATTCCGTATTCCAGCTGGTGGCCGCAGGAGCTGCCGGACGAGCGCAACTTTGAGGAGGCGCGGGCAAAGCTCGACAGCGTGGGTTGGAAGGTCGACTATGCGATCACCCATACCTGCTCCACGCGCATGCTTTCGCCCACGCTTTACCCGGCACCTGGCTGGAATTATCCCGATGTCGATCGACTCACCACGTTTTTCGACGAGCTGGAGGACCACCTGGACTACAAGCGCTGGTACTACGGGCATTTTCATCGTGACGCCAACCCAGCCGAGTGCCACACCGTGCTCTACGACTGTATTGTCCGCCTGGGTGACGAACTCCAGCCCTGGGATGTCGCGTAGGGGCGGGGTGGCTGGCTACTCGACCGTTACAGTGATGTTTTCCCGATGCGTGCGGATAACATCCCAGCTAAAGTGCTCGACCAGCTGTTCGGCAGAGCGCGGCGTGGTGTCTGGCGCGATGCCTGTTTGCCCGGCGAGCCAGCCCAGCAGTGCCTCGGGTGTGCCAAAGCGGGTACGGAGCTCGCCCAGGTCCAGGTCGCGGTCGCGCTTGGAAAGGCGGCGGCCGTCCGGTGACATGAGCAGCGGAATATGTGCGTAGTGCGGTGCGGGCAGTCCCAGCAGATGCTGCAGGTAGATCTGGCGCGGCGTGGAGCCCAGCAGGTCGCATCCGCGCACGACCTCGGTGACGCCCATGGCAGCGTCGTCGACCACCACGGCTAGCTGGTAGGCAAAAACGCCGTCGCTGCGGCGCACCAAAAAGTCGCCGCACTCGGTGGCGAGTGCCTCGCATTGGGCTCCGTACGTGCGGTCAACGAATTCGATCACGTCGCTGGCGAGGTCGTCGACGGTGGGCACGCGCAGGCGTGTGGCCGGGGCGCGCAGGGCGCTGCGGCGGGCAACCTCCTCGGCAGAAAGGCCTCGGCAGGCGCCGCGGTAGATGGGCGTGCCGTCGCTGGCGTGCGGAGCGCTCGCGGCGTGGAGCTCGGCGCGCGTGCAAAAGCAGGGATAGGTGAGGCCGGCGTCTTGCAGCTGGTGCAGGGCGTCCTCGTACAAGTCCAGGCGATCGTGCTGGTAGTAGGGGCCTTCGTCCCACTCAAGCCCCAGCCAAGCTAGGTCGTCAATCAATTGGGCGGCAAGTTCCGGGCGCTTGCAGCGATCGTCCAGGTCCTCGATGCGCAACACGATGCTGCCGCCCTGGCTGCGGGCCGAAAGCCACGCACACAGGCAACTGAACACGTTGCCCAGGTGCATGCGGCCCGAGGGCGACGGGGCAAAGCGGCCCACGACGGGCGCGAGGGCGGGGGCGAGCTTGCTGTTGGACGCCGTCGACGTTGCCACGGCGTGTGTTGCTATGTTGCATGCGTTGATATCCATGCGGACGAGTATAGCGCGGGGTGAGGTGGGGGGGCGTCGTCGATGCTCGCGAGTTGCCGAGGCTGCGTGTTGTGCGCTGCGGGCACCGACTCAACACCTCGATTACCGCCCCAAGCTCAGCCCCTTCAACCCCTCAAACGACAGAAACCCCGGCAGCTCTTCGCAACTGCCGGGGTTTCCGCGGAAAAGGGGGACATGATCCTCAAGCGAACGGCAAAGGGGCAAACCGTTTTCGCTCAACTGCTTTATGCCCCTCGGCTGGCGGCTCAATCAGCGCGTGCCGCACCCACACAAAGCCGCTACACCTGTGACAGAGCTGTGAAGTGGTATCTATTGCTGGCGCAGGCCATGCCAAGGAGTGTCCCAGATTGCCGGCAGATAAGGAACGTCCCCAGGTGCCGGCCGCGGGCGTGACTTTCGTCCCGTTTGATACTCCGCTGGCCTAGATGTTCGTCATGTGCGCCCGTAAACGTGGGACAATGGCGTTGCTGGTATCACAGACAAAGGATGTGCCCATGAACGACCCCGTTGCCAAAACCTGTCGGCAGCGCCGCCCGTTTGCGCGATTTGCTTCCGTCTGCGCACTCGTCGCGCTTGCATTGCTGCTACTGCCCGCCGCCGCACACGCCGACGGTTATTCCATGACCCAGACCTATATCAGTGCCACGGTTGAGGCCGATGGATCGCTGACCGTTGTCGAGGGACGCCAGTTTGATTTCGACGACGACATCAACGGCGTGTTTTGGGAGATCAATACGGGCGCCAACCAGCAGGGCGGCACGGCGGGCGTCGATGTGCTGAGTGTCGAGGAAGAGGACACCGCGTTTAACAAAGTCGATAGCGCGAACAAGGGCGACTCTGGCGTCTATACGGTCGAGCAGACCGGTGACGGCGTAAGGATTAAGGTGTTCAGCCCTCACGAGAGCGGCGACAGCGCGACCTATTACGTGAGCTATACCATGACCGGTGCGGTTATGAACTGGGCCGATACCGCCGAGCTCTACTGGAAGTTTGTGGGCGACGGCTGGTCTGCGGATTCCGATGACGTCGAGATGGAAGTGCGCTTCGCAAATGCCACTGCCGGGACGGCGGCCGTCAAAGGCGATAACTTCCGCGCATGGGGCCACGGTCCGCTGACGGGCGACGTGTCGCTCGATGCGGACGAACCCATGGTCACCTATACCATTCCCTGCGTGCATCAGGGCGAATTCGCCGAGGCACGCATCGCCTTCCCTAGCGACTGGGTGCCGCAGCTTGCCGCTTCGGGCGAAGAGCGCATGTCAACGATCCTGAGCGAAGAGAAGGAATGGGCCGACGAAGCTAACGCCCGCCGCGCTCACGCTCGCATGATTGCCAATGCACTTGCCGTGCTAAGTGTTGTTGCGGCGGTGGCCTTTACCGGCACAATCGTTATGCTCAAGCTGCGCCGCCGCAAGCCCAAGCCGCTTTTCCAGGACGAATATTTCCGCGATGTGCCTTCGGCCGACCATCCCGCCGTGCTTTCGGCCCTCATGAGCTGGAACGAGGTGCCCGACCAGGCATATATCGCCACGCTCATGAAGCTCACTGACGACCGTGTGATCAAGCTGGAGCAGGCGACCGTGACCAAGGCCAAGAAGGGTCTGTTGGGGCGTGAAAAAGAAGAGCAGACGTATCGCGTGACGGTGAGTGATGCGGGCTGGAAGTCGGCCAAGGGCATTGACCACATGGTGCTCAAGGTCTTCTTTGCCGGTGCTAAGCCCGACGAGAACGGTGATCGCTCGCGCACGTTTGACGAGCTGCAGCACTACGTCAAGCAGCACGCTACGCCCGTGGGCGACAAGCTCGAGGACTATCAGAACACCGTTAAGGGCAAGTTGGCCGATAGCGAGTACGTTGCCTCGGACGGCATTGTCGCAATGGTGTTTTGCCTGGTTCTTGGTATTCTGATCGCCTTTATTCCCGTGGGATCCATCTTCTTTACTGACGGCGCACAGGCGAACATTATCGCCGCGGTTATCTCGGTGCCGATTGTGCTGGTGGGTATTGGCGTGGGCCTTACGTTCCGCCGCTTTACGCCGGAGGGTGCCGAGGTGGCGGCTCGCTGCAAGGCGCTCAAGCATTGGCTCGAGGACTTCACGCGCCTAAAGGAAGCCGTCCCCGGCGATCTGGTCCTGTGGAATAAACTTCTGGTGATGGGCGTGGCGCTGGGCGTTTCGAAGGAAGTCCTGCGTCAGCTTGCCGAGGCTGTTCCTCCCGAGGTGCGCGAGGCCGACGGCTTCTACGACAATTACCCCTGCTACTGGTGGTACTACCATCATTACGGTATCGAGTCTCCGCTCGATTCGTTCGATGACGTGTATCACGAGAGTATCCGTGAGCTGGCGTCGAGCTCCGACAGCTCGGGCGGCGGCGGAGGCGGCGGCTTCTCTGGCGGCGGAGGCGGCGGCGTCGGCGGAGGCAGCGGCGGAACGTTCTAGCGCGCTCTGATTTTTGGGATGGATCTTCTCCGGCGACTGTTGGCGGAAAATCTATCCCATTTTTATGCTTTGAAATGGGTCTATCTTTCCGTTACGGATCCCCACACAGGGGGCAGTGGGCAAAAAATGCCAAATATGAGTACTGTTGCCATTATAGTGACATATATTTGCACTAAATAATGGGCTCCTAATGAGATTATCTCTCGTTAGGGGCCCATTTTATTGAACATTTGTGGAAATACGTCAGCTCGCCTGACTGGCTGCTATGTCTAAAAGCCTCTAAAATGCCCCAAATCGCTGCTACTAAAAAGGTAACAGTACTCATATTTGATGTTTTTTGCCCACAGCTATTTGCAGACCCCTCTATAGGGCGACGCCAACGAGGGTTTCGTCGACTGTGCTACCCAAGAATGTCCCCAACGACTAGGTGCGGTTGCTGCCAAGGAGTGTCCCGGGGTGCCGGCACAAAAGGAACGTCCCTAACTGCCGGGTTTAGGCTGTTAGATCGAGTTCGTAGAGGAAGCTTTCGCGCGGCATGTCGTGACGGCGCTCTTCGCGGTTGGCGCGGTGCGTGGCCGTGCGCTTAAAGCCGTGCAGCTCGTAGAACTTCCACGAGCAGTTGGAGTCGGTGTACAGGTGCGCCCTCGTCGCTCCAAGCGAGGACAGGTGCGAGACGGCGGCATCGAGCAGAACCGTGCCAACGCCCAGGCCATGGACATCGCGATCCACGGCAAGCAGCGTGACCTCGTTGTCGTGCGGCAACGGGCTGCTCTCGAGCAGGCGGTTGTTGGTTCGGATGGTTGCGCGCACAAACGAGAGATACTCGGCGCACGCATCGGGCTCTAGCTCACGCATCTGCGATAGCAGCGCGCGTTCGGTATCCATCCAATGCTCGTTGATAGTGGCGCCGGAGCTCTGTCCCGCACGCGCGAGCGAAATGCCACGCGCCTGACCGTCGATTACGGCAACCTGTGAAAACGTCGACGACGAAAGGCAATAGGCGAGGTCGCACGCGGCCTCAAGGCGGTTGTACTCATCGTTATCCGAATTGTTATGCCAAAGCTGCTGCAGAATCAGCGCGATGGCGTCGAAGTCTTCGGTATCAAACGGTCGGTAGAGAACCCGCGAGACCATGGTGCCTCTTTCTTTTGCGGATGCATATCGAGCACAGTTCTACCACGCCATTGGCATCTAATTATGGTGCCCCTGTGTTCCATGAACTCACCGTGCCCGGTGCCGTGCCCATCCCCTCTGCTCGCAAACTTTTTCTGCATATGCGCCCGTTGCGGGGTGCATCGATGCGCTCGATGCGCTACATTAAATCAGTATTTTCAATGCCGCTGCGCGAGCGCTGCAGATCGACGTATCACCGACTCACAGAGCACGGCGGCGTACCAGACAGGAGGACTGCATGGGATCTGATGTGAAGATCGCACGCGCGTTGATCTCGGCTACCGATAAGACGGGCGTCGTCGATTTCGCACGGACGCTGGTTGACGACTTTGGCGTCGAGATCATCTCTACGGGCGGCACGGCTCGTGCCATCGAGGACGCGGGCGTTCCCGTAACCCCCATCGAGGAGTTCACGGGCTATCCCGAGATGATGGACGGCCGCGTCAAGACGCTGCACCCCAAGGTTCACGGCGCGCTGCTGGCCCGCCGCGATTCCGAGCAGCACATGCAGGAGGCGGCTCAGCACGGCATTAAGCTGATCGACCTGGTCGTCGTCAACCTGTACGAGTTCGAGAAGACCGTCGCCAACCCCGAGGTCACCTTCGCGGACGCCATCGAGCACATCGACATCGGTGGCCCCTCCATGCTGCGCTCTGCCGCCAAGAACGCCACGAGCGTTACCGTCATTTCCGATCCGGCCGACTATGATGCCGTCCTGGCCGAGATGCACGAGACCGGTGGCTGCACCACGCTTTCCACCCGTCGTCGCCTGCAGGTGAAGGTCTACCAGACCACCGCCGCCTACGACACGGCCATCTCCCGCTGGCTCGCCGCCCAGGCAAGCGACGTGGCGGACACCTCTGCCAAGCTCGAGATTTCGCTGGAGAAGGTCGACGACCTGCGCTATGGCGAGAACCCGCAGCAGAAAGCCACAGTCTATCGCTTTGCCGAGGGCTGCGAGAACACCGCGAGCTCGCAGTTCCCGCTCGTGGGCTCCAAGCAGATCCAGGGCAAGCCGCTCAGCTACAACAACTATCTGGATGCCGACGCCGCCTGGAACCTGGTCCGCGAGTTCGACGAGCCGGCCTGCGTAATCCTCAAGCACCAGAACCCCTGCGGTTCCGCCGTTGCCGAGGACATCACGGCTGCCTACGACCGCGCTTTTGCCTGCGATCCCAAGAGCGCCTTCGGCGGCATCATCGCCTGCAACCGCGAGGTTCCCTTTGATCTGGTTGAGCACTTTGCCGATCAGAACAAGCAGTTCGTCGAGGTCATCATCGCCCCGAGCTACACCGCCGAGGCGCTCGAGCGCATGGCCAAGCGCCCCAACCTGCGCGTGTTGGCGACCGGCGGCGTGGACCACGGCGCTCAGGTGGAGCTGCGCTCCGTCGACGGCGGCATGCTGGTGCAGGAGGTCGACCACGTGACCGAGGATCCCGCGACCTTTACGTTCCCCACCGACCGCAAGCCCACCGACGCCGAGATGGCCGAGCTCGAGTTTGCCTGGAAGGTCTGCAAGGGCGTTAAGTCCAACGCCATCCTGGTCTCCAAGGGTAAGGCCGGCATTGGCATGGGCCCGGGTCAGCCTAACCGCGTTGACTCTGCGCTACTTGCCTGCGAGCGCGCCGAGGACTTCTGCGAGCGCGAGGGCGTGGAGAAGGGCGGCTTTGCCTGTGCAAGCGACGCGTTCTTCCCGTTCCGCGACAACGTCGACGTGCTTGCTGCACACGGCGTGACCTGCATCATCCAGCCCGGCGGCTCCAAGCGCGACGACGAAAGCATCCAGGCCTGCAACGAGCACAATATTGCTATGGTCTTTACCGGCGCCCGCCACTTCCGCCACTAAGTTCCGCCTTGGGACAAAATAATCTCCGCAAAAGACGGCTGCTCCGTTTGGAGGGCCGTCTTTTTGGTATAAGAGGACGGAATGACTAACACGAAAGGTATGACCATGCCCCAGATTGATGATGCCGAGCTGTTTGGCAATGCCGAGGATCAGCGTGCGTACGAGGACTTTTGCGCCAATCAGGAGGCGGTCGAGAAGTTTACGCTCGACAAGCCCGCGCTTGTCTGCCGTTGGCGCATGTCCAATAAAAAGGTGCCCATGCTCAACCGCCACATTCGCGCACTGTCCGAGCGCCTGGTGCAGGGCGAGCCGCTTACCCATAACATGCTCAGCTGGGCCAAACAGCACGTTGAGTGGTCGCTTGCCGAGGGCGATTACACTGCGCGCGACGGCGTGCTCATGCTGGTGATCGACATCAACGGCAACGCCGCCATGACGGTGGGGGAGTACGAGCCGCTAGCCGATACGTCGGCCAAGGCGCTGCGTGCTCGCTCCGCCGAGGCCCGCTCCGAGGCCGACGAGACCGGCGTGGCGCCCGAGCTGCTCGCCGCCGTCAACAACGGCGAGCTTGCCTTTGTGGCGCCGGCGGACGAGCGCCTGTGTGGCACGGCGACGCTCATTGAGCAGCTGGCCCAGACCAAGGGCATCCCGGTCACGCGCGTAGACATTCCCGCGCAGCTTAAGGGCGCGCTGTTCCTAGTGAGCGACGAGCACGGCGTGGTCCCCGCGACCGAGACAGACGCCGCCGAGGCCGACGCCGCCACGGTCGCCTTCTTCGCCGACGGCTACGAAAAGCTCCGCGCCCGCCGCTCCTAACCTCAAGGCGGGGTGGGCTTACTGAAGCGAGCGAGCGCGTTCGATGGCGTAGGCGAGCGACAGCTGCTCCATCTCCGGGGCGCATTTGTAGCTCAGTCCGGTGAGAGCCGTCACCTTATCGAGGCGATATCGAATCGTGTTCGGGTGCTGGCCAGTCTGCTTGGCGGTTTGCTCGATACGTCGGTCGTTCTCGATGAATGCGGCGAGCGTGGATTCCAGTTCGCTGCCATGCTCGCTGTCATGCTCGCGTATCGGCGAGAGAATCGCCTCCGAGAACGATCGCATCTCCGGGGTTTCCGCAAAAGGCATCACGGTTCTCAGGATGCCGAGCTGTGCATAGCGGATGGGGCCCTCGGCTCGTTGACAAGATAGGCGCTGTGCGTAAATCGCCTGAGAGATCGCCTGCGCCACTGCCTCGTCTCCAAACAGAATATCGCTGATGCCGAGCCCTTCCGCTCCGCCATCGATACCGCTAGCCTCGATGAGCTCCATGAGCGCCTGCACGATCCGCTCCACATCGAGCGTCTGCTCCGAGTCACTTGTCGCTACGAATAACAGACCTCCGTCATAGGGTGCCAACATGTTGTGGCATCCGGCGAGGGTCGATTTTGCACAGAGACGTTCGATTTGCAAAAACGTACGCGGGTCGAGGGGCTCTGCAAACGATGCGAACAGGGCGACCGCTTCGTCCAGAAATGACGGGTTGAGACCTCGGATGCGTCGGCAGATGGACTCGGGCGATACGTCTGTCCTTAGGGCATCGATCTCGCGCTGCGCGAAGTCGATGGACGCGAGCTGCTCGATATGCCGCTTGACCTCATAGATGACGCCGTCAAAGAACAGTGAGTCGTCGGTCGTGAGAAAGACCGGGTAGTGCCGCGCGTTGGCGTAGCGGATGGCTTGGTCGGGAATCGGAATGTGCAGGACATTTTTGATGATAAGACCGCTCGTTCCCTTGGCGACGAGGTATTTCACGGCTTCAGTGATGAGGTATGGGTCGTCCTTCGCATAGAGGAAGGTGCTGAGGACGATCTCGTCTGGGCTGAAGTTGACGCGCTGGTACTTGTTCTTGAGGCCGGGCATGAGTTCATAATCGAGAATCCCGACGCCAGAGACGGCGCGCGAGACGCCATCGCTGCCGGCGATTAGACGGACCGACCCCTCATATTCCCGTGAGAAGTCCGAGATGGTGTATAGCATCAACATCACCTTGTAAATCACTACAATAAGTACAGGTATAAATAGGATAATCGCACATTCGTATGCCTTTGATGCAAGAAATAGTTCAAATACATGTTGATATAACGAAAAGTCAGATCGAGAATCGTTGTAGATTACAACAAGAAATGATCCTTGGCGGCATCGTTACTAAACCGTACAGTGAAGCAACGTAAAGCTTTCGCTGAGAGGAGCGATGATGGGGCAGATGGTGGTGCTTTCGGCCGAGGAAGTTTCCAAGGTGCTGACGATCGAGGATGCAATAGCTGCCGTGGAGGAGGCATATCGCCAGAAGGCAACGGGCAAGGGTGTTGCGTGGCCGATGATATATGAGCAGTTTGAACCCGGTGTGGCCGATATGGATATCCGCTCGGGCGAGTTGGCGGGAAGCGGCCTCTTCGGTCTCAAGCTCACTGCTTGGTTTTCTCAGAATCCCAAAAAGGGGCTGCCCGAGATCTTTGGCACCACGCTACTGTGCGACAACGCGACGGGCGAGCCGCTGGCGCTGCTTAATGCCTCCGCCGTCACTGGGCTTCGCACCGGTGCCGCCGCTGCGCTCGGTGCCAAGTGGCTGGCTCGGGCGGATGCGTCCAAACTGCTTGTTGCGGGTGCCGGCCATATGAGCACCTATATGGTGGCGGGCGTGCTCGCCGCCTGTCCCAAAGTGAGCGAGGTCAAGGTGTGGGAGCCGGTTTCCGACGCCGCGCCCGAGGCCCGCGTCGAGCGCATGCGAGACGAGGTCGCCCGCATCTTGGGCGCCTGCGAGCATGCTCGCGAGGCATCCACCTATTCCATCGAGGCGACGGCCGACGGCCAAGGTGCTGCGGCAGAGGCCGACATCATCGTGACGATCACGCCGGCGACCAAGCCCATCATCCCCGATGCATGGGTGCGCCCCGGTACGCATATCTCCTGCGTCGGTGCCGACATGCCCGGCAAGCAGGAGCTCGCCTCGGCGCTTGTCGCCCGTGCCGCTGTTTACGTCGACGACCGCGAGCAATCGGTCGAGTCCGGCGAGCTGGAGATTCCGGCTGCCGAGGGTGCCATCACGCCCGAGGACATCAAAGCGGAGCTCGGCGAAGTCATCGCCGGTACGGCTACGGGGCGTTCGGATGACGAACAGGTGACAGTGTTCGATACGTCGGGCATCGCCGTTCAGGACCTTTCGGCATCGAAAATCGCCTACGACCGCGCCGTCGAGGCGGGGCTGGGCACCGTGGTGGAACTGTAAGAAAGCCAAGGAAAGGAAACGACAATGCAGATCAAGGATTTCGCTGTCGAGCAGTGGATGAACGAGTGGGAGACCAAGTGCACCCACAACGTTGCAGAGACGTGCGTCTACTCCCTCACGCTTGACCAGCTGTTCGAGCTTACGAACACCGACAAGAAGGCGTGGCTCGATAGCCTGTGCTCGCGCCGATTCACCTACGGAGACATCGAGGGGCAGCCCGGCTTCCTCGAGGGGGTCGCGCGTCTCTATAAGACGGTCGAGCCCGGGCATATCGTGCCCACGCACGGCGCGACCGGTGCCAACTCCCTGGTTATTTCCACGCTTGTCGAACCGGGCGATCATGTAGTCTCCGTCAAGCCCACCTACCAGCAGCTTTACTCGATTCCCGAGATGTGCGGCGCGAAGGTCGATATTCTTCAGCTCGATCGCAAGAACGGCTACCACGTCGACGTCGACGCGCTCGATGCCCTGGTGACCGACGATACCAAGCTCATCTGCATCAATAACCCGGACAACCCCACGGGCGCCCTGCTCGACACCGATACGCTCAAGGCGATTGTCGAGGTTGCGCGCAAACACGACGCATGGCTGCTCTGCGACGAGGTCTACCGTCTGCTTACTCAGACGGATGAATACTGCGAGTCCGTGATCGACCTGTACGACAAGGCCGTCGTCACCGCATCCATGTCCAAGGTCTGGTCGTTCGCTGGCCTGCGTCTGGGCTGGGCGGTCACCAAGAGCCCGGAACTTCGTCGCGCGCTGCTCTCGCATCGCGACTACAACCTGATTTCCGCCGGCATATTCAGCGAGACGGTGGCGGAGCTGATTCTGAGCAACGCTTCCGTGATCCTTGAGCGCAGCCGTCGCATCGTCCGTCAGAACCTTGCTGTTCTGGAGAAGTGGGTCGAGAGCGAGCCGCACCTGTCGTTTGTCAAGCCCGAGGCGGGTACCACCGCGCTCGTGTATTACGACTACGACATCGACTCCAGGACGTTCTGCATCGACATGATTAAGAAGTCCGGCGCGCTCGTCACTCCGGGCGATTGCTTCGAGGAGCCCAAGAGCATGCGCATCGGCTATGCATATTCCGATAACACCGACGACCTGCAGAAGGGTCTGGATGCCATCTCCGCGTACATGCGTACGCTCGAGTAGAGGCTCGAGGGCGAAGCGATGGGGTCGATCGGTTTAGGACCGAGGGCCCCTATTTTCTCTCAAGGCTACCGAACACTTTTGTCATATTAGGTGCCCACGGGGTCGTATCGCCGCGACGCCGTGGGCATAATGGTGTGGAAGGTGCAAGTTACGCGAAATGGGAGGACACATGGCGCTGATCTATGTCGTTGAGGACGACGAACCCATCCGTCGCGAGCTCGCTAGCATCCTTGCACAGGCCGGATTTGAGGTCGAGACCTGTGAGTCGTTCGAGCATGTTTCGTGCGATATTCTCGCCGCCGCGCCCGACCTGGTGCTGCTCGACCTGACGCTTCCCGTCAAGGACGGCCAGCACATCTGCCATGAGGTCCGTCGCGAATCCGAGGTTCCCATCATCGTCCTCACGTCGCGCACGACCGAGATCGACGAGGTCATGGCCATGACGCTCGGCGCGGATGACTTTGTTCCCAAGCCCTACAGCGCGCGCGTGCTCGTGGCGCGTATCAACGCCCTGCTGCGTCGCACCGCGGCGGCAGGCGAGCGCAGCACGCTCGTCCACAAGGGGCTGGAGCTCGACCTCGCCCGCTCCATGGTCACCAACATGCAAACCGGCATCAGTACCGAGCTCACCAAAAACGAGTTGCGTATCCTCTCGCTGCTTCTGAGCCGCGCGGGCAAGATCGTTTCGCGCTCGGCCATCATGCAGGACCTGTGGGACTCCGACGCCTTCGTGGACGACAACACGCTTACCGTTAACATCAACCGCCTGCGCACCACGCTCGAAAAAATCGGCATCAAGGGGTATTTGACGACGCACCGCGGCCAAGGCTATTCGGTCTAGGGGCCGGCTATGTCGTTTGCCAAGTTCTTTAAAGACGCGCTGCTTCCCGTCGCCGTGTGGACGTGCGGCGTGCTGCTGAGCTGCTTTGTGCTGACGGTCGCCGGCGCACCCGTTTCTATCGTGGTCGTGGCGGTCGGCGTGTCCTTTATCTTCGGTATGCTCGGCATCGTGATCGAGTACGCTCGCCGTCGCCGTTTTCTGCGCCAGCTGGAGCGCGCGGCTGAGGAGCTCGAGAGTCCCGCATGGGTGCAGGAGATGGTGCAATGCCCGACCTATGCCGAGGGCGAGCTCGAGTACGAGGTCTTGCGCCGGGTGGGCAAAGCTGCCTGCGACGAGGTTGCCGAAGGCCGGCGCCAGACCGATGACTATCGCGACTATATCGAGAGCTGGGTTCACGAGGCCAAGCTGCCCTTGGCGGCGGCCCATCTAATTTTGGAAAATCTGGATGGCAGCGAAGACGACCTGTCACGTGTGGATGACCTGGGCCGTGAGCTGGCTCGCGTGGAACGCTATATCGACCAGGCGCTGTACTACGCGCGCTCGGAAGTCGTGGAGCGTGACTACCTGATTCGCCGCTGGAATCTCAAGACCTTGGTGACGGGCGCGATTAAGGCCAACGCGCGCGAGCTCATCGCGGCGCACGTGGCCCCAGTGTGCGAGAACCTCGACTTCGAGGTCTTTACCGACGAGAAGTGGCTTGAGTTTATTCTGGGCCAGCTCATCCAGAACAGCATTAAATACGCGCGCGAGGACGGCGCGAAGATCGTGTTTTCGGGCGCGTTGCTGGACGAGGGCCTGGCAAGTGAGCGCATTGAGCTCACTGTTGCCGATAACGGCTGCGGCGTGAGCGCGGCCGACCTGCCGCGCGTGTTCGAGAAGGGCTTTACCGGCGACAACGGCCGCACCACCAAGCGCGCAACGGGCATCGGCCTCTACCTGGTGGCGCGCCTGTGCTCCAAGATGGGCATTGACGTCACCGCGGCATCCGAGCCCGGCGAAGGCTTCGTCGTCACGTTTGCCTTCTCAACCAACAAGTTCCAATACTTTGAGTAGTCAGCCCGTATGGCGTAGCCGTTCAGGATCTTCCCATGTAAGAAGAAATCAGGCTTTTCAGCAGCTATATTCCTGAACGGGAACATTGCTAATGTAGTCAACACTATATTCCCGTACATGAACATAGTGCTACAGTTTTATACTAAGTTCACGGACAGGAATATAGCTGGAGGCGTCATGAGAACGGTGACAACGATTAAAAAGCTGGATGGGCGCATCAAGCTCAAACCGTCGGAAGTCGCTTTCTCGGAGCGCACGGTTTTCGATCCCGCCGAGATGGGGAAGGCCCTTAGGCTCAGAAGGCGTGAACTCGGCTTGACTCAACGTGACGTCGCGACTATGACGGGTCGCAGCCTTCGTGTGATTGGTGATATCGAACGGGGGCGGACAACGGTCGAAATTGGTGTCATTTTCGATTACGCCTCCATCGTGGATGTTGATTTTATTCTGAAGGTGAGGGGGAAGTAATGGATGGCACGCTGTTCGTTCACCGTGAGTTTAATGGGTCTTACCAGCCGGTTGGCATATTGGAGGAAAATGCGGGGTTTCCGATATTCACCTATAGCCCCAAATATCTCGAGAGCGGTGATGCGGCGCCGATTTCGATCTCGCTGCCGTTGTCGGCCGAGACATTTAGTCCGGACGCAACGGGTTCCTTTTTCTCCGGCATCATTCCGGAGGGGCAGCTCAACAGGGACCTTGAGAAAAGGGCGCGAGCGGAACGCGGAGATTACTTTAAGGTGCTCGATTTGGTCCGCGACGAACCTGTCGGCGCTCTGGTTTTGACGCGAGAGCCTTCGGCCGACGGTCTCGAAATGGGCTATGAAGAGATAGATGCGGAACAGCTAAGCGGACTGGCATACGCACCGGCGGAGATTGCTTTTGATTTAACGCTAGAGAGTCGAATCTCCCTTGCAGGTGCTCAGGCGAAGGTCGGTCTCTACCATACGGGTGATGACCCATGTGGTGGATGGTACCTGCCTCATGGAGCGGCCCCATCCACACACATTCTCAAGGCAGGGTCGAAAACGTTCCCGGGCGAGACAGTGTGCGAAGCGATGTGCGTGAGAGCCGCCTCTCTGATGGACCTATCGGCCGAAGAGTGCTTTCTTATCCGAGTTGAGGATGCCGAGCCAATTATCGCCGTGAAACGATTTGACCGAGTAACGCCTGATACCGGACGCTCGGTTGACGGATTGCCAATTCCATACCGTTTGCACCAGGAAGATGTTTGTCAGGCCAAGGGCATCTCGCGTGAGCTTAAATATGAGCCGACGGGCGTCAATTACCTGGGGCTTATCGTCGATGCGGTGCGAAGGGCGTCGACGAATCAAATGGAGGACAGGTTCCTTGTCGGCTATAACCAGCTGTTCGACTATGCCGTAGGTAACTGTGATAACCATCTAAAGAACTGGTCGCTCGTATGGGACGAAAGTTGGAAGCAGGTGAGGTTGGCGCCGCTCTATGACGTGCTGTCCACAACGGTTTACCCCAGTCTCGTTCGTGAGATGGGCGTCTCGTTTGGTGGGAGCCGCAAGATTGACGACGTAACGCGTGGGTCGGTGATGAGCCAAATGATTGAGGCGGGTTTGCCCGGGGGAATTGTCGCCGGAATGATTGCTGATACCTGCAATGAGGTTCCAGACGCGCTAAGAGACGCGGCGCGCGGTCTCAAAGAAGAGGGTTTTCCCGAGGCGGAGGTAATGTTCGAGAAGATCATTCCAGAAGTGCAAGCTCGTTTAAGCAGGATCGCCTTATAACAAAAACGTGCCGCCCAAACAAAACGTGCCGCCCCAAACGGGGCGGCACGCCATTTTTCTATCAGCCAACTCGCTGAAGTACGGTGACGAAGGCGCAAGGCCGGGAGGGGTTATCAAAGCCGACATCCCGCAGCCGCGAAGCGGCGAGGACGTCGGCGTGATAACCCCGCAGGCCTTGCGCCGACGGGAAGGAACCTACTTCACGACCAAGATGTCGCAGTCCGTGTTGCGCAGCAGGAACGTCGAAATCGAACCCAGCAGCGCATACTTGATCGAGGACAGGCCGCGGGCGCCGCAGAGCACCAGGTCGGGCTTAACCACGTCGAGCATCTCGTCCTTGAGCGTCTCGCGAATACGGCCGGCGCGAATCATGACCTCGACCTCGGGAATATCGGGATTGGCCTTGGCCTCTTCGAGCTGCTTGGCGATGGAGTTCTTAAATGCCTCCTCTAGGCCGTTGACCAGATCGACCGGATAGGAACCGGCGCTCTCGAGCGCCGTGGAATCGATAACGTGGCCGATGATTAGCTTGGCGCCGTTGTTCGCGGCGACCTTGATGGCGCGTGCGAGCACAAAATCCTGCTGCTCAGTACCATCGAGTGAAACAAATACCTTGGTGTAGCCCTCGTTCATGGTTTCCTCCTTGGTCTATCGCACGGGCGCGGGGCTCGTGCATCGGGCGGGCGCGGGCGCGTTGGCCGCCGAACACTTTATCTTGTTGCAGTTATACCCAAGGATTTGGGTTTGACCGCTCGCAATTCTGTGAACGGACGAGTTTTTTGGTAAGGGTGGGCGCAGACGCGCCCGAACGGTTGATAATGGGACATCGCCCGCACCGTCCGCAGAACAATATCGGCGGGTGTCTAACGAGGGGGTCCCTTTGGATATCATCGAGCTTCTAAAATCTGCCTTCATGGGCCTGGTCGAGGGCATCACCGAATGGCTGCCTGTTTCGTCGACCGGTCACATGATCTTGGTGGACGAGTTCGTCAAGATGAACGTGAGCGAGACGTTCTGGAATATGTTCCTGGTCGTGATTCAGCTCGGCGCCATTCTGGCCGTCTGTGTGCTGTTCTTCCATGAGCTCAATCCGTTCTCGCCCAGCAAGGGCAAGGAGGGCCGTCGCGACACCTGGGTGCTGTGGGGCAAGATTGTGCTCGGCTGCATTCCCGCCGCGGCGATCGGTCTGCCGCTTAACGACTGGATGGAGGAGCATTTCTACAATGCTCCCGTCGTGGCGCTGGCGCTCATTGTGTACGGCGTGCTGTTTATCGTGATCGAGAACTGGCGCGCGAGCAAGCGCGAGGAAATGGCCGTTGCCGGTTCGTTTGGTTCGCGTGCTGTGGTGTCGGGTGGACGTCCCGCCGGTGCGCACTTTGCGGCGCCCGCCGCGGCTACCGCTGAGGATGAGGACGATGACGAGAATCTGGACTTTGGCTCCATCGCCACGCTCGAGGACCTGAGCTGGAAGACTGCGCTGGGTATCGGCTGCTTCCAGGTGCTTTCGCTGGTGCCTGGTACGTCTCGCTCCGGTTCTACCATCATCGGCGGCCTGCTTTTGGGCTGCACGCGTTCGGTGGCGTCCAAGTTTACGTTCTTCCTGGCCATTCCTGTCATGTTTGGCGCGAGCGCGCTCAAGCTGGTCAAGTACTTCGTTAAGGGCGGCACCTTCGGCACCAACGAGATCGCCATCCTGGGCGTGGGCTGCGTCGTCGCCTTTGTGGTGTCGCTTATCGCCATCAAGTGGCTTATGGGCTTCGTCCGCCGTCACGACTTCAAGTGCTTCGGTGCCTACCGCATCATCCTGGGCATCGTAGTGCTCGCATACTTCTTCGTTCTGGAGCCGATGCTCGGCCTCTAACTTAGTCGACGCTGCGCGGCGGCCAGGGCGACAACTTGTCATTCAAAGGGGGTGGCATGACCAAAAGGCCTATGCCGCCCTCTTTTCATGCCAATTTATTCGCCCTGGCCGCCGCTCGCTGCTGCTGCCATGACATCGGTGGCCCCCCAATGCACCAAATTCGCTGGGGCGGGCCTGACGGTGGCGCACGGAGTCGTGGTGTGATTTGCGTCGGTGTCCGCGCGGCTCGGTATACTGGTACGGCTCAAACTATGGCGCCGCCCGCAGGCGCGCCGTCCGTCAGATGAGGAGTCGCCCATGACCCAGCCCCTGCCCTGGGAAAAGAACGCCGCGGTACCCGTACCGCCCGCGCCGGAACCCGTGCCGCTCGATGCATACACCGCCCCCGCTGCGCCGGAGCCCGAGCTCGTTCCGCTCGACATCTACGACGCTCCCGCGCCGGCGCCCAAGCCCGCCAAACCGCTCGTCGACATCGACAGCCTGAATCCCGCCCAGCGCGAGGCGGTCCTGTCCACCGAGGGCCCGTTGCTGGTGCTCGCCGGCGCCGGCTCGGGCAAGACCCGCGTCTTGACCTTCCGCATCGCACATATGCTCGGCGACCTGGGTGTTAAGCCTTGGCAGGTTCTTGCCATTACGTTTACCAACAAGGCCGCGGCAGAGATGCGCGAGCGTCTGGCGGCACTCATTCCCAGCGGCACCCGTGGCATGTGGGTGTGTACCTTCCATGCTATGTGCGTGCGCATGCTGCGCGAGGACGCCGACCTGTTGGGCTACACCGGCCAGTTCACCATCTACGATGACGATGACTCAAAGCGCATGGTGCGCGACATTATGCAGGCGCTCGGCATCGAGCAAAAGCAGTTCCCCATCAACATGATCCGCAGCAAGATTAGCTCGGCCAAAAACGCCATGATCGGCCCCGAGGACATGCTCAAGAGTGCCGATAGCCCCAACGACAAAAAGGCCGCGCAGGTCTACCTAGAGCTGGAGCGCCGCCTGCGCGCCGCCAATGCGATGGACTTTGACGACCTGCTCGTGCGCGCGCTCGAGCTGCTGCGCACCCGTCCCGAGGTGCTCGATAAGTACCAAGAGCGCTTCCGCTACATTAGCGTCGACGAGTATCAGGACACCAACCACGTCCAGTACGAAATCGCCAACCTGCTGGCCGCTAAGTACCAAAACCTCATGGTCGTGGGCGACGATGACCAGTCCATTTACAGCTGGCGTGGCGCCGACATCACCAACATCCTGGACTTTGAGAAGGACTTTAAAAACTGCAAGACCGTCAAGCTGGAGCAGAACTATCGCTCTACGGGTCACATCCTGAGCGCCGCCAACGCCGTGGTGCGCCACAACTCGCAGCGCAAGGACAAGCGCCTGTTTACAGCCGAGGGCGATGGCGAGAAGATCCAGGCCTTCCAGGCGAGCGACGAACGCGACGAGGGTCGCTGGATTGCCGGCGAGATCGAGAAACTGCATGCCAAAGGCACGAGCTACGACGACATCGCCGTGTTCTATCGCACCAACGCCCAGTCGCGCATTCTCGAAGATATGTTCCTGCGCGCGGGCGTGCCCTACAAGATCGTGGGCGGCACGCGGTTCTTCGACCGTGCCGAGATCCGCGACGTCATGGCCTACCTCAAGATGATCGTGAACCCGGCTGACGAGATGAGCGTCAAGCGCGTCATCAACACACCTCGCCGCGGCATCGGTTCCACCTCGATTCAAAAAATTGAGCAGCTGGCGCGCGACAACCGCTGCTCGTTCTTCCAGGCCTGCGAGATCGCGTGCGCCGAAACCGGCATGTTTAGCGCCAAGGTGCGCAATGGCCTGTCGAGCTTTGTGTCGCTGGTGCGCGAGGGCCGTCGCATGGATGGCGAGCTCAAGGACGTCGTCGAAATGATTGTCGACAAGACGGGCCTGCTGCAGGCATTCCGCGCCGAGGGCACCATGGAGTCCGAGAGCCGCGCCGAGAACATCCAGGAATTCCTGGGCGTTGCGGCCGAATTTGAAGAGACACACGAGGATATCGAGGGTACGCTTGAGAGCTTGGAAGAGCTGCGCGCGGCTGGCGTTGCCGATGTGCCTGCCGAGCCCGAGCCCGTTGTGGTGAGTGCGCCCGCGCCCGAGCCGGGACCGTCCGCGCCCGCGTCCTCGTTTGAGGCGCTGGTCGGCGCGCGCGATGCTGCAGGTTCCAATCCGCTCGATAGCCTAGCCGCCCCGGCGCTCTCGCCGCAGGATGCTCTGGCCGCCGCCATCGCGGGCAACGCATATGCCGCGTCGACGGAGATGCCGGCGGGTGCCGTGCATGCCGACGAGATCGAGCGCACCTACGGTCCGCTCACCTGTAAGGCGCTGCCGGCACTCATGGAGTGGCTGGCCCTGCGCTCCGACTTGGATTCCCTAGCCGGCGAGACGCATGCCATTACCATGATGACCATCCACTCCGCCAAGGGCCTGGAGTTCCCTGCGGTGTTCGTGGCCGGCATGGAGGAGGGCATCTTCCCGCACGTGCACGACTTTGGCGGCAGCGATGACCCAGGCAAGCTCGAGGAGGAGCGTCGCCTGGCCTACGTCGCCATCACGCGCGCTCGTAAGCGCCTGTTCTTGACCTATGCGGCCACGCGTCGCACCTACGGCTCGACCTCTGCCAACCCGCGCTCGCGCTTCCTCAACGAGATTCCGTTTGAGGACATCGAGTTTAGCGGCATCGGTTCTGCCGGTTTTGAGGGCACGGGCTGGGAGAAGCGCGGCGACCGTCGCGGCACCTTTGGCTCGGGCATGGGCTCGGATATGTACGGCGGCAAGGTGTTTGGTTCGCATACGCGCTCGACCGGCGGTTCCGGTTCGCGCGGCGGATCGAGCTTTGACGACTTCTTTGGCGGCAGCAGCTACGGGACCGAGCGCCATCGTGGGGTCTCGCCCGACGCCGGCCGTGTTGCCTCGACCTTTGGCTCGGGCGCGCCGCGAGCCAAAAAACCGTCGTCCAAGGTGTCCCCGACGGTGGAGCGCAAGGTCGATCGCGCCAGCGCATCGCAGGACTTTGCCGCGGGCGATACCGTGAGCCACAAGACCTTTGGCACGGGTACCGTGATTTCGGTCGCTGGAGACATGATCGAGGTCCAGTTCGAAAAGACCGGCCAGACCAAAAAGTTGATGAAAGGTTTTGCACCGATCGTCAAGCTGTCGTGATCATGGCGGACCTGGGCGGGCGTATGGGGCAACATCGCCTGCTCGGACAGTCCTGCGCAAGACGGAGGCCACATTAAGTGGCCTCCTTTGCGTGCGGAACTCGCGATCGATGTTGCCCCATACGCCCGCCCAGGTCCTTAGATAACGTTGCTTGCGAACGTCGCTCTGCTCGTCCGCTTTTTTGATCTGGAGAGCCGGGTGGGCTGATGGATAGATACAACAAGGGGCTCCCCCGTTGAAGAACGGGGGAGCCCCTTGTTGCGTTTTGGTTGTTGTTGCGACCTAGAGGTGGCTGACGATCAGTTCCATATTGCCCTCGAGCTCGATCTTGTCCACGGTGCTCGGAGCCAGCAGGTGACTTCCCTTGTGGACGGGGTCGCCGCAGATGGTGCCTTCGCCGTCGATGACCGACAGACACATGAAGGGCCAGCGCTGGTCGAGGGTCTTGCTGCCGTCGACACGCACGCGATCGACGGTGTAGCAGGGGTTGGACTCGAGCTCGGTCACGCCGTCGACCTCGGGCGCGGTCACGGTGCCGTCGGTCGGGGCCTGAGCGTCAAAATTGATGCAATCCAAGCTCTGCTCAATGTGCAGCGGGCGCAGCTTTCCGTCGGTGCCGGGACGGTCGTAGTCGTACAGGCGATATGTCACGTCGCTCGACTGCTGCGTCTCCAGAATCAGCGTGCCGGTCTTGATGGCGTGAACGGTGCCGGAGTCGATCTGGAAAAAGTCTCCCTTGTGAATCGGCAGCACGTTGAGCATCTCGTCCCAACGGCCCCCCTCGATCATCTGCGCGGCCTCGGCGCGGTCGTGCGCGCGCTGGCCGACGATGATCGTGGCATCGGGCTCGCAGTCCAGTACATACCAGCACTCGGTTTTGCCCAGGCTGCCGTTCTCGTGCTTGGCGGCGTACTCGTCGTTGGGATGAATCTGGATCGAAAGGTCGTCCTTGGCGTCCAGAATCTTGATGAGCAGCGGGAACTCCTTGCCCTCGCAGTTGCCAAAGAGCTCGCGGTGCTCGGCCCACAGCCACGACAGCGTGTGGCCGGCGTACGGTCCCTCCGCAATCTGGCAGTCGCCGTTGGGATGGGCCGAGATGGCCCAGCACTCACCGATGGGACCCTCGGGAATGTCGTAGCCAAACACGGTCTCCAGCTGGCGGCCGCCCCAGATCTTCTCGTGGAAGATCGGCGTGAGTTTAATCAAATCGGACATGTGCATACTCCCATAAGGTTGTGCGGGTGCCGCGTAAGACGGCTCAAAACGAGCGCCCGCGTGACTACAAAAACCTATGCCAACGTTACGTTGTGCAACTCAAAGCGATCGCCAACGTTGCGCGAGATCGAATACTCAAAGGCGGCGCCGCTGTCCAAAAAGCCAATCTGGGTGAGCTCGAGCAGGGGAGAGCCAAGTTTGGTGTCCAGACGCTCGGCTTCTTCCTCGGTTGCTGCCACGGCGCGAATGGTACGGTGGAAGCTCGAAATCTTCAGCCCACATTGCTCGCGGATGAAGTGGTAGACCGATCCGTACAGGTCCTTCTTTTTAAGGCCTGGAATCAGCTCGAGGGGCATGTAGGTGTACTCGATAACGATGGGCTTCTCATCGGCCTGACGCACGCGCACGACGTGATAGGCAAAGTCATCCTCGGCAATTCCCAGCTGGGCTGCGATGTCCGCCGGTGGATTAACGATCGAGAAATCGTAGACCACCGAGGTCACCTTCTCCCCGCGGTGCTCATACGAAAAGCCCTGGGCACGGTCGTTTTTGCCCTGGAAAAACGCCTGGCCGGGAAGTCCCGCCGTGTCCTTAACGTAGGTACCCGATCCGCGCCGGCTGGTAATAAGACCTTCCTCGGCGATTTGCTCGATAGCTCGTTTGACGGTGATTTTGGAAACGCTATAGAGCTCACAGAACTCAACGACGGTGGGAAGCTTGTCGCCCGGTTTAAGAGCGCCATCCTCGATACTTCGACGAATATCTGCAGCTATCGCCTCGTATTTGGGAATCATGGAACCTCCTTTCCGACATATATGAATACAAAAAGTAAGTATAACCCTCAACAGGGCATCCATATTACTTTTATCTAAGAAGTTCGAGAAAGAAAAAAGAAAAAGACGCTTTACTTTTAAAATTAGAGCGCTATAGTTTAAGCAACGAACGGAATCCTTCCGCACAACAGGATCGACCGTTTGGGGACGGTTTTGTTTTGGCGGGTTGGATATCGGTATGGCCGGTGCGCGCCCGCGCCGGATAACCTGCCAAAGCAAACCCGTCTCCAACCGGAAGCTCTAGAACACGAAAGCGAGGACTTTGATGGCACAGTATCAGCTGCCCAACGACTTCTTCTTTGGCGCTGCTATGTCCGGCCCGCAGACTGAGGGTCAGTGGAACCAGGGCGGCAAGCTCGAGAACCTGTGGGACACCTGGTCCATCCAGGATCTGGGTTCGTTCTACAACCGCGTTGGCTCTTACGCCGGCAATGACTTTATGGCCAAGTACCAGGAAGACCTTCGCATTTTGAAGGACTTGGGTCTGGATACCTATCGCACTTCCATCCAGTGGAGCCGTCTGCTCGATGCCGACGGCAACCTCAACGAGGAAGGTGCCGCGTGGTATCACGAGTTGTTCCGCGCCTCTCGCGAAGCCGGCTTGGAGCCGTTTGTCAACTTGTACCACTTTGACATGCCCACCTACCTCTTTAACCGTGGCGGCTGGGAGAGCCGTGAGGTTGTCGAGGCTTACGCACATTACGCCGACGTCGCCTTCCACGAGTTTGGCCAGGAGATTAAGTACTGGTTCACCTTTAACGAGCCCATCGTCGAGCCCGAGCAGCGCTATCAGGAGGGCGTGTGGTTCCCGCAGCTCCACGACTTCAACCGCGCCCGCACCGTGCAGTATCACATCTCGCTGGCGCACGCGCTGGCCGTGGCCAACTATCGTCGCGCCTATGACGAGGGCGCTATTCGCGCCGATGCCAAGATCGGCATGATCAACTGCTTTACCCCGGTCTACACCAAGGAGAACCCCAGCGAGGCGGACCTCGAGGCCGTGCGCATGACCAGCGGCATCAACAACCGCTGGTGGCTCGACCTCATCACCAAGGGCGAGCTTCCTGCCGACGTGCTCGACAGCCTGGCCGAGGGCGGCGTTAAGCTCCCGTTCCGCGCCGGCGACCAAGAGATCCTCAAGCAGGGTGTTGTCGACTGGCTCGGCTGCAACTACTACCACCCCACGCGTGTTCAGGCGCCGGCGAGCAAGGTCGACCAGTACGGCCTGCCGCACTTTGCCGACGAGTACGTATGGCCCGACGCCGTTATGAACGAGAGCCGCGGCTGGGAGATCTACCCGCAGGGCCTCTACGACTTTGGCATGGACTGCGCTAAGAACTACCCCGATCTTGAGTGGTTCGTTTCCGAGAACGGCATCGGCATCATGGACGAATACAAGAACCGTGACGCCGAAGGAACCATCCAGGATGACTACCGCGTCGACTTTGTACGTCAGCACCTGGAGTGGGTGGCCAAGGCCATCGACGAGGGCGCCAAGTGCCGGGGCTATCACTACTGGGCCGTCATCGATAACTGGTCTTGGGCCAATGCCTTTAAGAATCGTTACGGCTTTGTCGAGGTCGATCTCATGGACGGCTACAAGCGCCGCCTTAAGAAGTCGGCGGCCTGGCTCAAACAGGTCGCCACGACCCACGTGGTTGATTAGCGACCGGGCGAACGCCCAGACCGCGCGCCGCCGCGCGCAACACATGGCACATCTGGTGGCAGAGGGCGACAGACCACCGTGCGCATAGGAAAAGGCCGGATTTGAAAGTTAGGAGCAATCATGGCCAGTGACAACGGAAAGAGCTTCCTCGACAAGTTTGCCGAGGTCTCTGCGAAGGTGGGAAACCAGGTTCACCTGCGTTCCCTGCGTGACGCCTTCGCGACCATCACGCCGCTCTATATCCTTGCGGGTATCGCGGTTCTTATTAACAACGTCGTGTTCCCTCTGTTCCCGCTCGATGCGGCGGGCCTTGCCAACCTTCAGACGTGGGGCTCGGCAATTACGCTGGGCACCCTCAACGTCTCTGCCATTATCTTGGCCGGATTGATTGGCTACAGCCTCGCCAAGAACAAGCGTTTCGATAACCCGCTCGCTTGCGTGGTCGTCGCCATCTCTGCCTTCGTCATCATGATGCCGCAGCAGATCACCGCCTCGCTTGCCGCCACGAGCCCACTGCTCACCGACAAGATCACCTCCGCCGAGGTCACGGGCGCCCTTTCGACTGCCAACACCGGCACCAACGGTCTGTTCTCGGCTATTATCATCGCCCTGCTTTCCGTCTCGCTCTTCATCAAGATTTCTGGCGTCGAGAAGCTCAAGGTTAAGCTGGGCGAGGGCGTGCCTCCCGCGGTCTCCAACTCCTTCAACGTCATGATTCCGATGCTGCTTAACCTCGCGGTCTTCGCTCTTGCCGCAGCCCTGCTCGCCGTGTGCGCCGGCACCGATCTGTGCACCATCATCTCCACGTGCATCTCCAACCCGCTCAAGAGCATCATGAACGCCGGTCCGTGGGCTGTTATCCTCATCTACACCCTTGCTAACCTGCTGTTCTGCGTCGGTATTCACCAGTCCACCATCTCTGGCGCTACCGTCGAGCCGATCCTGACCATGCTCATCGTCGACAATATGGCTACCTTTGCCGCCGGTGGCACCATCCAGCCCGATCACTACATGAACATGCAGATCGTTAACAGCTTCGCCCTCATCGGCGGCTCGGGCTGCACCCTCATGCTCCTGCTCGACACGCTCCTGTTCTCCAAGAACAAGGCTTCCGAGACCGTTTCCAAGATGGCTATCCTGCCTGGTCTGTTCAACATCAACGAGCCGGTTATCTACGGTTACCCCATCGTGTACAACCTGCCGCTCATGATCCCGTTCGTTCTTCTTCCCGATCTGTTCATCGGCATCACCTATGGCCTTACCTGCGCAGGCATCATCAGCCCCTGCATCGCCCAGGTGCCCTGGACCATGCCTCCCGTCATCAATGCCCTGCTCGCTACGGGCTTTGACTGGCGCGCCGGCGTGTGGCAGGCTATCGAGATTGTCATTGGCATGGCCGTCTACCTGCCCTTTATGAAGATTTCCGAGAAGGCAATCGCCAAGCAGGAGGCTTTCGCCGAGTAGAACGCCTAACGTTCGTCCCTTTCACCTTTGCGGGCGCCGGTACGCGGTGCCGGTGCCCGCAGCTCTCTCCCTTGTGTAAAGATGCAGGGGGGTGGGCACAATAGCCGCAAGGAATAAAACCAGTTGTCGTCTGCGCGCCGCGCAGTTATAAGGAGGAAACCATGAAGAAGATCATGCTCTGCTGCAATGCCGGTATGTCCACGAGCCTGCTGGTCCAGAAGATGCAGGCCGAGGTTGCAAACCGTGGTCTGGATATTGAGGTCGAGGCTCGTCCCATGAACGAGGCCCACGATCACCTGGACGAGTGCGACATGTTGCTGCTTGGTCCGCAGATCGGCTACACCAAGGGCGATTTTGAGAAGGAGGCCGCCGGCCGCTTCCCGGTCGAGGTTATCAACATGGTCGACTACGGCCGCATGAACGCTGCCGGCATCATCGACCACTGCGTCAGCGTGATGGGCTAGGTGCTCTGCATGGAGGATATGAACGAACTGCAGATGACCTGCTTTGAGATCATCAGCTACGTCGGTACCGCCAAGAGCATGTACATCAATGCCGTGCAAAAGGCCAAGGAGGGCGATTTTGACGCCGCCGAGGAGCTTATCAAGCAGGGCGACGAGGCCTATAACGGTGGCCACGATGTTCACATGGGGCTTCTGAAGAAGGAGGCCAACGGCGAGCGTAACGGCGAGGCCCCGTTGATTTTGCTGCATGCCGAGGACCAGATGGCCGGTACCGAGACCATGCGCGTCATGGCGACGGAGCTCATCGAGATTCACAAGCAGCTGCAGGTACTTCAGGCCTAGTCGGCGTTATCGCCGCGATGGGCCGTGCGGTCCAACAGACAACACAGTCCCTTTGACGGGCGCCGGGAGTCTCCGCCTCCCGGCGCCTTTATATTTGGGGAAGGTCTTGCGCGACCTATTAAGCGACCATTCGCGTTTCCCCAGATAAAGCCTGCCAAAACAAACCTGTCCCTTTTTGGTAGGTTTTTGCCTTGGGAGCGGTACCATACAGGCAATGTTTAAACGAGAAAGGTGGGCTCCCATGGAACCTAAGCAGTATTACATCGGCATCGACGTCGGCGGCACCTCGGTTAAGGAGGGCCTGTTCGACGAGGACGGCAACCTGCTTGCCAAGGCCAGCGTGCCCACGCCTCCCATCGTTGACGCTGCGGGCTTTGCCGCGGTGACCGAGGCTATCGACCAGGTGGTCGCCAAAGCCCAGATTCCGCGTGCCTTTGTGGCGGGCATTGGCCTGGCCGTTCCGTGCCCCATCCCGGCATCGGGCGATGCCAAGGTCAAGGCCAACATTGCCATTAACCTGCCCGAGCTGAGGATCGCCATTCAAAAGCACTGCCCCGACGCGGTCGTTAAGTACGAGAACGATGCCAACGCCGCTGCCATGGGCGAGGCCTGGCTCGGTTCTGCCAAGGGCGTGCAGAACGTCGTGATGGTCACCATCGGTACCGGCGTGGGCGGCGGCGTAATCGTCAACGGCGACGTGGTATCGGGCGTTGTGGGTGCTGGCGGTGAGATTGGCCACATGTGCCTGAACCCGGCTGAGGAGCGCACCTGCGGCTGTGGCGGCCATGGCCATCTGGAGCAGTATTCCAGCGCCACTGGCGTGGTGAGCAACTACCTTGCTGAGTGCAAGAAGGCGGGCGTCGAGCCCATCGAGCTCACCGGGCCTTCTGATTCCAAGGACGTGTTCCAGGCCTGCCGCGAGGGTGACAAGCTCGCGCTGGCAGCTGCCGATACCATGGCCGACTATCTCGGCCGTGCCCTGGCGCTTATTGCTAACGTGGTTGACCCCGAGATGTTCCTGATCGGTGGCGGCGCGTCCGCTTCGGCCGATGTCTACCTCGACAAGGTCCGCGAGCACTTCCAGCGCTACGCGCTTTCCGCCTCGCGCGAGACGCCCATCAAGGTCGCTTCGCTCGGCAACGACGCCGGCATCATCGGCGCCGCCTACGTAGCCCTGCGCGCCGCCGGTAAATAGTCGGTGCAGGAGGGCGGTGGTACAAGGTGGCAGACTTCGCCCCCAGGCTCGCCCCAAATTGCGCCGCGGCCCTTGCGTCTCATAAGGTTCGGCGCCAGCGTGCTACCATAGCTACGTCCAAGTACACATATCAAGTGGAGGATATCCATGGCAAACGTTCTTGTCTTTGGTCACCAGAACCCCGATAACGACGCCATCATGAGCGCCGTCGTCCTGTCCCAGCTGCTCAACCAGGTTGAGTATGCCGGCAACACCTACGAGGCCTGCGCCCTGGGTCAGCTTCCGGCAGAGTCCGCCAAGCTGTTCGCCGACGCCGGCATCGCCGAGCCCCGCGTGATCGAGTCCGTCGAGGCCGGTCAGCTCGTCGTCCTCACCGACCACAACGAGTCTGCCCAGTCCGTCGCCGGCCTTAAGGACGCCACGGTCTTTGGCGTTGTCGATCATCACCGCATCGGCGACTTCGAGACCGCCGGCCCGCTGCACTACATCTGCCTGCCCTGGGGTTCCAGCTGCACCATCGTCACCAAGCTCGCCGGCGTGCTCGGCGTTGAGCTTTCCGACGTCCAGGCCAAGCTGCTGCTCTCGGCCATGATGACCGACACGCTTATGCTCAAGAGCCCCACCACCACCGATGTCGACCGCGCCGTCGCCGCCAAGCTCGGCGAGCAGGTGGGCGTCGACCCGGTCAAGTTTGGCATGGAGGTCTTCCTCACCCGTCCGTCCGGCTCCTTCACCGCAGCCGAGATGGTCGGCAACGACATCAAGATGTTCGAGCCCGCCGGCAAGAAGCTGCTCATCGGCCAGTACGAGACCGTCGACAAGAGCCGTGCGCTCGGTATGATCGACGAGATCCGCGAGGCCATGCGCGCCTACGCCGCCGAGAAGGGTGCTGACGGCATTGTCCTGTGCATCACCGACATCATGGAGGAGGGCTCGCAGGTCCTGCTCGAGGGCGAGACCGAGGCTGCTCAGAAGGGCCTGGGCATTGCCGACGAGCACGACGGCGTCTGGATGCCGGGCGTCCTCTCCCGTAAGAAGCAGGTTGCTGCCCCCATCATGGCCGCCTGCTAGGTTTAGTTGACCAAACGCCACGACCGGATCGCGGACGCCCCGCGCTCCGGTCGTTTTTTGTGCACGGCGCCGCGTCGTCTCTTGGACAGGCGTGCCCGTGCCGTTGAGCAAATAATGTTCAACCTGTGGTTCCGCTTTTCGGCCACGCCTGCGTGCTTGTCGTGCAGGGTAGGCTAGATGCAAGCGTAATACGTTAGAGCGCGGCGCCGCCACTTGGGCGGGCCGTGCTTTTTTAAGACGGGAGCTTTCCCGTGAAAGGAGCCGCCCATGGCAGCACCCGAGCAGCTGTTTAACGTTCGTGAGCGCAAGCGTTTTGAGCGCCACGACATTTGGGAGCGCATCACCGAGAACGGCACGATTTCCGCCGCCGTCATGGTCTTCGCCGCCATCGCCGCCGTCATTTGCGCCAATACCGATGCCTACGAGGCCATCCATCACTTTTTGGAGACCCCGCTGTATGTGGGTCTGGGCAACCTTACGGCCGGTCTCACCGTTGAGCTATTCGTCAACGACTTCCTCATGGCGATTTTCTTTTTGCTGGTGGGCATTGAGCTTAAGTACGAGATGACGGTCGGCGAGCTCAAAAACCCGCGCCAGGCTATGCTTCCCATGCTGGCGGCCGTGGGCGGCGTCGTCGTTCCCGCCTGCATCTATCTGATCTTTAACCATGCCGGCGCGCACAACGGCTGGGCCATTCCCATGGCAACCGATATTGCCTTTGCGCTGGGCGTGCTGTCGCTTTTGGGTAATCGCGTGCCCAACGGCGTGCGTGTGTTCTTCTCGACGCTTGCCATCGCCGACGACCTCATTTCCATCGCCGCCATCGCCATCTTCTACGGTCAGAGCCCCAATCCGTTTTGGTTGGGCGCCGCCGCGCTTGTGACCTGCGCGCTCGTGTGGCTCAACAAGACGCAGCATTACCGCCTTGCCCCGTACTCGGTGCTGGGCCTGCTGCTGTGGTTCTGCATGTTCAAGAGCGGCGTGCATGCTACGCTCGCCGGCGTCATCTTGGCCTTTACCATCCCGGCCAAGTGCGGCGTCAAGCTCGATAGCCTCACCGATTGGTTGGGCGAGTGCCTGCCGCTGCTCGATGACCGCTACGATGACGAGGCACACATCCTGGGCCAGCATGACTTTACCGTCTCGACTACCAAGGTCGAGCGCGTCATGCACCGCGTGACCCCGCCGCTCATTCGCATGGAGCGTCTGATCTCCACGCCGGTCAACTTTGTGATCCTGCCGATCTTTGCGTTCGTCAACGCACAGGTTCGCCTAGTGGGCGTGGACATGAGCACGCTGCTCACCGACCCGGTGACGCTCGGCGTGTACTTTGGCATGCTGCTGGGTAAGCCGATCGGTATCTTTGGCATGACGTTTGCCCTGGTTAAGCTTAGGGCCTGCGAGCTGCCGCGCAATGTCAACTGGCACATGATTGCCGGCGTGGGCATTCTGGGCGGCATCGGCTTTACCATGTCGATTCTCATCAGCGGCCTCGCCTTCCCGACGGCCCAGTTTGAGGTTCTGGCCGCCAAGGCCGCTATTCTCGCCGGCTCTGTCACCGCGGCCGTACTTGGCATGATCTACATGAGTGTGATCTGCAAGCACCCCGCGCCCAAGAACGAGTAGGCGCGTAGAAACAGACGCCAGAGCCTGCTCGAGCGCGTGTAAAACGCGGTTTTGAGTGGTACTTGCCACCTGCCGGACACCCCAGTGGCCAAAAAACGCCGTTTGTGAGTACTGTCACAAACGGCGTTTCATTTTAGGCGCGAAAAATAATGTACAAATCTATTCTGTCTGTGCATTAACGATTGCGTGGCTGGACGAAAAATGCCGATGCATCCTTCCAAAACCGGACACAAAAGGCCAAGACTGGCCTTTTTAATTCAAAATCGCTGTTACTAAAAAAGTAACAGTACTCATATTTGCTATTTTTTGACCACAGGCCCCAATGACTAGGTTTATTCCACGGTGCCGTAGATGGCGCCCCAGCCGTGGGCGGCCAAGGCGGAGTTGAGCTGGTCGCAAAGCGATTGGCGGTCGTAGTAGCCGGGCGGCAAAAGGTTCACGATTTCCATGAGATCGGGCGCCAGGTCCAAGATTTCGGCCTGTACGATCAGGTCCAGGCGGTCGATGGCGTGGCGGTCGTAAAACAGCCCGTCGACCAGGCGCTGCAGGTCGCCGAATTCCTCGGCCTGGAACGATCCGTACTCCATAGTGCCTCCTTGGGCGCCCCACGCCGGCATGCGCGGCGATTCGTAATTCATTGCGATGGACTTAATCTATCACGGCTTCATACCGTTGCGGCGGTGGCGGTCTATACTTAGACGAACTGCAACGTACCGCTTCGCGAAAGGTCGCACCCCATGCAGACGATCTACCAGAAGATGGAAACCACCGAACTCGATGCCGCCATCGAGGCGCTCAAGGCCGAGGTCGCCGAGGTCAAGGCCAAGGGCCTGGCGCTCGACATGGCCCGCGGCAAGCCGTCGCCCTCCCAGGTGGACATCTCGCGCCCCATGCTCGATATCCTCAACGCCGACGCCGATCTGCACGATGGCAACGTCGACTGCTCCAACTACGGCTGCTTCGAGGGCATTCCCTCGGCACGCAAGCTGGCGGGGGAGTTCCTGGGCTGCCCCGCCGAGCAGACACTCGTGCTGGGTTCGTCGAGCCTGCTGATCGAGCACGACATCGCCGGCATGTTCTGGCGCTGCGGTTCGTGCGGCAGCGAGCCTTGGGAGGCTTACGAGGCCGCGCACGACGGCAAGAAAGTCAAGTTCCTGTGTCCTGTTCCCGGCTACGACCGTCACTTTGGCATCACCGCCGACCTGGGTATCGAGAATGTCCCCGTCGCGATGACCGACAACGGCCCCGACATGGACGAGGTCGAGCGCCTGGTTGCCGCCGACGACTCCATCAAGGGCATCTGGTGCGTGCCCAAGTATTCCAACCCCACGGGCATCACCTTTAGCGAGGACACCGTGCGTCGCCTGGTCGAGATGCCCACGGCCGCGCCCGATTTCCGCATCTTCTGGGACAACGCCTACTGCGTGCACGACCTGTACGACGAGACCGACGAGCTCGCCAATATCTTCGACCTCGCTCGCGCGGCGGGCACCGAGGATCGCGTGGTGGCCTTTGCCTCGACGTCCAAGATCACCTTCCCGGGCGCCGGTATCGGCTTTATCGGTGCGAGTCCCGCGGTTATCGCCGAGTTCTCCAAGCGCCTGAAGGCCGGCCTTATCAGCGCCGATAAGCTCAACCAGCTGCGTCACGTGCGTTTCCTTCCCACCATCGAGGCTGTCAAGGAGCACATGAAAAAGCATGCCGAGTTTTTGCGCCCGCGCTTTGAGGCCGTTGAGCGCAAGCTCACCGAGGGCCTGGGCGATACGGGTTGCGCCACTTGGACACATCCCCGCGGCGGCTACTTTGTGAGCTTTGATGGTCCCGAGGGCTCGGCCCAAAAGGTCGCAGCGCTTTGTGCCGACCTGGGCGTCAAGCTCACGCCGGCTGGTGCTACCTGGCCTTATGGCAAGGATCCGCGCGACACCAACATCCGCATCGCGCCGAGCTATCCCACGGTCGAGGACCTGGAGGCAGCACTCGACGTACTGGTGCTGGCCGTCAAGCTCGTCGCTGCCGAGCTCGCTCGTGCCGAGCGCGCCTAACGCCTAGGGCCCCGCAAGTCCGCGCCCAGTACTATCCGCATTTTCGATACGTAAAGGAGCGTATACATGGATTTGGGTATTTCCACCAACCCCACACCGGAGATCTACACCATTAAGGTAACCGGCGAGATCGATATCTCTAACGCCGATAGCCTGCGCAATGCCATTGACCTGGCGCTCGAGCAGCCCACTGAGGCCGTTGAGCTCGATTTTGCCCAGGTGAGCTACATCGATTCGACGGGCATTGGCGTGCTCGTGGGCGCCGCGCACCACGCGGTCGACCACGGTAAGCGCTTTAGCTGCACTAATGTGCAGCCCCAGGTGATGCGCGTGGTTCAGCTGCTGGGCGTCGACCAGGAGATTTCGATCACGGCGGCATAATCTTTGCCCCCAAAAGGGCGTGCCGTTTGGCATATGTTTGTGATGCGCTCGGACGTTTTGGCGTCCGGGCGCTATACTTGACCGAATGAATAGACGAGTTCCGGCCGAATGGCGCGGTGCGGGCTCGACTCACATCGAGCCTTGGAGGTATGTGTGTTTGGTATTGGAGAGGGTGAGCTCGCGATCATCGTGGTCTTCGGCTTTTTGCTGTTTGGCCCGGATAAGCTCCCGCAGATGGGCCGCACGATCGGCCGTGCCATCCGTCAGTTCCGCGAGACGCAGGAAAAGATGACGGCCGTTGTTCAGTCCGAGATTATCGATCCGGTGAGCGAGGCCGCGTCGGCCCCGGTCAAGCCCAAGAAGGCCGCTGCGACCGACGACGATTCCGATGCGGACGAGGATGCCGCCGAGACGGCTGCGCCCGCCAAGAAGGAGACCTTTGCCGAGCGCCGTGCCCGCCTTGCCGCCGAGAAGGCCGCGAGCGAGGGTGCTGCTGAGGGCGAAGGTGCTGCCGATGAGGCCGAGGGCGCCGAGCCCGCCGAGGCCGAGCCTGCCGAGCCCGAGCCTGTTGCAGAGCCGGAGCCCGAGCCGGCAGAGCCCACGACGGCTGACCTCTACGCCCGTCGTCCCCGCAAGCGCAAGGCCGTCGTCGACCGGCTCGCTCGCGAGCTCGAGGCCGAGGACGAAGCCGCTGCCGCCGACGCCCCGAAGGGAGGCGATGAGTAATGCCTATCGGACCTGCGCGAATGCCGCTCTTCGATCACCTGGGAGAGCTCCGTCGCCGCCTGACCATCGTGGTCGTCTCGGTGTTTGCCGCCGCTATCGTGCTGTACTTCGCCACGCCCGTGGTGCTCGACATCTTGGAAGACCCCATCCGCTCCTTTGTGCCGGACGGTAAGTTCTACATCACCACCACGCTCGGCGGCTTTGGCTTGCGCTTCTCGCTGGCCATCAAGATGGCCGTGGTCATGTGCACGCCCATGATTATCTGGCAGATTCTGGCGTTTTTCCTGCCGGCGCTTCGCCCCAACGAGCGCAAGTGGGTCGTGCCCACGGTGCTCGCCTCGACGGTGCTGTTCTTCCTGGGCGCAATCTTTTGCTACTTCATCATCATCCCGGCGGGCTTTGAGTGGCTCATCGGCGAGACCTCGGCCGTCGCCACGGCACTGCCCGACCTGGAGAACTACGTCAACATGGAGCTGCTCTTTATGATCGGCTTTGGTGTGGCGTTTGAGCTGCCGCTCATCATCTTCTACCTGTCTGTTTTCCACATCGTGTCCTACGCGGCCTTCCGCAGCGCCTGGCGCTACGTGTACGTAGGCCTGCTCGTGGGTTCGGCTGTGATCACGCCCGACGGCTCGCCCGTTACGCTGGGCCTCATGTATGGCGCCCTGCTCTCGCTCTACGAGATTTCGCTTGCCATCGCCCGAGTGGTCATTACCGCGCGCGAGGGCAAGGAGGGCTTGTTTGTGAGTCGTCTGGACCTGTTCTCGGACGATGAGGACGACGAGGAGTAAATCGGTATGCACGAGGTTGGCATTGTCAACGGCATACTCGATACAGTGATTCGCGCGGCGCGTGGGGCGGGGGCCTCGCGCGCCGTTTTGGTAACGCTGCGTATCGGGGATATGACCGAAGTTGTGCGCGAGGCGCTCGACTTTGCGTGGGAGACATTTCGCGACGAGGACCCGCTCACGAAGGGCTGCGAGCTTGCCGTGGAGGAAGTCCATCCACAAAGCGAGTGCCTGGACTGCGGCGAGGTCTTTGATCACGATCGTTTCCATTGTCGCTGTCCCCAGTGTGGCGGCGCCAACGTGCGTCTGCTGCACGGCCGCGAACTCGACATCGCAAGTATCGAGATCGAGACCCCCGACGATTAGCCCGCCAGCCATTTGGGGACGGGGTATAAATGGTAGAAATAGATACGCCGTGCGGCTTGACATTCCGTTCCGACGTGTGCAAGCAGGCAAAATGGCAAGTGTCAACGACGAAATCTACCATTTCTACCCCGTCCCCAGATGGCAGAAGTAAGGAGCGCCGAGTATGGCCGAGAAAACGATTGATATCGCGTCGCCGATTCTGTCGCGCAATGAGCGCCTGGCAGATCAGCTGCGTCAGCGATTTAATGAGGCAGGCACCTATGTGATCAATGTGTTGTCGAGCCCCGGTTCGGGTAAGACCACTACGATTCTGGGCACCAACGAGCGCCTGCGTGACAAGGCGGACTTACGTTGCGCCGTCATCGAGGGCGATATCGCCTCGGATGTCGATGCCATTACCATGAAGGAAGCCGGCATGCCCGCCATCCAGATCAACACGGGCGGCCTGTGCCACCTCGAGGGCAACATGATCATGGAAGCCGTTGACGCGTTCGACCAGGCCGTTGGGCTCGATAACATCGACGTCATTTTTATCGAAAACGTGGGCAACTTGGTCTGTCCGGTCGACTTTGACCTGGGTGAGAACCTGTCCATCATGATCCTCTCGGTGCCCGAGGGCGACGACAAGCCCATCAAGTACCCGGGCATCTTCCAGCACGCCGGCGCGCAGCTGCTCAATAAGGTCGACGTGGCCCCGGCTTTCGATTTTGACATGGATAGGTATACTAAGACACTCGATGACCTCAATCCGCAGGCGCCGCGGTTTGCCGTGAGCGCGCGCAAGGGCGAGGGCATGGATGCCTGGTGCGATTGGCTCATCGGGCAGATTGAGCAAGCAAGGGCGTAAGTCGGCCGCCATACGGGCGGGCGTAGCCGCAGAGATACGAGATAGGAGCCTCTTTTGAAGCTCATCATCGCCGAGAAAAACGACGCCGCGCGTCAAATCGCCGAGCGGCTGTCCACGGGTAAGCCTAAAAAGGACAAGGTGTACAACACCGCCATCTACCGTTTTGAGTGGAAGGGCGAGGAGTGCGTGACGATCGGCCTTGCCGGTCACATCCTCGCGCCCGATTTTTGTGACAGCGTGCTGTTCAATAAAAAGCTGGGCTGGTATTCGGTCACCGAGGACGGCGAGATGCTGCCGGCCGACATACCCGATGGCCTGGCACGTCCGCCCTACGACACCAAGCGTAAGCCGTTCCTTGCCGATGGCATCTCCATCAAGGGCTGGAAGCTCGAGAGTCTGCCCTATCTCACCTGGGCACCCGTCATTAAGCTGCCGGCCGAGAAAGAGCTCATTCGCTCGCTCAAGAACCTTGCCAAGAAGTCCGACAGCGTCATCATCGCTACGGACTTCGATCGCGAGGGCGAGCTGATCGGTTCGGACGCCCTCAACAAGGTGCGCGAGGTTGCGCCCGACTTGCCGGTTGCCCGCGCTCAGTATTCTTCGTTTACCAAGGCCGAGATTACGCAGGCCTTCGATAATCTCGTCTCGCTCGACCAGAACCTGGCCGACGCAGGCGAGAGCCGTCAGCACATCGACCTTATCTGGGGTGCGGTGCTCACGCGTTACCTGACGCTCGCCAAGTTTGGCGGCTTTGGTAACGTGCGCTCTGCCGGCCGCGTGCAGACGCCGACGCTCGCCCTGGTGGTCGAGCGCGAGCGCGAGCGCATGGCGTTTGTGCCCGAGGACTATTGGCAGATTCGCGGCATGGGTGCCGCGCAGGGCGCCGCCGAGGACGACCGCTTTAAGATTGCACACAAGACGGCGCGTTTTACCGACAAGGATGCTGCCGAGACGGCGTACGGCCATGTCGACGGTGTCGCGACGGCGACCGTTGCCGCGGTGACCAAGCGCTCGCGTAAGCAGCAGCCGCCCACGCCGTTTGCGACGACCTCGCTGCAGGCTGCCGCCGCGGCCGAGGGCATCTCGCCTGCGCGTACGATGCGCATCGCCGAGTCCCTCTACATGGCCGGTCTCATCAGCTACCCGCGTGTCGACAATACCGTGTACCCTGCGACGCTCGATCTGGGCGCCGTGGTGAGCGATCTGGCAAAGATCAACCCGGCGCTGGCGCCGGTGTGCAAAAAGGTGCTCGCCGGTCCCATGAAGCCCACGCGCGGCAAGGTCGAGACCACCGATCACCCGCCTATCTATCCCACCGGCGAGGGCGATCCGTCCACGCTCGACGGCGGCCAGCGCAAGCTCTACGACCTCATTACCCGTCGCTTCCTGGCGACGCTCATGGGTCCCGCGACCATCGAGAACACCAAGCTCGAGCTCGACGTGAACGGCGAGCCGTTCGTGGCCTCGGGCGATGTGCTCGTGACCCCGGGTTTCCGCGAGGCCTACCCGTATGGCCTTAAACGCGACGAGCAGATGCCGCCGCTGGAGCAGGGCGATACGGTCGACGTGTTCGACATTAAGCTCGAAGCCAAGCAGACCGAGCCGCCCGCGCGCTACAGCCAGGGCAAGCTCGTGCAGGAGATGGAGAAGCGCGGCCTGGGTACCAAGTCCACGCGTGCGAGCATCATCGAGCGCCTGTATGCCGTGCGCTATCTCAAAAATGATCCCGTTGAGCCGAGCCAGCTGGGCATCGCCATCATCGACGCGCTGACGCAGTTTGCCCCGCGCATCACGAGCCCCGATATGACCAGCGAGCTCGATGGCGATATGACCCGTGTGGAGCGCGGCGAGGATACCGAAGAGCATGTCGTGACGCACTCGCGCGCGCTGCTGGCCGGCGTGCTCGACGAGCTGCTCAAGCACACGCAGGAGCTGGGCGACGCCATCAGCGACGCCGTCACGGCCGATGCGCGCGTGGGCGCCTGCCCCAAGTGCGGCAAGGACCTGGTTATGAAGACGAGCGCCAAGACCCGCGGCAGCTTTATCGGCTGCATGGGCTGGCCCGACTGCGACGTGACCTATCCGGTGCCGAGCGGCGTCAAGGTGAGCCCGCTCGAGGGCGAGGCCGCCGTGTGCCCCGAGTGCGGTGCACCGCGCATTAAATGCCAGCCGTTCCGCCAGAAGGCCTTCGAGATTTGCGTGAACCCCACGTGCCCCACCAACTACGAGCCCGACCTTAAGGTGGGCGAGTGCAAGGTGTGCGCCGAGGCCGGACGCCATGGCGACCTGATCGCGCACAAGAGCGAGAAGAGCGGCAAGCGCTTTATCCGCTGCACCAACTACGATGACTGCGGCGTGAGCTATCCGCTGCCGGCGCGTGGCAAGCTCGAGGCGACGGGTGAGACATGCCCCGAGTGCGGCGCCCCCATCGTGGTGGTCAACACGGCGCGCGGTCCGTGGCGTATTTGCGTCAACATGGACTGCCCGACCAAGGAGAAGAAGCCCGCCCGCGGCCGCAAGACCACGACCAAGGCGAGCACGGCGAAGAAGACGACGGCTAAGAAAGCCACTGCCGCCAAGAAGACGACCGCGAAGAAGTCGGCTGCCAAGAAAGCAGCCGCCGACAAGTAACGGCGCAGTCGAAACATTGCCCAAAAAAAACGAGCGAGGACCCCACGATCCTCGCTCGTTTTTTGACCGGCAGTTATGGACGTTCCTTTTCTGCCGGCAGTTTAGGAACGTCCCTAACTGCCGGCTCGGGAACGACAAAGCGCTAGTTCACTTCGACGGGTTTGGCGCCGGGATAGCGCTCCTCAAAGTCTAAGCGATACTTATTGTCATTGGTGCCCGCCACGTTGTCGCGTGACAGCGGCGCCACGATCTCATTCTTGTGGTCCTCGGGCTTGGCGTATTTCAGGCTGATCTCCCAGGCATCACAGATTGCGTCAATGCGGTGATCCAGGTCGTCATACAGGGCAACGATGTCCTTCCAGGAGCTGTAGTTCTTAGAGCTCGTCGGGACGTCCAGGTCCTCGACGATGTCGTAATACTGCTCGATGGTGTCCTCTGTGCGCTCGGCGACGTCGGCGAGATTTTGACGGGTGGTGCGATCTTCTTCCAGATAGCTGCCGTTGAAGTTCTGCGCGCAGCCACGGACGTAGTTATCGAGGTCTTCGAGCAAGTCGTAGTATTCGCTCAGTCGGCGGTAGAGGTTCTGCTCGGAGAGCGTTGCTTCGCCGCCATCCTCGTCGTCATCGTCATCATCGTCGTACAGGCTGTTGGGATTGCCGAGAGGCTTTAGGTCATCGTCGTCGACGTCATGGTGCAGCTTGGCTACCTCGGCAGTCGTCTGCGTGGCGGCGTTGTCGAAAGGCTTGATCACAAAGAAAACGACCAGGGCGATGATGATTGCCACCAGCACAACGATAACGGCGATAAGCGGCCCGGTGCCGCTCTTTTTGGGGGCGGGGGTCTGTGGCGAAGCGGGCGCGTATGCGGGAGCCGGCTCCTGTTGGGACGAGCCGCTCGCGACGGGTATGCGCTGCGTGGTCTCGACGGCCGCGGGGCCTGCGGCGGGGTCGGGGCGATAGGCGAGGGGGTCGTCCGCCTTGGCTTGCGGCGTATCGAGGGAACCGGTCTGCTCGAAAGCGGGCTGGCTATCGCTCGCGGCTGTTTGCTCAACGGGTGCACCGCACGAGGTGCAGAACTTGGCATTATCTGCAAGAAGCTTGCCGCACGAGGCGCAATACCGAGACATTGCCACTCCTTTCGCCACATTTCAATGCAATACGACGATTATACCCAGCGTCCAAAATTCCCCCATCATAAGTTGCGGTGAAATAGGGACTGTTTGGCGGTCTCAGAGCTTCAATCAGTCCCTATTTCACCGCAACTTCGGGGATGCCTCGATGGCTAGGTGGGATTTGGGGTGCGCCGGACGCTGGGGTATCATGGCTTGGTTGCTATAACTTGCATTTTCGCGCCTTGTAGGAAGGGGCTGCGCCCATGGCTTTTGAGCCCGCTCAACATAGCTTTATCACGCTCGAGGGCGTCGACGGCGCCGGCAAGTCCACGCAGGCGCGCCTGCTTGCCCGCGCGCTCGACCTTGCCGGCTACCAGGTTGTGAGCCTGCGCGAGCCGGGCGGTACCGCCATCAGCGAAAAGATCCGTGCTCTGCTGCTCGACCCCGCCAATACGGCGATGGGCGACACCTGCGAGTTGTTGCTCTACGAGGCCGCGCGCGCCCAGTTGGTGCACGAGGTCATCGCGCCTGCCCTTGCTGCCGGCAAGGTGGTCCTGTGCGACCGCTTCTACGATTCCACAACTTGCTATCAGGCGTTTGCCGATGGCCTCGATCGCCAGATAGTGCGCGATGCCAACAACCTGGCCGTCGCGGGGACGCACCCGGCGCTTACGCTCGTCTATCACATCACGCCCGAGCAGGCGGCGCTGCGCATGGCAGCCCGTGGCGCGGCAGATCGCATGGAGGCTAAGGGCATGGCCTTCCAAGAGCGTGTCTACCAGGGATTTTGCGCCATCGCCGCCGAGGAACCAAACCGCGTAAAGCTCATCGACGCGACCGCGTCCATCGAGGACGTCTTCGCGCGGACGGTCGAGCAGGTTCGCGTCTACGGCCTCGACATTTCCCAGGACGCCGTCACCGCCGCGCTTGCCCAGGAGGCCGAGTAACATGGCCCCCGCTCAGACAAGCCTGCTGGCCAAGCTTGACACCCAAGAGCGCGTGCGCGACTTTTTGACCAATGCCGTCGCCAGCGGTCGCGCATCGCACGCCTACCTGTTTTTGGGCGCGCCCGGCGCGGGCAAGCTCGACGCCGCGTGGGCGCTCGCCCAAGCCTTCCTGTGCGAGCAGGATGGCTGCGGCTCATGCGATAGCTGCGTGCGCGTCGCCCGCCATACGCACCCTGACGTGCACTATTACACGCCCGAGAGCGCCACGGGCTACCTCATCGCCCAGACCCGCGAGCTGCTCGATGACGTGCCTCTGGCGCCCATCCGTGCCAAGGCCAAGGTCTACATCATCGACCGTGCCGAGCAACTGCGCGCCAACACCGCCAACGCGCTGCTCAAGACACTCGAGGAGCCGCCCGAGGGCGTTATGTTCATCCTGCTGGGCACCTCGGCAGACGTGATGTTGCCCACCATCGTGAGCCGCTGCCAGTGCGTGCCGTTTCGGCTGGTATCGCCCGCCGTCGCCGCGCAGGCCGTGAGCCGCGCCACCGGTCAGGACCCTGCGCGTTGCCGCATGGCCGTCGCCGTGGCGGGAAGCCCCACGCGTGGCATCGAGTTCCTCAAGAGCGCCGAGCGCCAGGACGCCCGCCGTCAGATGGTTCGCGCCATCGATTCGCTTATCGCCGCCGACGAGGCCGACGTGCTCAGCCGCGCCAAGTCACTCATCGTCGCCGTTAAGGCGCCGCTCGCCGAGGTCAAGTCCACACAGGAAAAGGTGCTCGAGCAAAACGCCGACTACCTGTCGCGTGGAGCATTGAAGCAGCTTGAGGACCGCAACAAGCGCGAACTCAACGCGCGCGAGCGTTCGGGTATCATGGAAGCGCTGGCGAGCGCGCGGACGCTCATGCGCGACGTGCTGCTGACGCTTCAGGACGAGGCAGCCGACGTGGTGAACGAAGACGTGCGCGACACGATCGGTCGGCTTGCCGCCGCGACCAATGTTGCGGGTGCCACCCAGGCGCTCGAGGCAGTCGCGACCGCCGAGCGCAACATCGCCAGAAACGTTACTCCCCAGCTGGCCATCGAGGTCATGCTGTTCGATATCAGGAAGGCACTGAAATGCCGTTAGTTGTACCCGTTAAGTTTACCTACGCCTCGCGCGACCTGTGGTTCGACCCGCAGGATCTGGATATCCTCGAGGCCGATTATGCCATTTGTTCCACCGAGCGCGGAACCGAGATCGGCCTGGTCACGGCCGATCCCTTCGAGGTGCCGCAAGACGAGATCGGTCAGCCGCTCAAGCCCGTGCTGCGCGTGGCGAGCGACATCGACCTGCAGCTTGCGGACGACCTAGCCATCCAGGGCGACGAAGTCATGGTCGACTTCCGCCGTCTGGTCAAAGAGCTCGACCTCGAGATGAAGCCGGTGGGCGTCGAGTACCTGTTTGGCGGCGAGAAGGCCGTGTTCTACTTTGCGGCCGAGGAGCGCGTCGATTTTCGCCAGCTCGTCAAGGATCTGTCCTCGACGCTGCACATTCGCGTCGACATGCGCCAGATCGGCGTGCGCGACGAGACCCGCCTGGTGGGTGGCTATGCCCAATGCGGGCAGGAGCTCTGCTGCACGCGCTTTGGCGGACAGTTTGAGCCCGTCTCGATTCGCATGGCAAAAGAGCAAGACCTGCCGCTCAATTCCTCCAAGATCAGCGGCGTGTGCGGTCGTCTGATGTGCTGCCTGCGCTACGAGTTCGAGGCCTACAAGGACTTTAAGAGCCGTGCGCCCAAAAAGAAGACGCTCATCGATACGCCGCTTGGCAAGGCGCGTATCCAGGAGTATGACACGCCGCGTGAGCAGCTGGTGCTGCGCCTGGAGAACGGCAAAGTCTTTAAGGTCAACCTGGCCGATATGACGTGCTCGGAGGGCTGCAAAAAGAAGGCCGCCGAGCAGGGCTGCAACTGCCGCCCCGACTGCGTGACGCGCGACGTGCTCGAGCGCATTGAGTCGCCCGAAATGCGTCTGGCGCTCATGGAGCTCGATCGCGAAAACGGCGTCGATGTGGGCGATGGCCTGTCGAGTGCCGACCGTCTGGCCGGCACGTCGATGCCCAAGCGCCGTCGTCGCGATGCTGAATCCGATGCTCGCGCCGGTCAGGGTCAGGGCGAGGGCCGTGGCCGCGGAAAGGGCCGCGGTAAGGCCGAGGCACCCGAGGCCGAGGAGGCCGCCGGTGGCCGTCGCCGTCGCAAGCGCGCGGGCTCGGGCGATGCTACCGAGGTTGCAGCCGCGGGCAAGAACGCCTCTCGCGAGCGCGAGGTTCAGCAGCCCCAGCAGCAGAATCGCGGCGGCGGCATGAACCCCACACGTCGCCGCCGCCGTCATCTATCGAGCGAGGAGCGCGAGGACGCCTTCCGCGCCGCAGCTGCTCGCGAGGCCGGTGCCGCTTCCAAGGGCGCCTCGGCCTCCGATGCGCCTGTCGACAAGGGCGGCAAGTCACGTGGCGAGGAGGAGCGCGCGCCGCGTCCGCGCCGTCGCCATTCCTCGGGCGCGCAGCAGAAGCCTTCAGTGCCCTCTGTGGCCGATCAGGTCTCGGATGGCGAGGTCAAGGTCACGCGCCGTCGTCCCGGAGATGGCGGGGGAGCGGCTGCCAAGGCTTCGCGTGGCGCCGCTCGCGACGAGCGCGAGCCGCGCGAGGATCGCGGTGGCGAGGGCTCGGCCGACCAGGGTCAAAAGCGCCGTCGCCGTCGCCGTTCCCGCAAGCCGCGCCAGGATGGTGGCGAGGGCTCGACCCCGTCTTCGTCCGCACCACAACCGCCCGCCGGCGAATAACGCCCGCGAGCGGATTTAGCCCGCCTTGCCCCGAGCGCATCGGGGTATCATAGCGCCGAATCAACAACCCTCCCTGCGACCGAATGTAGGGAGGGTTGTGTCTTGAAGAGCCATCTGAACATATTGAGCCGTCTGCAGGGCGCCGGCGCCCTACCGTTTGCGGACGAATTGCTACCGTTTGCCGAGTGGGTGGCACGCGAGGCGCTCGAGGCATTGTCGCCAACACGATGTGCCGGCTGCGAGCGCGCCGGTGCGCTTATTTGCCAAGACTGCCTGACCGCGCTCATGCTCATCGACCCACGTCATAGCTGCACCCGATGCGGCGCCCCGTTTGGGGATTTGCTGTGCACTGAGTGTTCGGTCGAGGGCACGTCCTCGGCAATGGCGGAGGCGCTCGACCACTGCCTGGCGTGCGCCGTCTATGCGCATCCGCTGCCGCGCATCATTAAAGCGTACAAGGACGCGGGCGAGCGACGTCTGGCTCCGTATCTGGCGGAGCTGCTCTACGACACCGCCCTGCATGCCCAGGTCGTAGCGCCCGATCGCTATGGAGGTGTGCTGTCCGGCGCGGATGCGGTGGTGTTTGTGCCTGCGACGGCGGCAGCGTTTCGGCGGCGTGGTTTTGATCATATGGAGGCCATTGCGCGCCCATTTTGCGAGCTGTCGGGTGTTCCCTTGCTCGATGCTCTCGCCAAGTACGGGCATGGCGACCAGCGCGAACTCGGTCGTGAGGAGCGCCGCGAGCGTGCCCAAGGCATGTACGAGACGGTTGAGGACGTGCACGGCCGCCACCTGCTGCTTATCGATGACGTTATCACCACGGGTGCGACGATGGCAGCGGCTTCGGCGGAACTCAAGCGCGCCGGTGCCACGGCCGTTGATGGCCTCACTATCGCACGCGTTTGGTAGGGGTGGTTTTGTGGCAGTAAAGATTGAGCGGCGCAACGAGCCGACAGGCGAACAGCTAGCGGCTTCCATAATTCTGACCGGCGCCTCGGCGCTGCGCATGATGCGCGCCGAGCGCCGGCAGATGGGCTATATCAGCTGGAAGGACCTTAATCCCGATGAAGAGCGCCGTGTGCTGCGCACATCGTCGCCCTCGACCGAGGACATCTATCTTCCCGATTTGGTGCGGATTGGGGCCGCAAGCGGCGAGGTGCAAGAGGATTTGTGCTTGCTGGTAGGGTCTGCAGCGCAGCGCCGCCGTATTCTTGGCGTGAGCTGGTCCGTATGCTCCGAGTTGCCCGCCGGCTCGATTCTAGAGGTGGAACCGGGGGTGTACAGTCTATCTCCCGAGGCCCTTTGCGTAGCCGTCGCGCGCGAGGTCGGCTGCATCCAGGCATTTGCCCTGGCCCAGGAGCTGTGCTCTAAGATTTCACTGAGTGACCGCGGGAAGTATCTGCCTCCCTACACCTCGCCTGTCGTGAACAAATTGGCAAAGGACAAAGACCAGCCGCCAGATGTCGGTTACTTTGAGGTCGAGTCCGTGCTGACACCCGATTGCCTGGTAGATTACCTCGCGGCATGCAAGGGGAGCGCGGCCAAGCAGCTGCGGCGGCTGTGTCCCTATCTGTCGGAAAACCTGCGTTCACCCATGGAGTGCATCATGCTTGCCATGTTTTCGCTTCCGTTTTCCTATGGCGGATTTGCCTGTGGTCCCTTTAAGACCGACTACAAGATCGAGTTCAACGACCGTGCACAGGCGATCTCGGGGATGCCGCATGCGGTTTGCGATGCCTTTCAGGAAGCAGCCCGGTTTGACTTGGAATACAACGGTGAGCTGGGCCATTCCTCTCGGAGGGGACGTATCCATGATGAAAAGCGCAACACGGGCTTGATTACTATGGGAATCGAGGTCGCGACGGTCAACAACGAAATGCTCTGTGACATGGAAGCGATGGAAGCACTCGCATGGCGCATCCACCAGCGTATGGGTAAGCGATATCAGAATCGCGTAGAGGCTCGTCGAAAGAGGCAAGATGCTCTGCTGAATACGCTCCGAGCGTGCTTTGGGCTCAAACCAGCGTAAAACTATGGCTTTATAGGGGGTCTGTTTATATGCTCTGTGCAAAAAACGGCAAATATGAGTACTGTTACTAGATTAGTGACAGCAAAAACAAAGAAACTTGGGCCGATAATCTGGATTCAGCGAAGAGATAATAAACGAATGTGGAATATCTTGGCGCCAAGCAGGCTGTGCGGAACTCAAAAAGGGCTCGTGAGGCGGTAATACGCTGCTACTAAATTGGTAACAGTACTCATATTTGCCGTTTTTTGCACACGGCACCCTGAGACGGGTGCCCCGGAGCTCCCCGTAGGGAAGCTCCGGGCTTCATAGGGGCACGAATGGTCCGCTCCGACCCGCAAAATCTGTACTCGCGATGCGAATGACGCCCCTAACCTTAAACTTTAGCTTGAACTTAGCTATAATGCGCTTCGTTCCTACCAGGCTGTGGTTGCGGACGGACGAAATGCCCGTCCTAGTCCAAGACAGACGCGGTCAAAGGGATCCACGTAAGCGACCGCGTGCGCGCGGCGCGATCATGGCGCGTCCTAGATGTAAGCCGCACCGTCCGTTCTACTTTCTTTGGGGCAATACCGCCTCGCGGGCGAGCGGGTCAGTCGTGAAGGTGGCTGCGGCCTCCCGAGCAAACACCCCGGTGCGCAAGTGTGGGGTCAAATACCAGGTCAGCTGGTGGGAACAACCCGATATTCCGCGCAACGCACGGATCGTATACGACACAGAAGGCAGGGTAGTGGACATGGTGAGGGGCAGCTTGATGCACGCGGCTCGGTTAGGTGCTGGGACCGCAGCGGTCATCGCCGTTTTGGGCCTGAGCGGATGCGCGTTCAACCCGCTGTCTACGTTCACGACTCCCACGATCGACCAGATCGAGTACGAGACGGTCACGCCGGCGGTGTCGGACGATGCCCTGGTCACTTCCGGAACCCTGACGGTTGCCCTCGATACTTCCGATGCACCGCAGGCCATGCAGGACGCCGACGGCGAGCTCACGGGGTATGCGGTCGACGCCGCCCGCGCCCTCGCAAGCCGCATGGGCCTTAAGGTCGCCTTTGTCGATGCGTCCTCGGCAGGTTCCGCGCTCGGCGACAAAAAGGCCGATATCTTTATCGGCAAGATCAACTCCACGGACGGGGACATTAGCTCGCTCGGCACCTGCCTGTACGATGCCACTTCCGTGTTCGGTAAAACTAACGATGGTGGGTCGCTAAGCGTTTCCACCGAGACCCTTAACACGTCCACCCTGGGCGTTCAGATGTCCTCGGCCTCGCAGGAGGCGCTTGCTAAGCAGAGCATCACCGCCAACCAAAAGACCTACTCCAACATCAACGAGTGCTTTGAGGCGCTCGAGTCCGGCGAGGTCGACTATGTGATCTGCGACTCCACGGCCGGCGGCTATCTTGCACGCCTGATGAGCGAGGTCTCCTATGTCGGTGCGCTCGAGGCGCCCTCGACGCTTGGTGTTGCGGGCCTCTCGTCCAATGACGAACTGTGCCGTGCCGTGAGTGATGCCCTCGACGACATCACGGTCGACGGCACGCTCGAGGCGGTTCACTGCGTCTGGTACGGCCAGATTCCCTACGACCTCACCACTAAGACGGTTTCGGGCGCTAACGTGCAACCGGGCGACTCTGAGTCCAGTGAGACCACGTCCTCCGGCGGCGAGTCCTCCGATTCCAACAATGAGACCGCATCCTCCGAGGACAAATCGTCCAGCCAGGAAGGCACCATCACCGACGACGACATTAACAAACTCAATAGCTAGTTATTGCTAGGGGTGGTGTCTCCTATACGTTGGAAAGGACACCTCTTCACGGTTTCAACACGCACTGCCGGGCTTCCCCGATGGGGGAGCCCGGCTTTTTCATCCCAATAAAACAAGCAGGTCAAAGCCAATTTTCGGGACCAAATACAAAGCTGTTGGCTCCCTCCTATAGCGCACTTTGCCACAGAAAAGTGCGAGACTTCGGTATGCGGTATCAAGCAATCGTTATTCGGGTCTTTGGGAATCCGCGTGATTAAATGCACGGCAATGGGTACATAGCCAGTACAGTAAGTCCCCGAGGCAGATTGGAGCCACGTATGGATATCAAGGTTTCTGGACGCAAGACGACGGTAACCGATGCTCTGCGTGCGCATGTGGATGAGAAGATCGGCGAGGCGCTCAAGGTTTTCGACATCGAGCCCATGACAGTCGACGTCGTGCTTCGTTATGAGAAGAACCCCTCGAACCCCAACCCGGCAATCGTCGAGGTCACGGTTCGTGCCCGCGGCTCGGTGATTCGCGTTGCCGAGCACGGCGCAGATATGTATGCCGCCATCGATCTCTCCGCCGATAAGGTTACTCGTCAGCTGCGCAAGTTCAAGACCAAGGTCGTGGACAACCGCCAGGGCGGTGCCAGCGCCGCGGATGTCGCGCCGGTCGAGCGCGTCGAGGATCTGGCCGACCTGCTGCTGCCCGAGGAAGAGGACGACCTGCTCGTCCGCGAGAAAGTTATCGACGTCACCCCGATGACTGAGGAGCAGGCGCTGGTGCAGACCGATCTGCTTGGTCATGACTTCTACGTGTTCGAGAACGCGACGACCGGCCTTATCAATGTGGTGTATCACCGTAAGAATGGTGGATATGGCATCATCAAGCCCCGCATCGAAACACTTGACGAGTAAAATACGTTAACTTGCATGAGTTAACGGTTGGCGGCCATCCCATGCGGGTGGCCGCCTTTTTACGTAAGGAGTCGCTTTGATGGACAAGGCCGCATCCGCCGGTCATTCGAACCGTTGCCGCATCGTCGTCGATACCTGCTGCGACTTTAGCCCCGAGGTCGCTGCGAACCTCGATGTCGATATCCTGGGTTTCCCCTTCATTATCGATGGCGAAGAGCGCACGGACGACATCTGGTCGAGCATCACACCCAAGGAGTTCTACGACCGGATGCGCGCCGGTGCCCGCGTGTCCACCTCGGCTGTGTCGCTCGGTCGCTATATCGAGTTCTTTACCGAGTGCGCCAAAGAGGGCACGCCCACGGTCTACCTGTGCTTTACCTCGGCGCTGTCGTCGAGCTACAACTCCGCGTGCCAGGCGGCAGATGCCGTGCGCGCCGAGTATCCCAACTTTGAGCTCTACGTGGTCGACAACGCTCTACCCTGCGCGACCGGCGCGCTCTTGGCGCTCGAGGCCGTGCGCCAGCGCTCGGCGGGACTGACCGCCAAGCAGCTGGTCGATTGGGCAAACGAGGCAAAGACCTATGTCCACGGCTACTTTACGCTCGAGAGCTTTGACGCACTGGCTGCCGGTGGCCGCATTCCGCCCGCGGCGGCGCAGCTCACGGCAAAGCTCGATGTCAAGCCCGAGCTCTCCTACGACCTTGCCGGCTCGCTGTCGCTGATCGGCGTCAACCGCGGCCGCAAGAAGGCGCTCAAGTCCATCCTCAAGTCGTTCCGCGAGAACTACGTGCCCGACCGCACCATGCCCATCGCCATCATAACGGCCGATGCCGAGAAGGACGGTGATTGGCTCGAGGCCGCCATCCGCAAGGAGGAGGGCTGCGCCGACGTCACGATTATTCGCAGCTCTGTGGGTCCCACCATTGGCTCGCACGTGGGCCCCGGCATGGTGGGCTGCGCGTTTTGGGGCAAGAATCGCGCCGAGAAAGCCTCGCTTTCCGACCGCATCGCGCGCCGTGTGCGCGGTGAGTAGACAGGCGCTGCGGCTGCAAGTGCCCTCAAGTCACGGCCGAAACGCTGGCACTGAGTATTCAACCTGGTAACAACACCCAACCCAAAAGGAAAGGTTTCATGGCAAACAAGCTCTCCGTCGCATTCATCGGCACCGGAATCATGGGTGCCCCCATCGCCGGCCACATCCTGGACGCCGGCTATCCCGTCACGGTCAACAACCGCACCAAGTCCAAGGCCGCCACGCTTATCGAGCGCGGTGCCGTCTGGGCCGATACGCCGGCCGAGGCCGCGGCTAACGCCGATGTCGTCTTTACCATGGTGGGCTATCCCTCCGAGGTCGAGGAACTCTACCTGGCGGGCGACGGCCTGCTCGCGTGCACTAAGCCCGGCGCGGTCCTGATCGACCTCACCACGAGCTCGCCCGAGCTGGCGCGCGACATTGCCGAGGCCGCCCAGGTCTCCGGCCGCATGGCGTTTGACTGCCCCGTCACCGGCGGCGAGTCGGGAGCTATCGCCGGCACGCTCACGGCTATCGTGGGCGCCACCGAGAACGACATTGCTCCGGTCCGTGATATCCTTTCCACCTTTGCGGCAACCATCTGCTGCTTCGACGGCGCCGGCAAGGGCCAGGCTGCCAAGCTCGCCAACCAGGTGTCGCTGGGCGCCTGCATGGTCGGCATGGCAGACGCCATGGCGTTTGCCGAGCTGAGCGGCCTTGACCTGGAGAAGACCCGCCAGATGATCCTAGGCGGTACCGGCAAGTCCGGCGCCATGGAGAGCCTGGCTCCCAAGGCGCTCGACGGCGACTACAAGCCCGGCTTTATGGTCGAGCACTTCATTAAGGACCTGCGCTTGGCGCTCGCCTATGCCGACGATCGTGAGCTTGCGCTGCCCGGCGCCGACGTGGCCTTTACGCTCTACGACATGCTCGACGCCATCGGTGGCGCCAAGCTGGGCACCCAGGCCATCACGGTCCTCTATAAGGAGGAGGCCGACGCCATCGCCGCCGGTCTGGACTGGTCGCAGTATCGTCCCGAGGAGCACGGTGCTCACGAGGACGGCTGCGGTTGCGGCGAGCATGGCGACGACCACGAGTGCGGTTGCGGCCACCATCACGGCGAGGACCACGAGTGCTGCGGCGGTCACGGCCATGACGACGGCCACGAGTGCTGCTGCGGCCACCATCACGGGGAGTAGCACCCATGAGCTGGACGTTCGTGGTGTTAGCGCTGGTGCTCTTTCTCTTTGCGATTTACATTGGCTTTTTGTGCGGCCAGTGGGCCTGCGAAAAGCGCGTGATCACCAAGCGCGACTACTGGATTGCCAACTTTGCAGGAGCGGCGGCAGTCGTCCTACTGACCTGGGTGTTCTCGCTGTTCCCGCTGGTGCAGTTTGCGCCGATCGGCTGGCTCGGCGGCTTTATCGCCGGTCTTAAGATGAGCTTTGGCGAGTCCGTCGGTCCGTGGCGCAAGCACGACGAGGTCTTTAATGTCAACAAGGCTCATCGCGCCGCCGCCGACGCGGGCGACGCCGAGGAGCGTCGCCGTGCGCGTCGCAATGGCGCGGCCGACCGACAGCTCATCTCGGTCACCGATGACAGCAAGGGTGCTGGCAAGCACGCTAAGAAATAGTAAGAAGAGGTAACTATGGCAGAAAACAAAGATGAACAGCTCACCGACGAGGAGCTGGCACAGCTTCAGCTGGCAGAGGAGAACGAGAACGCCGTCGACCGTCTGGTCAAGGAGCTCGGCTGCCCCACGCGCCGCATCCGCCAGTTTGCCGCCCGCGTGCTTCACCTGCTTGCCGAGCGCGATCCGCAGCGCGTCGTGCCCTGCGTGCCCGCGCTGATCGAGGCGCTCGACCGCCCCGAGGCGCAGACCCGCTGGGAGGCCCTCGATGCCCTGACGGCGCTCGCTACCACCTGCCCCGAGCAGCTGGGCGATGCCTTTGAGGGCGCCGAGACTGCACTGTTCGACGAGATCTCCTCCACGCTGCGCTATGCCGCCTTCCGCCTGCTGTGCGTGTGGGGTGCCACGAGCGTCGAGCGTTCGCGCGAGGCTTGGCCGATCCTGGATGAGGCCATCCAGTGCTACCACGGCGACCTTGAGTATCGCGACATGCTCGGTTGCCTGTACGAGTTTGGCCAGGGCGAGATCGACGCCGAGGTCGCCGAGAAGCTCGCGCTGCGCCTTAAGTTCGACGCCGAGAACGGCAAGGGCAGCTATCTCAAGGCCCGTTCGAGCGAGATTTGCGAAATGCTTGTTAAACGTTTTGGCCTGGATCTCTCCAAAAAGAAGAAGCGTGCTAGCGTTAAAAAATCTGACGACGCCGAAGACGAGGAGTAACAGATTATGGCGCACGATGTAGTCCTGATCCCCGGTGACGGTATCGGTCCCGAGATTACGCAGGCCATGCGCCGCGTGGTCGAGGCCACCGGTGTCCAGATCAACTGGAACGTCCAAGAGGCCGGTGCCGGCGTCATGGACGAGTTTGGCACGCCACTGCCCCAGCACGTGCTCGATGCGGTCGCCGAGACCAAGGTTGCCATCAAGGGCCCCATCACCACGCCGGTCGGCACGGGTTTCCGCAGCGTCAACGTGGCCCTGCGCAAGCACTTCGACCTGTACGCCTGCGTGCGCCCCTGCCTGTCGCAGCCGGGCGACGGCTCGCGCTTCCGCGACGTCGACCTGGTCATCGTGCGCGAGAACACCGAGGACCTCTACGCCGGCATCGAGTTCGATGAGGGCGCTGCCGAGGTTGAGGAGCTCTCGCAGCTTGTCGAGCGCTCGGGTCAGAAGACCTTCGCCGCTGATTCCGCCATTTCAATTAAGCCGATCTCCATCGCCAAGAGCCGCCGCATTGTGGAGTATGCCTTTGAGTATGCCCGCCGCTGCGGCCGCAAAAAGGTGACGGCCGTGCACAAGGCCAACATCATGAAGGCGACCGATGGTCTGTTCCTGCGCGTTGCGCGCGAGGTGGCCGCCAACTATCCCGATATCGAGTTCAACGACAAGATTGTCGACGCCACCTGCATGGGCCTGGTCCAGAACCCCAACGACTTCGATGTCCTGGTGCTGCCCAACCTATACGGCGACATCGTGAGCGACCTGTGCGCCGGCCTGGTGGGCGGCCTAGGGATGGCCCCCGGCTCCAACATCGGTGCCGACTGCGCCATCTTTGAGGCGACGCACGGCTCCGCGCCCGATATCGCGGGCCAGGATATCGCCAACCCCACGGCCGAGATTCTGTCTGCGGCTATGATGCTCGATCACCTGGGCGAGAACGACGCGGCCAATCGCATTCGTGCCGCCGTATCTGCCACGCTCGACGAGGGCGAGCAGGTTACCGGTGACGTGCGTCGTGCCCAGACCGGCTCCGTTGAGGGCGCTGTGGGCACGCAGGCTTTTGCCGATGCCGTTATCGCGCACCTGGTCTAAGGTATGCACGCTGCAAACGCCTAAATAGTACTTAGGTGTTTGCGTATAACCTAAGAATCAATACGCCCGGCGCTCTGCCGGGCGTATTCTATTGGGGACTATGTTTCCTAACAAGGAGTAACTGATATGGGTCTGATTCAAAAGAAGGACGAGAAGGACGAGATCGACGGCATCCAGATCATCGAGCGCGGCGAAGGCCCCGACGGTGATGAGGACGAAAAGATCGACTTGGTCGCCGGCACGTCTGCCGAACATATTGCCGCCGGCACGTCCGCCGAGGAGGAGGACGCTCGCCTGGAGGCAAAGATCGCCGCGGATGCAGCTGACGAGAACCTCATGCCCGAGGAACAGGACGAGGATGACAACTCCGACGTGGACGACCACGCTTGCAAGCACAAGAAGACGATGATTGCCGCCTTTGTGGTCGCCGTCGTGATCGCTGCCGTGGTCGGCTTCTTTATCGGCAACGGTGGTTTTGGCGGCAAGGGCGTCGGCTCGGCGACCCTGTCCGAGGACCAGCTCGATTCGACCGTGGCAAGCTATAGCTACAACGGCAAGAAGAGCGACATCACCGCGCGTGAGGCCATCGAGAGCCAGTACAGCCTCGATACCGTCAAGGATAGCGATGGCAACTACACCGCTCCCTCTGCCGACGTCATCCTGTCCTACGTGCGCAACAAGATTCTGCTCGATGCTGCCGAGGACGAGGGCATTACCGTCTCTTCCAAGGAAATGAAGCAGTACGCCGAGGATTCCATCGGCACCTCCGACTACAAGACCATGGCCACGCAGTATGGCGTGTCCAAGGATCAGACCAAGCAGATCGTCCGCCAGTCCGCGACGCTGCAGAAGCTCTACAAGAAGAAGGTGGGCGATAGCTCCGCAAGCATGCCGACCGCCCCGACCGAGCCTGCTGACGGCAACGAGGAGACCGCGAGCAAGGACTACGCTGACTACATCATCAACCTTGCCGGCGATGAGTGGGATAGCTCAAAGGGCACTTGGAGGGATGCCGACAGCACCTATGCCAAGGCCTTTGCCGATGATGCCTTTACGGCCGATAGCGCCACCTATAAGCAGGCCATGACCGCCTACTACACTGCCTACCAGCAGTACTCCTCGCAGGCTTCGAGCGCCAGCTCCAAGTGGACCGAGTACGCCAACGGCCTCTACGCCAAGGCCAACATCAGCATCTACGGCCTGTTTGCGTAAGGGCTGCCCGAGCCGCCGAGCGCGTAGCCGAAATATCTGAATAAGCCCGCTAGAACGGATGTTGTTCTAGCGGGCTATTTGCGTTGAGGGCGTGATTGGCGGCTTAATTATGGCTATTCATCTTTAAGCCCAAAAAGACTATCGGCTTCATCGTCAGGCATATATTCCAGCACATCGCCCGGTTGGCAGTCGAGTGCCCGGCATATCGCGTCAAGAGTTGAAAAACGTATGGCAGAAACCTTGCCCGTCTTAATGCGTGACATATTGACCTGGGAGATGCCCACGCGTTCCGCAAGCTCTTTGGATGAGATCTTGCGTTCGGCGAGCATGCGGTCAAGCCGCAGAATAATCATGGATTCCCCCTAGAGCAACTCGTCATCTTGTTTTTGCAGGATATACCCGTAGCGGAAGATGCTGGCAATCAGGCAAATAATCAGGCCTGCAAAGAGCATGTAGGGCTCGAATAACTGGCCGGCGAACGCATCCGTAAAGCTGCCGCCAAATCCTGAGAGTATCATTCCCGTGATTACGGCGCCAAGAAGCCTCACGGCAACGCCGCCGATAAGGAATAAATGTCCTACTCGACGAAGTGTCTGGTTACATTCAAGGTCAAAGGGCCTGCCTTCCTTTTCAATGTTGAAGAAAAGCCTGCGCACGCTTAGCGCGATGGTAAGCGCGAGACATGTCATCAAGAGGCTTCCTATGGCAGTGTGACCATCGTGTGCGACGAGCATAAGTGGGGCCTGCGCATCGGTACCGACGATAGCAAGGCATGGGCCCTCGCCGGCTTGAAGTTCTACGGATTGGAGACACGACCCTTGGGAGAGGCCAGGCAATATGAGTAGAAGATCAATCGCAATGACTGCGAGGAGTCCCAGAGCGAGCGCGGTGGTAATGCAGATTGTGGCCCATTTGCAGATGCGAGCGAGCTTCCTCAGTTTGGCTATCGTCTGTTCGCGGCTGATGGTTTCATTCGATATAGATGCGTTTCGATGGACCATAACCCCTCCAATCGGCGTTTGGGATGATACTTGTATCATATCAGAATTAACGATAAACGATAAATAATTACGGATACTGAGTAAGTAATGATTGAAAACGATTAGCGTGAGCTATTAGCTCATTTTGGATGCCGGAGTTTGGCGCGTGGGGGATAAGGACAAATGCCAAAATTTCCTGCGCCCGCGCAAACGCTCCATCGCGTTTCCCTAATTCATCTGGGAAAACAACTGCAAACGATTGCAAGTAACCGGTGAACGGTCGAAAACTACCGTTCACCGATAATCTCAAAACTGGTTCTAACTGGTATTAAGTCAAAAAGACCAATTCACATATCTTCACAATGACCTGCATTTTTTCTACGCGCTATTTTTAGCCGCCCAGCGTTGTTTAGACACAGGAAAAGTTTCGATCTTTTGCCAAAGCATTTCGAAACGGTTTCAAAACCGCAGGTAGAAGTGTTAACGAGCGGTAAACGGTCGAAATATCACCGCGAGCGGTGCAAAAACGTTTTACCGTATAAATCAACGAAAGCGGCCTCTTCTGGGGTGATATAGTGACAACAACACGTCACGTGGTTGCTACCAGTTTAGAAACCACTGGTCTTGAAAGAACGCTTTCCAAGAAGCTTTAAGGGCGAGCGCCCGCTGGCTTCCGAAAATCATCGGACTCAGATTGTACACACCTTCGGAAGGGAAATTTGAATGGTTGGCTTTATTCTTACCGGTCATGGACAGTTCGCACCCGGCCTTGCAAGCGCTATCGCTATGGTTGCCGGCGACCAGCCTGCTTTTACCGTCGTTCCTTTTGAGGGCGACCAGGCTGCATCCTACGGTGAGGATCTCCGCGCCGCTATTACCGCCATGCGCGAGGAGTGCGATGGCGTGCTCGTCTTTACCGACCTGCTTGGCGGCACCCCGTTCAACCAGTCGATGATGATTGCCCAGGATGTCGACAACGTCGAGGTTCTGACTGGCACCAACCTTCCCATGGTTATTGAGCTTCTGTTCCTCCGCGGCAATGCCACGCTCGCCGAGCTTGGCGAGCAGGCCGTGACCGTTGGCCAGACGGGCGTCACCGCCCAGACGGTCGCATCCGTTGCCGACTCCGAGGAAGAGGATATCTTCGGCGACGAGGACGGCATCTAATGGCCGATTTCGGAGCCAACGTCCTGAGCTCCTCGGTCGCCCTTTTAGGCCTGCTTGTCATCATGGGCTTGATTTACACCATCTGGTCGCAAATCAACATGAAGAAGAAGCAGAAGTACTTCAAGGAGCTGCACACCGAGCTCAAGCCGGGTCAGGAGGTTCTTTTCGCCGGCGGTATCTACGGAACCGTCAAAGGCATCGAAGGCGAGAAGGTCCAGATCAAAGTCCGATCCGGAGCCGTCGTAGATGTTTCGCGTTACGCGATTCAGGAGATTAAGTAACTGTCGTCAGCCAATATCGAAAGGAAGCTGATCAACATGGCAGAACCCAACATTCTTCTTACCCGCATCGATAACCGACTGGTTCATGGTCAGGTTGCCACCCAGTGGAACTCCACTCTGGGCTCCAACCTCATCCTCGTCGCCAACGACGACGTGGCGTCCAACACCATGCGCCAGAACCTCATGAAGATGGCCGCTCCCGCCGGCGTCGCTACGCGTTTCTTCTCCCTGCAGAAGACCATCGACGTCATTGGCAAGGCGAGCCCGCGCCAGAAGATCTTCATCGTGGCCGAAACACCGGAAGACGTGCTTACGCTCGTCAAGGGCGGTGTGCCTATAAAGAAGGTAAACATCGGCAACATGCACATGTCGGAAGGAAAGCGCCAAGTCGCCACCTCCGTCGCAGTTAACGACGAGGATGTCGCTGCGTTTAAAGAGCTGCAGGAATTGGGGGTGGAGTTGGAGATCAGGCGCGTTCCGAGCACGCCTGTTGAGGACACGAGCAAGCTCTTCTCGTAATCCTCGTGATCCACGTTGTCAGGAGTGAAACCCTGACGTTCTGTACGTGATATCCAAAGTGCGTACATTCATTTTGAAAGGAGGAGCAAGATGGAATACTCGATCATCCAGATCGCTCTGGTCTTCGTTGTTACGTTCATCGCGGCAATCGACCAGTTTGATTTCCTCGAGTCTCTCTATCAGCCCATCGTCACCGGCGCCGTCATCGGTCTTATCCTTGGCGACCTCAACACCGGTCTTCTCGTGGGTGGTACCTATCAGCTCATGACGATCGGCAACATGCCGATCGGAGGCGCTCAGCCGCCTAACGCCGTCATCGGCGGCATCATGGCAGCCATTCTCGCTATCGCCACGGGCCTCGAGCCCAACGCGGCAGTCGGCCTCGCTATTCCGTTCGCTCTGCTTGGCCAGCTTGGCGTTACCCTGGTCTTCACGCTTATGTCCCCGCTTATGTCCACGGCCGATAACATGGCTCACAACGCGGACACCAAGGGCATCGAGCGCCTGAACTACTTCGCCATGGCTCTGCTCGGCCTGATCTTCGCTGTCGTCGTCACCCTGTTCTTCATCGCTGGCGCTACCATTGGTCAGACCATCGCTTCCGCCATCCCGACTTGGCTGCAGACCGGTCTGTCCGCTGCAGGCGGCATGATGCGCTTCGTCGGCTTCGCCGTCCTGCTCAAGGTTATGATGAACCGCGATATGTGGGGCTTCTTCCTCATGGGCTTTGGCCTCGCGCTCATCACCGTTGCCAACGATTCGCTGGCAACCCCTGCTCTGCTCATCCTCGCTCTCATCGGCTTCGGCATCGCTTTCTGGGACTTCCAGCAGCAGACCGAGCTGAAGGGTGCAGCTGTTTCTGACGGAGGTGACTTCGAAGATGGCATCTAATGAGTATGTGATCCCGGAGCACTACGAGGATCTCACTCCTGCTCCGCAGCTCGACCAGAAGACCCTCAACAAGATGGCTTGGCGCTCCTGCTTCCTGCAGGCCTCGTTCAACTACGAGCGTATGCAGGCCGCTGGCTGGCTCTACTCCATCATCCCCGGTCTGGAGAAGATCCACACCAACAAGAACGACCTCGCGGCTTCCATGAGCCACAACCTGGAGTTCTTCAACACCCACCCGTTCCTCGTCACCTTTGTTATGGGCATCGTGCTTTCGCTCGAGCAGAACAAGGTTGACATCCCCACGATTCGCGCCGTCCGCGTCGCCGCAATGGGCCCGCTCGGTGGTATCGGTGACGCCCTGTTCTGGCTGACGCTCGTGCCTATCACGGCCGGCATCACCTCCAACATGGCCATCAACGGCAACGCCGCTGCGCCGATCATCTTCCTGGTGATCTTCAACGCCGTTCAGTTCGCTCTGCGCTTCTGGCTCATGAACTGGTCCTACAAGCTTGGCACCAGCGCTATTGACGCTCTGACCGCCAACATGCAGGCCTTCACGCGTGCCGCTTCCATCATGGGCGTCTTCGTCGTCGGTTGCCTGGTCGTCACCATGGGTGGCACCCAGATCAACCTCCAGATCCCCAACGGCACCACCCGCGGCCTCTCCGCTACTACCGTGATTGTCTCCGAGAAGGAGGCCGAGAACTTCACCGGTATGGAGGGCATCGATACCGAGACCGCTGAGGCCGGTACCATCGCCATGACCGATAAGGACGGCAACGCCCTTACTGCTTCCGATGCCGACGGCAACGCTGTCGAGTGCGGCGTCACCGATCTGGGCAACGGCATGGAGTCCGTGACCTACGGCACCGTTACCGAGGATCCGGTCAACTTCTCTGTTGCCGACACCCTCAACACCATCGTCCCGAAGCTCGTCCCGCTTATGCTTACGCTGCTGCTTTACTACATGTTCGCTAAGCACAGCTGGACCCCGACCAAGGGCATTCTCCTGCTCTTCGTCCTTGGCATCCTGGGCGCTGGTCCGCTTGGTCTCTGGCCGAGCATCTGGTAAGGCTCTAGCTTGAGGGGTGTGTCCCTACGCGGCTCACACCCCGACCCCTTAAGCCATGTGTATGTTAAAAGCCGCGCGCTCTTTCGAGCACGCGGCTTTTGTTTTCTTGATGATTCGGGTGTGGCAGACTGATAATGCTTAACACCCTAGGTAGTTAGCCGAATTCGAGCAAAAGGGAGGATAGGATGGCGATCGGAGCGCGTAAGCAACCGCTGTACGATCAGCTGGTCGATATTCTGACCGAAAAGATCGACCATGAATATCGTGCCGGTGACATGATTCCTTCCGAGCGCGAACTTTCGGAGCGCTATGGTCTCTCGCGCACTACGGTACGCCTGGCTCTGCAGGAACTGGAGCGTTTAGGACTGGTGGTTCGGCAGCACGGTCGCGGTACCTTTGTGACCGACCGTTCGGCAAAAGCAACCAATCTTATGCAGTCCTACAGCTTTACCGAGCAGATGCGCGCGATGGGTCGCGACCCCGAGACCACGATTCTCGAGTTTTGCGAGATGGAGGCCGATAAGAATCTGGCCGAGCATATGGGATTGCGTATCGGTGATCGCATTTTTAAGCTTAAGCGCCTTCGTTCTGCCGATAACATGCCCATGATGGTCGAACGCAGCTATCTACCGGTTCGTCAATTTCTGTCCCTAAAGCGACCACTGCTGGAGCGTAAGCCGCTTTACGATGTGATTGAGCAAGACTTTCAGCAAAAGATTCGCGTGGCCGAAGAGGAGTTCTATGCGAGCATAGCCCGTCCCACCGACGCCCACCTTTTGGGAATTGTCGAGGGCTCGCCTGTGCTCGATTTGGTCAGGACTACGTATAACGAGTCAAACGAGGTTGTGGAGTATACACTCTCGGTTGCTCGTGCCGATCAGTTTAAATACAAGGTTTACCACCAGCGTAGCAACTAGTGTCCGCATCGTTTCCATATGATGATTCTTTGCATTTAACTGGTTACTACCAGATAACCAACCGAAGTGTATAATTGCACGTCAGAGGATTACTTCTAGAGAGAGGTATTAGAAATGTTCGAGAAGAGTGTCGAGGAGCTCACCGAGCTCGGCGCCCAGATCACCACGGCCGAGATTGCTCAGCAGCCCGAGCTTTGGCGTGATACGCTCAACATCTATCGCGAGAACAAGGAGGCCATCGAGGCCTTCCTGGCCGAGGCTCGCGCTATGGGCGAGGGTCGTCTGTCCGTTGTCTTCACCGGTGCCGGTACGTCCGACTACGTTGGCGATACCTGCGCCCCGTACCTGCGTCACGCTGGTAACACTGACCTCTACGACTTTAAGCCCATCGCCACGACCGACATCGTGAGCGCTCCGCGCGACTTCCTGCGCGCCGAGGATCCCACGCTCGTGGTTTCCTTTGCCCGCTCTGGCAACAGCCCCGAGAGCCTTGCCGCCGTTGCCGTTGCCAAGGAGCTCGTCCACAACGTCAAGTTCCTCAACATCACCTGCGCTCCCGAGGGCAAGCTCGCCGTCGAGTCTGCCGATGATCCCAATGCGCTGACGCTGCTCATTCCGCGTGCCAACGACAAGGGCTTCGCCATGACCGGTTCTTATTCCTGCATGACCCTGCTCTCCACCCTTATTTTCGACACTGCCTCTGACGAGCAGAAGGCCGAGTGGGTCGAGACCATCGCCAAGATGGGCGAGGAGGTTATCGCTCGCGAGTCCGAGGTCGCCGATTACCTCGCTGGCGACTTCAACCGCGTGACCTACCTGGGCTCCGGCTCCTTTGGCGGCCTTGCTCAGGAGAGCCAGCTTAAGATTCTCGAGCTTGCTCACGGCCTGGTTGCCACTTCTTACGACACTTCCATGGGCTATCGTCACGGACCCAAGTCCTTCGTCGACGATAAGACGCTCGTCTTCGTGTTCGTCAACAACGACGCCTACACCCGTCAGTACGACATCGACATCCTCAACGAGATCGGTGGCGACGAGATCGCTCAGCACACCATCGCCGTTCAGCAGGAAGGTGCCACCGTCTATGAGGGTGAGTCCTTCACCTTTAAGGGCTACGAGGCACTTCCCGAGGGCTACCTTGCTCTGCCGTTCGTGATGTTTGCCCAGGCTATCAGCCTGCTCAACTCCGTGCGCGTGGGCAACACGCCCGATACGCCGAGCCCCACCGGCACGGTCAACCGCGTGGTTAAGGGCGTGACGATTCACCCCTTCACCGCTTAATCGCGTCCCCCTGTAAGGGCGCCCGTCCGCTCATAACGGCGGGCGGGCGCTTTTTGTTTTACGTGAGCTGGGTATAAGCATCACTACAGTCAACTGCTTTAGAAGCAAGGAGTGCATATGAGCACGTACGCAATTAAGGCTGACAAGTTCTTCTTGCCGGCAGGCCCGCAACTGGGCGGCTATCTTATGGTCGAGGATGGCGTCTTTGGCGCCTGGCAGGCCGACGAGCCCTCTTGCGAGATTAAGGACTACACGGGATCGTGGATCGCACCGGGTATGGTCGATACTCACATCCATGGCTTCTACAACCACTCAACTACCGATAACGATCCCGAGGGCATCGATATCAGCTCGACCGAGCTCGCCCGTCGCGGCACCACCAGCTGGCTGCCCACGACGTTCACCGATGGCGTCGAGCAGATCAAGGACGCCTGCGCCGCCATCGCTCAGGCGGACGAGGGTCGCGGCCCCGACTTCTGCGGTGCTCGCATTCAGGGCATCTACCTGGAGGGCCCCTTCTTTACCATGAAGCACGTGGGCGCGCAGAACCCCGCTTATCTTATCGATCCCTCCGAGGAGGTCTTCGATCAGTGGCAGGAGGCTGCGGGTGGTCGCATCGTTAAGAGCGCCATGGCGGCCGAGCGCGACGGTGCCGCTGCTTATGCGGCTGCTCTGAACGCCAAGGGCGTCGTGACCAGCATCGGTCACTCCGACGCCACCTACGATGAGTGCATCGCCGCCATCAACGCCGGTGCCAGCTGCTTTACGCATACCTATAACGGCCAGCGCGGGCTGCATCACCGTGAGCCCGGTGTCGTGGGTGCTGCCATGTCCACGCCCGAGACCTACGCCGAGATCATCTGTGATGGCAAACACGTAAACCCCGCTGCCATCAAGGCGCTGCTGCAGGCAAAGGGCTGGCAGCATACGGTGCTCATCACCGACTGCCTTGGCTGCGGCGGCATGCCCGAGGGCAGCTACACCAGTGGCGGCATGGACGTCATCATGAAGGACAACCTGTGCTGGCTCGCCGACGGCAAGAGCATTGCCGGCTCGGTGCTCACGCTTGCCCAGGGCGTCAAGAATATCGTCGACTGGGGCATCGCCAGCGCCGATATCGCCATTCGTATGGCAACCGAGGTGCCGGCACGCTCCGCGCACATCGAGGATAAGTGCGGCAGCATCATGCCGGGTCGCGACGCCGACTTTGTCGTGTTCGACCATGAGCTCACCCTCGTCGAGACGTATGTTGGCGGCCAGAGCGTCGGCAACGCCTTTACCGAGTAACGATAGAAAAAGACGGCGGGCCCGAATCTGCTCGGACCCGCCGTATGGGTTAAACGCTCAAAAGCACCTTTACAGTTACAGCTTGTTAGCGATCTTCTTTGCCGTGCGCTTGACGCCGGCCACCAAGCCTCCTGCAGGATGCTCCTTCTCGTATGCTAGGCGCTTTTCGCGCTTGGCGTACTCTTCGACGATGATGTCGCCATACTCGTCTTCGATCTTGTCGAAGAAGTCGACGGCGCCCTGAATTTCCTCAGCGGTCGGGTGTCCCTTTTGGACACCGCCGGCGAGCTTGAACGGTCCCCACGTATCAAAGCCGGGGCAGCCGTAGACACCCATAAAGATGGCCTGCCTCATGCGGCAGATGCCATCGATATCCTTGCCGTACCACTTGTTTTTGCCACCGTAGGTCATAAGGCCAAACACCTTGTCCTGCGGCTGCAGCACGTTAGTGAGCACGCGTGCCATGTCCTTGTCGATCTCGGAGTAATAGATGCCCGTGGCGACACCGATCAGATGATATTCGTGCAGGTTGGGATACTCGTTTTTACCGAGCGCCTTGACGTCGAGGGTATCGATCTCGGGGTGTGCCTCGACGATGGCGTCCACGAGCTTTTTCGTATTGCCGTGGTGGCGTGAGGCATAAAGGATGATGGTTCGCATAAGAAGGCCTTTCAGCTGTAATTGCATCAATGTCTGTATGGTACCCCGTTGCATGGCTGGGATACCGGACGCATCGATGAACGTGCGGGTTTGTCCTTTGGTCAGGGCCGAGACGGGTTCTTGCGAGCAAAAAAGCAGTTGTTCGAAAGGATGGGCAATGGAATACGCTCTCTCCAACGATTCGATTTCTATTAAGGTGTCCACGGCTGGTGGTTCGTTTACCTCGATCGAGGCCGGAGGTCGCGAGTACTTGTGGCAGGGCGATCCCGCCGTGTGGTCCGGCCAAGCACCGATTTGCTTCCCGATTTGCGGAGGTTTGCGCGATGGTAGCGCCATGACGTTTGCCGGGCATCACGTGAAGCTCGCTCGCCACGGGTTTGCGCGCAAACAGGAGTGGAAGCTGCTGAGCCAAGACGAGAACGAGCTGGCGATGTGCCTGGCTTCGGAGGATAACGCCGCGCTGCTGAGCGATTATCCGTACCCGTTTAAGCTTGTCGCTCGTTATACGCTTGAGGACGCCGCCGTGCGTGTCGCCTATGAGGTTACCAACGAGGGTACCGAGGACATGCCGTTCTTTATCGGCGGTCATCCCGGCTTTAGGTGTCCGCTCGATGAGGGCGAGGCCTATACGGACTACGAGTTGCGCTTTGAGAAAGACGAGGCTGCGGAGCTTTGCACCGCTGTCCCTTCGACTGGCTTGATTGACGTGGCAAACCGCTCCAAGAACCCCATGGTGGGAAAGACGCTGCCTCTGTCGCACGAGCTCTTCGATTTTGCGGAGACCATCTTTGACGTGCTCGAGAGCCGTCAGGTCACGCTTTCCAAAAAGGGCGAGGACAAGGGCGTCCGCCTGAGCTTTGAGGGCTTCCCATATCTCATTGTGTGGAGCAAGCCCGAGGGCGATTTTGTGGCAGTTGAACCCTGGGGCGGCCTTTCGACCTGCTCCGATGAGGACGACGTGCTTGAGCACAAGCGCGGCTGCCTTATCGCCAAGCCCAAGGAGACCGTCGTTCGCTCGTTCACGATTGAGATTCTGTAATTCCGTTTTGTCGACTCGTATCGCGAGGCACAAGGAGCCTGCGAGATAAGGAGCTAAAAATGATCCTCACCGTTACGATGAACCCGTCTGTCGATACGCGCTATCAGCTCGATGAGCTCGTCATCGACGACGTCAACCGTGTGACGCCCGAAAAGACCGCCGGCGGCAAGGGCCTTAACGTAGCCCGCGTCCTTGGTCAGTTGGGCGACGATGTTGTGGCAACCGGCCTGCTTGGTGGCCATATGGGCGCCTATATGGCCGAGCTCATGGACGCTAACGGCATTAAGAATGATTTTGTGCCCATCAAGGGCGAGACTCGCATTTGCCTCAACATCCTCCACGCCGGCAACCAGACCGAGCTGCTCGAGAGCGGCCCGACGATTGCCCCCGAGGAGCTCGATGCCTTTACCGCAAAGTTCGCCGAGCTTGCGAGCAAGGCCGACGTCGTCACCATCTCGGGTTCGTTGCCCCGCGGTGTCGAGGCAGACTACTATGCCAAGATCACGGGCATTGCCGAGAACGCCGGCGCCAAGGTGCTGCTCGATACCTCGGGTGCTTCGCTCGAGGCCGCCCTTAAGTCCGAAATTAAGCCCGAGCTGGTCAAGCCTAACCTGACCGAGATCAACGGCCTTTTGGGTACGAGCTTTACCACCGACGATGTGGACGAGCTCCGCGCCGCGCTCGCCTCTGATGCCCGCTTCTCCGATATCCCCTGGGTCGTCGTGTCCATGGGCGCTGCCGGCTCCGTTGGCTTCCACAATGGCCGTGCGTTCCGCGCAAAGACGCCCGATATCCCTGCCGTTAACGCCACGGGCTCTGGTGACTCCACTATCGCTGGCTTCGCGCATGCCATTGCTGCTGGCGCGGACGACGAGACGGTGCTGCGTACCGCCAACACCTGCGGCAAGCTCAATGCCATGGATCCTATGACTGGCCACTTGGTCATGGATCGTTGGGACGAGGTCTACAACGGCGTTGTCGTGACCGAGCTGTAAAAGCCTGGGCGTCGGCCCCGGCATTGCTTGTTTGCTTATGGTTAGAGCCGACGACAAGTGCGGTAGCATTATGCCGGGGCGCGACGCCGATGACGTCGTGTTCAATCCCGACCTTACCCTGGTCGAGACGTATGTGGGTGGCAACAGCGTCGGTAACGCGTTTGCCGAGTAGCTGCCAAAGAAACGATCCGAGAGGGGATTTAGATGATTTACGGTGCACTGGGCGATATCGAGGAATACCGCGGAATGCTCAAGGGCCTCGACGTGCTGATTGATTGGCTCGAGGAGAACGACCCGGCGCAGCTCGAGGTCGGCAGCCATCAGATTCTGGGCGACAAGGTCTTTGCGAACGTCATGGCTCCCACGACGCGACCCGAGGCCGAGGCTCACTATGAGACGCATCAGCGCTATCACGATCTGCAGATCGACGTTGAGGGTCGTGAGGCCTTTAAGGTCGCCACGGGCAGCCTGACGCTGGTTCAGGAGTTTGACGAGAAGGACGACTACGATCTGGTCGATTCCGACGCTTCGATCGCCGGCGATCTTGCCGACGACAAGTTCGCGCTGTTCGTTGCCGGCGAGCCTCACATGCCCACGCTCGAGTTCCCGGGCGATGGCGCACAGCCGGTCAAAAAGATTTGCTTTAAGCTGCTTGCAGACGCCTACTGGGAGGAGTAGCGAACTGCTCGGCTGAGCTGTTCGTGTTGCGAGCGTTATCCCTTGGAGGAGCGCGCTTGAGCCCCGCTGATCGCGGTTCCTTTGGGGATTGCGGTTGGCGGGGCTTTTTGTTGTTTGAGCTGGATTCATTGGAGCGGTCAAATTAGGCTGAACGACGCAGTTATTGAGACACGATTGATGCTAAATGGATTGAAGAATAATTAAAATAGCTGTGGATACGAGAAATAGCTAATTGATGGGAGCTCTTTATGGGACTCAGCACAACCGCCTTAATTCCTAGGCGCGCTTTCTTGGCGTTGGGGCTCGCAGCTGGTTCTGCTTGCCTTACCGCTTGCTCCGGGAAGGGGAGCTATGATGATGGTTACGCTGCGGGCTATGCTGCTGCTCAGGCAGACGCTGCCGGAAAAGAAAAAGATGGCAGCGGCGGGAGCGGCGATATCCCAGTCTCGGGTATCGAGTACACCATCACGGGGGCGCAACGCGGAGTAGAGCAGCTTGATCACAGTAAGTCGCTTTTGATTTTGAATGTAACTGCTAAAAATGTGTCGGACGATTTGCAGGATGCACATTTTGCAGGTAATGAAATTCTAGCATTCCAAGATGGAAAGGGGCTTAATTCGGGCGTGCTTGTGGAAGGCCTTGATCTTCCTGAATCGCGCCAAATACAACCAGGTGCCGTGCTTGAGGGTTGGTTTGCTTACGAGCTGATTGACGAAACGACGCCGGTTGAATGCGAAGCTGGTGGCCAAACTTCATCCTCTGGTGATGAGAATGCTATCTATGGTCTGACCAATCCGCAAACAATTGATTTGAGCACCCTTTAATCCCTGCTCATAGTATAAAAGCTGTTGTGGTTCGCTCAGGGGGGGGCGTTTGGGCCCCGCTGATCGCGGTTCCTTTGGGGATTGCAGTTGGCGGGGCTTTTTGTTGAGTAGGGGAGTTTCCGGCGGCGTTGTGCTTGGATTGGCGGATATGCGCCCGAAATTGGCAACAAAAAAGCCGCCCGAAGGCGGCTATTTTGTGCAATGGAGCCAGCGACCGGGCTCGAACCGGTGACCCCCGCTTTACGAGAGCGGTGCTCTACCAACTGAGCTACGCTGGCGGCCATATGGTGACGCAGCTGAGGCGTCAACGGCTGTCTATGATACGGGACATCACAAATCCGCGCAAGTGTTCTGACGGCTTTTCTCACTTTAAATGCACTAATATTAGAGGCGTGATGTCTTGCTCTTACGGGTCTCAAGCAGAATGGGGCAGCGATGGCACAACCCAAGATCCTTCTTACACGTATCGATGACCGTTTCATTTACGGGCAAGACGTTGAGCTGTGGAACGAAGTCGTGGGCTCCAACCTTGTCCTAATCGTCAACGACGAGATTGCGGCGGATTCGCGCCAATGGGCACCCATGAGGTTGGCGGCGCCAGAAGGCGTTTGGACAAGGTTTTTCTCGGTGCAAAGGGCCATCGACATCATTCATACCGCAACGCCGCGCCAATTGATTCTGATCATGGTGGCCTCACCCGCCGATGCACTCGCGCTGGTTAAGGGTGGCGTGCCGATCACCAAGATCAGCATTGGCCATATGCAGGCAGGGGAGGGCAAGCATCCCGCAGCGCCCGCAGTCGCCACAGACGATGCGGACGTCGCTGCTCTCAGAGAGCTGCAAAAGCTCGGCATAGAACTAGAAATCCGCTATCTCCCCAGCTCCAATCCCGACCCCATCGGCAATCTGTTCAACTGATCCCTTGGGGACGGAGAAAAACGAATCATTTTGCCCTTGCGAGGGACGCGTGCGATGCTGCCTGTCAAAAACAATGCCCATTTACTACGTTTGATCGGCTATCGCCGAGCATGTCGAATTTGAGAAAAACAAAACCGCAGGTAGGCGGCTCGCGAATTTAGAAAAAACCGGTGCATGGTCGAGCATCCCGGGCTAAACGTAGTAAATGGGCATAGTTTTGATATGTCACTCATACAGTCACAGCGAAATTGAGCCCAAAAGATGAAAAAACGCCCGTCGGCGGTGGTGCCGGCGGGCGTTGCTGTGCAATATGTCGCGTTGTGGGCCTAGTGCCTCATAAAGTGGTATTCGATCACATTGCTGTATGGGTGACCCGGGCCCACAATGCCCTGCGGGAACAGCGGCTGGTGCGGCGTGTCGGGGTACATCTCTGCCTCGAGGGCAAAGCCGGCGCCCCAGCTATAGTTGGCATCGTCCTTGGCGTGCTCGTCGCCCAGCCAATTGCCAGTGTAGAGCTGCACGCCCGGGGCGGTGGTGTAGTAGTCCAGCTCGCGGCCGGTCCACATCTCCTCGACATGCAGGGCGCGGCGCAGGTTGCGACCGTATTGATAGCCATCGATGCACAGACAGTGGTCGTAGCCGCGTGCCTGCTTGATCTGCGGATCGTCGGCCTCCATGCCGGGCGCGACAGGACGCAGTTCGCGGAAGTCAAACGGTGTTCCCTCGACCGGAGCAATCTCGCCGGTGGGGATGTTCTGCTCGTTAATGGGCAGGTAGTGAGCAGCGTTAGCAACAAAGAAGTGCTCACAGTCCATGCCGGCGTTGTGACCGGCAAGGTTAAAGTACGTGTGGTTGGTCATGGACACGTACGTGGCGCGGTCGCTCTCGCAGCCATATTCGATACGGAAGCAGCCGGTACGCGTCACGGTAAACACGGCCGTAAAGGTGCGGTTGCCGGGAAGACCCAGCTCACCGTCCTCAAGCGAGGTGGTCATGCGCACTGCATTGTGGACCTCGTCGAGCTCAACGTCCCACACACGCTTGTGCAGACCATGCTTAAGATCGCTGTGCAGGTTGTTGACGCCCTCGTTGGCCGGCATATGCCAGTCCGTGCCGGCGATGGTGATCGTGGCACCTGCAGTGCGGCTGGCCACAGGTCCGATGGTCGCGCCAAAGCAGGCGGGGTTGTCAAAGTAATCCTCGAGCTTATCGAAGCCCAGCACCACATCGCGCACGTTGCCGGGAATGTCAGGCACGTCGATGCCCAACACGGTGGCACCATAGTCCATAATGCGAACGCAGATCTCGGGCCCGTTGAGGGTGTAACGATGAACAGGGGTACCGCACGGCGCGGTGCCGAAAAGCTCGGAAGTGATCATTTGGTTCCTAACATCGAGGTATTTCCGACAAACTGTAGCGCGAACAGGCGAGATTATCACTACACCCCACTAAAGCAGGGGGTATTTTTCTCAAAAAAGTGATGATTGAGCTGTACGGGCGTTCATTTCTGACGCGCGCGAGTCTGATACAATTTGTTCGTTATTGTTTGAATTGACGTGAGCGTGGAACAGCGAGGACTCATCGTGATTAAAGCGGAGCGACAGGATAAGGTTCGGCAGCTGCTCGAGGAACAGGGAACGGTCTCGGTCAAGGAGATTTCGGATGCGTTAGGTGTCTCGGATATGACGATCCGCCGCGATCTTGAGGAGCTTGCAAGCCTGGGCGAGATCGAGCGCGTGCACGGCGGAGCCCGTAGTGCACAGGGTCGTCCGCACGCTATGTTGCGCCACGAGTATTCGCACAGCGAAAAGCGCACCAAGCATGCCGAGGAAAAGCTGCAGATTGCGCGCCGCGCTGTGGAGCTCATCGAGGAGGGCTCGACCATCTTTTTGGGCACGGGCACTACGGTGGAGCAGATGGCCTCGATACTGCCGGCGTTTCGCCTGCGCATCGTGACTAATTCGCTTTCGGTGTTTAACCTGCTCGAGGCGCGCGAAGACTGCGACCTGTGCCTCGTGGGCGGTATGTACCGTCGCCGCACCGCCGCTTTTGTGGGGCCAACGGCCGAGGATACTCTGCGTGCGCTGGGTATCGATGCGGCGTTTATCGGCGCCAACGGCATTCTGGATGGCGACGTGTCTACGTCTAATATGGATGAGGGTCGTATCCAGCAGCTCGCCTTTAGCAAGGCCGACTCGCGCTATCTGATCGCCGACTCCAGCAAGATCGGCAAGCGCGACTTCTACACCTTCTGTCGTCTGGACAATTTGGACGCCGTGGTGTGCGAGCCGAGTATCGCCGCCGAGGATCGCGCCGCCATCGAGGAGCATACGCAGGTCATCTGCTAACTAACGCTGCAGGCGATACTTCTGCCCCCTGTCGGCGCGGGGATTACCGCTTCACGTTGACGCGCAAATGTGCTCGGGCCAAGTATTCAGCTTGTGGGTTAGACCAGGCGGGCGTAGTCCTGTGACTGATGAAAGATGTGAGCGATATAGATTGTTTCGTGCTCAAACTTATAAAGGCACACGTAGTTGTTGACGGGAAACGATCGGTAATTACGTGCCGCCAGCTCTTGCATATGCGAGAGGGGACGTAGGAGCGGCTGCTCGCGAAGCAGATCAAGCTGATATTCAAACTCAGCGACAAAATTGCCTGCTGCACGCGGATTCTTGAGGATTTGAGCAAGGTACCCGACGATACTCTCGTACTCATATCGCGCGCTTTTGAGTATAACGACGTTATAGGTCATATTTGTCTCGTATCGCGGTCGCGAAGGAGTCGTAGTCGCTGTAGTCGCCTTGCGATATTTCGTCTTCTGCCAACATCATACGAGACAGCAGTTTTGCCTTGGCGATTTCTTCTTGCATGAGGCGATACTGGTCGCTGCTGATGCAGTGCATGGCCTCGTAGCCGTTCTTAGTTACGGTGACGTCGCGCTCAGACTCAACAAGTGCGGTGAATGTGGCAGTGTCCTTCATGTCTCGGACGGGCACACAAGCGGACATGGGTACCTCCTTTGTGTCGTGGCATAATTGTACCACGGCGTGTCCAAGCGACCGGTACCGTCGAATCGTCTCAATCTGTAACAGTTGGGATCGAAAAACTCGGCTAGATGTTACAGATTGAGATTAAAGGGATTGACCTGTGGCGTTTGTCTCGATCTGTAACAGTTAGACGGTTAAAAGTGGGCTACGTGTTACAGATTGAGATCTTTTAGCCCTGGTTGCTCGTTCGTCTAAATCTATAACAGTTAGGATTGAAAATCCCTGCTAGATGTTACAAATCGAGACAAACGGCCTGCACGGGCCGAGCAAAAAAATAGGCCGCATGCGAACCCGTGGAGGGATTCGCATGCGGCCGACAGGGGGTATGCGGCAAAAGTTAGGCCATAAGCAGGCCGGTCTCCGAGACGTTCTTGTACCAGTACGCGCTCGCCTTGGGGTAGCGCTTCTGGGTCTCAAAGTCGATGTAGAACAGGCCATAGCGCTTGTTATAGCCGTTGGTCCAGGAGAACTGGTCCTGCAGCGACCACACAAAGTAACCGTCGACGTTTACGCCGCCGTCGATTGCCTTGAGGATCCATGCGAGATGCTGACGCATGTAGTCGATGCGAGGGGCGTCGTCGATAAAGCCATCCTCGAAGTCGTCCTTATAGCCCATGCCGTTCTCGGTGATGTAGATCTTCTTGTAGTTGGGGTAATCGTTCTTAATGCGCAGCAGCAGGTCGTACAGGCCCTCGGGATAGATGATCCAGTCCCAATCGGTGGTGGGTACGCCTTCGCGCACGCATGACTCGCCCACGCCCTTGAGGAACCAGCGCGAGGAGCCCTTGTCGCCGGTGCCATTGTGGTTGATGTCGTTTTCGCCCTCGGCGGCACGCAGGAACTGGCACTTGTAGGTGTTGACGCCCAGGCAATCGTTGTAGGGGAGCGCGGCGGTCAACGCAGCGATGTCCTCGTCGCGGACGTCGAGCTCGCCGCCGGCGATATGGGCCAGCTTGGTCGCAGCCTCCATGGTGTCGGCTGCATAGTGGCCGCGGAAGGTGGCGTCGAGTACCCAGCGGTTGTTGATGACGTCGGCCATGCGAGCTGCCTCGCAGTCGGCGGCGTTGTTGGGATCGAGGGGATACTTGGGCTCCAGGTTCTGGACAATGCCGATCTCACCCTCAAAGCCGCCCTCATGGAAGGCGACGACGGCCTTGGCGTGGGCCACCATCATGTTGTGCATGAGCTGGAAGGCCTTGTCCAGGCGATACTTCTCGCCGTGCGGCCAGTTGCCGACGATAAAGCTGCCCTCGGCGGTTGCGGGAATCTCGTTAAACGTGAACCAGTGCTTGACCTCGGTGAACTCGGCAAAGCAGAACTTGGCGTACTCGACAAAGGCGTCGATCGTCGTGCGCGTCAGGAAGCCCTCGCCGCCGTCCTGGTAAAAGGCCTCGGGCGTATCAAAGTGATCGAGCGTGACATAGGGGATAACGCCGGCTTTGTTGCAGGTGGCGAAAAGCTCATGATAGAAGGCGACACCCTCGTGGTTGATCTCGCCAGTGCCGTTGGGGAAGATGCGGCTCCAAGCGATGGAGACGCGGATACCGTTGATGCCGAAGCGCTGGCACAGGTCGATATCGACCGGGTACTTGTTGTAGAAATCGCTTGCGGGATCGGGGGAGAAGCGACCCTGAGCTGCCAGGAAATCGTCCCAGGGCACTTTGCCCTTGCCGTGCGTGCGGGTCTCGCCCTCAACCTGGTAAGCGGCGGTGGCGCCGCCAAACACAAAGCCGTCGGGGAACTGCATGGGGTTGGTCATGAGTCATCCTTTCTGTGGGATTCGAATAGGGAGAGGTGCCCGAACTGGGGATCCGGGCACCAACAGAGGGAGGAACCTAGTCGAGGTTCTCGCGGAGCCACTTGATGGCGCCAGCGGGGTCGCGAGTAAGGTCGATATATTCCTTACCGCGCGGGGCGAGCAGCTTAATGCCCAGGCGATCGGTGTCGGCCTTCATGTCGTTGTAGTAGCTACGGACCTGCGGGGCAAGCACGATAACGTCGTACTGATCCATGATGGCAGTGTGCTGGCCATAGGCGCCTGCGGAGGAAGCGATGTTCTCTCCGGTCTGCGCGGCACCTTCCTTGATGGCGTTGGCAAGCATGGCAGAGGTGCCGGCGCCGGCGCACAGGACGAGGACCTTCAGACCGTCGACATCCTTCTTAGCGGATGCATCGGCAGCGGGCTCGGGCTGATCGGCGACAGGCTTGCTGTCAGCGGCAGCGGCGGTCGGCTCGACGGCAGCGGTGGCCTGCTCGACAGCGGGCGCAGAGGTGCTGGCGGCGATGGTGGCAGCACCATCGGACTCGAGACCCAGCTCGGCGGCGCGCTCGGCTTCCTGGTCGCAGAGCAGCTTATCGTATGCCTTCAAGAACGGCAGGTAGATGATGGCGTCCAGCAAGATGATGATCGCGACAAATACCAGGGCGATAAGCTGGAAGTTCGTGGTGATGAAGATGCCGATGGGGGCAGGGGTGGCCCAAGGCACCACGAAGGAGAAGCCGTTCATGCCCACGTTATCGATAAAGAACTTGGCAACGCTTACGTTGACGCAGCCGGCGGCAACAAAGGGGATGAGCATGTAGGGGTTAAGAATCATCGGCGCGCCAAAGAGCAGCGGTTCGTTGACGGCGAAGGCAACAGGAACAATCGAGGCCTTACCGACGGCTTTGAGCTGCTTGGACTTCATAAAGAGAATCAGCAGAAGCGGCACGATGAACGTGGCGCCGGTGCCGCCGAATTCACCCACGAGCGACATGTTAAAGGTGAGGGAGTGGGCGGGGTGACCGCCTGCCAGCAGAACTTGCAGGTTCTCGGCCTGGTTGGCAAGACGGATGGGGTCGATGCCCGGCTGGACAATCGAAGGACCGTGGACGCCGATGAACCAGAAGAACGCGGTGGCTGCCTGGATAAGGATAAGGCCAGGATAGGTTTCTGCTGCAGTGAAGAGCGGGGAGAGCAGCTTGATGAGCAGCTCGGAGAACGGAACGCCCATGAGGTTGCGCACGACGACATCGATGATGCCGCAGATGATGACGGCGCCGCCAAAGGGGATGATGTCGCGGAAGTTCTGAGCGATGGCGCCCGGGACCTCCTTGGGCAGCTTAATGGTCAGATCGCGCGAGACGCAGAATTTGTAGACCCACACGGTAATGAACGCGGCGATATAGGCCGAGAACAGACCGCGCGTGCCCATGCTGGTGCAATCGAAGACCGAAAGTTCGGAGCCGTTGAACTTGGTGGTGAACTGCGTGACTGCGAGCAGCAGCATGCTGCACTGGGCGGCCACCATGGTGGAACCGTCGTTGAGCACTTTGCCGGCGGGCATGCGACGGTTCATGGAAGCCGTAAAGTTCTTGGCGGTGGTGCCGGCAACCATGATGCCCATGACGCCCATGGTGAAGTTGTACAGCTTATTGCACCAGTCGATGAGCGGCTGGGGCAGCGTGATGCCAACGACGCCAGGAAGGGTGGCAATCAGCAGGAAGATCGAAGAGGTGAGGACGATGGGCATGCACCCAAGGAATCCGTCCTTAATGGCCTGGAGGTAGATGTTCCTTGAGATTTTCTCAAAGAACGGTTGATGCTTTTCGAGCATCTTTACGATGGCGTCCATAGAGCTCCTTTGCTACTTGATGCGCGATGCATGTGGATGGAACTGGTCGTCGATGGATGGTCAGGACTGCCCGGAAACCTTCCTGCTTAAGGAAGGCATTGCGAAATGACAACGTTGTCATTTCGTTAATGACAACGTTGTCATTTTTGGAAGAGCAACAAGGATTTACGGGTGAGCGGTCGATATTGTCCGGTAAACGGTTGATTTGTCAGTCGGGCAGGTAGTGTATGCTAGAACGCAAAAAACAAGCGATGCAAAACCGACTGGAGAAGTAGTGGCAACGATGGACAAGAAAAATGTCTCAATGAACGATGTGGCGATTGCCGCGGGTGTTTCTCTCAAGACGGTGTCGCGTGTGATCAACGAGCCCGATAGCGTGCGAGAGTCGACACGCGATAGGGTCCATGCTGCCATGGAAGCGCTTGGGTTCCGGGCGAACTTTGCCGCGCGTTCACTCAAGTTGGGCCGTTACGGGTGCATCGGCGTGGTGCTGTTCCACTTGTCGGGCGGCAACGTGGACATGATTGACGGTATCGCCGATGCCGCCGCAGAGCGAGGCTTTGCGCTCACGATGATTAAAAAGCGGGCGGGGGAGAAGATGACCCTTGCCGAAGCGGCGCGTAGGATGTCGCAGCTTCCCGTCGACGGCATGATTTTCAACCTGCGCCAGATGGTCGATGACTTTGATACCTTTGAGGCGCCGAAAGACCTCAAGACGGTGATTATCACGTCGATGGAACATCCTACCTGCTCTACCGTCAGTGACGACCAAGAGGGCGGCGCGCGCATGGCATGCGAGTACTTCTTGAATCGCGGACACAAGAATGTGTACTTCGTCTCTGGTAAGAAAGAGTCGCTGTCGAGCCAGTGCCGTATGAAAGGTTGGCGTGCGGCACTCGAGACGCGTGGCATTGAGCCGCCCGAGCCTCTGCAAGGCGATTGGAATGCGGATAGTGGCTATGCCGCGGGCCTTGCGCTTGCCGATAAGCCCGATTGCACGGCGGTCCTCGCTGCTAACGACTGCATGGCAAACGGCGTGATGATGGCTCTACGTGACAAAGGGCTCAATGTGCCCGACGACGTGTCCGTGATCGGCTTCGACGATGAGCTCTACAAGACGATTCCCAACTCGATTCTGACGTCGGTGAAGTTTCGCCACCGCGAACTGGGCATCCGTGCGCTTAACGAGGTCGTCGCAGGTCTGGAAGCCCCGAGCTCCAGAAGTCGTACGCTCGTCTCGGGCGTGTTGGTCGAGCGTTCCAGCGTAAGGGATCTGCGGGCGTAGACGTGCTCGGCCTGCTCGTCTAAATCTGTAACAGGTGGGACCCGAAAACTCGACTAGGTGTTATAGATTGAGATTTTGTCTACCCAGCCATCATCTTTGTCTCGATCTGTAACAGTTAGGAGTGAAATGACCAGCCAGGTGTTACAGATCTAGATTGATTGGATTGACCCATCTGTTTGTCTCGATCTGTAACATCTAAGCGGTCAAAAGCGGTCTACATGTTACAGATTGAGATTTTTGGCTTGGCCTGTGCGTTCACCTCGATCTGTAACAGCTGGGACCCAAAAACTCGGCTAGATGTTACAGATTAAGATGAACAGGAGGACGGGTGCGGTCTAAACAAAATGGCCCGCGCATCACGCATCGATGCACGGGCCATTTTTTTTCTGCGAGCGGCAGGTGGCGTCAGCGTTTTATGCCTCGAGGTTTTCCTCGATCCAGGCGACGGCACCCTTGGGATCCTTAGTGAGGTCGATGTACTGTTTGCCCTTGGGCGACAGCAGCGTGATGCCCAGGCGGTCGGTGTCGGCCTTCATCTCGTTGTAATAGGTGCGAACCTGCGGAGCCAGGACGATGACGTTGTACTGGTCCATGATGGCGTAGTGGCTGCCGTAGGCACCGGCGTTGGCGGTAATGTCGATGCCCAGCTCGTCGGCGCCTTCCTTAAGCGCGTTGGCGAGCAGTGCAGAGGTGCCGGCGCCAGCGCACAGAACCAGAACCCTCAGATCCTTGCCCTTAAGGGCGGACGGAGCTGCGGAGGCCTCAGTGGCAGAAGCGGTCTCGACAACAGGAGCCTCAACGGCGGGGGCGGCAGCGGTCTTGACGGCCTTGGTCTCCTCGGCCTCTTCTTCGGCCAGGGTCTCGGCCTCCTGCTTGCACAGGACGTTGTCGTAGGCCTTGCAGAACGGGTAGTAGATTAAGAAGTCAACGACCAGCAGGACGACAACCAGGACCAGAGAGATCGGCTGGAAGTTGGTGTCGATGAAGGTGCCGATCGGTCCGGGGAGTGCCCACGGCATGGCATAGATAAAGCCGTTCATGCCCAAAAAGTCGATGAAGAACTTACCAATGAGGACGTTGGCCACGGGGGCAAACAGGAACGGGATCAGGAAGTACGGGTTGAGGATGATGGGCGCGGCGAACAGCAGCGGTTCGTTGACGGCGAACATCACGGGTACGACAGAGGCTTTGCCGACGGCCTTGAGCTGCTTGGAGCGCATAAAGAGCAGGAAGATGATCGGGACAATGAACGTGGCGCCGGTGCCGCCGAGTTCGCCGATGTAGTTACCGAAGTTCTCGGTCAGGGCGAGGGCGGGGTGACCGCCGGCCTGCAGCGTGGCGAGGTTGGTGGTGATGTTGCCATACAGCGCGGCGTTGAGGGCAGGCTTAACGACCGAGGGGCCGTGGATGCCCATGAACCAGAACAGCGGGATCATGAACCAGATGAGGGCGAGGCCGGCGTAGGAATCGGCAGCGGCGAACAGCGGGCTCACCAGCGTGGAGATGACGTTGGCAAACGGGACGGCCAAGCAGGTGCGGCAGATAACGTCGATGACGGCGACAAACAGGATGGAGAAGCTGAAGGCGAAGATGTCGCGGAAGTTCTGGGCGATGGCGCCGGGGACTTCTTTGGGCAGCTTGATGGTGATGTCTCGCTTAATGCAGAAGGCATAGATGTTGACCGTGGCAAATGCGGCGACAAAGGAGCTCAGTAGGCCCTTGGTGCCCATGTTGTCGGTAAAGAACACCGAGACATCGGCGCCGTCGATCTTGGCACTCGTCTGGGTAACGGCCAAGATGAGCATAGCGCACATGGCGGCGACCATGGTGCTCGTGGCGTTGATGGCCTTGCCGGCAGGCATGCGGCGGTTCTTGGAGCCGGTCAGCGCGCTTGCGGTGGTGCCGGCGACCATGATGCCCACGACGCCCATCGTGAAGTTGTAAACCTTGTTGCAGAAGTTCACGACGTCGACGTTCCACCAGTCGGGCAGCGTAAAGCCGCCGACCGTGGCGACAACGCCCGGCAGGGTCGAAATAAGCAGGAAGACAGAAGAAGACAGGATGATGGGCATTGCTGCCAAAAAGCCGTCTTTAATGGCCTGAAGGTAGATGTTCTTAGAGACCTTGTCGAAGTACGGCTGACCTTTCTCCAAGAACTTAACGATCGATTCCATAGTTCACGCTCCTCTTTGCATGAGCTCTTAATGGCATGGACGTTGAAAACCTATATGGTCTCCCGCTTGCTAAAAGCCCGGGTGCAGGCGGGGTCGGTCCCAGGGGGAGAGAGGGGAGCGGCTGGGTTTGTATCGCATAGGGCCGCTCCCCTCTCGGGGGAAAGCGAGGCGATGCGCTACTGCGCGTCCGCCATAGTGTCGGCGAGCTCCTTGTACCAGAGTGCCGACTGCTTGATGTAGCGTTTTTGCGTGTCGAAGTCGATGTAGAACAGGCCGTAGCGCTTGTTATAGCCGTTGGCCCACGAGAACTGGTCCTGCAGGCTCCAGATAAAGTAGCCCTGGACGTCGACGCCCTCGGCGCGCGCCCGGAGCACCTTCTCCATGTGCTGGTCGACAAAGTCGATGCGCTCGGGATCGGCGACGATGCCGTTTGCGTCGGGCTCGGGGTCCTTGTGGCCCAGGCCGTTTTCGGTGATATAGATGACGGGGAGGTTGGGATAGGTGGCGCTGATGTGCTTGAGCGTGTCGTAGAGGCCTTGCGGGTAGATGAGCCAATCCCAGTCGGTGGTGGGGATACCCGGCATATCGACCTGCTGCCCGACGCCCTTAAACTTAAAGCACGAGGTGCCCTTGTCTCCGGTGCCGTTAAAGCTGTTGGTGGACTCGCCATCGTAGGCGGCGATAAACGCCGACTGATAGTAGTTGAGGCCGAACATATCGTTGCGGGGCGCCGCCTTGGCGAGCTCCTCCATGTCGCTGTCCTCAACCGTAAGCGTGGCGTTGTTGGCACGCAGAATCTCGTTGATGAGTGAGAGGGTGCGCGCGGAGTAGTGACCCAGGAAGGCGCCGTCCATGATGAAGTCGGTGTAGAAGGCGTTGTACAGGTCGGCGGCGTGCTGGTCGGCGGGCGAGTCTGTGGCAGGATATGCCGGCGTCAGGACGTTGACCATGCCAATGCGTCCGCCCAGGTGCTCGGTCTCGTCAAGATCCTTATACAGGTTGACGGCGCGGGCGTGGGCAACGAGCTCGTTGTGCTGGCTCTGGATGCCGCTCGTCACATCAAAGTGATGGTTGGGCGGGAAGTTGCCTTGGATGTATTGGGAGTGCGAGAGGCTGATGAGCTCGTTGATGGTGAACCAATTCTTGACCTCGCGGAACTCGCGGAAGCAGAACTCGGCATAGCGCACATAGGCGTCGACGGTCTTGCGGTTGAGCCAGTCGCCCTGGTTGAACAGGGCGGCGGGGGAGTCAAAGTGATGCAGGGACACATAGGGCTCGACGCCATACTTTTTGCAGCAGGCGAACAGCTCGTGGTAGTGCTTAACGCCCTCGGCGAGGGGCTCGGCATCGTCGCCGTTGGGGAAGATGCGGGTCCAGGCGATGGACACACGGATGGCGTTGAGTCCATGCTCGGCAGAAAGGCGGATATCCTCCTCGTAGCGGTTGTAGAAATCACTGGCCGGGTCGGGCAAAAAGCGACCCTGGGCGACAAGGTAATCGTCCCACATGGTCTTACCCTTGCCTGCCACCTTCGTGGAACCTTCCGTTTGGTACGCGGCGGTTGCGGCGCCCCAAACAAAGCCCTTCGGCAGCTGCTGTACGCGGTTTAGCAAAGACATATGCATACACCCTCTCGTCTCGCTGTTCGATATTGTGCGTTTGCGCTCAGGAGGCTCCCTGGTTAGCGTTCAGCGGTGAAAAAGCCCGATAAACACTATCTTAAAATGATTAGAACCAAAATGAGCACGTGAACATTTGACAATGAGCACGTTAACATCCGGCTGGGATGTATAGAAACAAAACAACTTCAAACAGCCGCGAACGGTTGTATTTGTTCGGTAAG
>CATZJG010000004.1:0-134581 GCA_958420355.1 uncultured Collinsella sp.
ACCGCAGGAAGCTTGGATACGCCTAGGCGCGGTCCAAGAAATCGTCCGCACCCCCCATTGGGCAATAATGATGCTAAAGACATCGTTTGCGATCCAAGTGATTCGTTCAAGATACGAAGGGATGATTCTATGTTCTGCTCGCAGTGTGGCGCCCCCATGGGCGATAACGACAAGTTCTGCGGCGTGTGTGGCGCTCCTAATGCCGGTGCCGCTGGCCCCGCTCCCCAGGGACAGCCTCAGCCCCAGCAGTTTGTTCCGCAACCGCCCGTGGCGAATGCGCCAAAGGGCTGTGTGGCTCAGGCGTTCCAAGATATGACTAAGACTCCGGGCGTGCTTCAGCGTGTATGCCAAATCGCGTTTTTGCCGGCGCTGATTTGCGTTGTGTCGGTGCTCGTGCTGTTTATTCCCGTTATTGGCGGCATTGCGGCTGCCATCGGCTTTTTGGCAGCTTGCATTGCGAGTGTGTGCGGTTCCGGCTTTGGTATCGAGTGGGGCCGTGATCTGTCGCTCAAGGTCGATGACGGCATGGACCGTCCGCTGATGCGTTCCACGTCGTTTGGTCTCGGAGTCTTTTCGAGCGTTATTTCGGTCGTGCTCGAGGTTATCGCTGCCATTCCCGTTATCGGTGTAGTGCTTTCGCTGGCGGAGGGCGCGGTAATTGGCGCCGCAGGCTCGTATTCGTATTACGGCTCTTATGCGCTCGAAGCTGCGCTGTTTGGCTCGCTTGGCCTGCTTGTCCTGGCGCTAATTGCCTCGGCGATTCTGGGTGTCTTCTTTAAGATGTTCGCCGACATTGCCGTGATGCACTTTGCGGTGACCGGGCGCGTCGAGAGCGCGTTTTCGCTCGATAAGGTCTGGGCGGCCTTTAAGCACAACAAGACCAAGCTGTTCTGTGCTTCGTTCCTTCCCGAGTTTTTGACGGGCCTGGTTTCCAACGCCATTACGTGGATCTTGACAGCTGTCTTTGGTGCCATCGCCGGAATTGGCGCGTACGGCTATTACTATCGCCCCACGGGTATCGAGGCGATTGTTACCGCCGGTGGTGTCACGCTCGTATTGTTCCTGGTGCTGATTGCATTCGTCACGGTGTTCCTTACGGTCTTTGGCAAGATGCTCAAGCACCGTGCCGTTGGCTATTGGGCTGCACGTTATGCAAGCGAATGGGCCGATGAGGACAAGGACGACGTTTTGACTTTTGTGCTCCCGGGTGAGAAGAAGCCTGCTCCTGCGGGATTCAATCCCACGGCAGCCACTGGTGCTGCGCCTGCCCCGGCGCCCGCGCCTGCACCTGCCCCGGCACCCGCGCCTGCCCCTGCCCCGGCACCTGCTCCTGTCCCCGCACCGGCGTCCGAGGCGACGCCTGCGGAGCCCGATTGGGATGCCGTTGCCACGCCGGCGGATGAGCCGGGCGATAATCCTGCTGCCGAAAACAATCAAACCGAATAGCCGGTCGAGGCGCCCTGGGCAACTGAGCCCGGGGTGCCTTTTTCTACTGCGAAAGCAAGAAAATGCCTGGGAAAACGGTTGCAGCAAAATTTCTCGGAAATTGGTCAATGTTGCGCAACAACGTCGCGGCTATTGTTGAGAACGTAGACGTGTAAGGTTTGAAGGCGTGCGACGCCTTAGGAAAAGGAGAGGCTCATGTTCTGTCCCACTTGTGGTTCTCCCATTTCGGATGATGCCAAATTCTGCCCTGTTTGCGGATCCGCCGTTGGTGCCGCTTCTGCCGCTGCGGCCCCGCAGCCCCAGCCCGCTCCGGCCCAGGCTATTCAGCCCGCGCTCCAGCCTCAGCAGCAGTACACCGGTCAATACGCCCAACAGTCCGCATCCGCTCCGATGGGCTATGACCCCATTAAGGCTGACCGCAGCCTGATCGGCTGGCTGCTGCTCTCTCTTGTGACCTGCGGTATCTATTCGTTCTACTTCCTGTATTGCTTGGCACGCGACGTCAACACGTTGTGTCAGGATGACGGCGATTACACGCCGGGTCTGGCGGAATTCATCCTTCTATCGTTTGTGACCTGCGGCTTCTACGCGTACTACTGGTATTACAAGATTGGCAACCGCCTGCAGGCCAACGCTCCTCGCTACGGCCTGGTGTTCCAGGAAAACGGCACCACCGTTCTTCTGTGGCAGATCTTCGGCGCGCTCCTGTGCGGCCTTGGTCCCATCTTCGCTATGAACATCGTCATCAATAATACCAATGCCATGGCAACGGCTTACAACACTCGCCTTGGCGCTCGTGCCTAACAATAAGGGCGGCGTGAACAGCTTCCAGGGACATAGGGGCACGGCAGAGCTCCTTCGCCGCGCCCTTTTTTGCACCGGCGCGCTCTTTGTCGCCTGGCTCGCGCTCTACCTGCTCGACATTGGCTGCATTTTTCGATTGATGACGGGCATTCCTTGTCCGGGATGCGGCATGACGAGGGCGTGGCTGGCGGCGCTGCGCCTCGATTATGCGGCTGCCTTTGCCTACCATCCGCTGTTTTGGGTGGTGCCGATTGCGTTTGTGCTCGCGTTCGTGCGCGAGGAGGTGGCATCGAGCAAGCTAAAGCGTGGTATCGACATTGCGGTCACCGTGTTGTGCGTGCTGGTCGTCGTCGTATGGATCGTGCGCCTCGTCAATCCGGCAGATGCCGGTCTGCTCTTTGGCGGCTATGCGCCCGCCGGAGTTCCCGACGATATCATCCACCTCGAACCCCCACGCTGGCTCACCATCCTTCGCTCTTACCTGGCGTGACGGAGGACGCGCTAGAAAAACGGTCGACACATAAGCGGGGGCGAACGTTGAGATAACGTCCGCCCCCGCTTTGCTTTAGCCAGGCTGTTATGGATGGGCGTGACGGCTACTCGTCGCGCTTTTCCTCGTGGCGAGCGGCAGCCCGCGCATCGTGGATGCCCTTGATTGCAGCATGGCGGGCGGTGCGAGCATCGTGCATGGCGTCGCGCGCCTCAGCGGCCGTGGCCTTGGCAGAGCGCAGCTTGGCGGCCAAGTCGGGGTTGGTCTCGGCAACCGCGGCGATCGTGGGGCCGTCGAGCTCCTCTTGCGTGGGCTCGGCCAAAAAGTCGATAGCATACTGGGCGGCCACCATGGAGCCCTTTGCCAGCACGGTCTCGTCAATCTTGTAGAAGCAAGAATGTTGGGCGTACGTGGCGCCAATCTGGGGGTTGCGCGTGCCAACAAAGGCGAGCACGCCCGGCACGCGGCGCAGGTACTCCGAGAAGTCCTCGCCCGAAAGCGTGCCGCGATAATGGCCTTCGCCCGCGGGGCCCAAGCACTTGACCACGGCCTGACGACAACGCTCGCTCGAGGCGACGTCGTTTTCGACCTTGTAGTTGGCGATGGTGTAGTCGGTAAGTTCGGCCTCTGCGCCCAGGGCTGCCGCGGTGTGCTCCACGATGCGGCGCATAAGCTCGGGCATTTCCTCGTGCGTCTTGTCGCCATAGGTGCGCACCGTGCCGGCGAGGTAGGCCGTGCCGGCGATAACGTTGCGCGCGGTGCCGCCGTGCAGCTCGCCGACGGTGATGACAGCCGGCTCGTAGGGGCTGATCTCGCGCGAGACGATGGTCTGCAGGGCGTTGACGATCTCGGCAGCCACCATAACGGCGTCGTGGCCGCGCTGGGGCATGGCGCCATGGCACGAGGTGCCGCGGACATCGATGCGGAACCAGTCGGTGTTTGCCATGCGCGGGCCGGGCTCACAGCTCACGGTGCCGGCGTCGACTTCGCTCCAGATATGCGCGGCGTAGGCACCATCGACGCCGTCGAGCACGCCCGTGCCGATCATGAGCTTGGCGCCCTGGCCGTTTTCCTCGCTGGGCTGGAAGACGATGCGGACCTCGCCGTGGATGTCGTCGGTCATATGGCGCAGGATCTGCAGCGTGCCGAGCATCATGGCGATGTGGCAGTCGTGGCCGCAGGCGTGCATGCAGCCCTCGTTGACGCTGGCAAACTCCTCGCCGGTCTGCTCGGTAACGGGCAGGGCGTCGATGTCGGCGCGCAGTAGGATACGGCGGCGCGGCGTGCCGTCCTCGCGATAGGCGTCGGGCGCGGTGCCGCGAAGGGTCGCCACCAGGCCCGTCTTGAGGGGACGCTCGTAGGGGATATTCATGGCGTCGAGCTGGTTGGCGATGTCGGAGGTCGTGCGCTCCTCGGCAAGGCTCAACTCCGGGTGCTTATGGAAGTGGCGGCGCTGCTTGATGATGTAGGGCTCAAACTCGGTGGCGATATCTCGGATGGCCGCGGTGACATCGTCTGCCGCGCGAGCCTCGGTCGCCGCCATAATCTGCTGTGCCTTGGTCTTCGTCATGGTCGATTTGCTCCTTGCTGGGTTGATCGCAAAATCGTACAGGCTCTCTCCAGTATGCCACCTGCCGCTAGGGCTGGTAAAGTTGCCGTTTGCCGCTTGGGGTTTTGTTACAAGGGCGGGGGAGTACACTCGGGGGTGTTGAATTTCCTGCCAGAGATGGGGATGCCCATGCAACATATCGATCGGATTATCCGCTCCAAGAACGTCTTTACCGCGCAAGACGGCACCGATACCGCCCGCGAGCTGGCGATTGCCATTGCAAGCGACCGTATCGTCGCAGTCGGTGCGCCCGATGACGTGATCGCCGCCGCTCCTGCCGCCACGCCGGTTATCGACTACGGCGAGCAGTTTGTCTGCCCCGGTTTCCATGACGCTCATCTGCACTTCTTCCATACCTCGGTCGGTTCCTCGCCGTACATGCTCATGGATATGGGCACGTCCGAGGCTGCGCTGGTGCAGCACGCGCTCGAGTTTTCCCGGGACCTGCCCGACGACGCTTGGGTTGTGACGCAGGGCTGGCGTGATTACCGTTGGGACCCGCCCGAGCATCCTACCAAGGCGTCGCTCGATGCGGCATTCCCCGATCGTCCCTGCGTTATGTATTCGGGCGACGGGCACACGCTTTGGCTCAACAGCCGCGCACTCGAGGCGCTCGGCGTCACACGCGACAGCGAGCCGCCAGCGGGCGGCAGTTACGACAAGGATGCAAACGGCGAACTCACGGGCATTGCTCACGAGGCGGCTGCCATGCAGCTGCTACCGCGCTGCCTTGAGTGGCTGGGGGAGGATCGCATCGCAAGCGCTTACGCCGATCAAATGAGGCGTATGGCCGAGCAGGGCATCACCTCGATATGCGATATGTCGCTCATGCCCATGCCGGGCTGCGACTTTATCCGCGACGACGTCTACGACAAACTGCAGGCAGCCGGCAAGTTGGGCATCCGCGCCCATCTGTTCCCCACGCTGTTGGATGACCAGTCGCGCTTGGAAGAGCTGCAGACCCGCTACGCGAACAACGCGCTGCTCTCGGCGCCAGGCTTTAAGCAGTTCTTCGACGGCGTGTCGAGCGAACACACGGCCTATCTCACCGAGCCCTATACCAACCCGCGCTTCCCGGGCGACCAGGGCCGTCTGACGGTTCCGGCCGAGCGTATGCGCAAACTGGTCCTCGCTGCCGCGGAGCGCGGTCACACCGTGCGCATCCACGTCATTGGCGACGGTGCCATCCATGCCGCGCTCGATATCTTTGAGGAGGCCGCCGAACTGTATGGCCTGCCCCAGCACAGTCATAACACGCTCGAGCATCTGGAGAACCTCTTGCCCGAGGACATCGATCGTCTACGCAAGCTTAACGTCGTTGCCTCGAGCCAGCCCTGTCACATTACACTCGACCCGGGCGGCCCCGAGCGCGATCTGGGCCTGGAGCGCAGCCGCATCATGTGGCCGTTTGCGACCTATAAGCAGCGCGGCATTCGCCAAGCCTTCGGTACCGACAGCCCTATCACAGCTGTTACCAGCATGAACGTGCTCTACACGGCTATCACGCGCCAGGACCCCAAAAGCCACTGGCCCGAGGGCGGCTGGCTGCCGAGCGAGCGCATCGATGCAGCAACAGCCCTGCGCAACTACACCCTGGGCAGCGCGTACGCAGCGGGCGACGAGCAAAACCTCGGCAGCCTGGAACCCGGCAAATACGCCGACCTGGTAGTCCTGGATCAAAACCCACTCACCATCGACCCCCAAGAACTGCAAGCCACCAAGGTTCAGGCCACCTACCTGGCAGGTAACGTAATCTACGAGCGCTAGCCTCATACCCCACTCATAGGGGGCACGTTTCAGCAACGTGCCCCTTTCTTGTTCGCAACATCTGCATTGCCATTTTGCTGCACTGACTTTTCTGAATGCCGGGCCTGAATTAGTTAACCTGCCTCCCGTGTGGCTCCGGAGGGGCGGGGCATAAGGTTTATCGCGAGTTCCGCACGAGCCGAAGGCCACTTAATGTGGCCTTCGTGCGAGCAGGACTGCCCGAGCAGGAAACCTTACGCCCCGCCCCTCCGGAGCCACACGGGAGCCACCGCTAAGTTATCCCCCGGCATTCAGAAAATCTAAGTGCCAAAAAATAAGATTTTTTGACTCCGTGTTGTATAACCCGCCATTCGTGGGTACCATTCAACGCGTACGCAAACAAAAAGGGTTAATTCGCGTGGTATAACCGCGCGGCCCAAAAAGGAGGAGACAAGCATGTCGTCTTTGAAGCCGCTTGCAGATCGTGTTCTGGTCAAGCCCGACGAGGCCGAGCAGAAGACCGCTTCTGGTCTGTATATCGCCAGCAACGCTCAGGAGAAGCCGCAGCGCGGCACCATCGTTGCCGTGGGCGCCGGCAAGGTCAACGACAAGGGTGAGCGCATCCCCATGGACGTCAAGGTCGGTGACGTTGTCATCTACGGTAAGTTCGGTGGCAACGAGGTCAAGGTCGACGGCGAGAAGTATCTGCTGATGCGCGCCGACGACATCTACGCTGTCGTCGAGGCCTAGTCTCGTCAGAATCTCTGATTCGTCTTTGAACGCGCCCGCCGCATAGGACTCGGAAGCGGCGACGCGAGTCACATTTCTTTTGGAGGATTACCTACCATGGCAAAGAACATTACGTTCAACACCGATGCCCGCGCTAAGCTCGCCAAGGGCGTCAACACTCTGGCCGACGCCGTTACCGTCACCATGGGCCCCAAGGGCCGCTACGTTGCGCTGCAGCGCACGTTCGGTGCTCCGACCATCACCAACGACGGCGTTTCCGTCGCCAAGGAGATCGAGCTCGAGGACAACATCGAGAACATGGGCGCTCAGCTGGTGAAGGAGGTCGCCACCAAGACCAACGACACCGTGGGTGACGGCACCACCACCGCAACCCTGCTCGCCCAGGCCATCGTCAACGACGGTCTGCGCAACGTCGCCGCTGGCGCCAACCCGCTGGCCATCCGTCGCGGCATCGACAAGGCCGTCAACGCCGCCGTCGCCGAGATGAAGAAGCAGGCCAAGCCGGTCGAGACCAAGGAGCAGATCGCTTCCGTCGGTACCATCTCCGCCGGTGACCCCGAGGTCGGCGAGAAGATCGCCGAGGCCATGGAGGTCGTGGGCAAGGACGGCGTCATCACCGTCGAGGATTCCCAGACGTTCGACATCACCATCGACACCGTCGAGGGCATGCAGTTCGACAAGGGCTATGTCTCCGCTTACTTCGTCACGGACAACGACCGCATGGAGGCCGTGATGAAGGATCCGTACATCCTCATCACCGACCAGAAGATCTCCAGCGTTCAGGACATCATGCCCGTTCTCGAGGCTGTCCAGCGCGCTGGCCGTGGCCTGCTCATCATCGCTGAGGACATCGACGGCGAGGCTCTGCCGACCCTGGTCCTCAACAAGATCCGTGGCGCCCTCAACGTCTGCGCCGTCAAGGCTCCGGGCTACGGCGATCGCCGTAAGCGCATCCTCGAGGACATCGCCGTCCTCACCGGTGGCCAGGCTGCCCTGGACGAGCTGGGCGTGAAGGTCGCTGACATCACCGCCGATATGCTCGGTACCGCTAAGTCCGTCACCATCTCCAAGGACAACACCGTCGTCGTCGGCGGCGCTGGCTCCAAGGAGGCCATCGACGCTCGTATCGCTCAGATCAAGGGTGAGATGGAGAACACCACCTCTGACTTCGACCGCGAGAAGCTCCAGGAGCGCCTGGCCAAGCTCTCCGGTGGCGTTGCCGTCATCAAGGTCGGCGCTGCTACCGAGTCTGAGCTCAAGGAGATCAAGCATCGCGTCGAGGACGCCCTGCAGGCTACCCGCGCTGCTGTCGAGGAGGGCATTGTCGCCGGTGGCGGCGTCGCCTTCATGGACGCTGCTCCTGCGCTCGATGCTGTCGAGATCGACGACCCCGAGGAGAAGATCGGTGTCGACATCGTCAAGAAGGCTCTGACCGCTCCGGTTGCTACCATCGCCAAGAACGCTGGCTTTGAGGGCGCTGTCGTGGTCGACAAGGTTGCCGAGCTGCCCGCCGGCCAGGGTCTCAACTCTGCCAACGGCGAGTGGGGCGATATGATCGAGATGGGCGTCCTCGACCCCGTCAAGGTCAGCCGCGTCACCCTGCAGAACGCTGCTTCTGTCGCCAGCCTGATCCTCATCACCGAGGCCACCGTCTCCGATGTTCCCAAGAACACTCAGCTTGAGGACGCTATCGCTGCTGCTACCGCTGGTCAGCAGGGCGGCGGTATGTACTAAGGCCGACAAGGTCTAGAACTCCCACCGGGAATCCGGGGGCGGGACGGGGGCTTCTCTCCGGAACGTCCTCGGACATGCAAAGAGGCTCCGCATCGCGCTTCGCGCTGCGGAGCCTCTTTGCGTCCTGAATGTTCCGGAGAGAAGCCCCCGTCCCGCCCCCGGATTCCCTGCGTTTACGGCCTTGAGATCGGCGGGCGGAGAGGGATGTGGTTGATAGGGATACGTGTCCCCTTCGCTGTTTCGCGCTTTGCGCGAAAGGCGCGCTACTTTGGGATGGGTGGGGAGCGTGGTTGTTGCGGCAGCTGATCCCCACCATAAATTACCCTCGGCATACTTGCGCGAACGATTGCTCGTGCTACACTTGCAATTGCTGTTTCAGGGCGGGGTGGAATTCCCCACTGGCGGTAAATCGGGCGGTGCCAAAGGGGTGCCGTGGCGCAGGTGAGGTGCCTGCGACCGAGCCGATGAGTCCGCGACCCGTGCGTGTGTTGGTTCGCATGCCGGCTGAACTGGTGAGATCCCAGTACCAACGGTTAGAGTCCGGATGAAAGAGGCAGGTGATCTTATGTCTGAACAGTCGCAGCATATCCATTTTGAGAACACGAATAGGTGGAGCACCAAACAGCTCGTTACCATGGCGTTGATGTGCGCCTTGGGCGCCCTGTTTATGTACGTGCAGCTGCCCATCCTTCCTTCGGCGCCGTTTTTGACGTATGACCCGTCGCTGGTGCCGGCGATGGTGTGCGGGTTTGCGTATGGTCCTGGCGCCGGCACTGCTGTTGCCGCTATGGCTATCGTTATCCATGCGCTCACCACGGGCGATTGGGTCGGTGCGCTTATGAACTTGGTTGCCACGCTGGGCTATATTCTGCCTGCGGCTATCGTCTATCAGAAGATGCATACCTACAAGGGTGCCGTGATTGGCCTGGTACTCGGCGTTATTGCCGCTACGGCGTTGTCTATGGTCGCAAACCTTACCATTGGCGTATGGTTCTGGTATGGCTCGGTCGATGTGATCGCCCCGCTCATGATTCCTGCCGTGCTGCCGTTCAACCTTATCAAGACCGTGCTTAACTCGGTGTTGACACTGGCGGTGTATAAAGCGGTCTCCAACCTCATCACGCCTAAAAAGGACCAGGTCAAAGGCCGCGCATGATTGAGTGTCGGGGCGTTTCCTTTAGCTATGACGGTGCCGTACCGGCGCTCGACGGCGTCGATCTGAATATCGAGGACGGCGAGTTTTTCTGCATCCTCGGTGGCAATGGGTCGGGCAAGTCGACGTTTGCCAAGCATCTGAATGCACTGTTGCAGCCCGATGCGGGCACGGTACGCATCAACGGCATGGATGCGTCCGACCCCGAGCTGGTCTACGACATTCGTTCGACCGCGGGCATGGTGTTCCAGAATCCCGATGATCAGCTGGTGGCAACGCTTGTCGAAGATGACGTTGCGTTTGGTCCCGAAAACCTTGGCGTGCCATCGGCGCAAATTGCGCAGCGCGTACGTGAGGCGCTGAAGGGCGTGGGCCTGGTGGGCTTTGAGCGCCACGAGACCCATGCGCTCTCGGGTGGCCAAAAGCAACGCGTGGCGCTTGCCGGCGTGCTTGCCATGGAACCGCGCGTTCTCATTTTGGACGAGGCTTCCTCGATGCTCGATCCGCGTGGACGTAAGGGCCTCATGAAGGCTTGCCGCGCGTTGCACGCTCGCGGTATGACCATCGTGATGATTACGCACTTTATGGAAGAAGCCGCCGAGGCCGATCGTGTCGCGGTGTTTCGGGCGGGGCACGTTGCCATGCTCGGTACGCCCGAGGAAATTTTGACGCGGGCGGATGAGCTTGCGCAGCTCAACCTGGATATGCCGGAGTCGTGTCGTCTGGGCATGGCGCTTCGTACGAAGGGCGTGCCTGTTCATGCGCAGGTGCGCGAGGTGGATATGGTCGTTGAGATTGCGCAGGCTTATGCCGAGCGAAGTGGGGCAGGCATCGCCGGGCGGCCTTTCGCATTCGATCCTCGTATTCCCGACAACGTTTCCTCTGCGCTCGATGGCGCAGACGCGCTGGAGCCCGTTATCGAGATTTCGCACCTTTCGTTTAGCTATTCGCTGAGCGCCCGCGAGCGCCGCCGCTGGCATAAGCGCTCGGCCACTGCGGGCAAATCGAGCAAACAGGCTCTCTGGGGAAACGACCCCAGCAGCCCGTGGGCGCTGCGCGATGTATCGCTGACGGTGCGTCGCGGCGAGTTCCTGGGCTTGGCAGGTCATACCGGTTCGGGTAAGTCGACGCTGGTCCAGCATCTCAACGGTTTGATTCGCCCCCAGGAGGGATCCGTTCGCGCGCTGGGGCTCGATCTGTCAAACAAGAAAGACGCCGCCGCGGTTAAGGCCAAGGTCGGCGTGGTGTTTCAATATCCTGAGCGTCAGCTGTTTGCCGAAACCGTGGCGCAGGACGTGGCGTTTGGTCCGCATAACCTTGGCTTGCCGCAAGATGAAGTCGACCGTCGTGTCGAGTCATCGCTCTCACGCGTGGGCCTCGACCTTTCCACGGTCGGCGACAAGAGTCCCTTTGAGCTTTCGGGCGGACAGCAACGGCGTGTGGCATTCGCCGGCGTGCTCGCCATGGAGCCCGAAGTCCTGGTGCTCGATGAGCCCATGGCGGGGCTCGATCCGGCTGCGCGCAGGGATTTCCTTGAGCTTATCGATCGACTTCACCGCGATGGCCTGACCGTTGTCATGGTTTCGCATAGTATGGATGACCTGGCCAATTGCTGCGACCGTATTGTCGTGATGAACGAGGGCGCGGTGTTTGCCGAGGGCACGCCCGCTCAGGTTTTTGCGCATGCCGATGAGCTTAAATCAATCGGCTTGGGCGTTCCCGCCGCCCAGCGTATGGCGCTGGCGCTTACGGAGGCGGGCGTGCCGCTGCGCTTTGACGGCCTCTATACGGTTGAGTCGCTGACAGACGAGTTGGTGGACCTGCTAATCGGTTGCTCGGGCGGTCCTTCTAACGTCGCGGACATTGCTAAATTCAAGACGGTCGCGCGAGAGAAGGGCTGCTAATGGAGGCGTTTTCGTTTGGCAGCTACTATCCCGGCGATAGTGCGATCCACCGCCTGGACCCGCGAACTAAGTTGCTCTTGGGCTTTGTGTTTCTGATCACGACGCTGACCGTCGGCGGCTTCCGCGGACTGGCCCCGGTCGCAGTTTTCGTTGTGCTGACCTATGCCGTGTCTCGGGTGCCGGTTCGTCGCGTTCTGTCGTCGATGGCGCCGCTGCTGGCAATCGTCGTCGTGGTCGCGGTGCTCAACTTGTTTACCGATCAGAGTGGGCGCATCCTGTGGCAGCTCGGCTTTCTGCAGATAAGCGAGGGCTCACTGCGTTCTGCCGCCTTTATGGCGTGCCGTCTGACGTTGATGATGGCCGGCATGAGCGCCATTACACTCACCACGCCGACGCTCGACCTCACCGCGGGCTTTGAGCGCCTGCTCGCGCCGTTTGCGCGTGTGGGACTTCCTGCGCACGAGCTCGGCATGATTATGGGTATCGCGCTGCGCTTTATGCCGCAGTTTGCCACCGAGATGAAGCAGACGGCGGATGCGCAGGCGAGCCGCGGTGCGCGCGTGACGGGAGGCCCGCTTGGCGGCGTGCGTATGCTCGGCAGTGTGGCCATTCCGCTGTTCACGGGCGTGTTCCGCCATGCCGAGACGCTGTCTGACGCCATGGATGCACGCTGCTATCACGGCGAGCAGGGCCGCACGCGCCTGCATGCGCTTGCATTTGGCCGCGGCGATGCGTTGGCGGTGGTGGTGACGGCGTTGCTGCTCATCTGCGTCATCGTCATCAATCTTCAACTTGTTTAGGCGCGATTCGGGCGCAAGAAAGGGGTCCCTATGACCGACAACGACCGCACGGCTCAGCTTGAGCGCGCCTGTTCGTATCTCAGGCGCATTCCGGCGTGGTATCTGGCCACGACCGATGCAAGTGACGGGCATCAGCCTCGCGTGAGGCCGTTTTCGTTTGCCATGGTCGATGACGGTAAGTTGTGGTTTTGCACGTCGCGCGACAAGGACGTGTGGGCGGAGCTGAGTGCGAATCCCAAGTTTGAGGTATCGGGCTGGAAGCCGGGGGAATGTTGGATCGTATTGACCGGCGAAGCCGCACTTGAGGACGACGCAGTTGCGAGCGACAAGGTGCGTCAAGCGGGTTTTAAGCACATGGTGGGCATTGGCGAGGAACACGAGAGTGCCAACGACGGCCGCCTTGCTTTCTTTTCGGTCCGCAACATTGCCGCGCGCTTCTGTGATATCGACGGCAGCGAGGAGCGCCTGGAGCTCTAGCTCGCACAAACCAGGCTCCCAAACTAGCTAGTACAGGAGGACACATGGACGGATTGAATACGGTGTTGGAGTATCTGACGTCAGTGCCGGCATGGTATTTGGCGACGAGCGTTGACGGACAGCCGCATGTGCGTCCGTTTTCGTTTGCGCAGATCCAGGACGGCAAGTTGTGGTTTGTAACGGCGCGCACCAAAGATGTGTGGCAGGAGCTGCTGCAAAATCAGCGCTTTGAGGCCACGAGTTGGTGGCCGGGCCATGGCTGGCTCATCTTGCGCGGGCGTGCCGGCTTGGATGACCGGGCTTTAGACGAAATGCGCGAAGCCGGGTGGAAGCATCTAGAGCACCTGGGCGAGCACTATGAGGGGCCTAACGACCCCACGCTCGTCTTCTTTAGCGTCGAGGATCCCGAGGCTTTTATCTGCAATCACGACGAATGGGTGCCGGTCGAGCTCTAGCCAGCTGGCTCATCCTAACAACTTGGTTTTCGCATGGGCGGGCCCCGTATTGCCCGGCGCCGTTAGGAGCGCCGGTCAATACGGGGCCCGCTCCATTTGTCAATTCCTTCAAGCGAATGTGTCGGGAATGTTTCAATGCATGAATATACAAGCCATTTACGTGTTCATGCATCTTTTGGTGCTAAAGTTTCAACCCACCTCATAACGACCGCTGCGAAATGCGCATCGGTGCATAAATCGCAGACAAGGAGTCTGATATGTCTTTGAAGGTTGGAATCGTCGGCGCGGCTGGATATGCCGGAGCCGAGCTCATTCGCCTCGTGCTCGGCCATCCCGAGTTTGAACTTGTTGCCATTACGTCCAACGCCGATGCCGGCCAGCCGCTGTCCGCGGTGTATCCGAGCTTTGCTGGTGTGAGCGACCTGGTTTTCACCACGCATGACGCGCCCGAGCTCAAGAGCTGCGATGCGGTTTTTCTTGCCGTGCCGCACACGGCTGCCATGGCACAGGTGCCCGCGCTGCTTGCATCGGGCGTCTCCTGCTTTGATCTTTCGGCCGATTACCGTCTGAGCGACGCGTCTGTCTTTGAGGCATGGTATGCCGCCGAGCACACGAGCCCCGAGTTGCTCAAGACCCGCGCTTTCGGCCTGCCCGAGCTGTTCTGCCAGGACTTAGAGACCGCTGCTTCCAGCCATGCCGCTGGCAGGCCCGTGTTGGTCGCCTGCGCCGGTTGCTATCCCACCGCAACGAGCCTTGCTGCCGCTCCCGCCGTGCGCGCCGGCTGGGTTGCCCAGAGCGGCCCCGTAATCGTCGATGCCATTAGCGGCGTGACGGGTGCCGGTAAGTCCTGCAACGCCCGCACCCACTTTTGCAGCGCGGACGAGAACCTGGAAGCCTATGGCGTGGGTAAACATCGTCATACGCCCGAGATTGAGCAAATCCTTGGCTTAACCGATCGCGTCGTCTTTACCCCGCACCTGGCACCGCTCAAGCGCGGTCTGCTTTCCACGGTGACGATGCCGATCGCGCCGCAGGCCATCGACTCCTTGGCTCTTGAGGACGTTGTCGACTATTACAAGCAGTTCTATGCCGGTCGCACCTTTGTGCGCGTGCTCGACGCCGACCAGCAGCCCAAGACGGCTTCGGTCGTCGGCACCAACGCCGCCCAGATTGGCCTCGCGCTCAACAAGCGCGCGGGCGTGCTGGTGGCGACGGGCGCCATCGACAATCTGTGCAAGGGCGCTGCGGGCCAAGCAGTCCAGTGCGCCAATATCGTCTTTGGCTTTGACGAGCGACGAGGCTTGCCCACAGTGGCGTGCCCGGTGTAGCACATTCGATTGTTAGCGATTTGGTAGTCGGGTATCGAGTTGGGCGCCACTTTTAAGCTGGTCTAGTAGTTGCGACCGGTATGGCGTGCCAGCCGATGCCCGCTTTTTTGTTTGATATAAGGAGTCGTAGGGACGATGAACACCGACCTGATTGATATCAAGATTCGCGCCGTCGAGGGCGGCGTTACGGCGGCTGCCGGCTTTAAGGCCGCAGGCATCCATGCGGGATTCCGGAAGAATCCCGAGCGCTTGGACTATGCGCTCGTCGTGCCTGATAAACCCTGTCCCGGCGCCGGCGTGTTTACGACCAACCGCTTTTGTGCGGCGCCCGTGCAGGTGAGCCGTGCCAACCTGGGCGGTGCGGACAAGGGCTATGGCATTATCGCCGGTGTTTCAATCAACTCCGGCAATGCGAATGCCGCCACGGGCGAGACCGGCCTAGCCTGTGCGCGCGAGACATGCAACATCGCGTCGCAGGTCATCGGCTGCGAGCCCCAGCAGATTCTGGTTGCCTCCACGGGCGTGATTGGCCAGATTCTGCCGATCGACACGTTTGAGACAGCCGTTCCGTCCGCATACGAGGCACTTTCTGCCCATGGCGGTGCCGATGCAGCCCGTGCCATTATGACGACCGATACACACTCCAAGGAGTATGCCGTTCGCTATCGCAGTGAGGCCGCGGGCCATGCGGGCAACGCTTATACGGTGGGCGGTATGTGCAAGGGCTCGGGCATGATCATGCCCAACATGGCCACCATGATCGCGGTCATTACTACCGATGCCCCCGTCGAGCCTGCGGCGCTTCATGCCCTGCTGCTCTCGACCGTCAAGCAGACCTTTAACAAGGTAACGGTCGATTCCGACACCTCGACCAACGACACCTGCATCATGCTTGCCTCCGGCGCCGCTGCCGCAGATGCCGAGCCTATCGTCGAGGGCTCCGATGCCTTCGACGAGTTGGCATTTGCCGTGCACGAGGTGTGCGAGAGCCTGGCGCGCAATATTGCCGCCGATGGCGAGGGCGCATCCAAGCTTGTTACGGTCAACGTTACCGGCGCCGTGAACGACGAGGAGGCCGATATCGCCGCCCGTGCCGTCGCCAACTCGCCGCTCGTTAAGACCTGCATCGCCGGCCACGACTGCAACTGGGGCCGCGTCGCCATGGCACTCGGTAAGTGCGGCGTGAAGTTTAATCAGGAAGACGTTTCCATTGACATGATGGGCATGCCTGTCTGTCGCGACGGTCTGACTGTTCCCTTTGACGAGGACGAGGCTCTACGACGTTTCGAGGCGCCCGAGATCGTGATCTCGGCCGACTTGGGCGCAGGCGACGCGGCAACGACCGTGTGGACCTGCGACCTCACGCATGAGTACATCTCCATCAACGGCGACTACCGTTCCTAGATTCCAGGCACGCTGCGCATCTTGCCGCGATTGCGGACAGCTGAGCACGGCGCGATAACGATACGAAAGACGAGGCAGATTATGAAATTCGCACGCGATTGTCGTTCGAGCGAATCCAACGAAGCAACCGCGCAGCTGCTGTTCGAAGCGCTGCCGTGGATTAAGAACCTGACCGGCAAGACGGTTGTTATCAAATATGGCGGAGCCGCCATGGTTGATGAGCAGCTGCGCCGCGACGTGATGAGCGATATCGTTTTGCTCAAGATCATCGGTATGCGCCCCGTCATCGTGCATGGCGGCGGCAAGGCTATCAACGAGGCGCTGAGCCATTACGATATTCCCGTCGAGTTTAAGAACGGCCAGCGCGTGACCACGCCGGCGACTATGGATATCGTGCGCGAGGTGCTGGGCGGCAAGGTTAACCAGGAGCTGGTTGCTGCCATCAACCACCACGGCAACCTGGCCGTGGGCGTGTCGGGCAGCGATGCCGGCACGCTCATCGCCGAGCCGCTCGACCTCGAGCTCGGTCGCGTGGGCAAAGTGACGCACGTCAACACCGACTATATCGAGCGCTTACTCGATAGCGAGTACATCCCCGTCATCGCTACCGTCGCGGCGGGGGAGGACGGCGGTTTCTTCAACATCAACGCCGATACCGCCGCCGGTGCCGTTGCCGCGGCGCTCCACGCGCATAAGGCAATCTTTTTGACCGACGTCGATGGCCTGTACAAGGACTTTAGCGACAAGGACTCGCTTATCTCCAACCTAACGCTCGACGAGGTCAACGAAATGCTCTACGGCGGCGAGGTCGATAAGGGCATGATTCCTAAGCTGCGTGCGGCCGTCGATGCGCTTACCGGCGGCGTATTTCGTGCCCACATCATTAACGGTACCACGCCGCATTCGCTGCTCCTGGAGCTGCTGACCGATGCCGGCGTCGGCACCGTGATCCATTCCACCGAGACGGCTTACGAGTTCGATACGCATCCGCATCCGCTTTCGACGTTTGCTGCGCGTCTGACCGAAAACCTTGACGAGGTCGAGAAGCTTCAGACGGTCTAGCTGACCCGCAGCCGCCCCATTCCTGCACCCATAGCCCCGCGCCGTCTGGCGCCCAACGAAAGGCATCCCATGTCACTTGCAGCTCAGCAATCGCTTGAATCCCATTACGTTATGCATACCTTTGGCCGCTCTCCGGTCGAGTTTGTCGAGGGTCACGGCATGAAGCTCACCGGCGACGATGGCCGTGAGTACCTCGACTTTCTTGCCGGCATCGGCGTGTGCAGCCTAGGTCATGGCGACCCGGCTGCGCTCTCGGCGCTCGAGGCACAGACCAAAAAGCTCATGCATGTCTCCAATTACTTCTACATTGAGCAGCGCGGACAGGTCGCGGCGCTGCTGTCCAAGCTTGCTAACGACGACGTAGATGGTGCGCGCGTGCTTGCCGATGCCATTGTCGCCGGCGATGAGACCACGGCAGCTGCTCTTGGTGCCCCGGCTGCGGATGAGCAGGTTTGGGAGACCTTCTTTGCCAACTCTGGCGCCGAGGCCAACGAGGGCTCGATGAAGCTCGCGCGCCTGTACGCCAAGCGTGCCGGTAATGGCGGCAACACCATCGTGTGCATGCGCGGCGGCTTCCACGGCCGTACGCTCGAGACCATTGCCGCTACCATGCAGGATTGGCTGCAGGACAGCTTCCGCCCGCTGCCGGGTGGCTTTGTGGCCTGCACGCCCAACGATGTGGACGAGCTGCGTGCGATCTTTAAGCAGCTGGGGAGCGAGATTTGTGCCGTGATGCTCGAGCCGATCCAGGGTGAGAGCGGCGTGCACCCCATGACCGAGGAGTTTATGGCTACGGCGCGCGACTTGGCGCACGAGGTGGGTGCCGTGCTTATCGCCGACGAGGTCCAGTGCGGCATCTTCCGCTCCGGTAAGCCGTTTGCATTCCAAACCTATGGCGTGGAGCCCGACATCATGAGCCTTGCCAAGGGCATTGCCGACGGCGTGCCCATGGGTGCCGTGGTGGCAAAGAAGGAGATTGCCGACGTGTTTAAGCCGGGCGACCACGGCTCGACCTTTGGTGGTAGCTGCTTGGCCATCGCGGCGTGTGCCGCGACGCTCTCCGCGCTTGTGCGTGGCGATTATGCCGAGCATGCTGCCAAGGTGGGCGCCTATATGGAGCAGGCGCTGGCTAAGCTTCCGCATGTGGTAGAGGTTCGTGGCCGTGGCTTGATGCTCGGCTGCGATCTGGACGATACTGCGGGTGATGCTCACGACGTTGCGGCCCGTGCATTGGGGGCTGGTGCCGTGATCAACGCTACGGGTGCCCATACGCTGCGTTTCTTGCCGCCGCTCGTCTGCGAGGAAGCCGACGTGGATAGTCTGATTGAGGTCCTGTCGGATGTCTTGGGCTAACGCGGCGCAATAACTCAATTTGGACCGGGTTCCGGACTGTGGACGTGTCCTATGCGGCATGATTCAGCGGTCTGGAGCCCGTTTTGCCTTAGATTTGCTAAGGCAGGGAGACCTGCTGGTCAAAAAACATCAAATATGAGTACTGTTACCGATTTGGTAGCAGCAATTTTGGACTAATAAGGCCAGATGGCAAGTCGAAATGGCGATGAATACACGATTTTGATCTGACTGTTAGTCCTTATAATGGACATATGTTGCGTAACCTAAGCAAACACTATCTGTTTATATGTTGCAAACAAAGTAGCAGTACTCATTTTTGCCATTTTTTGACCACGGCCTTTGTGACAGACGTGCTGGCGGGTTCGAATCCCATGCGCTGGGCATGAAAAAGGAAAGGCCTCCATCGCTGGAGGCCTATCAAATCAGTGGTGGGCGATGAGGGATGTCCGCGTGCGGCTCCGCCGCCCGCATCCGCTTCGTCGCTTCGCTCCTCGCGTGCTGCGCTGGAAAACGCTTCGCGTTTCCTCAGCTCCGCACCCTTGCGGGTTCGAATCCCATGAAATGGGCCCAAACAAAAACGGTCCCCTTGCGAGGACCGTTTCCAATTCAGTGGTGGGCGATGAGGGATTCGAACCCCCAGCCTTGTGCGTGTAAAGCACCTGCGCTAACCGTTGCGCCAATCGCCCGTGCGGAGAGAGTATAGCAAAACAATCGCCCCATTCACCTCATATCCATTAAAGGTAACCGGCGCGTGTCACAGCGGAGCTGATTCAGTTGAGATTGCCTGAACATTCCGCCCCTCTTTACGCCCTCGGGTATACTCAAAAGCTACTGATTCGATTTGATGCCCAGCAACAGCAGAGGGGATAGTATATGTGCGGTTTTGTCGGTTTTGTCGGTGGGACGGATAACCAATCCGAGGTGCTCACCAAGATGATGGACCGCATCGTCCATCGCGGTCCCGACATGGGCGGTCAGTTTATCGACGGCCGCGTTGCCCTCGGCTTCCGCCGCTTGTCGATCCTCGACCTGACCGAGGCCGGCGCTCAGCCCATGGCCAATGAGGACGGCAGCGTCGTCATTGTCTTCAACGGTGAGATCTACAACTTCCAAGAACTCCGTTCCGAGCTCGAAGCCAAGGGCTACAAGTTCCATTGCGGCGCCGACACCGAGAGCCTCCTGCACGGCTACGAGGAGTGGGGCGAGGCCGTCCTCGATCGCCTGCGCGGTATGTACGCCTTCGTCATCTGGGACAAAAAGAAGAACAAGCTTTTTGGCGCCCGCGACATCTTTGGCATCAAGCCGCTTTACTACTATCCCATGGCCGATGCGGGCGACGGCGCTCCGGGCGTGCTCTTTGGTTCCGAGATCAAGAGCTTCCTGGACTACCCGCACTTCCACAAGGCGGTCAACAAAAAGGCTCTGCGTCCGTACATGACGCTGCAGTATTCGGCAACCGAGGAGACCTTCTTCGAGGGTGTCTACAAGCTGCCGCCGGCGCACTACTTTACCGTCGATATCCCGACCGGCAAGATGAACATCGAGCGCTACTGGGATTGCGATTACTCTGCCGTCGAGAAGCCGTTCGAGGAGTATGTCGACGAGCTGGACGAGGTCGTGCACGAGAGCGTCGAGGCCCATCGCATCGCCGACGTCAAGGTCGCGTCGTTCCTCTCCGGTGGCGTCGACTCCAGCTACATCGCCGCTTGCCTCATGCCCGACAAGACCTTCTCGGTGGGCTTTGACTACAAGAACTTCAACGAGACCAACTACGCCAAGGAGCTTTCCGATAAGCTCGGCGTCGAGAACGTTCGCAAGATGATTACCGCCGACGAGTTCTTCGGTGCGCTCGAGGACATCCAGTATCACATGGACGAGCCGCAGTCCAACCTGTCTTCCGTGCCGCTGTGGTTCTTGGCCGAGATGGCCCGCAAGGACGTTACCGTCGTGCTTTCGGGCGAAGGCGCCGACGAGCTCTTTGGCGGCTACGCCTACTACGAGGACACGGTCCCGGTGCGCAAGTACAAAAAGATGGTGCCGCTGCCCATCCGTCGCGCGCTCGGTAACCTGGCGCTGCATATGCCGTACTTCAAGGGACATAACTTCCTGGTCAAGGGTGCCGAGATTCCCGAGAAGTCGTTCCTGGGACAGGCTCTGGTATGGCCGGAGCGCGAGGTCGACGGCGTGCTCAAGCCCGAGTACAACACCGGCGATGGCGCCTTCGAGCTTGCCGCTCCCATCTATGCGCGCGTGAAGGGTCAGCCCGAGCTGGTCAAGAAGCAGTACCTGGACATGAACATGTGGCTCCCGGGCGACATTCTGCTCAAGGCCGACAAGATGTGCATGGCACACTCACTGGAGCTGCGCGTGCCCTTCCTGGACCGCAAAGTCATGGAGTTCGCCGAGCACATTCCCGACCGCTACCGCATCAACGAGAACGGCAACAAACAGGTACTCCGCCACGCTGCCAACAAGTCGCTGCCCGATGAGTGGGCCACCCGTCCCAAGGTGGGCTTCCCGGTGCCGATTGTCTACTGGCTGCGCGAGCAAAAGTGGTACGACTATGTCAAGGAGTACTTCACCGCGCCGTGGGCAAGCGAGTTCTTCGATACCGACGAACTCATGCACCTGCTCGATCTGCACTTTGCGGGCAAGGGCGATTTCCAGCGCAAGATCTATACGCCGCTCGTGTTCTTGGTGTGGTACAAGCGCTTCTTTATCGACGAGGACCAGCCCGCTGTTCAGGCTGCCTAGCCTCGGCTGACGAACGCCTGCGCGTAACGGCTCCTCCGGGAGCCGTTTTTGCGTGGGTGCGTTTCAGTTACTATAAAACCGTCCCTGCCAAATGGCTGAGAAAGGTGAAAGATGCACCATTCGGATTCCGCGACCGTGACCACGGTCGATACGCTTGCCAAGCTTCTCGATGTGTGCGGCGAGCTGCGCGCATCAGAGCAGGTTGACGAGCGTGCCGTGACCGGCTGCTCGTTTGATTCGCGCGCGGTCTCGGCAGGTGACGTGTTCTTCTGCAAAGGTGCTGCCTTTAAGCCCGCGTTTTTGAGCATGGCGCTCGATGCGGGCGCCGTCGCATTTGTGTGCGAGGAGTCACTGGTCGAGTCTCTGGAGCCGCTGGCGCAGGAGAGCGGTGCTGCGATGCTGGTTGTTGATAGCGTTCGCACGGCCATGGCCCTGTTGCCGCCGGAGGTCTACGACCGTCCCGACCACGACGTCAAGATCGTGGGTATCACCGGTACCAAGGGAAAGACCACGGCCGCTTTTATGCTCCAGTCGATTATCAAAGCGGCGGGCGAGTCCTGCGGCATGATCGGCTCGGTGAGTACCGACGATGGCATCGAGTGCTACGAGAGCACCAATACTACGCCCGAGGCCCCCGAGGTCTGGCGCCATATCGCCAACTGCCGCACGTCCGGTCGCCAGTCCATGGTCATGGAGGTCTCGAGCCAGGCGCTCAAGTACCAACGCGTCGAGAATCTGCCGTTTGACGTGGCGTGCTTCCTCAACATCGGCCGCGACCACATCTCGCCGATTGAACACCCCACGTTTGAGGATTATTTTGAGAGCAAGCTTAGGATCTTTGACCAGGCAAAGACCGCCGTGGTGAATCTGGGCACCGATGAGGTTGACCGTGTGCTAGAGGCAGCGTCGACGGCCGAGCGCTTGGTGACCGTTGGCGTCGAGCATCCCGAGGCAAGCCTGTGGGCGAGCGATGTCCGCATGCTCGGCTTTAACATCGAGTTCAACTTGCACGGCATGAGCGCCGACGAGCCCGAGGCGGGGGAGAAGGTCCTGCTGGGTATCGCGGGCGACTTTAACGTGGAAAACGCGCTGGTCGCTATCGCCGCTGCGCGCGAGATCGGCATCGGTATCGAGGCTATCAAGAAGGGCCTCTCCAAACTGCGTGTGCCGGGCCGCATGGAGGTCGTGGAGTCGAAGGACGGCCGCGTGATCTGCGTCGTTGACTATGCGCACAACCAGCTTTCGTTCCGTTCGCTTTTCTCGTCGGTCAAGCGCGCGTTTCCCGCTAGCCCCGTCATTGCGCTGTTTGGCGCCGCCGGCGGCAAGGCGCAGGAGCGCCGCGAGCAATTGCCACGCGAGGCCGCACCGTATTCCGACCTGATGATCTTTACGAACGAGGATCCAGCTCACGAGGACCCGATGAAGGTCTGTCGCGAGCTTGCCGAGCATGTTCCCGACGATACGCCGAACAAGATCATCCTCGACCGCGAAGCCGCTGTGCATGCGGCGTTCAAGGCGGCGCGCGAGGAGTACGTCAACCCCGATGCTCCCACCATTGTCTTGCTGCTGGCAAAGGGTGACGAGGAGCTCATGCACGTGGGCGACGAGTTCGTGCCCATCGAGAGCGACCTTTCGCTGGCCAATCGCCTGATCGATGTTACCCAGTTTGACTAATGAACCATGATGGCGGCGGCGCCCTGAGTGCGCTGTCGCCATAAGCGTGTTCCCTCAATCAAAACATGCCGTCCAAGTCCAAACCCTTCTACGTAAACGGAGTAACCATGTCCCACAATACCCTGCCGACCGTTGCCGAGCTTTCGGGCGAGATGCGCGAGCGCTTGGCCAAGGTCAAATACGTCTTTACCGACCTGGATGCCACGATGCTCGCACCCGGCTCGTGCGTGCTACGCGACAACGACGGCAACCCCTCGACCAAACTCGTCGAGGCCGTCGTGGCGCTCGCTCGCGCTGGTATTCAGGTGGTTCCCACCTCGGGCCGCAACCGTACCATGATCCACGAGGACGCGCGCGTGCTCGGTCTCAACTCCTACATCGGCGAGATGGGCGGCCTGGTCATGTACGACCTCAAAGCCAACGATTGGGAGTATCTGACCGGCGACATGCCCTACGACTCCTCTTGCGGCCTCACGCCGCACCAGGTGATCGAGCAGACCGGCGTGTGCGAGAAGATCCTCGCCCGCTGGCCGCACAAGATCGAGTATCACAACGACATGTCGACCGGCTACAAATACCGTGAGGTCACCGTCGGCATGCGCGGCGATGTGCCCGACGATGAGGTTCAGGCCATCCTGGACGAGGCCGGCTGCGGTCTGATCTGGGCTTGCAACGGCCATCTGACTCACCTGTCCAAGCCGACGACGCTCGAGCTCGATCGCGTCGAGGACGGTCGCGCATTCAACATCAACCCCGCGGGTCTCAACAAGGGCGTTGCCATCGCGCGCTTCTGCGAGCACCTGGGGATCGAGCGCGAGGAGACGTTGGCGCTCGGCGATTCCGAGTCCGACTTCTACATGGCCGATCACGTGGGCACGTTCTGCTTGGTCGAGAATGGCCTGACGAGCGCCGGCGCGCCCGAGTTCCTGGCTGCTTGCGAGAACGCTTTCGTTACGCGCGGCAAAATTGTCGACGGTTGGGCGGCGACGGCAGAGCTGCTGGTCGCGGCGCGTTCGTAGCGCGGCGTCGCTGCACTTGGACATGTCTTTTCGAGAGAGACTGGTGAGGTAATGTCCGATATCGAGAATCCGGCAGGCGACACGCGCCCGATTGGCGTGTTCGATTCTGGTTTGGGCGGTCTGACGGTTGCGCGCGCCATCGCGACGGCGCTGCCGCACGAGTCCGTCTACTACTTCGGCGACACCAAACGCTGCCCCTACGGCACGCGCACCGAGGATGAGGTGCGCTCGTTTGCGTTGCAGGCGGGTCGTTGGCTTTCGAAGCACGACGTCAAGATTATGGTCATCGCCTGCAACACGGCGACCGCTGCGGCCTTGCGTCTGGCCCAGCAGGTGCTCGACGTTCCCGTGATCGGTGTGATCGCGCCGGGTGCCCGTGCGGCAATCAACAGCACGCGTACGCGTCGCGTGGGCGTGCTCGCCACCAACCTCACCATTCGCTCGGGCGCCTACACGCGCGCCATTCAGGACCTGGATGCCGGCGTCGATGTATACGGCTGTCCTGCCTCGAGCTTTGTCGAGGTTGTCGAACACGAGCTCGCCTCGGGTGCACATCTGCAGGAACAGTGGCTTGAGAACGAGGACATCTTCGATACGCCTGCCGTGCGTGCGCTGGTGGGTGCCACGGTTGAGCCGCTGCGCGACCACGGTATCGATACCGTGGTGCTCGGCTGTACGCATTTCCCGCTGTTGGTGGGACCTATCCGCCATGCGCTGGGGCCTGGGGTGCGCGTCGTGAGTTCCGCCGAGGAGACCACGCGCGAGCTGACCGATATCCTCACGCGCCGCGAGCAGCTGGCGGGCGACGCCGCCGAGCCGCAGCATCGTTTTGCCACGACGGCCGATAACATTGCCGAGTTTGCGGTGGCGGGCAGCTTTATCTTTGGTCAGCCGCTCAAGAGCATCGAACATATCGATATCGATGAGCTGAAATAGATGTAAGGCAGCCGCCAAAGCCTTCGCCACATCTTTTGCCGAAAGGATATTTCTATGGAGTATATGCAGGTCAACCGCGCCAACGGCCGTGCCGCCAATGAGCTGCGCCCCGTCAAGCTCACTCGTGGCGTCATGAAGCACGCCCACGGCTCGTGTTTGGCCGAGTTCGGTGACACGCGCGTACTGTGCGCCGCCACTATCGAGGAGGGCGTGCCGGGCTGGCGAAAGGGAGCTAAGGCCGGCTGGGTGACCGCGGAATACGCCATGCTGCCGGCGTCGACCGGCAAGCGCTGCAAGCGCGAGCACGCCAACCGCAAGGGCCGCTCCATGGAGATCGAGCGCCTCATCGGTCGCAGCCTGCGTACCGTCGTCAATATGAAGGCACTCGGCGAGTACACCGTTACCGTCGACTGCGACGTGATTCAGGCCGATGGCGGCACGCGTACAGCGAGCATCACCGGCGCCTGGGTGGCGCTGCGCGACGCCCTCGCCATGTGGGTCGAGGCGGGCAAGATCGAGCGCATCCCGCTTATCGGCCAGGTGGCTGCCATCTCCATGGGCGTTGCCGACGGCAATACGCTGCTTGACCTCGATTATTCCGAGGACAGCCATGCCGAGGTCGACATGAACCTCGTCGCCACCGACACCGGCGAGATGATCGAGCTCCAGGGCACCGGCGAGCAGGCGCCCTTTGACCGCAAACGCCTCAACGCCCTGCTCGACCTGGGCGACAAGGGTATCGCCGAGCTCATCGAGCTTCAGCGCCAAGCCATCGCCTAACCTGCCAAAAGGGACAGGTTTATTTTGGTAGGTTTTATCTGCTGAAATGCTGCGTTGAAAGGTCCGATCGCCTGAGAGGGGAGAGGTCAAGTGCCCAAACGCCCCTCACGCGGCTTGCTATAGAGACAAGGAGGCCAGTCATGGCACTTGAGAAGATTGACATCGACACCCTCGACCCGGCGGCGACCATCGTCGTGGCAACGGGCAACGCCCATAAGCTCACCGAGATCGAGGCCATTTTGGGCAAGGTCATGCCCGAGGTGCGCTTTGTGGCGCTCGGCCAGCTGGGTGATTTTGAGGATCCCGAGGAAAACGGCACGACGTTTTTGGAGAACGCCATCATCAAGGCCCAAGCCGCGGTTGAGGAGACGGGCCTTATGGCCATTGCCGACGATTCGGGCTTGGTCGTCGACGCGCTGGACGGTGAGCCCGGTGTGTATAGCGCGCGCTATGCGGGCGTGCACGGCGACGATGCCGCCAACAACGCCAAGCTTCTCGTTAACCTGGAAGGCGTGGCAGATGAGGACCGCACCGCGCGCTTTATGAGCGTCGTCGCGCTCATCGACACGGACGGTCTGGTTACCTATGGCGAGGGCGCCTGCGAGGGCGTTATCGCGCACGAGGGCCGCGGCGACCATGGTTTTGGCTATGACCCGCTGTTCCTGCCGGTCGACACGCCGGGCAAGACCATGGCCGAGCTGACGGCTGACGAGAAGAACGCCATCAGCCATCGTTTCCACGCGCTCGAGCATCTGTCCGCCAAGCTGACGGGCGAGGAGTAGGCCATGCGTGCGGTGGTGCAGCGCGTGCTCAACGCCGGCGTGACGGTCGACGGCGAGTGCGTGGGCCGCATTGGACGCGGCTACCTGGTGCTGCTGGGTGTGGGCCATGGCGATACGCGTGCCGAGGCCGACAAGCTGTGGGGCAAGCTCCGCGGGCTGCGTATCAACGAGGACGAGAACGGCAAGACCAATCTGGCACTTGCCGATGTCGACGGCGAGGTGCTCGTGGTGTCGCAGTTCACGCTGTTCGCCGACTGCCGCCACGGTCGCCGTCCGTCGTTTACGGATGCCGGCGCACCCGATGTTGCCAACGAGCTCTACGAGTACTTCCTGACGCTTGTGCACGAGGACGTTGAGCATGTGGCGCACGGTATCTTTGGCGCCGACATGAAGGTCGACCTGGTCAACGACGGCCCATTCACCATCGTCTTGGACACCGACAACCTTTAGGTTACGCGGTTTTACCAAACCGCGTAACAACTGGTCATGCGAGGTTGTCGTCTGGTACGTATTTGGGACGGGGCTTATTTAGCTACTTGCGTATGGCCACAACAGGGTGCTATAGTATTAGAGTTTTGTCTATCTTAGGGGTATTATCCCCTTTTTGAATTGCACCTTCTGGAGGCCCTGTTCATGGAAGAGATGGAAGTCAATCACGTCGACGACATCCACGAGAAGCTGACCGATATGGTGGGCGATCGCGTCAAGGTGAAGGCCAACATGGGCCGTACCCGCGTCGTCGAGCGCATGGGCACCATCAAGAGCGTCCACCCCGCCGTCTTTATCGTCGAGGTTGACGAGCGTCGCGGCCGCAAGTCGCGTCAGTCCTACCAGTATATCGATGTCCTCACCGGTCAGGTCGAGCTGTTCGACCCCGAGAGCGGCGAGCACATCTTTACCCCGCTCGGCAATCAGCTCGAGGAGCATTAACGGTGACCGATCGGTCCCTGACTCTTTCCGCGCCGGCAAAGATTAACCTCTACCTGGGGGTTCATACCGAGCGCGATGACCGCGGCTACCACAGGGTCGATTCCCTGATGGCAGCCGTCGGTCTTTCCGATACCGTGACGGTCACGCCGGCGCAGGCGCTGACCGTCCAGACGGTTCCAGCATCAGATTTTCCCATGCAAAAGAATACGGCGTATCGGGCTGCGGTTGCTATGGCCGAGCATTATGGTCGCGAGGCAAACATCTGCGTGACGATTGAGAAGCGCATTCCATTGTGCGCTGGCTTGGGCGGCCCCTCGACGGATGCGGCCGCGGTCATTGTCGCCTTGGCGGAGCTCTGGGGCATTGATCGCACCGACCCAGCGCTCGACGATATTGCGCGGGGCATTGGTGCCGACGTCCCGTTCTTTTTGCACGCGAGTCCTGCGTTCTACGTAGGTGGGGGAGACGTGCTGGCAACTGAGTACCCCGCGCTGCCCGCGACGCCCGTCGTGCTGGTCAAGCCGCGCGAGGCAAGCGTTTCGACAATTGAAGCCTATCGACGTTTTGACGAGGCCCCGGTGCCTGCGGACAAGCCCGGCGCGATAGCTTCTGCCTTGCGTGCTGGTGATGCCGAGACGGCATATACACTCATCCATAACAATCTGGGTGTCATTTCCGCACAGATGGAGTCGCAGATTCAAACGGTCCTCGACTGGCTGCGTAAACAGGACGGAACCGTTGCTGTAGATGTGTGCGGATCGGGTGCCTGCTCGTTTGCCATTTGCGACACCGCTGCCACGGTCGAAAGGCTTGCCGATGCTGCCCAGCAAAATGGCTGGTGGGCCTGCGCGACTGAGTTTATTCCCAACACGGTTCAAATCGACGCGCCAAAGAAATAAAAATTTCTCTAGCACGCGGCGAAAATCTTTGTTACTATAGTCGAGCTAACGGGTTGTGGCTCAGTTTGGTAGAGCACTGCGTTCGGGACGCAGGGGTCGCTGGTTCAAATCCAGTCAACCCGACCAGAGCATGAGGAGGGACCGCTTCTTGCGGTCCCTTTTTTTAGCTAGTGTTGTGATACCGCGATACCCGCGGTATACTCATTCGAGCTTGTCTCGCTGTATTGTGGAGGTCTACATGTTTGGACTGAGGGCTCCTGAGCTCATCATTATTCTCGTCGTTGTCCTGATTATCTTCGGGCCCAAGAACCTGCCGAAGCTCGGCAAGTCCCTCGGCTCTACCGTCAAGAATATCCGCGAGGGTATGGAGGGCGACGATAAGGCCGAGACCAAGCAGGCCGAGGAGGTCGTGGTCGAGCAGTCCGAGGAGGACAAGGAGATCGCTGAGCTCGAGGCCAAGCTCGCTGCTGCCAAGAAGAAGCAGGCAGAGGACAGCGACGCGGACGCAGAGTAGTCCCATCCCTTTGGGGTGAGCACCTGACCGGCTTGCCCGCAGGCTAGCCGGTCTTTTTCGTTTTGTTGACAGTTGATTGTTTGATCAGAGTTGGGGAGATATCCGTATGGACGCAAGCCAGATCGTACTGACCGCTGAGGGCCGCCAGAAGCTCGTCGAGGAGCTCGCCTGGCGTGAGGGCGATTACGCCAAGGAGATCGTCGAGGACATCAAGGAAGCCCGCGCGTTCGGCGACCTTTCGGAGAACTCCGAGTACGATGCCGCCAAGGACAAGCAGGCCCAGAATGCTGCTCGTATCGCCGAGATCCAGGCCATTCTTGCCAACGCTCAGGTTGCTGCCACCACGGGCGATCTGACCGTCTCCATCGGTTCCACCGTTTCGCTGATTGATCCCAACGGCGAGGTCATGGAAGTCACGCTCGTTGGTACCACCGAGACCAACTCGCTCGAGCACAAGATCTCCAACGAGTCTCCGGTCGGTCACGCCATCATCGGTCACGGCGAGGGTGATTCCGTCGAGGTCGTTACGCCTTCCGGCAAGACTCGCGTCTACACCATCGCCAAGATCGCACGCTAGACCACGGTCCCGCGTAAAGGTATGTTTTCGCTCCCTGGGACCGAATCCTGGGGAGCGTTTTAGTTTGAGGAGCTAACTTATGGCAGAGAACCAGAACGCCGCCGATCAGGCATCGACGCTCAACGACGAGCGCGCCACCCGCCTGGCCAAGCGCGCCGCCCTGTTCGAGGCGGGCCAGAACCCCTATCCCGAGCACTCTGAGCTTGAGGACTACGTCGCCGATATCGAGGCTAAGTACGCCGAGCTTGCCGATGGCGAGGACACCGAGGACGTCGTGAAGATCGCCGGCCGCGTGGTCGCCAAGCGCGGTCAGGGCAAGATCATGTTCATCGTCGTGCGCGATGCGACTGCCGAGATTCAGCTGTTCTGCCGCATCAACGACATGGACGAGGCCGCCTGGAATACGCTCAAGGCCCTCGACCTGGGCGACATCCTGGGCGTGACCGGCGTGGTCGTGCGCACCCAGCGCGGCCAGCTTTCCGTTGCCCCTAAGAGCGCGACCCTGCTTTCCAAGGCCGTTCGTCCGCTGCCCGAGAAGTTCCACGGTCTTTCCGACAAGGAGACCCGCTATCGCCAGCGCTATGTCGATCTGATCGCCAACGACGACGTTCGCGAGACCTTCCGTAAGCGTTCGCAGATTCTCTCTACCTTCCGTCGCTTTATGGAGTCCGACGGTTACATGGAGGTCGAGACCCCCATCCTGCAGACCATCCAGGGCGGCGCTACCGCCAAGCCGTTCATTACCCACTTCAACGCGCTCGATCAGGAGTGCTACCTGCGTATTGCCACCGAGCTCCATCTCAAGCGCTGCATCGTCGGTGGTTTTGAGCGCGTGTTCGAGATCGGCCGCATCTTCCGTAACGAGGGCATGGACCTTACCCACAACCCCGAGTTCACCACGATGGAGGCCTACCGTGCCTTCTCAGACCTCGAGGGCATGAAGGCGCTCGCCCAGGGTGTCATTAAGGCGGCTAACAAGGCCATCGGCAACCCCGAGGTCATCGAGTACCAGGGCCAGACCATCGACCTTTCTGGTGAGTGGGCCAGCCGTCCCATGACCGACATCGTCTCCGACGTGCTCGGCAAGCAGGTCACCATCGACACGCCGGTCGAGGAGCTTGCTGCCGCCGCGCGCGAGAAGGGCCTGGAGATCAAGCCCGAGTGGACTGCCGGCAAGATCATCGCCGAGATTTACGATGAGCTGGGCGAGGACACCATCGTCAACCCGACCTTCGTGTGCGATTACCCCATCGAGGTCAGCCCGCTCGCTAAGCGTTTTGAGGACGACCCGCGTTTGACTCACCGCTTTGAGCTGGTCATCGCCGGCCACGAGTACGCCAACGCATTCTCCGAGCTCAATGACCCGGTCGACCAGGCTGAGCGCTTTGCTGCCCAGATGGCCGAGAAGGCCGGCGGCGACGATGAGGCTATGGAGTATGACGAGGACTACGTGCGCGCCCTCGAGTACGGTATGCCTCCCGCGGGCGGCATTGGCATTGGTATCGACCGCGTGGTCATGCTGCTTACTAACCAGGCTTCTATCCGCGACGTCCTGCTGTTCCCGCACATGAAGCCCGAGAAGGGTTTCCAGTCCGGTGCCGCTGCCGCCAAGGCTGCAGAGGCCGGCAACGCCGCGAGCCCATTCGTTAAGTCGCTTAAGCCCACACTCGATTACTCCAAGATCGCCGTTGAGCCGCTGTTTGAGGAGTTCGTCGACTTTGATACCTTCTCCAAGAGCGATTTCCGCGCTGTGAAGGTCAAGGCATGCGAGGCCGTCAAGAAGTCCAAGAAGCTGCTGAACTTTACGCTCGACGACGGTACCGGTACCGACCGCACCATCCTCTCCGGTATTCACGCTTATTACGAGCCCGAGGACCTGGTCGGCAAGACCTTGCTCGCCATCACCAACCTGCCTCCGCGCAAGATGATGGGCATCCCCAGCTGCGGCATGCTCATCAGTGCCATCCACGAGGAGGATGGTGAGGAGCGCCTCAACCTGATCCAGCTCGACGCCTCCATCCCCGCCGGCGCAAAGATGTACTAACTTGTTACGCGGTTCTACGAACCGCGTAACGGCTCGACGCTGCGCGGGCCGCATTTGGACAATCTGACGTTCAACTTCAAGGGCGCGACCAGAAGGTCAGCGCCCTTTCGTTTCACGTCACCTTGTCACAAATGCGACCCGCTCGCTGTCGTTACCAAAGCATCGGCATTGCCGTGGTTGGCACTTGGGGACGTTCCTTTTCTGCCGGCAGTTGGGGACAGTCCTTGTTTTGATAGTCGTCTCTTTTATGTTTCCTTTAGCCGTCGCTGTCTAGGATGGGGGTTAGTCGATAGGAAGGGAGCACCGGGATGGACGACGCGAGCGAGCGCGCAATCGAAGAGGACATGCTCGATCAGTTCAACTACTTTGATGATGAGGACGAGGAGCTGATCGACCGTCGCGAGCCAGCGCCGCTTGATTCCTTTGATCTGGTCGATGAAGAGCCCGACGAGGACGAGGGCGAATCGGCGGAGCCCTCACAGCCTTCGCGCCTTAACTCGCTGCTTTCGAGAGCCCCCATGCACCACGGCGTTCGTGCCGGCGCGCTCCATATGAAAACTGACTGGCACCAGATCGTGACGGCAGGCGATGAGCTTGCCGTCGATGCGCCGCTCACCGATAAATCATCCATCATCTGCCGCACCGGCATGCTTATGCTCGCGAGCGGAACGGGTGCCTGGCGCGTGCGCGATACCATGAATCGTGTTGCCGCCGTACTCGGTGTCACCATCCACGTTGACTTAAGTCTCCTGTCGTTTGAGTGTACCTGCATCGAAGATGGTCACTGCTTTAATGAGGTCGTCAGCTTGCCCACAACGGGCGTCAATACCCATCGCATTTGGATGATGGAGAGTTTCCTCAAGGAAATCGAGACCTATGGTCGTCGCTTCACGGTGCACGAGTATCACGAGATGCTCAAGACCGTTGAGAGTTCAAAACCTGATTACGCGCCTTGGCAACAGGGCCTTGCGGCGGCCTGCGCCTGTGGCGCCTTCGTTTTTTTGCTCGGCGGCGGCCCTATCGAGATGGCCTGCGCGTTCGTGGGCGCGGGTGTCGGCAACTTTGCCCGCTCCCATATTCTCAAGCAAGGCCTTGGTCAGTTCAGCGCGCTGACGACCGGCGTTGCGCTCGCTTGCGTTTCGTATCTGCTGGCATTGCTCGGCCTTGGCCAGGTCATACCGGGGGCAATGTCGCACCAAGAAGGCTATATCGGCGCCATGCTCTTTGTGATTCCCGGCTTTCCACTCATTACGGCAGGCCTCGACATCGCTAAGCTCGACATGCGAAGCGGTATCGAGCGCCTTTCATATGCCGTATCGATTATTGTGATGGCGACCCTCGTAGGTTGGATGGTTGCCGAGTGTGTTGGCCTGGCGCCGGACGACTTTGCCCCACTGGGCCTTTCGCCGCTTGCCCTTACGCTCCTGCGCGTGGTGATGAGCTTCGTTGGCGTATTCGGCTTCTCGGTGATGTTCAACAGCCCGGTAAAGATGGCCGCGGCAGCTGGGTTGATCGGCGCCGTGTCCAATACCCTGCGTCTGACCCTTGTCGATGCGCCGACGATGATTCCCTTCCTGGGCCTCAGCACGGGAATGCCTCCCGAGGCAGCAGCGTTTATCGGCGCGCTGGTATCGGGGCTGCTCGCAAGCTTGGCTGAAGTCAAGCTCACCTACCCGCGCATCGCCCTCACGGTGCCTTCGATTGTCATTATGGTGCCGGGCTTGTATCTGTATCGCTCGATGTATTACATGTGCACCTTCGACACGGTCAATATGCTCGGCTGGTTTGTGCGCGCAGTGCTCATCGTAGCGTTTCTGCCCGTTGGACTGGGTGTGGCGCGTACGCTCACCGACCCTCGCTGGCGCCACACCAGCTAATTGGTACAAGGGGGACAGGTTACTTTGCACCAAATGAGTTGCGGTGAAATAGGGACTGAATTGCTGCTTAAAGGGTCAAAACAGTCCGTATTCCACCGCAACTTATGGGGTCGGGGGTTTTGGTGCCCTGCATCTCCACAAACTCAACGCTTACGAAGCGCGCGCCGTTCGTGTTAGGGTAGTTCCACCACATAAGTAGTCGCAGACGCGCGTACCACGGGCGGGCGAGATGAAGTTCCAACAGCTCCATCTTGCCCGCCCGTTTTTGTTGCGTGGCGCCGCGGTACAACACAGAGAGGAATCTGCCCTTTATGCCTATCAACAAACGAGAGAGCCTGCTGTTCACCTTTATCATGTGCTTTTGCATGGTGCTCTGGATGAGCATCTACAACGTTGCCCTGCAGCACGGGGCCATCAACGGCGAGGTCGTTGCCACTGCGTGGCTCGGCTTCCCCGTTGCCTACATTTTTGCCATGTGCTGCGACTGGTTCGTCGCCAGCCCGCTCGCCAAGGGTTTCGCCTTTAAGTACTTGGTCACGCCGGGCAAGAGCTCGCCACTTGCCATGACGCTCGCCGTCAGCTCCTGCATGGTCGTTCCCATGGTCATCATCATGTCGCTGTACGGTGCCTGTGAGGGTCTGACGCACATGCCCGGCGGCATCCTTGCGAACCTGTATTCCGTGCCCGCGATCTGGATGATCAACATCCCGCATAATTTTGTGATGGCGCTGCCGTGGAACCTTTTGGTAGCCGGTCCGATTTCCCGCTTCGTCTTCCGTCGCGCCTTCCCTGTGGGGACGGTTTTCGAGGAGGAGCATGCCGAGCTCTTGGAGCAGGCTATGGCTCCTGAGTGCGAGTAGCTCGCTTAGGGATCTGCTGAGCGCGGGCGACTTGCTTGGTTGGAGCCCTAAGCGTGGATAGCTCTCTCGGCGACATCGCGGGCGTGAGCGGTGCGCATGACCGGAGGGCCCGTGCTGCTCCGTTGCCCGACGTGCTAGCGCGCAGAACAATCTGTTGGTGCATTCGGCGGCTGCTGAAGCGTTTCGGCAGCCGCTTTTTATATGGAGTTTAAATACAACAGTCTGTTGTATTACGTAGAGTGGTATATCTCTAGCGGGAAAAATGCGAGAGACGGAGCATTATGGCGTTGCTAGTAGGACTGGACGTAGGGTCGACGACGACCAAAGTTTACGCGATGCACGAGGATATGACCGAGGCGTGGTGGGGATATCGCCGCCACGGGGCGTGTCAGACAGCGAGCGTGCGCGCCATGCTCGCCGAGCGCTTTCCCCATGAGTCGCTGCGCGTTGCGGTGACCGGCTCGGGTGCGCGCGATATCGCGACCGCGCTGGGCGCCTCGTACGTTCAGGAGGTGGTCGCCAACGCGCTCGCGATCAGCAGGTTCTATCCGCAGACGCGCTGCGCCATCGAGCTGGGCGGCCAAGACGCCAAGATGATCTTCTTCCGCACCAACGATAAGGGAGACATCGAGGTTGCCGACATGCGCATGAACGGCTCGTGCGCAGGCGGTACCGGTGCATTTATCGACGAGATGGCAAAGCTCATGGGGGTCGGCACCGAATCGGGCGAGTTCGAGCAGCTCGCAAGCCGGGGAACGACCGTCCACGAGGTCTCGGGCCGCTGCGGCGTGTACGCAAAGACCGATATCCAGCCGCTGCTCAACGAGGGCATTCCTACCACCGACCTGGCGCTTTCGGCGCTTCACGCGGTCGCCCGCCAAACGATCGGCGGTCTGGCCCAGGGTATCGACATCGAGCCGCCGGTAATCTTCGAGGGCGGTACGCTCGCCTACAACCCCACGCTGGTCCGCGTGTTCCGGGAGCAACTGAATCTATCGGACGATCAGGTTATCGTCCCGCGCGATCCGCAGATCATGGTCGCGCGCGGTGCCGCCCTGTCGCTGACCGACATGTTCGCATCGTCCCAACCGATCGACCTTCCCGACGCTTTTGTCCGGCTGGATAAGCTCGAGACGGTCGCGCCCGCAAGCGGAGAGGGACGTCTTGCCCAGCCCTTTTTTGCCACACCTGCCGAGCAGGCGGATTTTACGGCACGCCATGGCAAAGAGACGCCGGCAAAGGGTCCGGATGCGTATGCGCCCGGAGAGACGGTGCGTGTGGCGCTCGGTATCGATTCGGGGAGCACGACGACCAAGTTCGCCCTGGTCGATGAGGCGGGTGAGCTTGTCGATTCGTTCTACGCGTCTAATAACGGCAGACCGCTCGACGTCGCCCAACAGGGTCTTGTCAGCTTGAAGAACCGCTGGGAGACAGCGGGAGTCACGCTTGCGATCGATGCCGTGGGCACCACGGGATACGGCGAGGAGCTTTTCGCGCGCGCGTTCCACGCCGACTACCATACGGTCGAGACGGTCGCGCACGCCCGCGCCGCGTGCGCATGCGTTCCAGATGCGACCTTCGTGCTCGACATCGGCGGACAGGATATGAAGGCCATCTGGCTCAACCACGGCGTGCTGACCGATATCGTCGTCAACGAGGCGTGCTCTGCGGGCTGCGGCTCGTTCCTCGAGGGTTTTGCCAAAAACCTCGGAATAGCCGTTGAGGATATCGCGACCGAGGCATTTTCGTCCAAAGCCCCCGCCGTTCTCGGCAGCCGCTGCACGGTGTTCATGAACAGCAGCGTCGTTTCCGAGCAGCGGCGCGGTAAGGGTCCGGGCGACATCATGGCCGGTCTCTGCCGTTCGATTATCGAGAACGTGTTTACCAAGGTCATTCGCGTTTCAAATCTCAACCGTCTGGGCGACAAAGTCGTCGTCCAGGGCGGCACGTTCCGAAACGACGCGGTGCTGCGCGCATTCGAGCAGTATTTGGGCAAACCCGTCACGCGTGCGCCCCACCCGGGGCTGATGGGCGCTATCGGTATCGCCCTGCTCGCGCGCGAGGAATGCCGCAAGGGCGACGCCGGCACGTCGTTTATCGGGCTCGATGCCGTGGAGCGCTTCGAGCATCGCGAGTTCGGCGGCGTTACCTGCCGTCGGTGCAACAACCGCTGCCAGCGCGCGGTCGTGGCATTTGGCGACGGCTCGCTTTACGTCACGGGCAATCGCTGCCCGCGCGGCGGCGCCATCTCATGGGATGAGCTCGTGCGCGAGGTTCCCGCGACGGAGGAGCTGCGTCCGCAGGGTGCTTGCGAGGCACAGGCACCCGGCACGGGGCGCGACCGGACCGCGGCTGCCCCCAATCTCTTTGTCGACCGCGAGAAGCTGCTGTTCGAGTCGTACCCCACGGTTCCCGCCTGCGGGGGGCGCGATGTCACGATCGGCATTCCCCGTGTGCTCGAGTTCTGGGACACCATGCCGTTCTGGTCGACGTTCTTCAGCACGCTCGGCTTTAAGGTGCGCGTCTCGGGACGCAGCACCAAGGCGATGTACGAGCGCGGTCTGGCGCACGTCACATCCGACACCGTGTGCTTCCCGGCCAAGCTCGTCCACGGGCACATCCGCAATCTCGTCGACGCCGGCGTCGACCGCATCTTCATGCCCATCATCACGACGGTGCCCACCGAAAACACCGCCTCTACCAGCGAGTGGATGTGCGCCGTCGTAAAGGGATACCCCTACGTGATGCGCAATTCCGATAACCCGGAGGAGCGTTTCGGCGTTCCGTTCGATACGCCGCTGTTCCACTGGTACGACGAGGGCGACCGAAACCGCCAGCTCAAGGCGTGGTGCAAGGAGACCTTCGATATCGATGCCGACCTGGTTGCCAAGGCGACCGAGCAGGCGGACCGCGCGCAGGAGACGTTTGAGAACCAGCTGCAGCTGCGCGGCAGGCAGGTGCTCGAGAACGTGCGCGAGGACGGCGGCTACGCGGTGGTGATCGCTTCGCGCCCGTACCACAACGACCCGCTGGTCAACCACGGGCTGCCCAAGCTCTTCTCTGAGCGCGGCATCCCCGTGCTGACGCCCGATGCGGTGCCGGGGGTCTGCAACGTCGATCTTTCCAACAGCCGCATCGACATCGTGAACAACTACCATGCGCGCATGCTGTCGTGCGCGGTCATCGTCGCATCGACGCCCGAGCTCGAGCTCGTGCAGATGGGCAGCTTCGGCTGCGGCCACGATGCGTATCTCACCGACGAGATCGCGCGCATGATGGGCGAGATGGGCTCCAAGGTTCCGATGATGATCAAGCTCGATGAGAGCGACGTCGCCGGTCCCATGGGCATTCGCGTGCGTTCGTTTATCGAGTCGGTCAACCGTCGTCGCGCGGAGGAGCGTGCCGAGGGCGCCCGGGTGCACGCGGTCCATCCGCTCGACGACCCGTATAAGGTCAAGTACACCAAGCGCGACCGGCACGACAAGATCGCGCTGGTCCCCAACACCTCCCATGCGTTCTGCAGGCTCATGACCGCGGCGATGCGCAATCAGGGCGTGCGCGCCGAGGCCCTTGATATCGGGCGCGAGGATGCCATCCGCTTGGGCAAACGCTATGTGCACAACGACATCTGCTTCCCCGCGCAAATCGTGATCGGCGAGGCGCTCGCGGCACTCGAGAGCGGTAAGTACGACCCGCACGACGTCGCCGTGGTGACTGGCAAGTATATCGGCGACTGCCGCCTGACGCACTACATGCCCCTGCTGCGCCGCGCGCTCGACGACGCGGGATACGACTATGTCCCGGTGCTCACCAACGACGACGTCGATGCCCACAATGCGCATCCGGGCTTCAAGCTCGGCCTTGGCCCGAGCATCCAGATCGCCTACGGTCTTCCCATGATCGATGCCCTCGAGGCCATGCTTAGGCGCATCCGTCCCTACGAGCTCGAGAAGGGCGCGGCGGACGCTGCGTTCGACCGCGCGCTCGATGAGGTTATCGAGGGCATGGAGCGCTCCGGGCTGAGAGGCCAGGCGACGGGCTTCAAACGCGCGCTTGCGATCATGGACGCCGTTCCGTACGACCGCTCGAACCCGCATCCGACCGTTCTCATCGTGGGCGAGTACCTGCTCAATTTCCATCTCGGCGCCAACCACGAGATCGAGCGCTACCTCGAGGACAACGGGCTCGAGGTCATCGAGGCGCGCATGACCGACGTGATCCGCAAGACTTATTTCTACAAGCATGCGCAGTCGCGCGAGTTCCACGTCGACCTGTCGCTGCCCGAAAAGGCCTGGTACGCCACGGCGGACAACCTGTTCGAGCTCGCGCACGACCGTTGCGACCGCCTGGGCGCGGCGAGCCCGCTCTACGAGCCGCCGACGCGCATGCCCGAGCTCGTGCGCGCGAGCGATAAGATCCTGCACCATACGTTCGACGCGGGCGAGGGCGTGCTGATTCCGGCGGAGATTCTCGAGCACGCCAAGCGCGGCTGCCGCAACTTCGTGATCCTGCAGCCGTTCGGGTGTCTGCCCAACCATGTCGTGGGGCGCGGGCTCATCCATGCGCTCAAGGAGCAGTATCCCACGGCGCAGTTCCTGCCCCTCGACTACGATCCCGACGTGAGCTTCGCCAACGTGGAGAACCGTCTTCAGATGCTCATCATGAACGCCAAGGCGCAGGGGTGCGGTGAGGCGCATGGCGAGACCGCGTAAGGACGCCGATGCGCCCGATGCACGCACCCGTATCATCGAGGCGTTTTGGGAGCTCATCGAGAACAACAGCATCTTCGAGCTGTCGGTTGGCGAGGTGACCCGCGCCGCCCAGTGCAATCGCGGAACGTTTTACTACTATTTTCACGATTTCGATGAACTCGTCGCCATCGCCATAGCCCAGCTGCTGCAGGATAACGAGCTCATCACCGATGCCCTCTGGCATTTTTCGAGCGAGGGCGACCTTTCGGCGTTCGACCGGCGCGACGTCCGCTGCCTGCTGCGGCGCATCGTCATCACCATGAGGGCGGGTGCCGCCGAGCAGGTCGTGCAGGGCATCCATACGATCATCATCGACCGCGTGAGAGAGATCGTCCACCCCGACGGAGAAGAGCTCAAGGCAGATTCGAGCTTTGCGGTGGGCTTTCTGGTCTCGGGCATCATGGGCTTTGTGATGGCGGTCGGCTTTGCCCGGGAGGGCGGCGAGGAGATAGACCTCGAGCAGCTGGGGGACAGCGCGTGCGCGTACCTGAGGGCGGTCGCCATGCAGACGGTGGAAACGGTCGCGCAAGTCGAGGGCGTCGATACATCCGAGCTGCTCGAACGCGTCTCCAAGGAGGCCGATGCCTATCGCGCATCGCGTGCGACGAGTCCCGACGTGGTGAAAGACGCCTAGGGTTTCTCTTGCGGGGCGCCTGTCGCGCATCGCGCGGTGAGTCCCGCGATGCGGTCATAACCTGCATTCATGTGAGCCGGGTTTATAGATATTCCTCCAGCTGTTAACATAGACAACCTGTGGGTAAAGAGACAAAAGCGCCGCCGACGGGCGGGCGTTTTGATTTCGATGAACTCATGTAAGGAAACGAGCATGTTAGATAGATTTACCGATCGCGCGCGTAAGGTCATGTCCATGGCCAAGCAAGAGGCGCTTGATCTTCATTCAAATAAGGTGGGCACCGAGCACCTGCTGCTCGCGCTTGCCAAGGAGGACGAGGGCATTGCCGCCGAGGCACTGCGTTCGCTCGATATCTCCTACGACGACATCATGGACACCCTCAAGGAGGTCCAGACCACGGTCCCCGAGCCCAGCGAGGAGACCGAGGCTGCCAAGCTTGCCTTTACGCCGCTCGTCATTAGCGTGATGGAGCGTTCATTCCGCGTGGCGCGCGAGAACAATCAGACCTACGTGTCGACCGAGCACCTGCTCATCGGTATCGTCGAAGAGGGCAACGGCATGGCCATGGACATCCTCATGCGCCTGGGCGTGTCGTCCGCCTCCATCAAAAAGGCTATCGAGAAACTCACCGCCAAGGACCAGGACAAGAAGCGTCCGCTTGCCGGCGCCGGTGCTGGTCGTCCCGGTGCGGGCCTGCCGTTCTTTAGCGGCTCGGATGCCTCTCAGCAAAAGGGGAGTGGCACCGATACGCTCAAGCAGTTCGCCACCAACCTCACGCAAAAGGCGCGCGATGGCGAGCTCGACCCTGTAATCGGTCGCGAAAAGGAAGTCCAGCGTATGATGGAAATTCTTTCGCGCCGCACCAAGAACAACCCGCTCATTCTGGGCGACCCCGGCGTGGGCAAGACGGCCATCGTCGAGGGCCTGGCACAGCAGATCGCTGCCGGCAACGTGCCCGAGAACCTCATGAACCAGAATATCTGGACGCTCGACCTGCCGGGTCTTGTCGCGGGTGCCAAGTATCGCGGTGAGTTTGAGGAGCGCCTCAAGAACGTGATCCAGGAGGCGACCGAAGCCGACGACGTCATCTTGTTTATCGACGAGATGCACACCATCATCGGTGCCGGTTCTGCCGAGGGTTCTATCGATGCGAGCTCTATGCTCAAGCCCGTGCTCGCGCGCGGTGCTTTCCAGATCATCGGTGCCACCACGGCCGAGGAGTTCCGCAAGTACCTCACCAAGGATCCGGCCTTCGAGCGTCGCTTCCAGACCATCGATGTCGAGGAGCCGAGCGTCGAGGACACGGTCAAGATCCTGACCGCGCTCAAGCCGCGCTACGAGGAGCACCACCATGTGCACTATACGCAGGGTGCTATCGAGGCCGCCGCGAACCTTTCCAACCGCTACATCCAGGATCGCTTCCTGCCCGATAAGGCCATCGACCTCATCGACGAGGCCGGTGCCCGCGCTCGCATCGCCGCCAACCGCGCGCCCGAGCCGGTGCGCGAGGCCGAGCATCGCGTGGAGGAGCTTAAGGCCGCCGCGCAGGAGGCCACCGAGAGCGACGACATGAACAAGGCCGCCGAGATCACCGAGCAGCAAAAGGCTGCCGAGATTGAGCTCGCCGAGGCCAAGGCTGCCTGGACGGCCGAGCTCGACGCCAGCCCGCTCACCATCGATGTCTCCCAGATTGCCGACATCGTGTCCGTGACCTCGGGCGTGCCGGTGTCCTCGCTCACCGAGAGCGAGAGCCGCCGCCTGCTGCAGGCCGAAAGCGTGCTCAAGACGCGCATCATCGGTCAGGACGAGGCCGTCGAGGCCGTTGCCAAGGCCGTGCGCCGCAGCCGCTCGCCGCTCAAGGACCCGCGTCGCCCCGGCGGCAGCTTTATCTTCCTGGGCCCCACCGGCACGGGCAAAACCGAGCTCGCCAAGACGCTCGCCGAGTATCTCTTTGGCAGCAAGGACGCGCTCATCAGCTTCGATATGTCGGAGTTTGGCAGTGAGTTCGAGGTCTCCAAGCTCATCGGTAGCCCCCCGGGCTATGTGGGCCACGACGAGGGCGGCCAGCTCACCAAGGCTGTTCGCCGTCACCCGTACTCGGTCGTGCTGTTCGACGAGATCGAGAAGGCGCACCCCGACATCTTCAATATCCTGCTGCAGGTGCTGGAGGAGGGTCGTCTGACCGATAGCCAGGGCAAGACGGTTGACTTCCGCAACACCGTGATCATCATGACGTCAAACGTGGGCGCCCGCGAGATCGCGCAGGATGCGAGCGTTGGCTTTGGCACCACCGGCGAGCAGGGCCTCACCTCGAGTGAGATCAAGGGTCGTGCGATGGGCGAGCTCAAGCGCCTGTTCCGCCCCGAGCTGCTCAACCGTATCGACGACATTGTGGTGTTCCAGAAGCTCTCGGGCGAGAATCTCACCAAGATCGCGCACCTGCTGGTGGACGACCTGCGTCAGCGTTTGATTACCAACGGCATGAACATCAAGCTCACCGATGCGGCCTATGACAAGATCGTGGCCGAGGGCACCGACCTCACCAACGGTGCGCGTCCGCTGCGCCGTGCTATTCAAAAGCTCATCGAGGACCCGCTGTCCGAGGAGCTCCTGGCCGGCGAGTGGGGCGAGGGCGATACCGTCCTGTGCGACGTGGCCGATGGCAAGTTTGTCTTTAGCCACGGCACGGGCGAGATCCCGGCACCGCGTCCGGCGGGCACGCTCGGTGGCGATACCGCCCCGGCGGCACCGCACACCGGCAACGCCGCGCCCGTGAGCGGCGGCGTGACCTCGGGCCCCGGCGGCATGATGCAAGCCGGCTCCGGCGCGCTGTAGGGCGTGGCGACAATTTGATACGCGCAATCGAGGCGCTCTGGCAAGGGCGCCTCGATTTGTAGAACTGCGAAGTTGTGACCGTTACGCTATGCGGTCCACCGTTAGCCGATGATGCGAGGGCGCTCGGCGTTTTCGACTGGTTTATGCACGTAAAGTCTGGGAATATACAAGGCGCATGTCTTACTGTCTAACCAGTTGCGCCAAGGAGGCACCATGGACTACAAGATTACCGGCTACGAGCCCGCCCAGCTGTTCCATTTCTTTGAGGAGGTCAGCGCGATCCCCCGTGGGTCTGGCAACGAGAAGGGCATCAGCGATTTCCTGGTTGCGTTTGCCAAGGAGCGCGGCCTCGATGTGTACCAGGACGAGGTCTACAACGTTATCATTCGCAAGCCCGCATCTGCCGGTGCCGAGAATGCCCCGACCGTGATGCTGCAGGGCCATATCGATATGGTGTGCGACAAGCTGGGTTCCGTCGAGCACGACTTTACGACCGATGGTATCGATCTGGTCGTCAAGGACGGCGTCCTCACCGCTAACGGCACCACTCTGGGCGCCGACAACGGTATCGCCGTCGCGCTTATGCTTACCGTGCTCAACGACGATTCGATTGCCCATCCGGCCCTCGAGTGCGTGTTCACCACCGACGAGGAGACTGGCCTGGTCGGCGCCGAGACGCTCGACAAGTCCCAGATTAGCGCCCGCACCATGATTAACCTTGACTCCGAGGAAGAGGGCGTTGCCACCGTCAGCTGCGCCGGCGGTGTCGTCGTTACCTACACCTGCCCGATCACGCGCGAGCACAAGACCGGTAGCACCCTCACGCTCGACATCTCCGGCCTGCTGGGCGGCCACTCCGGCAGCGATATCAACCTGGAGCGCGGCAACGGCAACCTCATCATGGCCCGCATCATCGACCGCCTGATGGTTGCCGGCGAGCCCGCCATCGTTAGCTTTAACGGCGGCACCAAGGACAACGCCATCAACCGTGAGTGCAAGGCCGTTCTGGTCTACGCCGACCACGCTGCAGCCGAGGCCGCGGCCCAGATCGCAAAGGGCATCATCGCCGACGTTACTGCCGAGCTCGAGGTCTTCGACCCCGGCTTTACCTGCACAGTTGAGATTGCCGACAACACTGAGGTCGAGGCCATGGACCAGAAGTCCGCGCTTGCCCTCATCCGCGCCCTGCGTCTTGCCCCCAACGGTGTGATCCGCCGCAACGTCGCCACCGACGGCTCCGTCGAGGTTTCCTCCAACATCGGCGTGGTCGCCACCTCCGATGACGAGGTCAAGATTATGCTGTCCCCGCGCTCTTCGATCACCTCGCTGCAGAACGAGTTCAAGGACCGTCTGCAGACGCTGGCCGATGTCCTGGGCTTCGACGCCAAGTTTGAGTTTGAGTATCCCGGCTGGAGCTATGCCGAGCATTCGCCGGTCCGCGACGTCTTCGTCGAGAGCTATCGAGAGCTCTTTGGCTCCGAGCTGCGCATCGAGTCCATTCACGCCGGCCTTGAGTGCGGCCTGTTTGCCGAGGCTCTGCACGGCCTGGACGCCATCGCCGTGGGCCCGACGCTCTCCGATGTCCATACCCCGGACGAGAGCATGGAGCTCGCTTCTGCCGAGCGCTTTTACGAGCTGCTCATCGACGTCCTCAAGCGCCTCGCTGCGTAAAGGTTGCGCTAGCAGCAGTCCGAGCCACGTGCTAGCGGATTGCAAATGACATTATGAGAGGGGGCACCCGGTCTTTTGCGACGGGTGTCCCCTCTCTTTTGTTTGATAATTGCGAAATTAAGGCCACCTAGTCCATTTCTGCCTTGATGAGGTCGAGGGTGCGCTGGCAGTTTTCGCGGACGGGGCCGGGCATATGCTCGCGCAGGTCCGCCATGCCGGGCAGATCGGCGTATTCGTCCATGACCTCTTCCATGCAAATGGGCACCTCGTAGGCGAGGTCCATCATGGTCGCAAAGCAAAACTTCTCGGATAGCCCGGCATCGGTAAGCGCCGCCTCCAGCGCGGGGTCGCCCATACCGTGGTATCGGCGGATAGCGCCTGGACCGATGCGCCCCACACGATTTTCGCCGCCAACGCTCATGGCAAGGCGCGCCCGGCGGCGCATGCGCTCATACGCCAAACCCGACGCGACATCGTACATTCGAGCCATCATGGCTGCGCCGTCGTTTCCAAGGAGCAGGGAATAGTTTTTCGCGTGTGCATCCGGTGCGCCGATAATGGCGTTGAAGAACAGTATCTGCGTAAACAGATACAGGTTAAGTTGATGGTGGCTCGTATTTACGAGGAGCTCTTGAATGTCGCGTGTGGTCGGGCCGCCGTCTGCCGTGTACTTTTGGGCGGGCATCACCCCAAGTGCCTGACAGAGGTCTTCTTGATGTAGGCGCCTGATCGTTCCGTCTTTGACTTTCACGCGGTCATAGCGCTCAACAATGAGGGCAGGTTCGTCCTCAAACATACGATATTCGACGTTTGCCGTTGCGATACCGGCGCGCTGGGCGCTTTTCATGCAGACAAACTCATTAAGAGCCTCAAGTTTAAATCCGATAACGCCATTTTTGAAAATATGCGTCGTGGGCGAGGAACCCACGCATTCGCACCAGCGACCGTCTATGAGGGCGAGAGCGAACTTGCCCTGATTGCCCCCAAGTGACCAACTTTCATCTAGACCCATCCACGATGCCTCGTGGTCATCTCTGATCGACTTGAGACGGAGAGCAATATCGTGGTCGTCTATAGGGCGGTATTCGCCGTCGCGATGCAGGACGGCGTCGACGTCTTCTTCGGCACAAAACTGTACTCCGCCCGGACAGTCGAGTCCGATATGGCTGAGCAGAGCAACGGGATTGTTGGGCCTAACGTTGAATTCGGCGGCAATCGCTTTTCGTTGGTCCTCGCTGTCGGGTAGAAGGCCAAACAGGTACGGATTCATGACCTGTTGGCCGTATGTGCGATTTGATACGGGTATGTTGGTCGATAGGGCTGGCCCGTCATAGTCATGATCGTAGGTAAAGCTGATAAGACCGTTCTCATCTTGCGTGAGCGTTCCAGCAGGCACGCCGCAAATAATGGTCCGAAGTGATGTTCTGGCCATTGGCTATTTCCCTTCGGGCATGGTTTGGCTAGATGCGTTTGTGGCAATCGAGACTCCGAGATTGGACATGGCGAAATCGGCGAAGGCCTTGTCGTAGAGCTCGGACGTAAAGGGGGCATCTGCGAGAGCCGGAATGGCTGCGCTGCGACGGTTGCGATGATGAGGACGTTGAGTGTGATGGCGCCTGGGGATGCTGCGAGGCAGCGGATTGGCATGCGGGGCGTCGACTGGTCGCTCGTTTTTCGCTTCGCCGATATCCCCTTGTGCTGCGAGTGCCAGTCCAAGAGCGTCGAAAATCGCCAGCAACTTGTCGAGTCGAATGCCGGTGGCGTCTCCTAGCTCGAGCGATGCGAGCAGGCGCTCCGAAACACCGGCCTTTTTGGCGAAGGCGGCACGGGTGAGACCCTGAGTCTCGCGTGCCTGGCGCACGTAGATGCCAGCTTGGCGCGGTGTGGTGATGGGAAGGGTATCCACGGCTATCTCCTAACGTGCAGACTTTTGCATATCAGTATGACATGCAAAAGTCTGCACGAATAGGCATTATGCAAAACTCTGCATGAGACTCCTACATTGACGTTGGCTTATGAGAGGCGTTTTTTATATCGCGAGGATCCCCAGATGCTCAAGCAAGATCTTAAGCCCGATGAGGATGAGCACGACGCCGCCCACGATGGTGGCGGGTTTTTCGTAGCGCGCGCCAAAGGTGTGGCCGATCGCTACGCCGGCAACGGAGAAGATGAACGTTGTGACGCCGATAAGCGATACAGCGGGAACGATGTCGACCGAAAGCGCGGCGAACGAGATGCCCACGGCCAGGGCGTCGATTGAGGTGGCGATGGCGAGGATCAGGTACTCGCCTAGGTCAATCTTTTCGGCATCCTTGCCGTCGCCTCCATCCTCGTCTTCGGTAAAGGCTTCCCACAGCATTTTGCCGCCGATGAAGGCCAAAAGGATAAAGGCGATCCAATGGTCGATGGGTCCGATGAAGCCCATGAATTGACTGCCGAGCGCCCATCCGATTACGGGCATGCCGGCCTGAAAGCCGCCAAAGAACAGGCCGAGCACCACGGCGACTTTAAGGTTGATCTTCTTCATGCCAAGGCCCTTGCAGATGGAAACGGCAAAGGCGTCCATCGAAAGGCCAACGGCGAGCAACACGAGCTCTGCGAGTCCCATAGTCTGGCTCCCTCTCTGCGGGCGGGCCCGCGTGTACCTCTTGGGGGAGTAACAAAAAAGACCCGTGGCGTACGCGTTGCGCGCACAGCCACGAGTCTCGTTCATTAAGGCAAGCCAGGCCGCATCGGCCAGTGTGTTGACTTGCCGCGCCACCGGAGGCGAACCCGATCACGCGACTACTCCCTCATTTATGCGAATCCCGATGCTACCACATAAGCAGCTCATTTGGATTGGGGCTCTCAGCTGTGTTCGCTCATTCTGTAAGCATCGGATTTTGCGGGCGTCACAGGGGCAAACCGTGAGAAACTTATTGACGTTTATGGAGCGTATACGATGGGAGCGATGCCTTGGATAAGAACGAGCTGCAAAAGCGTATGGAACAGGCCATCCGCCTGACTGCCCCCGGTCAGCCGATCCGCACCGCCCTCGACATGATCATCGCCGGTCACCTGGGTGCCCTTATCTGCGTCGGCGACACCGAAAACGTGCTCGCTGCCGGTAACGACGGCTTCCCGCTCAACATTTCGTTTACCTCGAACCGTCTGTTCGAGCTCTCCAAGATGGACGGTGCCATCGTCATCGACGGCGACCTCACCCAGATCCTGCGCGCCAACTTCCACCTCAATCCCGATCCCTCGCTTGCCACGAGCGAGACGGGCATGCGTCACCGTACCGCCGCTCGCATGTCGGTGCTCACGGACGCCATCGTAATCTCGGTCTCTGCCCGTCGTGCCGTCGTTAACGTGTACGTTCACGGTAAGAGCTACGAGATCCAGCCCGTCACCACCATCATGAGCTCGGTCAACCAGCTCGTCGCCACGCTCCAGACAACCCGCCAGTCGCTCGATCGCTCCCTGCTGCGCCTGACGGCCCTCGAGCTCGACGACTACGTTACGCTCGCTGACATCACCGGCATTTTCTCGAGTTTCGAGATCATGCAGCAGGCAAAGACCGAGCTTAAGGATTGCATCGTCAAGCTGGGCAACCAGGGCAAGCTCGTGCAGATGCAGCTTGAGCAGCTCGCGGGCTCCAGCATGGATACCGAATACGACCTGATGATCCGCGACTACGCAAGCGATTCTTCCGAGGCAAACGCCGAGAAGATCCGCGCTGAGCTTGCCCGTATGACGCCTAAGGACCTATCCGACCCGCAGCACGTGGCGGCAGTTCTGGGCTATGACGACCTGGACGAGGACTCCGTCATGACGCCGCTGGGCCTGCGCACGCTTTCGCGCGTGTCCGTCGTGCGCGACGGCGTGGCCGAGAAGATCGTCGACGAGTATGGCTCGCTGCAGGAGCTCATGGACGACATTAGCGAGGATCCGGAGCGCCTGGGCGACTTTGGCGTCAACAACCCTGCCATTCTTGCGGACTCGCTGTACCGCATGAAGGGCACCAAACAGGGGAACGCATAATGGCGCCCGTATGCGCCGTGGTCGTTGCTGGCGGCAGCGGCCAGCGCTTTGGAAATCCCGGCGGCAAGCAGCTCGTTAACGTGGCGGGCCGTCCGCTCATGAGCTGGTCCATCCGTGCGTTCGATCGTAGCGACAAGGTCGGCCACATCGTCGTGGTTTGCCCTGCCGAGCGTCGTGCCGAGATGCGCCGCCTGGCCATCGACCCGTTTGACTATGACACGCCCATCAGCTTTGCCGATGCCGGCGATACCCGTCAGGATTCCACCCGTGCCGGCGTGCATGCGGTTCCGGCGGGCTTTGAATACGTCGCCATTCACGATGGCGCTCGTCCGCTCATTACGACCGAGGCCATCGACCACGCTATCGACGTGCTCGTGAGCGACCGTGCTCTCGACGGCGTCGTGTGCGGCCAGCCCGCGATCGACACGCTCAAGATCGTCGATGGCGACAATATCGTCGAGACGCCGCCGCGTGAGCTCTATTGGGCCGCGCAGACGCCGCAGATCTTTAGCGTCGATGCTATGAAGCGCGCTCACGCCGCTGCTATCGCCGAGGGCTTTATCGGTACCGACGATTCATCGCTGGTCGAGCGCATGGGCGGGCGCGTCCGCTGTGTCCAGAGCCCGCGCGATAACCTTAAGGTGACGGTGCCCGAGGACCTGCGTCCCGTAACCGCGATTCTGCTCGGTCGCATGGCCGAGGGAGAGGATCTTCCCCATGTTCAGTAACCTGCGCATTGGCCATGGCTACGACGTTCACCGTCTGGTGGAGGGGCGTCGATGTATCATCGGCGGTGTCGACATTCCCTACGAGCGCGGCCTGCTGGGCCACTCGGATGCTGATGTGCTCGCGCACGCCTTGGCCGACGCTATTCTGGGCGCCTGCCGCGGGGGAGACATCGGCAAGCTATTCCCCGATACCGACCCCGCCTATGAGGGTGCCGATTCGATGGTGCTGCTCGCTCGCGTGATGGACTATGCGCGCGAGCTGGGCTTTGAGTTTGTCGATGCCGATTGCACCATTGCCTGTCAGCAACCCAAGATCACCCCGCACCGCGATGCCATGCGCGCCAACCTTGCCCATGCCCTGGGCGTTGACGTCGAAAACGTGGGCGTCGCCGCCACTACGACCGAAAAGCTCGGTTGGGAAGGCCAGGGCGAGGGAATCGGCGCCTGGGCCGTCTGCCTGCTACAGAAAACCGTTAAGGAGTAACGAATGCGTATCTACAACAGCGCTACCCATAAAAAAGAAGAGTTCCAGCCCATCGAGTCCGGCAAGGTCCGCATGTACGTGTGCGGCCCCACGGTCTACGACAACATCCACATCGGCAATGCCCGCACGTTCATCAGCTTTGACGTGATTCGTCGCTGGCTCATCGCGAGCGGCTACGAGGTCACGTTCGCCCAGAACCTCACCGATGTCGACGACAAGATCATCAAGCGCGCCAACGAGCAGGGCCGTACGGCCGCCGAGGTCGCGACGGAGTTCTCCGACAAGTTCATCGGCGTCATGCGCGCCGCCAACGTGCTCGATCCCGATGTGCGCCCCCGCGCCACCAAGGAGATCGGCCCCATGATCGCCATGATCAAGACGCTTATCGAGCAGGGCCACGCTTACGCAGCCGATAACGGCGATGTGTACTTTGCCGTGCGCAGCGATCCCAACTATGGTCAGGTCTCGGGCCGCAACATCGACGACCTTATGGTTGGCGCGCGCATCGAGGAGAACGAGGACAAGAACGATCCGCTCGACTTTGCCCTGTGGAAGGCCGCCAAGCCCGGCGAGCCCAGCTGGCCGAGCCCCTGGGGCGAGGGCCGTCCCGGTTGGCACACCGAGTGCGCCGCCATGGTGCATCGCTACCTGGGCACTCCGATCGACATCCACGGCGGCGGCTCCGACCTTGCCTTCCCGCATCACGAGAACGAGTGCGCTCAGGCCACCTGCGCCTGGCACCAGGGCTTCTCCAACACCTGGATGCACACGGGCATGCTGCTGGTAGACGGCGAGAAGATGTCCAAGTCGCTCGGCAACTTCTTTACGCTGGCCGAGGTCCTCGAGCAGCACTCCGCTGCCGCCCTGCGCCTGCTGATGCTGCAGACGAGCTATCGCTCGCCGCTCGACTTTTCTTGGGAGCGCCTGGAGGGTGCCGAGAACTCGCTCACGCGTATCGCCGGTACGGTCGAGAACCTGCGCTGGGCCGCGAACCATGCGACGGCCGATGCCGATGAGGCAGCATCCGAGGCGTTTGCCGCCAAGGCCGCCGAGACCCGTGCCACCTTTAAGGAGTGCATGGACGACGACTTTAACACCGCCGGTGCCATGGGTGCTGTCTTTGGCTTTGTGACCGAGTGCAACCAGTACCTGGAGCAGGCGGGCGATGCTGCCGACAAGGCCGCAGTCCTGGCTGCCGCCGATACGCTGGCCGAGCTGCTCGATACGTTTGGCGTTGAGCTTCCCGAGCCCAAGGTCGAGCTGCCGCTGGGTCTGCTGGGCGTTGCCGCCGGCTTGGTCGCCTACACGGGCGACGACGTGGACGAGGCCGCTGCCAAGATTCTCGAGGCCCGCGCCGAGGCCCGTGCCGCCAAGAACTGGGATCTGGCAGATGCCATCCGCGATCAGCTCAAGGACCTGGGCCTGACGATTGAAGATACCGCCGCCGGCACTCGTATCAAATCTCTCTAATCCCCGCGGGTTTCCCAAGCACCCGACCTTGCCGTTCAAACCGTCGCTCGCGTACTCAAGTACGCGTCGCTCCTCTTTCACGGCAATCTCGGGCACTTGGAAAACCCGTACCGACCGCCCGAATTAATATTCATGGGCGGTCGTTTATTTTGTTTCGTTTGATAGTTGTATTTAGGAGGTCACTTTATGGCCGACAATCGCAAGCGTGCGCCTCGTGGCGGCAAGCAGGCTGCTTCTGGCTCGCGTCCGATTCGCCGCAATGACCGCGCTGCCGCTCCCAAGGGCCAGCGTGATCGCACTCAGGCCGCACGTCCGCAGCGCGATCGCAACCGCGACGCTGTCCAGGCTCCCAAGGGCGAGTTTATCGAAGGTCGTCGTGCTGCCGCCGAGGCGCTACGCACTGGTTTTCCCATCAAGTGCGCGCTCATTGCCGAGGGCGGGGAGCGCGATGCCGCTTTGTCGCGCCTGGTCGACGACCTCAACGCCGCGGGTGTCCGCATTAAGTATGTGCCGCGCGCGCAGCTCGACGCGCTGTCGAGCCATGGCGCCCACCAGGGCATCGCGCTCGAGGTTGGCAACTTCCCCTATGCCGATGTCGCCGATATTCTCGACCGCGCAGGCGAGGGCCCGGCACTTGTCGTGGTGCTCGACCACGTGACTGACGACGGCAACTTTGGCGCCATCGTGCGCTCCGCCGAGGTTGTGGGCGCGGCCGGCGTCATCATCGCCAACAAGCGTGCCGCCGGCGTGACCGTGGGCAGCTACAAGACTTCAGCCGGCGCCGTCATGCATCTGCCTATCGCGCAGGTGCCCAACATCGCCCGTGCGCTCGATGATCTTAAGGCCGCCGGCTTTTGGGTGGGCGGTGCCTCCGAGCACGCCGAAGGCAGTTGCTGGGATGCTCCCTTCGAGGGCCGCGTGGCGCTCGTCATGGGCTCCGAGGGCGACGGCATCTCGCGCCTGGTACTCGAGAAATGCGACTTTTTGACCAAGCTTCCCCAGCGCGGCATGACCGAGAGCCTCAATGTTGCCCAGGCGACTACGGCCCTCTGCTTTGAGTGGCTGCGCCGCAACGCCGGCGAGCTCATGGGGGAGGAGTAGCGCATGTCCAAGAAGAACCGCGCCAAGTCCAAGGCCAAGCGCTTTGGCGAGGGTTCGGCCAAGCCGATTGTTTCGGCCGCGACCTACGGCGTGGGCGGCAATGCGTTTGCGCAGGCCATCGCCGATCCGGTCTCGACGGTGCACTCCAACAAGCCCGAGCTGCTGGTGGTCGACGGTTACAACGTGATTCACTGCACGCCGCGCTACGAAAAGCTCGTGTACGACCATTCCGACGATCCGTATTCCAGCGACGTCCACGATATGGCGCGCACGGCGCTCATTAATGACGTAGCTGCGTTTGCCCAGGGCCGTTACGAGGCCGTGATCGTGTTTGACGGTGCGGGTAATATCTCCAGCGAGCGCCCCAACCTGCCAGCTCGCGGCGTGCGCATCGAGTTCTCGCCGACGGGCGTATCGGCCGACACCGTGGTGCAGAAGCTCTGCATCGAGGCGCGCGAGGAAGGCCGCGCGTGCTCCGTGGTGTCGAGCGACGGCACGATCCAGGCCGTCGTCATGGGCAAGGGCGTCACGCGCATCTCGAGCCGCATGCTGGTGGACGAGATCAAACAGATCGACAACGACGTACATGAGGCCGAGGAAGCACCCCAGATCAAGATGACCCTGGGCAGCCGCCTGAGCCCCGATGCCTTGGCCAAGCTCAAGGCCCTCCGCGGGAGGTAGGGGAGTTGGCGGGGCGATGCTGTCTCGCTAACTCCATTCAGCGATGTCGATCATTCTTTTGAGGCGCCACGTTAGCGCCTCTTTTAGATAAGGCAGTCTCGCTGTTAGAGCATCGTTTTTAGACAGAATCTTGATTGCCTCGTCAACGAAGCCTTCGAGTTTGTCGCCGTCAAACCAGCCCATGTCCTCGACGAGCAACATTTGTTTGGCGGGGCTTGAATGAAATTGTGCGCTGGTAAAACTGTGCTCTCCTGCCCGAAGCTCCTCAAGAGAAATGTTGCACCAGAGCGATGAGCCCGAATCGAAGATGGGGGCAGGTCTGCAGGCTAGCGTGTTTACGTTTCGCACAAGGCCAAAGTTACGCCAATGACGATCGTAGTTGGCGATGATGTCGTCGCACACGATCATGCGGTCAAGGGCATCCTTGACGCCTGTCACCCCGAGCTCCTCGCAGTTTGCTACGTATCGCTCGTAGTCGGTTAGTCGTTCATCTGCGTTTGCGTGCTGGTTTACATAGAACGCAGGGACATACTCTTCTTCATCAGTTAAGAAGACATCGCATATGCTCAGGGCGGAAGTGCCCGTGCCCTCGAGCGAGTAAGGCACATAATCGCAGGTGTTTAGGATGCGACGGTGGAGCGTGGTCGCCACCAGCTCGTTATAAGGTTCCTGGTTCAGGTGCGCTCCTGCCTTATGCAGAATTCGACGCTCGCCCTCGCACGTCCAGTACTTTTGAAGATTGCCGTCCGAGGTGTTATCGGGCTTTGCAGCAGCCGCTTTTCCCTCTGGGGCAAAGGGCGCAATGGACAGTGAGACGTCATCAAAGGCGTTATTGAAGAAGTTGATATCCTCCCAGGTGAGACCGGAACCTTGGGGCCTAATCCAATACTGGTCGGATAAGGAGAGGCCGAGATTTCGCTGGACGAGTTCATCGGGAACATCGACTGCGGCTTCTGCAAGCAGGGAGGCTAGCCCAATGCGTGCGAGCGGGATACCGCGGCCACGCCACCAGATGCGGAAGGAGTCTAGCGATATGGGGCTATTAGGGCCAAATACTCCAATAGGGGCGTGGGCGTAATCGATGTCGGCACCGATGTGGGTAAAGTCTTTTCGCGATGTACTGTAGACCAGCTGAGCGACTTCGTACGTGCGGTTCATGAGGGTGAACGCGATCTCGCTCTTACCGTGGCCGCGGCGGGGACGTCCCCCCGTTTTGGTCACAGAGCGGAGTCGCGTGTCGACGCTGTCTTTGTCGATGAGCCATACACCAGAAGCCTTGCGGGCCTCAAGTGCTCCGTTTTTTATGAGCTCCTGCACCCTGCGCGGAGTGATGCCGAGCAGCTCGGCGGCTTCTTTGGTAGTAAGCATCGCGAAACCCTTCGCCAGAACGAATAGTTTTATATATAGCAATTGTAATTAAAACTATTCGTTCTGGCGAATGGTTTTAAGATTGAGGGCGCACTGACAGAAATGAACGGGCCTGGTACGCGTTGTTGCTGGATTTTGCATATTTGTATAACGCCGTGCGGCCTGTTGCGCCCCGTCCGCAATTCCTTTATTCTTAACTCGCTTCGCGTGAAAGCGCCAAGTGTGCCAGTGTGGCGCAACGGTAGCGCAACTGATTTGTAATCAGTGGGTTGCAGGTTCGATTCCTGTCACTGGCTCCATGAGAGTTTCGGGCTCTGTTCCCTTGTGGGACAGGGCCCGTTTCTATTTATGTCGATAAGTCAGCGTGTTTGGCGCCAACCAAGCTTCAGGTTTGTCTCGATCCGTAACACGAGTGGGCTGAAGACCCTCCTTATAGTTACAGATCGAAACATTGCCAAGGGAAGGCCGATAACATCTCGATCCGTAACACGAAGAGGCTGAAAACCGTTCTTACTGTTACAGAATGAGACGTAAGCGGGGGTTTCTGCGAAACATCTCGATCTGTAACAGATAGGGGAGGAATAACCCTCTTACTGTTACAGGTCGAGACATAGGCCGGGGCGAGGTTGGTCATCGTCATCGAGCGTGGATTATCGGACACACGAGCGTGGAAAATCTTCCGCCTAGTGAATGAGCGTGGATAATCTGCCACTTTGGATTCGATGGCACGGCAAAGTGGGAGATTATCCACGCTCGATTTCAAACGGAAGAAAATCCACGCTCGATTTTGCCTGGGAAGAGCAATCTTCTGTCTGGGCAGCCCCGATCTCGACCTATATATAGGTGCAAATAAGCTGGTATCGAAGTTCGATACTGAAGGTGTACTCCACTACAGCAAAGTGTTACCTTGGGAAACGTCACCTCAGTATCCAAAACCACTGTCCTTCATATCCAAACTCAATAAAACCGCAGGTCACGGCTATATAGATACGCCCGGCACCGTGTATCTAGAGGTTTTCGTTGACAGCCCACAAGGTTGCATCGTATTATCTTTTTCGTTCGCGGGGGCGGCGGTCCAAAAGACCAAAGAACCTGCGGATACTTGAACGATTGGGAGTTTGCCCGAGTGGTTAATGGGGACGGGCTGTAAACCCGTTGGCTCTGCCTACATAGGTTCGAATCCTATAGCTCCCACCCGTCAAGTGCCTGTATAGCTCAGTCGGTAGAGCACTTCGTTGGTAACGAAGAGGTCACCAGTTCAAGTCTGGTTGCAGGCTCCATCCGGCGGTGTAGCTCAGTTGGTTAGAGCACACGGTTCATACCCGTGGCGTCACTGGTTCGAATCCAGTCACCGCTACCATAGGTAACACGGTGGCTTCTCAATAGTATGTTGAGAGGCCACTATGGTATAAAGGCAAAGTCCCGTCCGGGGACGACCTGTTTAGAGGAGGGCTTTATGGCCAAAGAGAAGTTTGAGCGCACTAAGCCGCATGTTAACATCGGCACCATTGGTCACGTCGACCACGGCAAGACCACGCTGACCGCTGCCATCACCAAGGTTCTCTCCGAGACCGAGGGCTGCAAGGCTGACTTCACTGCGTTCGAGAACATCGACAAGGCTCCCGAGGAGCGCGAGCGCGGCATTACGATCTCCGTCTCCCACGTCGAGTACGAGACTGCTGCCCGTCACTACGCTCACGTTGACTGCCCGGGCCACGCTGACTACGTCAAGAACATGATCTCCGGTGCTGCTCAGATGGACGGCGCTATCCTGGTCATCGCCGCTACCGACGGCCCCATGGCTCAGACCCGCGAGCACATCCTGCTCGCCCGTCAGGTCGGCGTTCCCTACATCGTCGTCTTCCTGAACAAGTGCGACATGGTCGACGATGACGAGCTCATCGACCTCGTCGAGATGGAGACCCGTGAGCTCCTCTCCGAGTACGATTTCCCCGGCGACGACATCCCCGTCATCCGTGGCTCCGCTCTGGGCGCTCTCGAGGGCGACGCCAAGTGGATGGACGCCATTCGCGAGCTCATGAAGGCCGTCGACGAGTACATCCCGACGCCTGCTCGTAACAACGACCTCCCGTTCCTGATGGCCGTTGAGGACGTTATGACCATTTCCGGCCGTGGTACCGTTGCTACTGGCCGTGTCGAGCGCGGTGAGCTCAAGCTCAACGAGCCCGTCGAGATCGTCGGCATCAAGGATACCCAGAACACCGTCGTTACCGGTATCGAGATGTTCCGTAAGTCCATGGACTTCTGCGAGGCTGGCGACAACGTCGGTCTGCTGCTCCGCGGCATCAAGCGCGAGGACATCGAGCGCGGCCAGGTTCTCTGCAAGCCCGGTTCGGTTACCCCGCACACCAAGTTCACCGGCGAGATCTACGTTCTGACCAAGGAGGAGGGCGGCCGTCACACCCCGTTCTTCGATGGTTATCGTCCTCAGTTCTACTTCCGTACCACCGACGTTACCGGTACGGTCAAGCTCCCCGAGGGCACCGAGATGGCTATGCCTGGTGACCACATCACCATCGAGGGCGACCTCATCCACCCGATCGCCATGGAGGAGGGCCTGCGCTTCGCTATCCGCGAGGGTGGCCACACCGTCGGTTCGGGCATCGTCTCCACGATCATTGAGTAAATTAGCTCTTTGATATAGCTGACTTAGAGAACCCGGCACTTATAGGGGTGCCGGGTTCTTTTCTGCAATGGATATTGAGCCGTTGCTGGTGTCGAGAGGATCGATAATGGTCCTGGATGCACCGTCGATTAGATCTCGATGGCTTCATTGATGTGTTCCAAATATGAATGGATCCACCGAGAACCAATTGACTCGAGGTTTTCATTGACAGCACTTACGTGGAGCTGATAAAGTAACAACTCGTGCCCGTACGGGGCGGAAATGAAAGGTTCAGGATACATGCGTACTCTAGTTACTCTTGCGTGCACTGAGTGCAAGCGCCGCAACTATACGACCACCAAGAACAAGTCGACCATGCCTGATCGTATGGAGATCAAGAAGTATTGCCCCTGGTGCCGTCACCACACGCTGCACAAAGAGACTCGCTAGTCTCTAGTCACATACGCCAGTAGTTCAATTGGTAGAGCATCGGTCTCCAAAACCGAGTGTTGAGGGTTCGAGTCCTTCCTGGCGTGCCAGTCATTATTCCGTAAGCTCCCACTTGGGGGCTTACGGTTTACTCATGTATAAGCGCATTGCGCGGAGGTAACCCAAATGGCCAACAAGAAGAACAAGAAGAAGGCTCAGCAGCCGGCACCTGCCAACAAAGCTGCCGCCAACTCCAAGGTTGAGGCCAAGAAGGCCGTTGCCAAGAAGAACGAGAAGGCTGCGAAGTCCAAGAAGAACGAGAAGCCTGGTTTCTTCGCCCGCACCAAGAAGTATTTCGCTTCGGTCAAGTCCGAGATGAAGCGTGTCACGTGGCCCGATAAGAAGGAGCTCGTGAACTACTCGGTTGTCGTTTGCGCTTCTCTGATCGTCGTCGGCGTCGTCATCGCTCTGCTCGATGCTGGCTTTGGCGAGGCTCTTGCTCTGTTCTCTGGATTGAGGGGCTAAACCATGTCTAAGCGTTGGTACGTCGTTCACACTTACTCTGGATACGAGAACCGCGTTAAGTCCGATCTCGAGCATCGCATCGAGACTATGGGCATGCAGGACCGTATCTTTGATATCGAGATTCCTATGGAGCGCGTCACCGAGATCAAAGAGGGTGGCAAGCGTGAGACCAAGGATTCCAAGATCTTCCCGGGTTATGTCCTGGTCCGCATGGAGATGGATGACGATGCTTGGACGTGTGTTCGCAACACGCCTGGCGTCACCGGTTTCCTAGGCGGCAACGGCAAGCCCGCTCCGCTTTCCCGCGACGAGTACAACAAGATGACTCGTCGTCCCGGTAAGGGCGATTCGCCCAAGCGCACCTCGGTTGATATTCAGGTCGGCACGTCCGTCCGCGTCACCGATGGCCCGCTTACCGACTTTGATGGCAAGGTCTCCGAGGTTAACACCGAGGCTGGCAAGCTCAAGGTCACGCTGATGATCTTTGGCCGCGAGACGCCGGTCGAGCTCGACTTTAACCAGGTCGCTGTCATCGCTTAAGTTTTCGTCCGTTCGCGCGAGCGTGCTTCTTCTGTGACTGCTCATCTCAGGAGTGCTTCTAACACGTGCGTGCTTACGATATAGCAAGTACTTCACACTCGTGATTCGAAAGGAATGACCATGGCTGAGAAGAAGGTTGCCAACGTCATTAAGCTCCAGATTCCTGCTGGTGCAGCTAACCCCGCTCCTCCCGTCGGCCCCGCCCTGGGCGCTGCTGGCGTGAACATCATGCAGTTCTGCCAGGCCTTTAACGCTGAGACGCAGGACAAGAAGGGCGACATCATCCCCGTTGAGATCTCTGTCTACGAGGATAAGTCCTTCTCCTTCATCACCAAGACCCCGCCGGCGGCTCACCTCATCAAGAAGGAGCTGAACCTCAAGTCTGGTTCTGCTAAGCCCCAGGCCGACAAGGTTGGCCAGCTCTCCCAGGAGCAGCTCACCAAGATCGCCGAGATCAAGATGCCGGACCTCAATGCTAACGACATTGACGCCGCCAAGAAGATCATCGCCGGTACCGCCCGTTCCATGGGCGTCACCATCGCTGAGTAGCGATTTCTTATGGTAACGACGGGTGCTCCGACCGGGGCGCCCGTTAAATGTGTGCAATAGGGCACACGATACGATGTGGGAGGGCTCACGCCCGTTTAACCACAGGAGGTAATGCACATGGCTAAGCATGGTAAGAGCTATAACGCCGCTGCCGAGAAGATCGACCGCGCCACGCTCTACACCCCCCTTCAGGCTGCCAAGCTCATCAAGGAGCTCGACACCGCCAAGTTCGACGAGACCGTCGAGGCCCACTTCCGTCTGGGCATCGATACTCGTAAGGCTGACCAGAACATCCGTGGTTCCATCTCCCTGCCCCACGGCACCGGCAAGACCGTTCGTGTTGCCGTCTTCGCCGAGGGCGAGAAGGCCCGCGAGGCTGAGGCTGCCGGCGCCGACATCATCGGTTCCGACGAGCTCGTCGCCCAGATTCAGAAGGGCGAGATCAACTTCGACGCCGCTATCGCTACGCCGAACATGATGGCCAAGGTTGGCCGCATCGGTAAGATCCTTGGTCCCCGTGGCCTCATGCCGAACCCCAAGCTCGGCACCGTGACCATGGACGTCGCCAAGATGGTCTCCGAGCTCAAGGCTGGCCGCGTTGAGTACCGCGCCGACCGCTACGGCATCTGCCACGTGCCCCTGGGCAAGAAGTCCTTCTCTGAGCAGCAGCTCGTCGAGAACTACGCTGCCCTGTACACCGAGATCCTGCGCGTCAAGCCCTCTTCTGCTAAGGGCAAGTACGTCAAGTCCATCTCCGTGTCTTCCACCATGGGCCCTGGCGTCAAGGTCGATCCCGCTGTCCAGCGTGACTTCCTGGCTGAGTAACTGCTAGTTACTGCCTGAGCAAAGCAAGCATTGCTAAAGAAACCCGGTTCCGCCTCGTGTGGGACCGGGTTTCTTGCTATCGCGTGCCAAAACCACCTCAAAGGGGTCAGCGTCCCCTTTGGGGTGGTTACCAGGGTGTTCTGGCTGTTGAGGACTCGATAGCATCGTGGCGTTTGAGCTCGCGGCGCATGGTTTGCGAGTTGAGCCAGGCTGCCTGCCAGCCACGGATGGGGTAGCGCGTCTGGTCGAGCTCAAACTGCGTATAGCCGCAGGCGTTGATGATCGTCGTTCCACACACATGCTGCCGCTCGCGCTGAAAATCGTAGCCGTAGCTTTGGTGCACATGCCCGTGCACCATGTAGTCGGGATTCCAGGATTCGAGTGCTGTGTTAAAGCACTCGAACCCTCGATGCGGCAGATCGTCCAGATCACCCATACCGGCGGCGGGTGCATGGGTAAGCAGAATGTCGCACCCGCCGACCATCCTAACCTTACGCGACAGCTTACGCATGCGCTTGGACATCTCGCGTTCGGTGTACATGTTGGCGCCGTCGCGATAACGCATGGACCCGCCAAGGCCCGCAATGCGAATCCCTCGATACGTGTACACGCTGTCTTCCACGCAGATACATCCGCCCGGTGCATGACGTGCGTAGCGGTCATCGTGATTGCCGCGCACGTAGATGAGCGGCTTGTTGATGACCGTAACCAAAAATTCAAGATAGTCCGGGTCCAGATCGCCGGCGGACAAAATCAGGTCGACACCCTCAAAGCGTTCCTTGCGAAAGCACTCCCAAAGGCATCGTTCTTCGGTATCGGCTATGGCAAGGATTTTCATAGGGCAGGGACTTTCGGCTCATCGTCGAGCTGCGGAATGGTGCCTACCACGTTGTCCGCCAGCCAATCCATCTCGACAATCTGCGTGCTCGGCAGCGGAGGGAAGCCTTCGATCTGTACCACGCCGTTCTGGCTATGGAGCTCGCCGCCAAAGGGGTTGATGGATCCCTCAACAATGCCGTTGCGGAGCAACTGCACGAGTTTGCGCGTCTGGTAGGGTAGGCCCGGAGCGTAACGGATGTCGATAACGCCGGAGCTCATGCCGTACCAGTAGTTGACGGCACGCACTTGGTTGTCGTCGCTGGTCTCGTCCCACGTGCCGTGCAGAAGGCTGCGAACGATGAGCTCGTAGTAACGGCCCCAGTTCCATACGGGCATGGCGATGCCGGTGACTTTGCCGTCGACCAAGCGGTGAAGCCCGTAGGCCGTTGGGTCTTCGAGCGACTTTGATATGTCAGCGCCGGTCATGACGCTTACGCCTTCGCGGCACATGGCTTCGGCAAGACCACCGGCGGGAACATCGCCCCAGGTGAGGATGACCTGCGCGCGCGGGTCGAGCAGCGAGGCGCCAATCGCAAAGGCGTTGATCTCGCTGAGTGCGCCCGAGGCGAAGACCGACGCGTGGTAGCCGATGCGGTGGTTGTCCGCCATGCTGGCGGCAAGGGCGCCCAGGAGGAACTTGGCCTCGTACATCTTGCCAAAGTACGAACGGACGCTTTGATGGGGAAGGCCGATAGAGCAGTTGAGGAACCGAACCCGGGGATACTCAACGGCAGCCCTGAGCGTGTATTCCATCAGGCGGTGCGAGGTCGAGAAGATGGCGTTTGCCCCATGTTTGACAGCCGTTTCCACGGCGGCGTAGAACATGTCCGGATCGTGACAGTCCTCGAACGCCTCGGTGCGCACGATACCGTCAAAGTGCTCATCGAGATACTGACGCCCTTGGTCGTGCAGGCTGTCCCAGCTCGACGTCGCACAGGGGAACTCATGGATAAAGGCGATGCGCAGGGGGTTAGCCGCCGAATAGACGGTCTTGCCCATAAAGAAGTTGAGCACGCCGGAGGTGGACTTGGCGGGCGTCTCCTCCTCGTCGACGCTCGGTGCTTCGACAAGATCGACCTTGTCCTCGTCATTTTTGCCGGCAATGACCAGCTCGCGCCAGATCTTGCACAGGCGGTTTACGACGATATCCGTTGGCGTATCCAGCAGGCGGTCCTGGTTGTACACATTGAGGTAGACGAGCATGGCGTCGGCGGGCGTAATGTCCAGGTGATCGCCGCCTGCGCGAAGGTAGGCGCGCTTAAAGAGCAGGAAGGTGTGGCGCAGGTAGTCGACCTTTTTCTGCGGCCATTTTTCGATAAGGTTCTGACCGAGCATCTTGGCGAGCGTTTCGTAGCTTCCCTCACGCGAGAACTCGATCTCGTATAGGGGGCAGACGCGCCAAAACGCGCAGAACTCGCCGTACAGGCGGCTTTCGACGGAATCCCATGTGCCGGGGTAGAGACGGGTGACCTTGGCCGAAACCGTCGGGGCGTCTAGGAATTTGAGGACACTGACGCGTTTGTTGCCTTCTTGGACATAGAACCGATGCATGAACTCGGTGACGATGACGGGGTCGCGATAGCCCTCGGTCACCTGGATGTCGTAGAGGTTGGACCACTTGCGGGCGAACTCGGTGCTAAACGGAAGCAGGGGCATAAAGTTACACGAAAAGGCGGACTGACGGCCCTTGGTGACCGTGCCGACGACCATTTCGAGCGGAATATCCCGCAGGCCGACATTCTCTCGCTGACCTAAGGGGAGCTGAGCAACCAAGCTATCGAGGTCCGTAAGGTATGGATGCTCGCTTTGGCTAATGGCGCGTCGACGTCCTTGCTCGCCGCGCTTGCGTGCTTGACGATAGGCCTCTTCCATAATGTTGCTCCCTTAGTCGTTTAAACAACTATATGAACCATGGTACCACGAATGAAAACCACTACAAAGATGCCTGACCCCTTTGCGGTGGTTTAGGCGATGATGGGGGCGATGGCGCGGATGCAGGCGTCGGCTGCCGTGAAAGTGGTGCTGTCGTCGCTGACGATAAAGATGATCTTGCCCTTGATGCCAAAGTCGCCGATCTCGCTAAAGAGTACGTAGGGCTCCTTGTCAAAGCCCGAGATGGGCGAGACGGCCGTTTTGGTTGCGCTCGTGAGCTCGTCTGCCAGCGCGTCAAGGGAAGCCCACTTGGACGTGTCCTTTACGGCAACGGGCACGGCCACGCGCCCAAAGGGCATCAAATGCACGAGCGTGTTCTTGGAGATGTTGGAGTTGGGCACAATGATGGTCTGTCCACAGGCATCCTCAATCGTTGTATGGCGCCAAGTGATGTCTTGGACCACGCCGGATACGCCGCCGACCTCGATATTGTCGCCGGGTTTGATGATGCCCATAAAGGTCACTTGCATGCCGCCGATAAGGTTTGACAGCGTGTCCTGAAAGCCGAGCGAGATGGCGATGCCGCCGACGCCAAGAGCGGCGACGAGCGCGTTTGCGTTAATGCCAAAGCAGTTGTCGAGGATAAAACTGCCGCCGATCATCCAAATGACGGCGCGCGCGATGTTGATGAAGATACTCGATGCCGGAAGCGGGTTATCGTCTCGGTTAAGCAGATGGTTCAGGGTCTTGGATACGACCTTGGCGGCGACGGCGGTGCCTATCGCCAAGATGACGGCCCAGATGATGTTGTGGACCCATCGTTGTGCAAAGAAATGAAGAATTGGCTCAAACAATTCCATGTAGGGAAAACCTCCTAATGATCGTCCAACCATGATACCCACCAAGAAGCCCGTCCGATCAAATTCGGACGGGCTTCTGTGCTCGATATAAAGTTTACGCGGTGGGGCTGCAAGGCCCGGCGGTGTAGCTTAGCGTCGACGCTTCCAGATAATGCCGAGCATGATGACGATGATGCCGCCGATAAGGCACGCGCCAACTACTGCCAGCGTGCGGTCTCCCGTTGCGGCGAGCTTACCGGTCGTCTTCTTGGTGATGACCTTCGTGGTCGCCGTGTCCGTCTTAGGCGAGGGCTTAGGCGTCGGGGCCGGTGTGGGCGTGGGGTCCACGGCAGCGGAGCCAAAGCTGATGGTGCCCGCGAGCGAGGCCATCTTGCTCTCCCAGCTGTCCTGCCCGATCAGTGCCCTCAGCGCCGCCTCGCACGTGCCCCACTCGGTGTACTTGGTGGCGTGTGCAAAGGTGGGAAAATCGGTCGTGTTGGTAATGATGTAGTTGTTGGTGGCGACGGTATAGGTCTTGGCGGGGTCGAGCGTGCTGCCGTCTTTGGTGAGTGTGGCACTCACAATGCGCTTGCCTTCGGGCTGCGTCCAATCAATCGTCACGTTGATGCCGCCAAAGGAGAGAACGCTGCCAGAGTCATCGCGCCACTTGTACTTGTCTTGCGCCTCCTGCTCGGTATGGCCGGCTGCCACGTAGGCTTGCTGAAGCTCGTAGCTGTGATTGCACTCGTCGCTGATTTGTAGCGAGTGCTCGAGCGCTGCGAGGAAGTCCGCGCCGGCCATGGTCCAGGTCTCCACGGTGTTGCCGTAGGGCGAGATGGCGATGACGTCGCCGGCGGTCACGTTGCCCGCCGCGATGCCGCCGCGGATGCCGCCAGCGTTTTCGATAGCGAGGTCTGCGCCCGTCAAGGCAAGATAGGAGCCGCAAATCACGTGGCCGATGGTCTGGGCTTTGGTGGTGTCGTCCTCCTTGCTGGGGCGGAAATCGGTGGTGCGCACCATTTCCCAACCATGCGTGCCTGCGGCGTCCTCGCCGTAGAAATAGTTGGTGGTGGATGTGCCGAGCACCTTGTTCGATTCGTTTTCAAAGGCCTCGTCGAGCGGCTTGATCTTGTTGCGGACGGCTTCAAGGCAGCTTTGGTAGTCGGAGCCCTTGTCGGGGTCTGCCAAAAGGTCGTTGACGTTCTTGGCGGTGTAGAGCTTCTCGTCGCTGCCGTCTGCAGGGACCGTGACCGTGTCATCGTCGGTCGTCTCGGTGCCATTGGTGTCGTATTTGTACGGAATGGAAAGCAGCCCCACCTCGGCAAAGGCGCTGCCTGCCTCGACAACGTGGATCGTCTTGCCGTCGGCTCCCGTCGCCTTCTCGTTAAGGTTGATGTGCTCGTGGCCTGCGATAAGGGCATCGACGCCACGGAGCCGCGTGGCAAAGGTCTTTGCGTCGAGCGTGTGCGCGATACACACAACAACATCGCAGCCCTCCTTGCGCAGCTGCTCTGCCTCGGCATTGATGGCGTTCGCGGCACTCGAGAACGACGTACCCGCGACCAGGTCCGCGCGCAGCGAGGATTCCAGCGACTCATCCATGGCACCCACGACGCCGACCTTGATTTTGTAGTCGAATGCGGAGTGATCCTCGCTATCCTCCCAGGTGCGATCGAGCGTCTTCGTGATGCTCGAGCTCCATACGCCGCTCGTAGACTTTGCGTTCGCGCAGAGCATGGCGAAGGGCGTGCCGGTGGGGCTGTAGCCGGTCATGGTGCGGAGCTTGTCCGCGCCGTAGCTCCAGTCGTGGTTGCCCGGCGTGGTCGCGTCGTAGCCGTCTGCATAGAAGGTGTCCATGAGCTCGGCGATGCTCTTGCCCTCGCTCATGGTGGCGAAGGACTGCCCGTGGAAGGTGTCGCCCGCATCGAGCAAAAGATCGGGGGCGTTGCCCTGGGCGCTATAAAGGACCGCCAGTCCGTCGAAGCCGACGGTGCCGGTGCCCTTGCTTGCGTTGTAGCTGTACTTGTAGCTGCCGTGGATATCGTTGGTGTGCATGACGGTCACAGAGCCGTCAATAGCGGCGGGCAGGTTCCCAGCGAAAGCGAGGCTTGGGGTGCCTGCGAGCGCGCCGGCAAACAACGCGGCGGCTAACGCAAGGCGGGGGAGTCTTTTCATGGCAGTTTCCTTAGTCCTTAGCCAGAATGTCTGGTTGAATATCGGATTATCGACATAATATGCGAAAACCGCCGCAAGGGCGTCTGTTCCTTTGCGGCGGTTTTGACGTTTGCGCAGATAAAACCTACCAAAATAAACCTGTCCCTTTTTGGCAGGTTTTAGCTCAGCAGCATGCGGTCGTTGGCGAGCTCGCCTCCCGAGACCTCCTCGAACTTCTGCAGCAGGTCGGCTACGGTGAGCGACTTCTTCTCATCGCCCGCCACGTCGTAGATCACGTGGCCTTCGTGCATCATGATCAGACGGTTGCCCAGACGGATGGCGTCGTTCATGTTGTGCGTGACCATGAGCGTGGTCAGGTGGTTCTCGTCGACGATCTCCTCGGTCAGGTTAAGCACCTTAGAGGCCGTCTTGGGGTCGAGGGCCGCGGTGTGCTCGTCGAGCAGCAGCAGGCGCGGCCTGGTGAGCGTGGCCATCAGCAAGGTGAGTGCCTGGCGCTGGCCACCCGAGAGCAGGCCGACCTTGGCGTTGAGACGCGTGTCCAGACCAAGGTCCAGGCGCTTGAGCAGCTCGACGTACTCATCTTTCTCGGCCTTGGTGACGCCCCACGAAAGGCCGCGACGCTGGCCGCGACGCTTGGCGAGGGCCAGGTTCTCGGCGATCTGCATGTCGGCAGCGGTACCGCGCATGGGGTCCTGAAACACGCGGCCCAGGTACTTGGCGCGCTGCGACTCGCTCAGGCGCGAGATGTCGGTGCCGTCGAGCTCAATAACGCCCGAATCGAGCGGGTACACGCCGGCGATCATGTTGAGCAGCGTGGACTTGCCGGCGCCGTTGCCGCCGATCACGGTTACAAAGTCGCCGTCATTCAGGGTGAGGTCGACGCCGGTGAGCGCGCGCTTCTCGGTGACGGTGCCCTTGTTAAAGGTCTTCTTGACGTGCGAGAGCTTAAGCATCTGCCTCATCCCCCTTCGTGTAGGAGCTGCGGAGCTTATAGCGCTCCCAAACCACGGGCACGCACAGGGCCACAGCGACAATCACGGCGGAGAGCAGCTTCATGTCGTTGGCGTCCATGCCCAACTGCAGCACGATGGCGCGGATAAGGAAGTACACCACGGAGCCAAAGACGGCGGAGGCAAGACGGACGCTAAACTGCGTGAGGCCGCCGGGCAGCAGACGGCCGAGCACCTCGCCGATAACAATGGCGGCAAGACCGATAACGATGGCACCGGTGCCCATACCAATGTCGGCATACTTTTGGCTCTGGCAGATGAGCGCGCCCGAAAGGCCGATGAGGGCGTTGGAGAGCACGAGGGCGATCATCTTGGTGGAGTTGGTGTTGACGCCCAGAGCGCGGATCATGTACTCGTTGTTGCCGGTGGCTCGCAGCGCCGAGCCGATCTCGGTGCCAAAGAACCAATACAGGATGGCAACGATAGCCACGGCGAGCAGGATGCCCAAGATGATGGCAACGGTGGACTGCGGCAGACCGGTCATATTGCTGACGGCGGAGAACACGGTGCCCTTGGCAAGAATGGGCGTATTGGACTTGCCCATGATGCGCAGGTTGATGGACCACAGGCTGATCTGGGTGAGGATTCCGGCGAGGATCGCGGGAATCTCAAAGACGGTGGTCAAAATGCCCGTGACGGCGCCCGCGATGGCGCCGGCGCACATACCGGCCAGCACGGCGAACAGCGGGTCGACGTTGTTATTGACGATGAGCACAGCGCAGACGCAGCCGCCGAGGGCAAAGCTGCCGTCGCAGGTCATATCGGGAATGTCGAGCAGGCGGAACGTGATAAACACGCCAAGCACCATAATGCCCCAGAGGACGCCCTGCGAAACGGCGCCCTGCAATGCAATGAGCATGCTTCATACCTCCTAGGATAGGGTGGACACGTGATTCACCATAATAGCGGTAACAATGCATAGAAGAGTTACGGACAGACGTTTTGTTTTACCTGAAACAAGCAGGGCGGACGCCGGTCTACAGCGCCCGCCCCTGTGGCTCAGATATTGAATAACGCGGCTAAAGCGCGAGCACGGGCTCTAGACGCATGCCGCGTATGGCATTACGCGTCCAGGGCGGAAAGGTCGATGCCCAGGGCCTCGGCCATTTCGTCGTTCTTGACGACGACCAGGTCCTTGCTCGAGAGGTGCTTGATCGGCATGTCTTCGGGCTTGGCCTCGCCCTTCAGGATCTTAACGGCCATCTCGCCCGCGGCGTAGCCCAGGTCCTCATAGTTGATGGAGAGGGTGAACAGGCCGCCGGCCATGCACATACCCTCCTCGCCAGTCACGAAGGGAAGCTTGTTTTCCTTGCAGATCTGGCCGACCTGCGAGGCGCCCGCGGCGATGGTGTTGTCGGTGGGGGAGTACAGCGCGTCGACCTTGCCCACGGCAGACTCGACGACGGACTGAATCTCGTTGGAGCTCGAGACGGTGAAATCGGTGTACTCGAGGCCCAGCTTGTCGAGCTCCTTCTTGGCGGCCTTGATCTGGACGTCGGAGTTGGACTCGGCGGTGCAGTAGAGCAGGCCGACCTTTTTAACGTCGGGCAGGACCTTCTGCATCATCTCGAGCTGCTCGGCGACCGGGGTGAGGTCGGAAGCGCCCGTGACGTTGGTGCCGGGCTTGTCGTTGTCCTGGACCAGCCCGGAGGCGGCGTAGTCGGTGATGGCGCAGCCCACGATGGGGATATCGGCCGTGGCGCCGGCGGCAGCCTGCGCGGCGGGCGTGGCGATGGCATAAATCAGGTTGACGTTGTCGCCCACAAACTTGTCGGCAATGGACTTACACGTGGACTGGTCGTTCTGGGCGTTCTTCTGGTCGATCTTGACCTTAAGGCCGCTCTCCTTGATGGCCTTGACAAAGCCGTCGTTGGCGGCATCGAGTGCGGAGTGCTCGGTGAGCTGCAGAACACCAATGGTGTAGTCGGAACCGGCGGCAGCGGAGCCGGAACCAGAGTTGCCGCCGCATCCGGCGAGCGGGGCGAGCGCGAGCAGGCCAGCGGAGACCAGAAGGCTCCTGCGGCTGATGGTGATGTCCTTCATATCATTACCCCCAGTATAAAAATGGCTGGAAACACTGCACTGGGACAAAGTGCAAGTGGAACTATAGTAGCGCTGATGTCCATTTTTACAACAGCCTGGCGGGTTTTTTAATACAGAATCGGATGGGCGGTACGGGTAGTCGAATGGGCGGCGGAGGGTCTTATGCGGCGGAGGAGGCGTCGTCCTCGTCCAGGGCGGCGAAGAGCTTCTTGCCGTCGAGGAGACGTGTGGTGACGTTTCTCATTCGGCCAATCTCTACGGTACGCAACGTGTCATCGGCGCCTCGGGCGTCATAGACCGTTCCCAGCAGATACGAGATGCCATCGCGCTGCCTGATGGCAAAGGGACGGAGTGTCATCCGTGCTGCTTCGGTTTCGCCGCGTGTCGTGACGCTCGAAATATCAAAACTCACCGTGGTTCCGTGGTCGATGGCCTGCTCGACGAGCTCGCACGTGTCGATGCGCTTGATGGGCGTGCGTGTTGCCTTGGTAGCCTTGCTGCCTGCGCTTGGAATGGGTTCGGGTGTATCGAGGTAGCCGCGAACGTCGGCGCTCGCCATGGCAACTAAGTGCTGCGCCATGCTCTTGCGGATAGCGATAGGCGTGGAGCGGTTGCGCATGACCATACCGTGGAGCCGGATGATCTCTTCATCGGTGAGCGGGCGGGTAAGAAGTTTGTAGCCCACGCCGCGTTTGTACTCAATTTCGTATCCGGCATGGCGAAGCGCGGAGATGGCGGTGTAGATGCTGCGCCGCGCCGCCGAGATGGGCATGCGGGCGGGGTCGTCGGGATGGGCGAGGCGCCGGATCAGCTCATCGGAAAGCATGGCCTTGTCTTCGCCGGTGTTTTCGCTCAAGAGCTGCAGGATACGAACGGCGCGATAGGCTGCCATCGAGGCGGCGCCTCTCGTCGTGGTGTCGTAGGTTTCAACAGCGGCTTCGGTCATGGTGCCCACGTCCTTTCCGTTTTGGGTGGCGACGGTATGGAGCCTAGGACGCGGGGCTTTCCCAGGGGCGCAGGGCGCTCTGGGCGGTCGGTAGTCGTCGGCAAACGGCGGGTCGAGTTTTCAACAGCCCTGCTCAACTGACCAAAACCTTGCCAAAAGCTTGACGGATGCTGTTGAAAAAAGCGTCTCTCGACCGATGTCGAGAGACGCTTGTACGATGAGCGTTGGCGTGTGGCGACGCGAGCTAGTGTCCGACGATTAGAAGTCGGCGTTGCCCACGGTGCGCGGGTGCGGCAGGACGTCGCGGATGTTGCCCACGCCGGTCAGATACATGACCAAGCGCTCGAAGCCCAGACCGTAGCCGGCGTGCTTGCAGGAACCGTAGCGGCGCAGGTCAAGGTAGTACTTGTACTGCTCGGGATTCATACCCAGGTCCTTGATGCGGGCCTCGAGCAGATCCAGGCGCTCCTCGCGCTGGGAGCCGCCGATGATCTCGCCGATGCCCGGCACCAGGCAGTCGGCGGCGGCGACGGTCTTGCCGTCGTCGTTCATGCGCATGTAGAAGGCCTTGATCTCGGCCGGGTAGTCGGTCACGAAGGTCGGTCGCTTAAAGTGTTCCTCGGTCAGGAAACGCTCGTGCTCGGTTTGCAGGTCGATGCCCCAGCTCACGGGATAGTCAAACTGGTGACCGGCGGCGACGGCCTGCTCCAGGATTTCGACGGCCTCGGTGTAGGTAACGCGGGCAAAGTCGGAGTTGGCGACATGGTCCAGGCGCTCGAGCAGACCCTTGTCCACAAACTTGTTGAGCATATTGAGCTCGTCGGGGCAGGTGGCCATAACGTCCTTAAGGACGTACTTGAGCATGGCCTCGGCGTTGTCCATGTAGTCGTTAAGGTCGGCAAAGGCCATCTCGGGCTCGATCATCCAAAACTCGGCGGCGTGGCGCGTGGTGTTGGAGTTCTCGGCACGGAAGGTGGGGCCAAAGGTGTACACGTCACCAAAGGCCATGGCAAAGTTCTCGGCATTGAGCTGGCCGGACACGGTGAGGCTTGCATGCTTGCCAAAGAAGTCCTGGCTCCAGTCGACCTCGCCGGACTCGGTGAGGGGCGGATTTTTGGGGTCGAGCGTGGTCACGCGGAACATCTCGCCGGCGCCCTCGCAGTCACTCGTGGTGATGATGGGGGTGTTGACGTAGACAAAGCCCTGCTCCTGGAAGAAGCGGTGGATGGCGGCAGCCGCGACAGAGCGGATGCGGAACACGGCGCGGAACAGGTTGGTGCGCGGGCGCAGGTGCTGCTGGGTGCGCAGGAACTCGACGGTTGCGCGCTTCTTCTGCAGCGGGTAATCCGGGGCGCTCGTGCCCTCGACCTCGATGGAGGTGGCAGAAAGCTCGAAAGGCTGGGGCGCATCGGGGGTCAGCTTGACGGTGCCGGTGCAAATGAGTGCGGCCGAGACGTTTTGATGGGCGATCTCGTCGTAGTTGTCGAGTGCCTCGCGGTTCATGACGACCTGCAGGTCGCGGAAGCAGCTGCCGTCGTTGAGCGTAACAAAGCCAAAGTTCTTCATGTCGCGGACGGACTTGACCCAGCCGGCGACGGTGACGGTCTGGCCGCCGAGCGACTCGGCATCGGCATAGAGCTGCGCGATTTTGGTGCGGTTCACGTATCCTCCCATAACGGTTGAATGATAGTTATCCATACAGTTCGATATTCTAGCAGCTCGGCTCATTTGGGCTATACAGATAAGGCATTGGCGGGATGGTTTTTCAAACGAAAAGCGCCCGCGGCCAAATGGTCGCGGGCGCTTGACGAGGTGCCTTTTGGCTGTGTGGCGTGGGGCCTGGCTACTTGGTCTTGGCAACCAACAGCGGGTCGCCAAGCTTGACGAGCGGGTTGCCGCCGATAAGCGTTCCAGACTCGCCGACATGGTCGATGCTCTTAAGACGATCGAGCTCGGAGACGATGACGGTCACGATGTCCTCGTGACCAGCGGCCTTAATGGCCTCGCGGTCGAAGCTGATGAGCGGCTGGCCTGCCTTGACCACATCGCCCATCTCAACAAAGCGGGCAAAACCCTTGCCGTTCATTTCCACGGTGCCCAGGCCGACATGGATAAACACGCGAAGACCGTCTTCGGTGATCATGCCGATGGAGTGGTTGGTGACAGTGGTGGCACCGATGCGGCCGTTGGCGGGCGCATAGATGGTGCCGGTAATGGGCTCGATGCCATAGCCCTGGCCAAGCATGCCCGAGGCGATCGTCTCGTCGGGAACCTCGTTCAGGTTGACGAGCACGCCGTTGACGGGGGCATAGATGACGCCTTCGCGGGTAGCGAAGCTTGCTGCGGGCGGAACGGACGCCTCGCCGGTCGAGGTGAAGGTGGACCTAAGCGAATCGAGCAGACCCATAGTTGCCTCCAACTTAAATAGGCGCATATCGCGCGTTTGGTTTGCCGGAAACGTTTCACATGTGTTTCGCGGCTTGGTCAACGCCCCTATTCTACGCTGCTCAACGATACCTCTGAACTGGGATTATGTGATATATCAGTTGAAGGGAAACTTATTGCCGGAGTGTTTCTGCGCCACGGGTTCAAGTGGGGTACGCTTGAAGGCGAAAAACAAGGGCGCATAATTTGCGCGAAGGGAGCACATATGATTGTCGAGAACCATGCGCTGTGGGGCGAGGAGCCGACCGAGGATTATCCGGCGACGTTTACGTATTTGGGTGCCGAGCCGTTGCCCGATAAACCGAATGGCCGCCGCCCCGCGGTGATTATCTGTGGCGGAGGTGCGTTTACGCATATCGCTCCGCATGAGCAGGATCCTGTGGCGTTTGCGTTTTTGGATCACGGTTACCAGGCCTTTGTGCTCAACTATGTCACGAGTTCTACGGGTGACGTGAGCTTTCCGCACCCCCAGGCAGATCTTGCCAAGATGGTCGCCATGGTGCGCGCCAACGCCGACGAGTGGCATGTCGATCCCAAGCGCGTGTGCGTCGTGGGCTTTTCTGCTGGCGGCATGATTTGCGCCTCGCTGGCAACACAGTGGAAGACCGGCCCCTTTGCGGCACTTGCCGGGGCGCGTCCGGACGACATTCGTCCCGATGCCGTGGTGCTGGGCTATCCATTGCTCGACTTTGCCTATGTGCGCGACATGCAGACGCGCGATCCGCGCATTGACTTGCGTGTGCCCAAGACGGGCGGCAAGACGGGGCGCGATTTGCTCAACGACTACCTGTCGATGGTGACGGGCGGCGAGGCAACTGACGAGCATCTGGCCGACATCTGCCCCACCACGCATGTTTCGCGTCAGATGCCACCGACCTTTGTGTGGGGCGTGTCCGACGACAAGACGGCGCCGATCGCGCAGGTCTACCCGTTTGCGCAGCGCATGGCCGAGGAGGGCGTTGCATGCGAGATGCACGTCTTCGACCAGGGTGGTCACGGCCTTTCGCTCGGCAACGCCAACACCGCGGTCGACAACGAGGACAAGCAGGTGGCGGTCCGTCCCTGGATCCGCCTGGCCTTCCGCTTCCTCGAGCGCCACGGGTTTTAGTTACGGCGTTTTACCAAACGCCGTAACCACTTGACGCTGCAAGCCCGCCAGGGCGGCAATCTGCCTTTCAACTTCGGCGGCATGACCAGAAGGTCAATGCCGCCTCGTTTCAAGGCACCTTGCTCGCTCTGGCGGGCTTTCGCTGTCCGCGCCAAAACATCGGCGTTGCCATGGCCCAGATGCGGCACTTGGGGACGTTCCTTTTGTGCCGGCACTTGGGGACGGTCCTTGCAGCAATCTGTCGATTGAACGTCGTTGCGTGTTCACGCTATCATGTAAGCTTAAAATTGGTTAGCCATGGCAAACGGTTAGCCTTGGTGAACATAAATACAACGCCCTGTGGGCGCCGGGGGAGGAACACGGACGTGAAGCTCGATACACTCGAGATTGGAAAGGACGCCGTTGTCGCATCGGTGGCATCGGACGATCAGGCACTCCGACAGCATATTTTGGACATGGGTCTAACGCCGGGCACCGAAGTCACCATGATGAAGTACGCCCCCATGGGTGACCCGCTCGAGATCCGCCTGCGTGGCTACGAGTTGACACTGCGTAAGGACGATGCCGCTCGCATCGAGCTCGTGGGTATTCACGACACCGATACGGGTCCGCGCGCTAACGCCGCAATCGGCACGACGGAGCATCCGGCCCTGGGCGAGGGGACGTATTCGCCCCGTGCGGCAAAGACGGCCGTGCCAGAGGGCGCGCCGCTGCACTTTGCCCTCGCCGGAAACCAAAACTGCGGCAAGACCACGTTATTCAACCAGCTGACGGGCTCCAACCAGCACGTCGGTAACTTTCCCGGCGTGACGGTCGACCGCAAAGATGGCACCATCCGTAACCATCCCGAGGCGAGCGTTACCGACCTGCCCGGCATTTACTCCCTGTCGCCGTACACAGGCGAGGAGGTCGTGAGCCGTCAGTTCATCCTCGACGAGCGTCCGGACGCCATCATCGACATCATTGACGCCACCAACATCGAGCGCAACCTGTACCTGACACTGCAGCTCATGGAGCTTGACCGTCCTATGGTCATCGCGCTCAACATGATGGACGAGGTGACCGCCAACGGCGGCGCCGTAGACGTCAACTTGCTCGAGAGCCTGTTGGGCGTGCCCGTTGTTCCCATTAGCGCTGCCCGCAACGAGGGCATCGGCGAGCTGGTGGACCACGCCCTGCACGTGGCGCGGTTCCGCGAGCGCCCTGGTCGCCTGGACTTTTGCGCGCCCGACGGTCCGGACGGCGGTGCGCTGCATCGCTGCATCCACGGTATTGCTAACCTGATCGAGGACCATGCCGTGACGGCGCACATCCCGGTGCGCTTTGCGGCGACCAAGCTGGTCGAGGGCGATGAGCTGGTAACCGAGGCGCTTCACCTGGATCGCAACGAGCTCGACGCTATCGAGCACATCATCACCCAGATGGAGGGCGAGGCCGGCACCGACCGCCTATCTGCGCTGGCCGATATGCGTTTTAGCTTTATCGGCGACGTGTGCGGGCGTTGCGTCGTCAAGCCGCACGAGAGTCGCGAGCACGTGCGCTCCGTCAAGATTGACCGCATCCTGACAGGTCGTTACACAGCCATTCCGGCGTTTCTGGTGATCATGGGCCTCGTCTTTTGGCTGACGTTTGGCGTGATCGGCGCGGCGTTGCAGGGACTCATGGAGGACGGTATCGCTGCCATCATCGCCTCGGCCGATGCGGGCCTCAAGGCGTTCGGTACCAACGACGTGGTGCGCTCGCTGGCTGTCGACGGCGTGCTTACGGGCGTGGGCAGTGTGCTGACCTTCCTGCCGATTATCGTCGTGCTCTTTTTGTTCCTCTCCATTCTGGAAGACTCCGGATACATGGCGCGCGTGGCCTTTGTCATGGATAAGGTGTTGCGTCGCTTTGGCCTGTCGGGCCGCAGTTTTGTGCCCATGCTCGTCGGTTTTGGCTGCACCGTGCCGGCTATCATGTCGACCCGTACGCTCCCATCCGAGCACGACCGCAAGATGACGGTCATGCTCACGCCGTTTATGAGCTGCTCAGCCAAGCTGCCGGTTTACGGCTTGCTGTGCGGGGCGTTTTTCCCGCAGGCGACGGTTCCCGCCATGGTCTCGCTCTATCTGATCGGTATCGTGGTCGGCTGCGTCGCGGCTTTGGTGCTCAACCGCACGGCATTTAAGGGCGACCCGGTGCCGTTTATCATGGAGCTCCCCAATTACCGCCTGCCGAGCGTCAAGACGACGGTGATGCTGGCATGGGATAAGGCCAAGGACTTCATCACCAAGGCCTTTACCATTATCTTTGCCGCGACCGTGGTCATCTGGTTCCTTCAGACGTTCGACATCCGCTTTAACGTGGTCGCCGACCAGTCGCAAAGCCTGCTTGCCGGTCTGGGTAGCATCATCGCGCCGGTGTTGGCCCCGCTCGGCTTTGGCGACTGGCGCGCCTCGACGGCGCTCGTCACGGGGCTCATTGCCAAGGAGAGCGTCATCTCGACGCTCACGGTGCTTTTGGGCGCAACCTCTCCCGCGGTGCTGTCAACTATGTTTTCGCCGTTTACCGCCTACGTGTTCTTGGTCTTTACGTTGCTGTACCCGCCTTGTGTGGCGGCAATCGGCGCCGTCAAGAGCGAGTTGGGCGCGCGCTATGCCGTGGCCGTATTCGCGTTTCAGGTCGCCGTTGCCTGGATCGTGGCGTTTGTCGTGCATTCGGCGGGCATATTGCTGGGGTTGGCTTAGTTATTTATTGACGGCGCAACCTCTGTGTATCGAATTGTTTTCAGCCCTGCATCTGTTGCTGACGGATGCGGGGCCGTTGCTATATAATCGCCTCCGCTCAAAACGATTGGAGACGTTATATATGACTCAGACAAGGCAAGACGGCATCACGCTCAAGCAGTGGCTCCCACTCGTCGGGCTCACCTGCTGTGCGTTCGTGTTCAACACGTCGGAGTTTATGCCCATCGGCCTTTTGACTGATATCGCCGCGTCGTTCTCGCTCACCGAGGCCCAGGCGGGCATCATGATCTCGGTCTATGCCTGGGGCGTCATGCTGCTGTCGCTGCCGCTCATGGTGTTCGCCTCGCGCTTTGAGTTCAAGCGGATGCTGCTGGGCGTGCTGGCCGTGTTCTCGCTCGGTCAGTTCCTGTCCGCTGTGGCGCCGACCTATCCCATCCTGGTCTGCGCGCGTCTGGTGGTCGCTTGCGCACATGCCGTGTTCTGGTCGGTCGCCTCGATTATGGCCTCGCGCCTGGTCGACACTCGCCACGGCGCGCTCGCCATCAGCATGATCGCTACGGGCTCGTCCATCGCGCAGATCTTTGGCCTGCCGCTCGGTCGCGCCATTGGCTTGGCCGTGGGCTGGCGCATGACGTTTGCCGTGGTCGGGGGCCTCTCAGCCATCGCGGTCGTCTACCAGGCAGCGGTGTTCCCGGCCATGCCGGCGGGTGAGCGCTTTACCGTCAAACAGCTGCCCGAACTGCTCAAGAACCCGCTCCTCATCGCGCTCTACGCAGTCACGGTCTTCATGGCGACCGGCTATTACGCAAGCTACAGCTATATCGAGCCCTTCCTGGCGCAGGTCGCGCACGTCGATGCGGGTGCCATTACCATGACGCTGACGGCGTTTGGCTGCTCTGGTTTGCTCGGAAGCTGGCTGTTTGGCCGCCTGTTCGATGGGCATCGCTTCCCGTTCTTGGCTATCACGCTCTCCGGCGTGCCGGCGGCCCTGCTGCTCATGGGTTCGGCCGCATCGTCGCTCGCTGCGGTTCTCGCTGTGTGCGCACTGTGGGGTTGCTGCGCCACGGCCTTTAACGTGGCGTTTCAGGCCGAGCTCATCAAGCACACGTCGGCAGATTCGTCGGCCGTCGCCATGTCGATCTTCTCGGGCCTGTTTAACCTCGGTATTGGCACGGGCACCGCAATCGGCGGCGCCGTGGTTTCGGGTCCCGGCATCGCTTGGATCGGCTTCGCGGGCGGGTCGATTGCCGTCGTGGGCGTCATCCTCGCCATCACCGTGCTGTTTCCGGCCATCCGCCGCGCCAAGCCCGTCGCCTAATCACGTCCCCTCATCAGTTGCGGTGGAATAGTTCCTGTTTAAGGCTTCTGAAGGCCCAGACAGGAACTATTCCACCGCAACTTATTTTGGGGGAGAGGATACAAGCTGGGCATACAATGGATGTCGTTGTGTTGAGCTTACCGGGAGGCTGTTATGTGGGCATACGAGACGACGTTCTATCAGATCTATCCGCTGGGCTTTTGCGGGGCTCCGCGCGAAAACGCCGCGCCCGTTGCCGAGGGTGAGCTCGCCCAGGCTGCCAACGCCGCGCCCAACCCCGATGCTCCTATCATGAAGGTCGCCCAATGGGCCGACTACATGCAGGAACTCGGCGTTGGCGCTGTGCTCATCAACCCACCGCTCGAATCTGATAGCCACGGCTACGATACACGCAGCCTGCGCCATATCGACCGTCGCCTGGGTGGGGACGCCGACTTTGCCGCCGTATGCGACACGCTGCATGCCCATGGCATCCGCGTGGTGCTCGATGCCGTCTTCAACCACGTCGGCCGCGGTTTTTGGGCCTTCCGCGATGTGCAGGAGCGCAAGTGGGACTCGCCGTACAAGGACTGGTTCCACATTAGCTTTGACGGCGATTCCTGCTATGGCGATGGCTTTTGGTACGAGGGCTGGGAAGGCCATTTTGAGCTTGTGAAGCTCAACCTGCAAAATCCCGCTGTGGTCGATTACCTGCTCGAGTCCGTGCGCCGCTGGGCCGAGGTCTTTGGCGTCGACGGCCTGCGCCTGGACGTTGCCTATATGCTCGACCGCGACTTTATGCGCCGCCTGCACGCCTTTACCCGTGAGCTCAAGCCCGACTTTGTGCTGATCGGCGAGACGCTCCACGGCGACTACAACCAAATCGTCAACGACGAGATGCTCGACTCCTGCACCAACTACGAGTGCTACAAGGGCCTGTACTCCAGCTTTAACTCGGTCAACATGTTCGAGATCGCCCATTCGCTGCACCGCCAGTTTGGCGGCGATCCGTGGTGCATCTACCGCGGCAAACATCTGCTGTCGTTTGTCGACAACCACGATGTGCCGCGCCTGGCAAGTATCCTCACCGACAAGTCGTGTCTGCGTCCCGCCTACGGCATGCTCTTTGGCATGCCGGGCATCCCGTGCGTCTACTATGGCAGCGAGTGGGGAATTGCCGGCGAAAAGGGTGGCCCCGATGGCGACTGGGCGCTGCGACCTGCGCTCAATGAGCCTGCGCCCAACGAGCTGACGGCGTTCATCACGCAGCTTGCGCACCTTCGCTCGGCCGACGACGCGGCTGCCCGTGCTCTCAACTACGGTGCCTATCGCAACGTGGTGATCCAGAACAAGCAGCTGCTGTTCGAGCGCGCCTGTGACGGCGCGACGGTACTCGTGGCGGTGAATGCTGTGGGCGAGCCTTACACCTTTGGCGCCGGCGAGCTCAACGGCTCTTTTGTCGATTTGCTTGCCGACGGTGTGCTCACGGTCGAGCTGACGGGCACCCTCGAGCTTGCGCCCTACGAGGTGCGTTATCTGCTGAGGGCCTAGGCCATGGCAACGTCTGACGAGGGCTATCAACATATTGAGCATGGGTTTGAGCCCGTGTTTGACGAGCGTTCGCGCGTTTTGGTGCTCGGGTCGTTTCCCTCGGTGCTTTCGCGCGCCAATGCCTTTTATTACGGCAACCCTCAGAATCGCTTTTGGCGTGTGATGGCCATGTGCCTCGGTATGCCTGTGCCGCCCAACGAGGGCGATCCTTTGGCAAGCGGTGAGCCCGCGACGCTCGATGCCTCCATTGCCGCCAAGCGGGCCATGCTGCTGAACGGCGGCGTGGCCCTGTGGGATGCAATTGAGAGCTGCGACATTAAGGGCTCGAGCGACGCGAGCATCCGCAACGTTGTGCCGGCACATATCGAGCGCATTACCGATGCCGCGTCGATCGAGGTCGTTGTCTGTAACGGCGGTACGGCAGGGCGACTCTACAAACGCTACTTGCAAGATCGGACGGGGCTGCCCGCCATCGTCCTGCCCTCGACAAGTCCTGCCAATGCCGCCTGGCGCCTGGAACGTCTTGTTGAGCGTTGGCACGAAGCCGTTGACTGGGCTGTTATTTAATTTAGATTTTTGTTTGAGCGTGGGCGCCCAGACGTTTCAGAACGCCTCGCCAGATCGGCGCGGGCACGGCTGGCTCGGCGCAAACCATGCCGTCGGCGTCGACGTTGGCGGCATTGCCGCCGCCAAGTCGCTGTGCATGCTCGACGGAGCAGCCCATGCGCACAGCGCCCACAAGCTTGTCCATGGCCTCCGAAAATGGTCGGCGCAAGAGGCCCATGCGTGGGGAATGGCGAAGCGCTGCGATGCCGCTGCCGGCGCAGATGGCAATGCCGCCACACCACAATTGGTCATGGCGCTCACATGCCTTGTGCAGGCGAACAGCGGTCCCACGCGCCTGCTCAGTGCCCTCTTGTGCGGCTCGAATCGCGGCATAGACACGCGTTCCCGTACCGCCAAAGCGCTCAAGCGCCTGCTCGATGGCTGTCAACGTCTCATCGTCAGCCACATCTTCAATGGCCAGCACGATGCCATCGGCAACGTTGCCGGCGTCATTTGCCTTCAAGTCGACCGGGCGGGGGAGTGCGGTGCCGGAAAGTTGAGCATAGGCGGCGATGGCATCCTGCAGGTCCCAGAGCAAAAAATCAAGATCGGCGCTATTGGGAATACTGATATACGCAATGGTGTGCAGTGTTTTTGGTACGTCGCCGCGCGCGGTCGTCTCCATGCCATCTCCTTTCCGGCTCGTTTCCGTTTAGGTTACACCGTCTGGTGGCGCCTCGCCGCGCTATCCTAGTGCAACCCTTACGAAAGGAACGCCATGCGTCTGCCCATGAATACCTCGCTTGCCACGCTCAAGCCCTCCGGTATCCGCCGGATCAACGCGCTCGCCGCCCAGCACCCGGGATGCATCGCGCTTGCGCTTGGCGAGCCCGATTTTCCCACGCCCGATGTGATTAGTGCCGAGGTGACCGCCGCACTGGACCGCGGTGACACGCACTATCCGCCCAACAACGGTCGCCCCGCCCTGCGTGAGGCGTTATCTGCCTACATGGGGGACGCGGGCCTTACGTTTTCGGCCGACGAGGTCATCCTAACCGACGGCGCGACCGAGGCCCTGTCGGCAACATTCATGGCTATGCTCAACCCCGGCGACGAGGTCATCATCCCCACGCCGGCCTTTGGCCTGTACGAGAGCATCGTCGTGGCCAATCACGCCAAAGCGGTCTTTTTGGATACGGAGCCTGCGCAATTCCAGATTGACGAGGACGCACTTCGTGCTTGCGTGACGCCGGCGACCAAGGCCATCGTCATCTGCTCGCCCAACAATCCTACGGGCTGTATCCTCAACGCGGCTTCGCTCGACGCCGTGGCGCACGTGGCGGAGCAGGCGGGCATCTACGTGGTCTGCGACGACGTATACAACCGCCTGGTCTACGTGGACGGCTACGAGCGCTTTACCCAGCGCCACCCGGAGCTTCGCGATCAGACGGTAGTTATTGAGAGCTTTTCCAAGCCCTGGGCCATGACCGGCTGGCGTTTGGGCTGGCTCGCAGCGGCAGCCCCCGTCATCGCCGAGATCGCAAAAGCCCACCAATACTTAGTATCGAGCGCCGTCTCCTTCGAAATGGACGCCGCAGCCCGAGCCCTCACCGTCGACCCCACCCCCATGCTCGAAGTCTACCGAGCCCGTTGCAAACGTGTACTCGCAGCCTTAAACGCCATGGGCCTCGACGTAGTAGAGCCCGCAGGAGCCTTCTACACTTTCCCGAGCATCAAAAAGTTCGGCCTAACCAGCGAAGCCTTCTGCATCAAAGCCATCAAAGAGGCCAACGTAGCCCTAGTCCCCGGAAACTGCTTCGGCACCGAAAGCCACATCCGCCTAAGCTACTGCGTCTCCGACCAAGATCTGGACGAAGGCCTAAATCGCCTGTCCACCTTCATTTCAACCTTATAGCCCAACGGGACGCAACACATCAGCCCATCGACCCAAGCATTATGAGTGGGGGCGTCAGCCAACGAAAACCCGGGCTGCCCAAAGTCAACGCAGGCACGCGCCGCCGAAGGCCAGGCGCAAGGTTTTCGTAGATTCCGCACGAGCCGAAGAGCACTTAATGTGCTCTTCGTGCGAGCCAGGACTTGACCGAGCGAAAACCTTGCGCCTGGCCTTCGGCGGCGCGTGCCGGATGGTGGAATTGTGTGCAGCCCGGTTTTCCGTTGACCGACGCCGGGGTCCCCGCCATAATACTTTCGGTTCACGCACGAATCCGCTGCCAGAGACAGCCGGCGCAAACGGGTCTTACCCGCGAGCTTAATGGGACTTCCCGCCAGCCGAGGTGGTCGAGTAGATATGTCTTCTCGCCCCCGTCGCTCATGCAGCGCGGGGGCTTTCTTTTTGGACATGCCCCCGTCACGTCCTTGTGGCGGACCGTGCCCGGAAAGAATTCGAGGAGGTGTAATTCATGCCCCAGCAGTACAAAATCGACAAGGTTGCAGAGATCGAGTCCCGTATCGCCGAGAACGCCGGTCTGTTCGTCGTCAACTACAACGGTCTGACGGTTAAGCAGGCTCAGGAGCTGCGTCATCAGCTTCGCGAGTGCGGCGCCGAGATGAAGGTCTACAAGAACAACCTGGTCAAGATCGCCCTCAAGAACCAGGAGCAGCCCGAGATCGACGAGATCCTCGCCGGCCCCGTCGCTTATGTGTTCTACGAGACCGAGCCGGTCGAGGCCGCTAAGGCCCTTAAGGACTTCTCCGCTCAGTCCAAGGGCGTCCTTGAGATCAAGGGCGGTATCTCCGACGGCAAGGCCGTTTCCGCTGATGATGTTAAGGCTATCGCCGAGCTGCCCACCAAGGATCAGCTTCTCGGCCAGATTGCCGGTCTCATCTCCGGTTTCGCTCGCGACATCGCTGTCTGCGTCAACGGCGTTTCCTCTGGTCTCGCTCGTTCGATCCAGCAGGTCTCCGAGCAGAAGGCAGCCTAGTCGCTGTTTTCACCCGCGGCGGCAACGCCGCACCCCTGGCGCATTCGCGCCGTGTTTTAACTGATCTCCGTGCATCCGCACGGAAACCGAAAGGACTTAGAAATGGCTAAGCTTACCACCGATGAGATCATCGATGCTCTTAAGGAAATGACCCTTCTCGAGGCTTCCGAGCTCGTCAAGGCTATCGAGGACACCTTCGGCGTTTCCGCCGCTGCTCCTGCCGCTGTTGTCGCCGCTCCCGCTGCTGGCGCTGCTGAGGCCGAGGAGAAGACCGAGTTTGACGTCGTGCTCGAGGGCTTCGGCGACAACAAGATCCAGGTCATCAAGGCCGTCCGTGAGCTCACCAACCTTGGCCTGAAGGAGGCCAAGGAGGTCGTCGAGGGCGCTCCCAAGGCTGTTCTCGAGGGTGCCAAGAAGGAGGACGCCGAGGCTGCCAAGGAGAAGCTCGAGGCTGCTGGCGCTGCTGTCACCCTCAAGTAATCAGGCTTTCTCGCCAGATTTCTTTGCAGACGGGGTTCGCATTGCGAGCCCCGTCTTTTTTGTTTTTCGGTCCCTCGGCATCGGTTGTTCAAACTGCCATGTTCTGTGATTTGTGTCGTATCGCGTGCTCTGCCGTTGGGCAATAAAATTGCACCATTCGAGCAATAATTTGCGTTGACCTGCTGAAGAATTGTCTCTGCCTTGTAGTGACATATAGTTCCAGCGGTAAGATGCTTGGGTATCGCAATTTGGTCTGCGGCTGTGTGCCGCACGCATGGGGCGCTTTTGCGCCTGCGAAAGGATCTTTGAATAACATGAAGGCAATCATCCCCGCCGCCGGTCTTGGCACGCGTTTTCTGCCTGGCACCAAGTGCACGCCCAAAGAGATGCTGCCGGTGCTCGACAAGCCCGTCATTCAGTACGTCGTCGAGGAGGCGCTCGACCCCGAGGAGGTCGACGACGCCATCATCGTTACCTCTCCCGGCAAGCCCGAGCTACTGAACTACTTCCAGCCCGATCGCTCGCTCGAGAACCTGCTGCGCGAGCGCGGCAAGAATGCCTATGCCGATGCCGTCGCCCACGCTGGCGGTATGCCGGTCGACTTCCGTTATCAGTACGAGCCCAAGGGCCTCGGCCATGCTATTCGTTCTGCTGCCGACGCCGTGGCAGGGGAGAACTTCCTGGTTCTTCTGGGCGACTACGTTGTGCCTAACCGCGACATCTGCGACAAGATGCTCGCCGTTTCCAAGGAGCACGGTGGCGCTTCGGTTATCGCCGTCGCTGCTTGCTCGCCCGAGGAAGTCAGCCGCTACGGCGTTATCGCCGGCGAGCGCGTCGGTTCGCTCGAGGGCGCCGAGGGCGTTGCCGATGCTGAGCCGGGCGCTGTCTGGCGCATCGGCGGTCTGGTCGAGAAGCCCGCTCCCGAGGCGGCTCCGTCCAACCTGTACATCGTCGGTCGCTACTTGCTGAGCCCGCTGGTCATGGACCTGCTGGCAGATCAGCAGGCCGGCAAGGGCGGCGAGATCCAGCTCACCGACGCAATGGCCCGTTCGCTCGATCGCGAGGCCATGTATGCGGTCGTCATCGACCCGCTGTCGGGCTACGACACCGGCACTCCCTCTGGCTGGATGGCCACCAACGCCCTCATGGCTGCAAGCGATCCCCGCTTTGCCGATGCCTTCTGGGACGCTATCGACGAGCGCGGCGGATTGATGCGCAAGTAAACCTTCGGACATCGACATTTACGGGCACGGACCTCGGTTCGCGCCCGTTTTTTTATAAGAGCTGCGATTACTGGCTCTCTGTTCACAGAAAATATATGAACAGATGTTCGATACACATACATTTACCTGCGTATTTTCTGTCGAAAAACTTTGCTACTCCAAAAACTCAATCGCGTCAAGGCTTTTCTTGCCCAACGGTCGGTACCTGATAAACTATTAGGTTGCGATAACTGGCGAAGCTATGCCTCGCCAACCCACCGAGCATTTCCGTGAAGGAGGAAAAACCTGGTGACCTACGCATACACTGCCACTGAGCGCAAGCGCGTCAGCTTCGGGAAAATCCCGGAGGCCATGGAGCTCCCCAACCTTATCTCTGTTCAAAGGGAATCCTTTGAGCGTTTTAAGGACGAGGGCCTTCGTGAGGCGTTCAAGGAATCCAGCCCCATCCAGAGCCAGAACCATGTTCTCGAGGTTACCTTCGGCGAGCATCAGTTCGGCGACCCCGCGCACACCGTCGAGGAGTGCCGCGAGAAGGACATGACCTATCAGGCCCCGCTTCTGACCGACGTCCGTCTCACCAACAAGGAGACCGGCGAGATCAAGGAGCAGCTCGTCTTCATGGGCGACTTCCCCATGATGACCGATCAGGGCACCTTCATCATCAACGGTACCGAGCGTATCGTCGTCTCGCAGCTCGTCCGCTCCCCGGGCGTGTACTACAGCTCCGAGATGGATTCGGGCAAGCAGATCTACAAGGCCCAGATCATCCCGTCCCGCGGTGCCTGGCTTGAGTTTGAGGTCGACAAGCGCGACCAGCTCATGGTCTCCATCGACCGTAAGCGCAAGCAGAGCGCCACGATGTTCCTGCGCGCCCTTGGCATCGCCGTCACCAACGACGACATCATCGAGCTGCTCGGCAACTCCGATGTGATCAAGCGCACCCTCGAGCGCGATACCGCCCTTACCCGCGAGGACGCCCTTATCGAGATCTACCGTCGCCTGCGCCCGGGCGAGCCTCCCACCGTGGATGCTTCCCGCAGCCTGCTCGAGGGCCTGCTCTTTAACCCGCAGCGCTACGATCTGGCCCGCGTCGGTCGTTACAAGGTCAACAAGAAGCTCAACCTCACCACCGAGGAAGAGGTCACGGTGCTCACCGACGAGGATATCGTCGCGACGCTGCGCTACCTCCTGTCCCTCGCTGCCGGCGAGCAGGGCTTCAAGGTCGACGACATCGACCACTTTGGCAACCGCCGCATCCGCACCGTCGGCGAGCTCGTCGCCAACCAGTTCCGCATCGGCATGAGCCGTATGGAGCGCGTCGTCCGTGAGCGCATGAGCTCCCAGGACATCGACGAGATCACCCCGCAGTCGCTCATCAACATCCGCCCGATCGTGGCCTCCATCAAGGAGTTCTTCGGTTCCTCGCAGCTCTCGCAGTTCATGGACCAGGCGAACCCCCTGACCGGTCTGACCCACAAGCGCCGTCTGTCCGCACTCGGCCCTGGCGGTCTTGCCGGCCACAAGTCCGGCTCCAGCCGCCGCACCAACGTGCCGACGGCTGTCCGCGACGTTCACAACTCGCACTACAGCCGCATGTGCCCGATCGAGACCCCCGAAGGCCCCAACATCGGCCTGATCGGCTCGCTCGCCCTCTACGCCCGCGTCAACGAGTACGGCTTCATCGAGGCTCCGTTCCGCCGCGTCGAGAACGGCGTTGCCACCGACCAGATCGACTGGATGACCGCTGACGAGGAAGAGAAGCACGTCATTGCGCCGGCCAACACGCCGCTCGATCCCAAGACCAACGAGTTCATCACGACCGATGCCGAGGGCAAGCTTGTCCGCCCGCACACCGTGATCGCCCGTACCCGCGACTTCGACGGCTCCTTCGGCGCTCCCGCCGACGTGCCTGTCGAGGACGTCGACTACATGGACGTCTCGCCGCGTCAGATGCTCTCCGTCGCAGCCACGCTGATTCCGTTCCTCGAGCACGACGACGCCAAGCGTACGCTGATGGGCGCTAACATGCAGCGTCAGGCCGTGCCGCTGGTTCACCCTGCCGCTCCCTATGTCGGTACCGGCATGGAGCGTCGCGCCGCCCTGGACTCCGGCGAGGTCACCCTGGCCAAGAATGCCGGCGAGGTCATCTTTGCCGACGCCGCCAAGATCATCGTCAAGCATGCCGGCGGCATGGACGAGTATCACCTGGCCAAGTACCAGCGCTCCAACCAGTCCACCTGCATCAACCACCGTCCGCTCGTGCGCGTCGGTGACACCGTTGAGCAGGGCGAGCCCCTGGCTGACGGTCCTTCGACCGATCATGGCGAGCTCGCACTGGGTCAGAACCTCACCGTGGCATACATGCCGTGGGAAGGCTTCAACTACGAGGACGGTATCGTCGTGTCCGAGCGCCTGGTGGCCGAGGATCTGCTGACGACCATCAACATCACCCGTCACGAGATCGATGCCCGCGACACCAAGCTCGGCACCGAGGAGATCACCCGCGAGATCCCGAACCTCTCCGAGGATATGCTTGCCAACCTCGACGAGGACGGCATTATCCGCATCGGCGCCGAGGTCGGCCCTGGCGACATCCTGGTCGGCAAGGTCACGCCTAAGGGCGAGAGCGCTCTGACCGCCGAGGAGCGCCTGCTGCGCGCCATCTTCGGTGCCAAGGCCCACGACGTCCGCGACACCTCCCTTAAGATGCCTCACGGCGCTTACGGCCGCGTCATCGACGTTGTCCGCTTTAGCCGCGAGAACGGCGACGACCTGGCCCCCGGCGTCAACGAGCAGGTGCGCGTCTACGTCGCCCAGCGCCGTAAGATCCAGCAAGGCGATAAGATCGCCGGCCGCCACGGCAACAAGGGTGTTATTTGTAACGTCCTGCCGGTCGAGGACATGCCCTACATGGCTGACGGTACCCCAATCGACGTTATCCTCAACCCGCTGGGCGTTCCTTCGCGTATGAACGTTGGCCAGCTGCTCGAGTGCCACCTTGGCTGGGCTGCCGCCTGCGGTTGGGATACCGAGCAGGCCGACTCCGACAAGTACGTCCCCGGTCCGTTCTTCACCGCCACGCCTGTCTTCGACGGCGCCAAGGAGGACGAGATCGCCGAGGTCATTCGACGCGCCAACAAGAACATGCTCAACAAGGCCACCGCTGCCTTTGGCGATCACATGCGTCCCGAGTTCGTCACCCAGCTTGACGAGCGCGGCAAGACCCGTCTGTTCGACGGCCGCACCGGCGAGGAGTTCCGCGAGCCCATTACCGTGGGTACGTCCTACATCCTCAAGCTCGGCCACATGGTCGACGACAAGATCCACGCCCGTTCGACCGGCCCTTACAGCTTGGTTACCCAGCAGCCTCTGGGCGGCAAGGCCCAGTTCGGCGGCCAGCGCTTCGGCGAGATGGAAGTTTGGGCACTGTACGCATACGGTGCTTCCAACGTCCTGCAGGAGATCCTGACCGTCAAGTCCGACGATACCGTGGGTCGCGTCAAGACCTACGAGTCCATCGTCAAGGGCGAGAACGTCCCGGTTCCGGGTATCCCCGAGTCCTTCAAGGTTCTCGTCAAGGAGATCCGTTCCCTCGCGCTGGACATCGAGCCCATGCACGATGCCGACGAGGACGCCTCCGCCCCTGTGACCGCCGAGGAGACCTCTGCTCTCGACGACCTGGCTGCGCTCGCCGGCGTTGACGCCGACGTCGAGGCCCAGGATGCCGAGACCGCCGAGGCACCCGAGGCTGTCGCCGCCACGACCACTGATAAGGAGTAGTTGACTGTGGCAGATTTCGAAGCTACTGATTTTGACTCGGTAAAGATCTCCCTTGCCTCCGCCGACCAGATCCGTTCCTGGTCGCACGGTGAGGTCAAGAAGCCGGAGACCATCAATTACCGTACCCTCAAGCCCGAGAAGGACGGCCTGTTCTGCGAGAAGATTTTCGGTCCCGCCAAGGACTGGGAGTGCTCCTGCGGCAAGTACAAGGGCATCCGCTTTAAGGGCATCGTTTGCGAGCGCTGCGGCGTCGAGGTCACCTCGGCCAAGGTGCGTCGCGACCGCATGGGCCACATCGAGCTCGCCGCTCCCGTGTCCCACATCTGGTACTTCAAGAGCCCCACGAGCTTCCCGATGAGCCGTATGCTCGACATCAAGTCCAAGGACCTCGAGAAGGTTCTGTACTTTGCCAGCTACATCATCACCGAGGTTGACTACGAGGCTCGCGAGGCCGACGCCGACGACCTGCGCGAGGAGCTCGCCGCCGATCTGGAAGAGATCGATGCCGAGTGCGCTCGCCAGATCGAGTCCCTCAAGGAGCAGGGCGACCCCGAGAACTTTGACGAGTTCTCCGACGAGGAGCCGCTGACCCCCGAGGAGATCGCCTCCGGCATCGTCGACATCGAGGAAGAGTGCAAGGACGAGAAGCAGCTCCGTACGGACGCCTTCAACGCCTTCATGAAGCTCACCGAGCGCGACCTCATTTCCGATGAGCCGCTGTTCCGCGAGATGACCCGTTACTACTCCATGTACTTCAAGGGTGGTATGGGTGCCGAGGCTGTCCGCGACTTGCTCGCTGCCATCGACCTCCCCTCCGAGGCCGAGAAGCTCAAGGCCATCATCGCCGACGAGGATTCCCAGAAGCAGAAGCGCGAGAAGGCCGTCAAGCGCCTCGAGGTCGTTGACGCCTTCCTGAAGGGCGGCAACAGCCCCGCGAACATGATTCTGGACGTTATCCCGGTCATTCCGCCCGATCTGCGCCCGATGGTCCAGCTCGACGGCGGCCGCTTCGCCGCGTCCGACCTCAACGACCTGTACCGTCGCGTGATCAACCGTAACAACCGACTCAAGCGCCTGCTCGACCTGGACGCCCCTGCGATCATCGTGAACAACGAGAAGCGCATGCTCCAGGAGTCCGTGGACGCCCTGTTCGACAACGGCCGTCGTGGTCGCCCGGTCTCTGGCCGTGGCGGTCGCCCGCTCAAGTCGCTCGCCGAGGCCCTCAAGGGCAAGCAGGGTCGCTTCCGTCAGAACCTGCTGGGCAAGCGTGTCGACTACTCCGGCCGTTCGGTAATCGTTACCGACCCCAAGCTGCTGCTGCACCAGTGCGGTCTACCCAAGACCATGGCGCTGGAGCTCTTCAAGCCCTTCGTCATGAAGCGCCTGGTCGAGCTTGGCAAGGTCGAGAACATCAAGGGCGCCAAGCGCGCTATCGACCGCGGTGCCACCTTTGTGTGGGACATCCTCGAAGAGGTCATCGACGGCCGCGTCGTGCTGCTCAACCGTGCACCGACCCTGCACCGTCTGTCCATCCAGGCCTTTGAGCCGGTGCTGGTCGAGGGCAAGGCTATCCACCTGCATCCGCTGGTTTGCTCGCCCTTCAACGCCGACTTCGACGGCGACCAGATGTCTGTCCACGTGCCGCTGTCCAGCCAGGCTCAGGCCGAGGCTCGCGTGCTCATGCTCTCTGCGAACAACCTGCGCTCGCCGGCATCCGGCAAGCCGGTTAACATCCCTTCGCAGGACATGATCATCGGTGTGTACTACCTCACCCAGGTTCGCGAGGGTCTGTCGGGCGAGAACCACGTGTTCTCGAGCTTCGACGACGCGCTGCACGCCTATGACTGCCGCTCCGAGGTCGACATGCAGGCCAAGATCCAGGTCCGCGTGTCCGCTGCCGATGCCAACGTCATCAACGAGGACGGCACCCGTATCTTCCGCGTCAAGAACGGCAAGAACGAGTTTGTCGACTACGATGTCACCGGCAACAAGACCGCGCGCTTCGAGACGTCTATCGGCCGCATCATCTTCAACCGCCAGTGCCTGCCCGAAGACTATGAGTTCATGAACTACAAGATGGTCAAGGGCGACGTGGCTAAGCTGGTTGCCGACTGCTGCGATCGTTACCCCGAGGCCAAGGTCGGCCCGATTCTCGACGCCATCAAGTACTCCGGCTTCCACTACGCTACCCGCGCCGGCCTCACCATCTCGGTGTGGGACGCTCTCATTCCTGCCGAGAAGCAGGAGCTGCTCGATCGCGCCCAGGCCAACGTCGACCAGATCAACGAGTACTTCGAGGAGGGCTTCATCAACGAGACGGAGCGCCACATCGAAGTCGTTAACGAGTGGACCGCTTGTACCGACAAGGTCGCAGCGCTCATGCTCGACATGTTCGACGAGGAGAACCCGCTCTACATGATGGCCGACTCCGGCGCCCGTGGTTCTAAGACCCAGCTGCGTCAGCTCGGCGGCATGCGTGGCCTGATGGCAGACATGTCCGGCGAGACGATCGACCTTCCCATTAAGGCGAACTTCCGCGAGGGCCTGCTGCCGCTCGAGTACTTCATTTCGACCTACGGCGCCCGTAAGGGCCTGGTCGATACCGCATCCCACACCTCGGACTCTGGTTACCTGACCCGCCGTCTGGTCGACGTGGCCCAGGACGTCATCGTCCGCGAGGAGGACTGCGGTACGCACGAGGGCGTTACCTACAACCTCATCATCCCCGGCACCACCGACCTCAACACCGACCTCGTCGGCCGTTGCTTCATTGAGGACGTCGTGGCTCCCGATGGCACCGTGCTCTTTGAGCAGGACGGCTACATCGAGAAGGTCGCCGACATCCAGAAGATGGTCGATGCGGGCCTCAAGAAGGTCAAGCTCCGCGCGCTGCTCACCTGCCGCTCCAAGTACGGCGTGTGCCAGAAGTGCTACGGCTGGGATCTTTCCACCCGTCGTCCGGTCGCCATCGGTACCGCGGTCGGCATTATTGCCGCCCAGTCCATCGGCGAGCCCGGTACGCAGCTTACGATGCGTACCATTCACTCCGGCGGCGTCGCTGGCGTCGACGATATTACGCAGGGTCTGCCTACGGTCAGCCGTATGTTCGATATCGTCGGCAACGTCAACGAGAAGATCCTGGGTCGCGAGGCCGAGCTGGCTCCGTACTCCGGCCACCTCTCGATTAAGCCCGAGAAGTCCGAGTACGTGCTGACGCTCACCGACTCCGAGGATCACACCCGTGTCCTCGACGAGCGTCGCGTCCCCGCTTCGGTGCGCTTCATGCCCGAGATCGAGGACGGCTGCGAGGTTCGCGCCGGCGACCAGATCACCAAGGGCTTCGTCAACTTCCGCAACCTGCGTAAGCTGACCGACATCGAGTCGACGATGCACACCTTCGTCGAGAGCGTCAAGGACGTCTACACCAGCCAGGGCGTCGACCTGAACGACAAGCACATCGAGGTGCTCGCACGTCAGATGCTGCGTCGCGTTCAGATCACCAACCCCGGTGACTCCAAGTACCTGCTTGGTCAGTACGTCGACCGCTACGAGTTCGCCGACGAGGTCGAGCGCGTTGCCCGTCTGGGCGGTCAGGCCCCCGTGGCCGAGCCCGTCATCCTGGGTACGCTCAAGGTCGCGTCCAACATCGACTCCTGGCTGTCGAGCGCTTCGTTCATCCGTACCGCCGGCGTCCTTACCGAGGCTGCCATCGAGGGCAAGGTCGACCACCTGCTCGACCTTAAGTCCAACGTCATTGTCGGTAAGAAGATCCCGGCTGGTACTGGCCTCAAGCCGTACGCCAACGCCAAGCTGACGTATCGCACGGCCGACGGCTACGTGGACATCGACGGCCCGGCTTCGCCCAACGCCAAGTCGCTGCCCGAGTGGGCTCCTGTGGAGCTCAAGGACCTGGACGAGCAGCTCCCGCAGCAGCTCGACTGGGCCGGCTACGACGAGTTCGGTGGTGCTGACGGTTCGTTCACCCGCAACGGCCACACCATCTCCGCCGAGAAGGCTCGCCTGTACCTGTTCGACGACCTGGGCGTGTCGCAGCGCTGGACCAACAAGTTCAGCGAGGTCGGCATCGAGACGGTCGGCGACCTGGTCGGCAAGTCCGAGGAAGATCTGCTGCGCATCGATGGTATCGGTGCCAAGGCAATCGAGGAGCTCCGTGACGGCCTCGAGGCCCACGATCTGCTCTACATCCTCGAGAACAACGACGACGTTGCCGACGAGGAAGACCTCTCGCAGCTGCTGCAGATGGTCTTTAGCCCCGACGGTCCGGACGATATCCTGCTGGGTACCTCCGCTCCGACGCATCACGCCGACGCCGACGAGGAGCTCCTGGGCGCCCCGATCGACGACAAGAAGGCTCCCGCCAACGGCGCGATCAACGAGGACATGGCTTCCCTCGACGAGCTGCTCAACCAGCTCGTGGACACCGACGACGCCGAAGAGGCCAAGGACAACGACGAGGAGTAACTTCCAAGTACGTTAACCGCCCTTCCAAAGACCCGTTTCCCAACAGGGAAGCGGGTCTTTTTTGGTGAGGAACGTTACCTCGACGAGTACGTCGGATTCCCGGAACGGGCCGCCCGCTGTTTAAGTTTGTCGCGAGTTCCGCACGCAAAGGAAAGCACTTAATGTGCTTTCCGTCTTGCGCAGGACTGTAGAGCAGCAAACTTAAACAGCGGGCGGCCCGTTCCGGGAATCTGCCCCCGCGCACAGAAGGGGATTCCTTTTGCCAATAAGGGACAGGTTTATTTTGGTAGGTTATTCCTGCTTGAATTTGAAACATTTCGTTCGGTCAAAGCGTATCTATGGTGAGGGCCTCAGCAAGAATCATTAACGTCACCGGGAGGTGATTATGGAAGAACAAGCATTTAGACAGGCGGTCGAGGATCACCGTGATGTCGTGTTTCGAATCGCATTGACGTACCTGCGCGATTGTGCCGATGCCGACGATATTGCCCAGGATGTCTTTCTTAAGTTGCTTAAAAGCGATGGACACTTTGAAAGTTGGGAACATCTTCGCCGCTGGCTTATCCGGGTCACGATCAATGAATGTAAATCCCTCTTTCGAAAGCCATGGAGGCGTGTGGAGGATATTGAGAACCTGGCCGAGTCGCTTTCGACAGCGCAGGATGAGACCAAGGCCGTCCTGTCAGATGTCATGCGGCTTCCGGAACGATTCCGTATCCCCATCGTGCTCTATTACTATCTGGGCTTCTCGACTTCAGAGATTGCCGAGTTGCTGCACGTACCAGCCGCGACCGTTCGAACGCGTTTAGCTCGCGGCAGATCGAAACTCAAGTTCATCCTAGAGGAGGGCGACCGTGAAATCCAACCAAATCAAGCAGGCCTTCGAGTCCGTCCAAGCCGATAGCGATCTTGCTGACCGTGTTCTTTATGCCGCTGCTGGTGAGCCGCTTCGCCGAAAGGGTCACGCGAAGCCTCTGTATGTTGCCGTGATCGGATGCCTTGCCGGAGTGCTGGCGACCGGAGGGGTCGCCTACGCCGTCGTCAATTCCAGTTATTTTGCCTCTGCCTGGGGAAACCATGGCAACGGAGAGTCCATTACCTGGACTCAAGGTGGCTCGTCGGGGACTAAATATACCTACACCAGAGAGTTTGGTGATGGTATCGCGCCCCAAAGCTTGGAGGGTTCAGTACAGAAGGTCAATCTGTCCGTCGAGGGCAACGGCTATACGCTCGACATTCATGATATGGCTATCGATAAAAACGGTTGCGGTGCCGTGACGTTTACGTTGTCCAATCCAAATGGTGTTAACTACTACAAGCCGGCAGCAGAGACAGGCGAACTTGTTCTCTATGGTGAAGAAGAACAAGGCATCGGCACGCCCAGCATGAACTTCGGCGAGGAATGGGCTGATACACGCTGCACAATTGATAAGGACACATCAAGCGACACGGTCATTAATGGCACGATGTACTTTGCCTCGTGGAATCGCGAGCGAGATTTGGGACATGCGGTCACCTGGAATATCTGCTGGACTGAGGGCGAAGGCGAGGACGCGAGGCTGTTCGAGGCATCGACGCCCGAGTTTAGCGTTGGAGCGTACGTCGATACAAAGGAACTCCGCTCCGATGACTCGCCTCTCGAGATCAGCCCGTTTTCTATCCAGACACACATCGATGATTTGGGCATTGACGCAGTCACGAAGAAGTTGACGGTTACCTACAAGGATGGATCGGAGCAGATTATCGAAGATGACGACGCAGGGGCGTTCAACTTATATTTTTCTTATACGCGCAATAGCGGAGAGAACATCTGGGTGCCAACGAAGTTGATTGATGTCGACCAAGTGGTCTCAGTAACGCTTGAGGGCACGAGGTGCACGTCAACAGGAGAGACCGAAACGGAAGAGTCCTTTACTATCGTCTATTCGTAAGGTCTGAGGCCGCTTCCTACTAGGGGAAGCGGCCTCTTTTGCGTTAAATGGAAACGCCGCCGATTTCCATGCGACAGATGAGAGCAGATTACCGCTGGAGCTCGACGTTTCCCCAGATAAAACCGACCAAAATAAACCTGTCCCTTTTTGGCAGGTAACGTTGCCCCGACGAGCGCATCGGATTCCCGGTCCGGGCGGCCCGCTGTTTAAGTTTGTCGCGAGTTCCGCACGCAAAGGAAAGCACTTAATGTGCTTTCCGTCTTGCGCAGGACTGTAGAGCAGCAAACTTAAACAGCGGGCCGCCCGGACCGGGAATCCGCCCCCGCGCACAGAAGGGGATTCCTTTTGTGTAGGCTTTGCGGAAATATGCTCATTTTGGGATACGCCCGGCGGCGTGGTCTGTTGACGGCACAGCTAACGCCACGTATCCTATCGAACTGCGTGTTTCGTAGGGGGATGCTGACCCCTCGATTCAAGCCGTTGCACTTTACAGAAAGCTGGAATCATTCGAGAAGGAGTACGCTTTGCCTACTATTAACCAGCTGGTTCGCCAGGGCCGTCGTTCCGTGCCCAAGAAGTCCAAGAACGCTGCTCTGCAGCACAACTCCCAGAAGCGCGGCGTGTGCACCCGCGTCTTCACCACGAGCCCCAAGAAGCCGAACTCGGCTCTTCGTAAGGTTGCCCGTGTTCGCCTTGTCAACGGCATCGAAGTTACTGCTTACATCCCGGGTGAGGGCCACAACCTGCAGGAGCACTCCATCGTGCTCGTCCGCGGCGGTCGTGTCCGTGACCTCCCTGGTGTCCGTTATCACGTCATCCGTGGCGCCTACGACGCTGCTCCGGTCCAGAACCGTATGCAGGCCCGTTCCAAGTACGGTGCTAAGCGCCCCAAGGCCAAATAAGCCAGATAACGTTTTGATACTTTCGCCGTGTGCCGCCTAAGCGCCGCACGGTAGACACTTAAGGAGATTTCACATGCCGCGTCGTGCAGCAGCTAATCGTCGTGAGGTTCAGCCTGACGCCGTTTACAACAACCGCCTGGTGACTCAGCTCATCAACAAGGTCCTTCTTGACGGCAAGAAGGCCACCGCTGAGCGCATCGTTTACACCGCTTTCGAGATCGTTGCCGAGAAGTCCGAGGGTGGCGACGCTCTCGCTACCTTCAAGAAGGCTATGGACAACGTCAAGCCCACGCTCGAGGTTAAGCCCAAGCGTGTCGGTGGCGCTACCTATCAGGTCCCGATGGAGGTCAACTCCCGTCGTTCCACCGCTCTGGGTATCCGCTGGATCGTCAACTTCTCCCGCGCTCGCAAGGAGAAGACCATGGCCGAGCGTCTCGCCAACGAGATCCTCGACGCTTCCAACGGCCTGGGTGCTTCCGTCAAGAAGCGTGAGGACGTCTTCAAGATGGCCGAGGCCAACCGCGCTTTCTCTCACTATCGTTGGTAAGTTAAGGTAAGGAACTAACATGGCTAAGCCTAAGTACAAGCTTTCCGATACCCGTAACATCGGCATCATGGCCCACATCGATGCCGGTAAGACCACCACGACCGAGCGTATTCTTTACTACACCGGTAAGACCCACAAGATCGGTGAGGTCCATGAGGGCGCTGCCACCATGGACTGGATGGTTCAGGAGCAGGAGCGCGGCGTAACCATTACCTCCGCTGCTACCACGTGCTTCTGGAACAAGGACGGTAAGGACTACCGCATCCAGATCATCGACACCCCGGGCCACGTTGACTTCACCGCCGAGGTCGAGCGCTGCCTGCGCGTCCTCGATGGTGCTGTCGCCGTCTTCGACGCCGTTGCCGGCGTTCAGCCCCAGTCTGAGACCGTTTGGCGTCAGGCTTCTACCTTCAACGTCCCCCGCATCGCCTTCATCAACAAGTATGACCGCGTGGGCGCTGACTTCTTCAACGCTATCGAGACCATGAAGGATCGTCTCGACGCTAACGCCGTGGCCGCTCAGGTCCCGATGGGCGCCGAGGACAACTTCTGGGGCGTCATCGACCTGGTCACCATGACTGCATGGGACTTCAAGGCCGACGAGAAGGGTATGACCTACCCCGAGCCGATGGACGAGATCCCGGCTGAGTTCGCCGACATCGCTGCCACCAAGCGCGAGGAGCTCCTCGACGCTGCTGCCAGCTTTGACGACGAGCTCATGGAGAAGATCCTCATGGAGGAGGACTTCACCGTCGAGGAGCTCAAGGCCGCTCTGCGCAAGGGCGTTCTGGCCAACGAGCTCAACCTCGTCTTCGTGGGCTCCGCCTACAAGAACAAGGGCGTTCAGGAGCTGCTCGACGCTGTCGTCGACTACCTGCCCAGCCCGCTCGACGTTGAGGCCGTCACCGGTACCGATCCGGACACCGGCGAGGAGATCCAGCGTCATCCTTCCTTCGACGAGCCCTTCTCCGGCCTGGTCTTCAAGATTATGACCGACCCGTTCGTCGGTAAGCTCACCTATGTCCGCGTTTACTCCGGCCGCGCCGAGTCCGGCTCCTACGTGGTCAACGCTTCCAACGGTCAGCGCGAGCGCCTCGGCCGCATCCTCGAGATGAACGCCGCCGAGCGTATCGACCGTGACGACGCTGCCGCCGGCGACATCGTCGCTTGCGTCGGCTTCAAGAACTCCACCACCGGTGACACCCTGTGCGAAGAGGGCAAGGAGATCGTCCTCGAGAAAATCGAGTTCGCTAAGCCCGTTATCGACGTTGCCATCGAGCCCAAGACCAAGGCCGAGCAGGACAAGATGTCCCTGGCTCTGACCAAGCTCGCCGAGGAGGACCCGACCTTCCAGGTGTCCACCAACCACGAGACCGGCCAGACCATCATCGCCGGCATGGGCGAGCTGCACCTCGAGATCATCGTCGACCGTCTGCTCCGCGAGTTCAAGGTTGACGCTAACGTTGGTAAGCCCCAGGTTGCCTACCGCGAGACCGCTGGTCACGACGTCGAGAAGGCTGAGGGCAAGTTCGTCCGTCAGTCCGGCGGTCGCGGTCAGTACGGCCACGCCGTCATCAAGCTCGAGAAGATGGAGGAGGGCTTCGGCTACGAGTTCGTCAACGCTATCGTCGGCGGCGTCGTGCCCAAGGAGTACATCCCGTCCATCGACAAGGGCATCCAGGAGGCCCTGAACACCGGTGTTATCGCCGGCTTCCCGGTCCTCGACGTTAAGGTCACCCTGTTCGACGGTTCTTACCACGAGGTCGACTCCTCCGAGGCCGCCTTCAAGATCGCCGGTTCCATGGCTATCAAGGACGCCCTCAAGAAGTCCGATCCGCAGCTGCTCGAGCCGATCATGGCTGTCGAGGTCGAGACCCCCGAGCAGTACATGGGCGACGTTATGGGCAACCTCTCCGGTCGCCGCGGCAAGATCGAGGGCATGGAGGATCGCAAGAACAGCAAGCTCATCCGTGCCAAGGTGCCGCTGGGCGAGATGTTCGGTTACGCTACCGACCTTCGCTCCCAGACCCAGGGCCGTGCATCCTACACGATGCAGTTCGACTCTTATGAGCCCGCGCCCAAGTCCATCGTGGACGAGGTCATGAGCAAGAACGCCTAAGTTCGAGCTCCCTGTTACGTAATCCGCGAGAACATCTCTCGCACTCTTTGGAGGTTTAAGTTGGCTACCCAGAAGATCCGCATTCGCCTCAAGGGCTATGATCACGAGGTCGTCGATCAGTCCGCGAAGCTCATCGTCGAGACCGCTCAGAAGACCGGCGCTCGCGTTTCCGGTCCTGTCCCCCTGCCCACCGAGCGCAACCTGTACACGGTTATCCGCTCGCCGCACGTGAACAAGGACTCCCGTGAGCAGTTCGAGATGCGCACCCACAAGCGCCTCATCGACATCCTCGACCCCACCTCGGGCACTGTTGATTCGCTCATGCGTCTCGACCTCCCCGCTGGCGTCGACATCGACATCAAGCTCTAAGCGATATCGCTCTTAGCTTATAGAGCCCCGCTGCCATCTTGGTAGCGGGGCTCTTTTGTTTTGAGTTTAGATTTTGGGATAGCGAATTCGTCTGCCGAGCTGATGGCTGCGGCGCCCTATTCGCTCAGGGGGCGCAAGGACGCTTCTTCGAAGTGGAAGACGCACAAGCCGCTCTCGGTCTCAATGCTTGCGCGGCCGCAATCGTCGACCGTTCTAAATATGCCGCGTGCCAGCTCGTCTCCAGCGGGGGAGCGGGCGATAACGTGCTCCCCAATCCAATTGAGGTGTGCGACATATTCGTCGTGGACGGGCGCGAGCGGTCCGGCGTTTTCTTCCATGGCGTTGAGGCGCTCTGCCCAGGTATCTACAGCGTCTATAACTGCGTGATAGACCTCATCGAGGAGCATGTCGACGGCGGGAACGCTCTCGTTGAGGTCCGAGAGGCCAATTGCCGCCAGGCCGCCATCGGGCACCTCTTGGGGCGTGTAGTTTACGTTGACACCAATGCCGCAGACGGCGAAAGGTTTGCCTTCGTTATCGCGTGCGGCCTCGACCAGAATGCCGCCGAGCTTGCGTCCTCGCGCGACCAGGTCGTTGGGCCACTTGAGGGCTATTTCGCTTGCAAGGCCTTGCTTTTCGAGTGCTTCGAGCACCGCTAGGCCGCTGACGGCGGCAAGACCAGAGTACTTTGCGGGATTAACGCATGGACGCAGGACAATCGAAAGCAATAGGTTGCCGGCGGTTGAATCCCACTTGTGGCCGCGCCGGCCGCGTCCTGCCGTTTGCGCGCGGGCGGCAAGTCCTGTGCCGTGCGGCGCACCCTGTTTTCCTGCCTCGAGCAGGTCATCGTTGGTCGATCCGGTTACATCGACAATCGTTAATTGGGCATCCATAGCGGCTGCTACCTCCTTATTGAATAAGTGAATGACGCAATGGTGTCGAGAGATAGACACAATGTGAAGCCTTTGTCGCATTTGGACAATTTAATGTTAACACGTCAACAAAGACTGAAATGCGTTATCCTCTCTTGGTCGATGTAAACACGTCAACAACTCAAAGGAGGTTAGTGATGGGTTTCACGATTCTTGGAACAGGTTCGGCACTTCCTGAGCGCAGTGTTTCCAATGACGAGCTGTCTGAGTTCCTCGATACCTCGGATGAGTGGATTTTTACTCGCACAGGTATCAAGAGCCGCCACGTCTGCACCACCGAGTCACTTGACGACCTTGCCGTAGCAGCGAGCGAGCGGGCACTCCAGGTGTCCGGAATCGACGCGAGCCAGCTGGATCTGATCGTCTGCTCGACGACGACGGGTGACCACCTTGTTCCCGCCGAGGCGTGTGCCGTTGCTGAGCGACTAGGCGCGACGTGCCCTGCCTTCGATGTCTCGGCGGCTTGTGCCGGCTTCGTATTTGCGCTCGATGTCGCCGAGGGCTATATCGCCCGCAGCCGTGCCGAGCGCGTGCTTGTTGTTGCTGCCGAGCAGATGACGCGCGCGCTCGAGTGGACCGACCGTGCCACCTGCGTGCTATTTGGCGATGGGGCAGGCGCCGCAGTGATTGAAGCTGGGGGAGACAACCCCCTTGCCGTTGAGCTTTCGACGGCGCCCGACGTCGAGACGTTGCGCGTTCCCGGTCTGGTCGGTACCTCGCCGTTTAAGGCTTCCGCAGATAGCGCGAGCGTGCTGTTCATGAATGGCCGCCGCGTGTTCAAGTTCGGCGTCAACGCCATCTGTGACACGGTCCATAAGCTTGCGATCGATGCGAGCATTTTGGTCGAAGACATCGATCATTTTGTATTCCATCAGGCTAACGAACGAATCCTGAGCCAGGCGGTCAAGCGTCTGGGCGTGCCGGACGAGCGTGTGGTTCGCACGTTGCGCGAGACCGGCAACATTTCGAGCGCATGCATTCCGCTTGCCCTCGACCGGCTGGCAAACGCCGGTGCACTTCACACGGGCGACACGATCGCCTTGGTTGGATTTGGCGCCGGTCTGGATATAGGTGGCTATCTGCTTCGTTGGAAGTAGTCGCACATAGGAAATAAAAACGCCCTAGGGCACAACCAAAGGAGAACTACCATGGCAGATCAGAAGACCTTCGAGCGCGTTTGCGACGTTATCCGCGAGACCGCCGGTCTTGACGACGTTGAGATGAAGCCCGAGTCCACGCTCGAGGAGATTGGTCTCGACAGCCTGGGCACCGTCGAGATCCTCGTCGCCGTCGAGGACGAGTTTGGCATCCAGCTCGATACCGAGGAGAACCCCAAGACGGTCGGCGAGTTCGCCGATACGGTCGAGGCGGCATTGGAGAAGTAGAGATGCTCAAGACTCCTCTCTGCGATCTGCTCGGCATCGAAAAGCCCGTGTTCCAGGGCGGTATGGCCTGGATTGCCGATGCCTCGCTGGCGTCCGCAGTGTCCGAGGCGGGTGGCTTAGGCATCATTGCGGCCATGAACGCCGACGCCAACTGGCTGCGCGACCAGATTCACGAGCTGCGCGCCAGGACGGATAAGCCCTTTGGCGTCAACGTCATGCTCATGAGCCCGTTCGCCGACGAGGTTGCACAGGTCGTGATTGACGAGCGAGTGCCGGTCGTCGTGACGGGCGCCGGCAATCCCGCCAAGTACATGAAGGCGTGGAACGAGGCGGGCATCAAGGTCATCCCGGTCGTTGCCTCGGTGGCGCTGGCGCGCCTCGTGGCACGTCGTGGAGCCACGGCGGTTGTTGCCGAGGGTACCGAATCGGGCGGCCATATTGGCGAGACCTCGACGATGGCACTGGTGCCGCAGGTCGTCGATGCGGTTGACATTCCCGTCGTGGCCGCCGGCGGTATTGCCGACGGCCGCGGCGTGGCGGCCGCCTTTATGCTGGGCGCCGAAGGCGTGCAAGTGGGTACGCGCTTTCTGGTCGCAGACGAGTGCACCGTCTCGGAGCAGTACAAAGAGATGGTCCTGAAGGCCAACGACACTTCAACGCGTGCGACCGGTCGCTCGACGGGACATCCAGTGCGCGCCCTCAAGAGCCCCTTCACCAACGCCTATGCCAAGAGCGAGGGTTCCGGCGCGAGTGCCGAGGAGCTCGGTGCTATGGGAACCGGTGCGCTGCGTAAGGCCGCCAAGGACGGCAACTACGAAGAGGGTTCGTTTTTGTGTGGACAGATTGCCGGCATGGTTAGCGAGCGCCAGAGCGCACGCGAAATCGTTGACGATCTGGTCGATGGCGCCGAGCGCGTCCTGAAGGGTGCGTCCGCATGGGTAGCGTAGCGTTTCTGTTTGCCGGCCAGGGTGCCCAACACCCCGCGATGGGCGTCGACTTGATCGAGACATCGCCGGCGGCCGCCGAGGTGTTCGCCATTGCCGATGAGGTGCGCCCGGGGACGAGCGAGCAGTGCCGGAGCGCCTCCAAGGAGGAGCTCTCGCAGACCGAGAACACGCAGCCTTGCGTGTTCGTGCACGACCTGGCAGCAGCTGCCGCCCTGCGCGAGCGCGGCGTGGCACCTGCCGCCTGTGCGGGTTTTTCGCTTGGCGAGGTCGCCGCGCTCACCTTTGCGGGGGCATTCGATACGCGAGCAGGCTTTGAGCTCGTGTGCGAGCGCGCGGCGCTGATGGCCGCGGCTGCCGAGCGCCATCCGGGCGGCATGCGCGCCGTCATCAAGCTTGATGCGGCGCAAGTCGAGGGCCTGGCTGCGCAGGCCGGCGAGGACTGCTGGCCGGTCAACTACAACAGCCCGCAGCAGACGGTTGTTGCCGGAGCGCCCGAGGCACTGCAGGAGCTCGACGTCCTAGTAAAAGAGGCTGGCGGCCGCGCCATGAAGGTCGCGGTGTCGGGTGCATTTCATAGCCCCTATATGGCCGAGGCGACCTGTGGCCTTGCCGCATATATTGAGGCCGGTCACGCGCCGTCCCCGTTGCTCATTCCTGTTTTGGCAAATATGACAGCGGCGCCCTATCCGGCGGATCCCCAGACGGCATCGGATGTCTTGGCCAATCAGGTGAGCCATGCCGTACGCTGGGTCGATACGCTGCATGCTCTGCAGGATCAAGGCATCGACACATTTATTGAGGTCGGCCCCGGCAAAACGCTGTCCGGCCTGGTCAAGCGTACGCTGAGCGACGTTCGTGTGTATTCGTGCGAGACGGCCGAGCAGGTCGCAGCTATTGCCGACGAGCTCGCATAGTCCACAGGGCTGTAACCCGAAAGGAATGACATGGGCAACTTGAACAATGGCGCGCTCGAGCGCAACGACTCACGTCGCGTGGCACTGGTCACGGGCGGCTCGCGGGGTATCGGCCGCGCCTGCGCTATCGGTCTGGCGGAGGATGGCTACGATATCGCCGTCGTCTATGCCGGCAGCGTCGATGCGGCGCGCGAGACGTGCGACGCCTGCGAGGCGGCTGGCGCCACGGCGCGCTCATATCAATGCGACGTGGCCGACCCCGCTGCCGTCAACGCGTGCGTGGAAGCGGTCCTCAACGACTTTGGCTCCATTTGGGCGCTCGTCAACAACGCTGGCATCACCCGCGATGGCCTGCTCATGCGCATGGGCGATGACGCCTTCGATCGCGTGCTCGATGTCAATCTTAAAGGAACGTTTAACACGACGCGCGCGCTCACCAAGACCTTTATGCGCCAGCGCGGCGGCTGCGTCGTCAACATGAGCTCGGTCGTGGGCCTGATGGGCAATGCCGGGCAAGCCAACTACGCTGCCTCCAAGGCGGGCGTGATCGGCCTGACCAAGGCGGTGGCGCGCGAGCTTGCGCCCCGCGGCGTACGAGTGAACGCGGTTGCCCCCGGGTTTGTCGAGACGGATATGACGGCAAAGCTCTCGGAGAAGGTGCGTACGGTAACCGAGGAGCAGATTCCCCTTAAGCGTATGGCGCGCCCTGAGGAGGTGGCCGGCGTAGTGCGCTTTCTGGCGAGTGATGCGGCTGCCTACATTACGGGTGAGGTCGTGCGCGTCGACGGCGGAATGGCGATGTAGAAACCAGGGCCGAAGAACGGCTTGGATGAGGAGACCATGATGGAACAGAGAGTTGCAATCACCGGTATCGGTGCCGTGTCGCCGCTCGGCAACACCGCGCTTGCCACCTGGGCGGCCATGTGCGCCGGCACGTGCGGCATCGGCCCGATCACGCACTTCGATACCGATGCGTTTGCCGTCAAGGTGGCAGCCGAGGTCAAGGGCTTTGACGGCAACGAGTACTTTGGCAAGCGTGACGCCAAGCACCTGGACCCCTGCGTCCAGTTTGCCCTGGCGGCGTCAGACGAGGCCATGCACGATGCGGGCTTTGATATCGAAGGCGCCATCGATCGCGAGCGCCTGGGCGTCTACGTGGGCTCGGGCGTGGGCGGCATGACGACGCTCGTCGACAACGTCCATACGATTGCCGAACGTGGGCCCCGCCGCGCATCGCCCTATATGATCGCGATGATGATCCCCAACATGGCATCGGGCAATATCGCAATCCGCCACAAGGCAAAGGGCCCGACCCTGCCCGTGGTGACCGCGTGCGCAACCTCGGCCCATGCGGTGGGCGAGGCGTTCCGCGCCATAAAGCACGGCTATGCCGACGCGATCATCGCGGGCGGCGCCGAGGCCGCAATTATCCCCGATGCCGTTGCGGGCTTTACGTCCTGCCGCGCATTGACCACCAACCCTGATCCCGCGACGGCTTGCCGCCCGTTCGATGCAGACCGCGATGGCTTTGTGATGGGCGAGGGCGCCTGCGTGCTCCTGCTCGAGAGCATGGAACATGCGCAGGCGCGCGGTGCGCACATTTATGCCGAGGTCGTGGGCTACGGCAACACCGATGATGCCTATCACATCACGAGCCCTGATCCCGAGGCTGCCGGCATTGCCCGCGCGATATCGCTGGCGGTGACCGAGGGCGACGTCAGGCCTTCCGAGGGCCTCTACATCAATGCCCACGGCACATCGACCAAGCTCAACGATTCGTCCGAGACGGCGGGCATTAAGCGTGCGCTCGGCGAGGACGCGGCGCGCGCCGCGCACGTCTCGTCGACTAAGTCGATGACCGGCCACATGATCGGTGCCACGGGCGCCATCGAGGTCATGGCCTGCGCCATGGCGCTCGAGCAGGGCGTGGTGCCGCCGACCATTAACTACCACACGCCCGATCCCGCCTGCGATCTTGACTACACGCCCAATCGCGCGGTTCGCGCCGACCTTACCTGGGCGCTTTCGACCAACCTGGGCTTTGGCGGGCACAACGCCGCCATCGCGCTGCGTAGATATACGAGGAGCTAGAGCATGGATTCCAAAAGACTTGCCGAGATAGCCGATGTTATGGAGGACCGCGGCCTCACGCGCGTACGCGTTGAGGAGCCCGATGGCACCGCGGTCGAACTCGAGCGCGCGAGCGCCGCACAGCCGGTTGCCGTGCCCATGCCCATGCCGAGCGCTATGGCCGCTCCAGTTGCAGCTCCCACAGTCGCGCCTGCCGCACCGGAGCCCGCCGCGCAGACACCTGCCGCCGCACCGGAGCCCAAGGGCACCGAGGTGACCGCTCCCATGGTCGGCGTTTTCTATGCTGCCCCGGCGCCGGGCGACGAGCCGTTTGTGCACGTGGGCTCTAAGGTCAAGGCCGGCGAGACGCTCTGCATCATCGAGGCCATGAAGGTTCTCAACGAGGTAACGGCAGAGGCAGACGGCGAGGTGCTCGAGATCTGCGTGGCCGACGGCGACCTCGTGGAGTTTGGCAGCTGCCTCATGAGGATCGGATAGGTGATATCCATGAACAAAGAAGAGCTTAAGGAACTGTTGCCGCATCGCGAACCGATGCTTTTGCTCGACGAGGCCGAGCTGGTGGGCGACGAGGCCCACGGCAAGATCACGATCACGGGCGACGAGTACTTTTTGCAGGGGCATTTTCCGGGAAACCCGGTGGTCCCCGGCGTGATTCAGTGCGAGATGCTCGCCCAAAACTGTTGCGTGCTGCTGATGGGCGATGAGGAGGCGCGCGGCGCGACGCCGTTCTACACGAGTCTGGACAAGGTGCGCTTTAAGCGTCCGGTGCGCCCGGGCGACACGGTTGATCTGGTGTGCACCATCACGCGTGCGCGCGGGCCGTTCCGCTTTGCGACGGGTACTGCGAGCGTCAACGGTGAGGTTTGCTGCCGCGCCGATATGTCTTTTGCACTCATGCACGAAAGTTAAGGAAGGCTTCATGTTCGACAAAGTGCTCATCGCCAACCGCGGAGAAGTCGCGGTCCGTGTTATCCGCGCGTGCCGCGATATGGGCATCAAGACCGTCGCCGTTTATTCCACGGCCGATGCGGACGCGCTGCACGTGCAGCTTGCCGACGAGGCGTATTGCATCGGCGGCCCGCGTCTTGCCGAGAGCTACCTCAACGACGATGCTGTGCTCACCTGTGCCGTGAAGTCGGGAGCAAAGGCGATCCATCCCGGCTATGGCTTCTTTTCCGAGAAGGCGAGCTTCGTGCGCGACTGCGACAAGTATGGCCTGACGTTTGTCGGTCCTTCGGCCGAGGTGATCGACAGCATGGGCGATAAGGACGCCGCGCGTCGAACGGCTGCCGCGGCGGGCGTGCCCATCGTACCGGGCTGCGATTTGCTCAAAAGCCCCGAGGAGGCGACGGCCGAGGCCGAGCGCATTGGCTGCCCCGTGCTTATTAAGGCGCGTGCAGGTGGCGGCGGTCGCGGCATTCGCAAGGTCGAGCGCGTGGAAGATGCGGCAAAGGCCTTTATTGAAGCACGCGCCGAGGGCGAGGCCGTTTTTGGCGACGGCGAGTGCTACATGGAGAAGTTCGTCGCGCCGGCGCATCACGTTGAGGTACAGATTATGGCCGATAAGCAGGGCCATGTGTTTTCGCTCGGCGAGCGCGAGTGCTCGGTGCAGCGTCGCAACCAAAAGCTGATCGAAGAGAGTCCCGCGCCGTGCCTCGACGGACACGACGACATTCGTGTTCGCATGCATAAGGCGGCGCGTGACCTGGCTCGTGCCGTCGGCTACGAAGGAGCCGGTACCATCGAATTCCTGTATTCGGACGACGGCAATTTCTACTTTATGGAAATGAACACGCGCTTGCAGGTGGAGCATCCGGTTACGGAGTTTGTGACCGATACCGACTTGGTCAAGTGGCAGCTGCGCGTGGCAGCCGGCCAACCTCTGCCCTTTGAGCAGGAGGACATGCCGGTCCGCAACCACGCCATGGAGTGCCGCATCAATGCCGAAACGCCGGACTTTCTGCCGTCATGCGGAACGGTCACCGCGTTGCGTGTGCCGGGTGGTCCGCGCGTGCGCTGGGATTCCGCCATGTTTACCGGTGCGAAAGTTCCGCCGTACTACGACTCCATGCTTGGCAAGCTCATCGTGTGTGCGCCCACGCGTGACGGCGCCATTCGCAAGATGCGCTCGGCCCTGGGCGAGCTCGTGATTGAGGGCGTGAGCGAAAACAGCGAGCTTCAGCTCGACGTGCTGGCAAACGACGAGTTCTTGTCGGGCATGTATCACACCGATCTGATGGGGCATCTCTATGCTGATGAATAGAAAAGCGAAGACGGTCAACGTCCTCGAGGGACCGATGACCGAGTCGTGCGCCGAGTTTCCCGCGCGCCATGTGTTTATCAAGTGCCCGGAGTGCCGCCGCGTGATCGATGAGGCGCGTCTGCACGACAACCTCGAGGTCTGCCCTCGTTGCGGAAAACACTTTCGCGTGAGCGGTCGCGCGCGCATGCGCATGACGGTTGACGAGGGCACGTTTGAGGAATGGGATGCCAATCTGGCGTCGGAGGACTTCCTCTCGTTTCCCGGTTATGCCGACAAGCTCAAGAGCGTGAGCGAGCGTTCGGGCGAGCGCGATGCCGTTGTGTGCGGTAGAGGCAAAATCTGCGGTTGCGATACGGCGCTCTTCTTTATGGACGCCAACTTTATGATGGGCTCGATGGGTTCCGTGGTGGGCGAGAAGATCTGTCGCACATTTGAGCATGCGACCGAGCTGGGGTTGTCAGTTGTCGGCTTTACCGTTTCGGGCGGTGCGCGCATGCAAGAGGGCGTGACGTCGCTTATGCAGATGGCCAAGATTTCTGCGGCGGTTAGGCGCCACAGCGAGGCGGGCGGCCTGTATATCACGGTGCTCACCGACCCCACGACCGGAGGCGTAACCGCGAGTTTTGCCATGGAGGGCGACATTATCCTGGCCGAGCCCGATGCCCTGACGGCATTTGCCGGCCCGCGCGTGATCGAGCAGAACATGCACAAGCGCCTGCCCAAGGGATTCCAGCGCTCCGAGTTTTTGCTGGAGCATGGCTTTTGCGATGCCGTTGTTCCGCGTGGCGAGATTGCGCTCACGGTAGGCGAGCTGCTGGCGCTGCACGAAGGGCACGCGCCCGGCCTGGGGGCACCGCATGAGATCGTGCATACGGGTCGCCGCGGCAAAAAGTTGGGACACTTGTTCAAGCGCTCGGCCGCACCAAAAACCGCGCTCGAGATTGTCAAACAGACCCGCTCGGCAGATCGCGCCACGGCAGGCGAGATGATCTCGCTGAGCCTGGATGGATTTGTGGAGCTGCACGGCGACCGCTACTTTGGCGACGACGCCGCTGTGGTGGCTGGCATTGGCTGGAAAGACGGGCGCCCCGTAACGGTCATCGCCATCGAGCGCGGCACCACGACCAAAGAGCGCATGCGTCGCAACTTTGGCATGGCACATCCCGAGGGCTACCGCAAAGCGCGTCGCCTTATGCGCCAGGCCGAAAAGTTTGGTCGACCGGTTCTGTGCCTGGTCGATACTTCGGGCGCGTTTTGCGGCATCGGTGCCGAGGAGCGCGGCCAGGGCGAGGCGATTGCTCAGAATCTCATGGAGATGAGCGGCCTTAAGACACCGATTGTCTCGGTGGTGACAGGCGAGGGCGGCTCTGGTGGCGCGCTGGCGCTGTCCGTGGCCGACCGCATCCTGATGCTCTCGAGCTCGGCCTATTCAGTCGTGAGCCCCGAGGCCTGTGCGTCGATCCTGTGGAAGGATACCGAGCGTGCGGATGAGGCCGCCGAGGCGCTTAAGCTCACGGCCCCCGATCTGCTGGCGCTCGGCATCATCGACGGCATTGTTGACGATAAGGGCCTGTCGCATGAGGAGATCGCCGGTGCCGTCATGTCCTCGGCATTTGATGCCTTCGATACGCTTGGGCAGCTCGACGACGCGACCCTCACAAACCTCCGCTACGAAAAGTACCGCGCAATCGGTCGATACCGCACGATGTGACAAAGGGACAGCCCGCATGTCATATTGGGAAAGGCGTTCCATGCTACAAGTTTCTAACACCTCGTTTACAACGTCGGTTTCATCAAACGCCATGGCCGTGGTGGACTATCTGTCCAAAAGCATGATGTCGGCGCTGCCGTTTATTGTCTGCGCGGCGTTGTTCCGCACCGTCGCTGTCATTATGGGCGAAGGCATGCTGGGCCTGTGGTCTGCCGATTCCGATATCTATCGCCTGTTCTACAGTTGGCTCTATAACGCCGGCTACTACTTTTTGCCCATTTATCTTGGTTGGGCGGCCGCCCGCCAGCTCGGTTGCTCGGAGCAGCTGGGCATGATGCTGGGCGGCGTATTGATTGCACCCGATTTACTCAAGCTTGTCGATGCCGCATCGACGACGGGGGCATCGATGACTTCCGTGTATGGTCTGCTTCCTGCGCCGGTCAACGATTACACGACGACTGTTATTCCGGTTCTCATCTCGGTGCCCGTGCTATGGCGAGTGGAGTGTTTCTTTAAGCGCGTTATCCCTAAGGACGTGGCGTTTTCGTTCGTTCCGTTTGCGACCATGCTTGTCATGGTTCCGGTTTCGCTGTGTATTACGGCGCCGGCGGGCAGCTATCTGGGCATGCTGTTGGGCCAGCTTATGTTTATGCTTGGCAATTCCGGTGGCATCGTGTCGCTGCTCACGCTCATGGGGCTTGCTGCGGGCTGGGAGTTCCTTAAGATCGCGGGCGTCAGCAACGTCGTCCTATCGCTCGCCTATGCGCAGTTTATGAGTGTGGGAACGGATTCGTGCATCCTGATCGCCGCGACGATGGCAACGTTCGCCGTTTGGGGCATGCCTTTTGGCGCGTCGCTCCGCGTTGCGGATAAGGACGAGAAGGCGCTCATGCTGGGCTATTCGATCTCGGGCGTGCTTGGCGGCGTAAGCGAGCCGGCGCTGTACGGTTGCGGCTTTAAATATGGCAGGTGCCTGACGTGCATGGCCATTGGCGGCGCCGTCGGAGGCCTTGTTGCGGCCGTGGGCCACGTTACGGCCTATACCATCGGCATGACGAATGTCCTTATGGTCATTGGCTTTGCCACGGGCGGCATCTCGAACCTGCTGTGGTGCTGCGCTGCCGGCGGTGTGGCATTTGCGGTGTCTGCGGCGCTGAGCTACTGCTTTGGCGTGGTGCCGGCGAAGGGACAGACGACGGGGGACGGAGCCGATTCACCCGAAACCTCGAAGAGCGTGGCCGAAGTAAGCGCGTAAACCTGTGCGACACAAGGACGATTCCTTTGCCATATTCCAAGGCCGTGGCCCGTGTGGGTTGCGGCCTTTTTTGTATCTGGGGGACAAAGTGGCTACACTACAATCCGTTTGAGCAATAGATATATAGGTAGTACCGTGGGGGCGGATGTAGATGGTCGAGTGGATTGTTAAGCGTGCGCAGGGCGACCGTGCGCGCGTGGGCACGTTGACGGGCGTGGTGTGTATTCTCGCCAATGTGGCACTATGCGCTGCGAAGGGCGTAATTGGCGTGCTGTCGGGATCGGTTTCGATTGTGGCGGATGCCATGAACAACCTGTCCGATGCCAGCTCGAATATCGTGAGCGTGCTGGGCTTTAAGCTGGCGAGCAAGCCGGCCGACCCCGAGCATCCTTACGGCCACGGTCGCTACGAGTATCTCTCGGGTTTGGTCGTGGCGGCGCTCGTGCTGCTTATTGGCATCGAACTGGTGAAGTCCTCGGTGGAGCGTATTGTCAACCCGGAGCCTGTCGAGTTCTCGCTTGCCCTGGTGGCAGTCCTGGCACTTTCGATGGTTGTAAAGCTGTGGATGGCGGCCCTCAACCAAAAGCTCGGCGATCGCATTGAGTCCGAGACGCTGCATGCGACCGCGCAGGATTCCAAGAACGATGTCCTTGCTACAGGCGCCGTGTTGGCGTGCGCAATTGTTTCGCAGGTGACGCACATCAATCTTGACGCATGGGTCGGCCTTGCCGTTGGCGCCTATATTGGCTGGAGCGGTTTTGAGCTCATCCAGGATACGGTGAGCCCGCTTTTGGGCCAGTCGCCCGATCCTAAGCTGGTCAAGCACATTCGAGACAAGATCATGAGCTACCCCGGCGTTTTGGGCGTTCACGATCTGATGGTTCACGACTACGGCCCGGGCAGGAAGTTCGCAAGCGCTCACGCTGAGATGGCAGCCGAGGCCAGCCCGATGGAAAGTCACGACACGCTCGATAACATCGAGCAGTCGTTTAGGGACGAGGACGGCATGATCGTCACGCTTCACTACGACCCCATCGTGACCGACGATCCAAAGGTGGCGAGCATGCGCTTGCGCATTCACGTCATGGCCCAGGAGATCGATAGCCGCCTCTCGATTCATGACCTGCGCTGTGTGCCGGGTCCTACGCACACCAACGTGATCTTTGACTGCGTGCGTCCCTCGGATCTGCAGATGAGTGCCGAAGACGTAAAGCACGCGCTGGCACAACGGGTCGAATCGGAATATCCCAAGTCGATTGCCAAGATTACGATCGACGAAGACTACGTAGGACATACCCACGAGTAAGGCTGTGCCGGCAAAGCAGGTTATGCAGAAGGGGAGAGCATGAAGAAGCTGTATCTACTCCGCCACGGCCAGACGGAGTTCAACGTCAAAAAGCTGGTCCAGGGCCGCTGCGATTCACCGCTGACCGACCTGGGCCGCAAACAAGCGGGAATGGCAGCCGCATGGCTCAAGAGCCACGACGTTGTCCCCGACAAAGTGGTCTCTTCGCCCTTAGGCCGAGCCATGGACACAGCTCAGCTCGTCGCATGCGAGCTCCTCGGCCCGGACGCAGCAGCCGAGCCCTGCGAAGGCATCATCGAGCGCTGCTACGGCACCTTCGAAGAAGGCCCGCACGACGCTCTGCCCACCGACGTCTGGGATCCGGGCGAGGACCTGGTCCCCTTCGGAGGAGAAGGAAGCCAGGCGCTGCAAGAACGTATGGTGGACGCCCTTACCAATCTCATGAGCTCCGAGGGCATCGAAACCCTCCTAGCAGTAAGCCACGGCAGCGCTAGCCGCCAATTCATCAAGGCTGCAGCCCCAGAGGGCTTCGAGCTCCCAACAAAACTCCCCAACTGCGCCATCATGATTTTCGATTTCGATGAGGCAAAGCCACAAGCAGAAGGCGAGCCAATGAATTGCAAGTTCACCCTTCAGCAAATAGTGGACCCTCAACAAAGTAATTAGCTGAGCGAGCAGAGTTAAGCAGACATCAAGGTGCCGTCTCCCGAGCTTGGCAGAGGGGCGGCGAAATATATTAAGTTTGTCGCGAGTTCCGCACGCAAAGGAAAGCACTTAATGTGCTTTCCGTCTTGCGCAGGACTGTAGAGCAGCAAACTTAATATATTTCGCCGCCCCTCTGCCAAGCCCAGGCGACTCCACGCACTTTACCTGCGTAAACAATGTGAGTGAAATATGAATCTCGATGGATACGCCCGCAGCCGTGTATACTAAACAGCTGTGTGTAACCAGGGGAGTATTCTGGCTGGACAAAATGCCTGCTTAATAGGGTTGTCAGGTAGTCCGGGCGAAATACAAGGCTGGGGAGCACGTCGTGTAAGTAGTGGTCCTCTAGGGGCGTACGCTCGGTGGTGTACGCATTGTCCCAAGACCACGCGAGAGTTGGGATCATATCTTGATCAGCATGATTCTCGGCCGCAAGATTGGCATGACCCAGGTTTGGGACGAGGACGACAACGTCGTTCCCGTCACGGTCATCCAGGCTGGCCCCTGCGCTGTCTCGCAGGTTAAAACTCAGGCAACCGACGGCTATGACGCCGTCCAGATCGGTTTCGGCGACATCAAGGCCAAGAACGTGAACAAGCCCATGGCTGGTCACTTCGCCAAGGCTGGCGTCGAGCCTGTCCGCTTCCTTCGTGAGGTCCGCGTCGAGAACGGCGAGGAGCACAAGGTCGGCGAGGTCGTCACCGTCGCTGATTTCGCTGATGTCGAGAAGGTCGACGTCATCGGTACCTCCAAGGGTAAGGGCTTCCAGGGTCGCATCAAGCGCTGGGGTCAGCGCCGCGGTCCTATGACGCATGGTTCTCACTTCCAGCGTCACCCCGGTTCTATCGGTCAGTGCGCCTATCCTGCGCGCGTCCTCAAGGGCGTCAAGATGGCCGGTCACATGGGTAACGAGCGCGTTACCGTCAAGAACCTTTCCGTTGTCCGCATCGATGCCGAGCAGAACCTCATCTTGGTCAAGGGCGCTGTCCCGGGTGCCAAGAATGGTCTCGTCGCCATCCGTATGGCCTAAGGGCCCAGCCCATTTAGCCCAGCGTCATACCAAGGAGAACACTTAAATGGCAAAGTTTGAAGTAAAGAACAGCGAGGGCAAGAAGGTCGCCGAGGCCGAGCTCGCCGCTGAGGTGTACGGCATCGAGCCGAACATCCACGTTATGCACCACATCGTCAAGTGCCAGATGGCCTCTTGGCGTCAGGGCACCCAGTCCGCTAAGGGCCGCTCTGAGGTTTCCGGTGGCGGCAAGAAGCCTTGGCGTCAGAAGGGCACCGGCCGTGCCCGCCAGGGTTCCATCCGTGCTGCCCAGTGGCGTCACGGTGGCGTCGTCTTCGCCCCCAAGCCCCGTTCCTACGCTAAGCGTATGAACAACAAGGAGGTCAAGCTGGCTATGCGCTCCGCGCTGTCCGCCAAGCTGGCCGATGGCGAGCTCGTGCTCGTCGACGACTACGGCTTCGAGAAGCCTTCCACCAAGGCTGCCGTCGCCATGCTCAAGGCTCTCGGCCTTGAGGGCAAGCGTCTGACCATCATCGTTCGCGATGAGGACGTCAACGCCTACCTGTCGTTCCGCAACATTCCCAAGACGTTCATCATCACCGCTGACGAGGCCAACACCTACGATCTCGTCAACAACAACGCCGTGCTGATGCCCGCCGACATCGCCGCTCACTTCGGGGAGGTGCTTGCATAAATGACCGCCCACGAGATCATCATCCGTCCGATCGTGTCCGAGCGTTCCTTCTCCGGCATGGAGCTGAACAAGTACACGTTCGAGGTCGCCAAGGATGCTAACAAGTATCAGATCAAGGACGCTGTCGAGGAGATCTTCGGCGTCAAGGTCGTTCGCGTGAACACCCTGACGGTCAAGCCCAAGACCAAGCGCGTGCGCTATGTCGCCGGCAAGACCCGTTCTTGGAAGAAGGCCATCGTCACGCTGGCCGAGGGCGACACCATCGAGGTCTTTGGCAACCAGGCCTAAGACTCGCTGCTGTTGAGTGAGCTCATGCCTCCCAAATAGGGGAGGCGGGAGCTCAAGGTTTTGGGCGTATAAAATGGACACGCCCGGAACCGTGTATACGTCCGGTGTCATCGCACCCGAGGCAGAACCTCGAATCCCTGTCTGCGATGGCTAACGGATTCCTATTGAAAGGGATTGTAATGGCTGTAAAGCACCTTAAGCCGACCTCCGCTGGTAGGCGTTGGCAGACGATCTCCGACTTCTCCGAGATCACCTGCACCAAGCCCGAGAAGTCTCTTCTCGAGCCCCTGCCCAAGAAGGCCGGTCGTAACAACAACGGCCGCATCACCACCCGCCACCAGGGCGGCGGCGTGAAGCGTCGTTACCGCGTGATCGACTTCAAGCGCAACAAGGACGGCGTGCCCGCCAAGGTTGCCACGATCGAGTACGATCCGAACCGTTCCGCTCGCATCGCTCTGCTGCACTACGCTGACGGTGAGAAGCGCTACATCCTGGCCCCCAAGGGCCTCGAGGTCGGTCAGACCATCATGTCCGGTTCTGACGCCGACATCAAGCCGGGCAACGCTCTGCCCCTCGCCGACATCCCCGTCGGTACGCTCATCCACGCCGTCGAGTTCCAGCCGGGCAAGGGCGCTGCTATCGCCCGTTCCGCCGGTAACTCTTGCCAGCTGATGGGTAAGGAGGGCAAGTACGCTATCGTCCGTATGCCTTCCTCCGAGATGCGCCGCATCCTCGTTACCTGCCGCGCCACCGTCGGTGAGGTCGGCAACGCCGATCACTCCAACATCGTCATCGGCAAGGCCGGCCGTAAGCGTCACATGAACGTTCGCCCGACCGTCCGCGGTACCGTCATGAACCCTGTCGACCACCCGCACGGCGGTGGCGAGGGCAAGAACCACACCTCTGGTCGTCCCTCTGTTACCCCCTGGGGTAAGCCGACGAAGGGCCTTCGTACGCGCAAGAAGAAGAAGGTCTCGAACCAGCACATCATTCGTCGCCGTAAGAAGTAATTTCGGATACCGAGTTTTAGGAGAAAGCACTTATGAGCAGAAGTCTCAAAAAGGGCCCGTTCGTGGAGACTCGCCTTCTCTCGCGTATCACCGCGATGAACGAGGCTGGCAAGAAGGACGTCGTGAAGACCTGGTCCCGCGCGTCCACCATCTTCCCCGAGATGGTTGGTCACACCATCGCCGTCCACGACGGCCGCAAGCATGTGCCCGTGTATGTTACCGAGTCCATGGTTGGTCACAAGCTCGGCGAGTTCGCGCCGACTCGTACGTTCCGTGGCCACAAGGCCAAATAGGGGGTTAACCGTAAATGGCAACTAAGTCTATTGAAACTGAGGCCACCGAGGTTCGCGCCGTCGCTAAGTACGTGCGTGTTTCCCCCAGCAAGGCCCGCCTGGTGGTCGATCTGATCCGCCGCAAGCCTGTCGCTCAGGCCTTCGACATCCTCCACTTCTGCGACCGCGCTGTCGCCGTGGATGTCGAGAAGGTTCTCCGTTCCGCCGTTGCGAACGCCGAGAACAACAACGGTCTGCGTGCCGACAACCTGGTTGTCGCCGCTGCCTATGTTGACGAGGGTCCGACGCTTAAGCGCATCCGTCCCCGCGCCAAGGGTTCCGCTTCTCGCATTCTGAAGCGTACTTCCCACATCACCGTCGTCGTTGCTCCTCGAAAGGAGGCGTAAAGCTGTATGGGTCAGAAAGTCTACCCCACCGGCTTCCGTCTTGGCATCACCGAGAACTGGCGCTCCCGCTGGTTCGCAGAGAAGGATTACGCTAAGACCCTCGGTAACGATCTCGAGATCCGCAAGTACCTCGAGAAGCGTCTTTCCCGCGCAGCTGTCTCCCGCGTCGAGATCGAGCGCGCTGGCGACAAGGTGAAGGTCATCATCCTCACTGCTCGCCCCGGCGTTGTCATCGGTAAGAAGGGTGCCGAGATCGATACCCTCCGCACCGAGCTTGAGAAGGTCGCTGGCGTCTCCAAGGGCCAGCTCTCCGTCGACGTTGTCGAGATCAAGCGCCCCGAGCTCGACGCCAACCTCGTTGCTCAGTCTATCGCCGAGCAGCTCGAGGGCCGCGTTGCCTTCCGTCGCGCTATGCGCAAGGCTGTCCAGTCCGCCCGCAAGGCCGGCGCTAAGGGCATCCGTATCCAGTGCTCCGGTCGTCTCGGCGGTGCCGAGATGGGTCGTCGTGAGTGGTACCGTGAGGGTCGCGTGCCTCTGCACACCCTCCGCGCCAAGATCGACTACGGCACGGCTGTCGCCAGCACCACCATGGGCGCTTGCGGCGTGAAGGTCTGGATCTACCTGGGCGAGAAGCTCCCGGGCCAGCCTGTTCCCAACCCTGCACTCGAGGGCTCTTCCCGTCCTCGTCGTCGTAACTCCGAGAGGAGGGGTCAGTAGTGCTTGCCCCTAAGCGTATTCTTCACCGCAAGGTGCAGCGTGGCTCCATGAAGGGCCAGGCCAAGGGTAATACCGAGCTGCATTTCGGCGAGTTTGGTATCCAGGCTCTCGAGGCCCATTGGATCACCAACCGTCAGATCGAGGCCGCTCGTATTGCCATGACCCGCTACATGAAGCGTGGCGGTCGTGTCTACATCACGATCTTCCCCGATAAGCCCATCACCAAGAAGCCTGCCGAGACTCGCATGGGTTCTGGTAAGGGTAACCCCGAGGAGTGGGTGGCCGTCGTCAAGCCCGGCCGCATCATGTTCGAGGTCAAGGGTGTTCCCGAGGAGGTCGCTCGCGAGGCTCTGCGTCTTGCGCAGCACAAGCTCCCCATCAAGACCAAGATTGTTGCTGCCAAGAACGCTGAGCAGCGCATCGAGAAGGAGATGGCTGAGGAGGCCGCTCTCGAGGCCAAGTGGGCTGCTGAGGACGCCGCCGCCGCCAAGGAGGAGAACTAATGAAGCCCGCAGAGATTCGTGAGCTCTCGGACGCTCAGCTCGTTGAGAAGCTGAAGGAAATGCGCGCCGAGCTCTTTAACCTTCGTTTCCAGATGGCCACCAGCCAGCTGGACAACACCGCTCGCGTTAACACCGTGAAGAAGGACATCGCTCGCGTCCTCACGGAGCAGCGCGCCCGCGAGATCGCAGCGGAGAAGTCCGCTGTCGCCGAGTAGGACCTAAGGAGAGAACATGACTGATTCGCGTAACTCGCGTAAGGTCCGTACGGGTGTCGTTACCTCCGTCTCCGGTGCCAAGACCATTGTTGTCACCATCACCGAGCGCAAGCGTCACCCCAAGTACGGCAAGATGATGACCAGCTCCAAGAAGCTGCACGCTCACGACGAGGAGTGCACGGCTGGCGTGGGCGACACCGTCCGCGTTATGGAGACCCGTCCTATGTCCAAGATGAAGCGTTGGCGCCTCATCGAGGTCGTCGAGCGCGCTAAATAAGCAGTCGCTCTTACGACTTGTACGTTTCCGAAGATGTGCGTATGCCTGGCTTGCATACCACGGGCCGCATAAAGGCTGCGCACCTCTCTTCGGTTCTTAGTTCGGAGGAACATCTACCATGATTCAGATGCAAACCATGCTGAACGTCGCCGACAACTCCGGCGCTCGCAAGATTCGCTGCATCAAGGTGCTTGGCGGTTCCAAGCGTCGTTATGCAGGCATCGGCGATGTGTTCATCGGTGCTGTCCAGGAGGCTACCCCTGGCGCCAACGTCAAGAAGAAGGACGTTGTCCGTTGCGTCGTCGTTCGCACCGTTAAGGAGATCCGCCGCAAGGATGGCTCCTACATTCGCTTTGATGAGAACGCCTGCGTTGTCATCAACAACGATGGTTCGCCCGTCGGCACCCGTATCTTCGGGCCCGTCGCTCGCGAGCTTCGTGATAAGAAGTACATGAAGATCGTCTCGCTCGCTCCCGAGACCCTGTAGTTAGGGGAGATATATGTATATCAAGAAGGGCGATAAGGTCCAGGTTCTCTCTGGTAAGGATCGCGGCAAGCAGGGCGTTATCCTGCGTGCTCTCCCCGCCGAGAACAAGGTCGTTGTCGAGGGCGTTTCGGTCGTCAAGAAGGCCGTCAAGCCCAACGCTGCCAACCAGCAGGGCGGCATCGTTTCGCAGGAGGCTCCTATCGACGCCTCCAACGTCAATCTCGTCTGCCCCGAGTGCGGTAAGGTTACACGCGTCGGTCACGAGAAGGACGGCAAGAACAAGCTGCGCGTCTGCAAGAAGTGCGGCCACAAGTTCTAAGCTGCCTGCAACATCAAGTTGCTAGCAAAGGCCCGGATGCCCCACGGCACCCGGGCCTTTTTCTATCCCTACTCATTGGGGGCTCATTGGGGACAGACATAAATGAGTGGCCGTTGATTGGCAGTCATTGGGGACATACTCATTGGGGACAGACTTAAATGAGTGGTCGTCGCTTGGCATTCATTGGGGACAGGCTTAAATGAGTGCCGTTGAAACGCCGGTAGCTGGGGACGTTCCCTATGTGCCGGCAGTTAGGGAAGTCCCTATCTGCCGGCAGTTTGGAACAGTCCTTTGATGGCTGCGCCCCCCAGAGGGGTGGAGTAATACAGCCTACTCTGTCTTTTATGGCTATGGTGTTCCGCCCTTTTATGTTTCATAAGGATCGTCGCATGCGCATTTACGCGCATAGCCTTGCGCGATAATGCGCATGGCCGCGCAAATATCTGCTAACTATGGTTAAATAATGACCGATAAACAAATAAACACGCAAATACAAGCAAACGCGCGCGCATTTGTGCGAATATAAGGCTGTTGGAAATGAAGGACTTCCGATGACTCAGGAGGCACATAATGGCAGATTCCAAACAGGCTCCGCTCGACGCCGAAGCAGCCGCAAAAGCAGCGTTCACTTCGGTCCAGGACAAGCCATTCCCCGATGATATCTTTACGGCTCCCGAGCTTCGTTGGGCTGTGATCGGGTGCGGCGTTATCGCCAACCAGATGGCCCAGTCTCTCGCTCTTGCCGGTCGCAAGCTTGCGGGCGTCGCCAACCGCACGCTGTCCAAGGCTCAGGCTTTTGCTGAGCAATATGGCATCGAGAAGGTCTATGAAACGGTCGAGGACCTCTACGCCGATCCGAACATTGACGCAGTCTATATCACCACGCCGCACAACACGCATATCACCTACCTGCGAGCCGCTCTGGCAGCTGGTAAGCACGTACTCTGCGAGAAGGCCATTACCCTTAACTCTGCCGAGCTCGACGAGGCCCGTGCCATCGCCGACGAGCACAACGTGGTCCTTATGGATGCCACCACGGTGCTCCACATGCCCTTGTATCAGGAGCTGCGCCGCCGCATGGATGCCGGCGACTTTGGACGCATGAACCTCGCCCAGCTCAACTTTGGCAGCTACAAGGAGTACGGCGACCTGACCAACCGCTTTTACAATCGCAACCTTGCTGGCGGTGCCATGCTCGATATTGGCGTCTATGCCCTGTCCGTCATGCGCCTCTTTATGGCAAGCCAGCCCGCCGAGGTCGTCTCGCTGGGCAACACCTGCGAGACTGGCGTTGACGTCGCGGGTGGCATCGTATGCCGTAATTCCGAACAGCAGCTGGGCGTCGTGAGCCTTACGCTCCACTCCAAGCAGCCCAAGCGCTCGGTCATCAGCTTCGACAAGTGCTACATCGAGGTCAATGAATATCCGCGTGCCGATCACGCGACCATCGTGTGGACTGCGGACGGCCACCGCGAGGAGGTCCACGCCGGCACCGAGGCTTACGCCCTGTGCTATGAGATGGCCGACCTGGAGAAGGCCGTTGCCGGCGACGACTCCAAGCGCGAGCTTCTGGGCTATGCTTCTGATGTTATGGAGCTGATGACCAAGCTCCGCGCCGACTGGGGAGTCGTGTACCCCGAGGAGGAGTAAGCGATGCTTGCGGAAGATAGGCTCAACGCGATTGTGTCGATGGTGCAGCAGGCCGGCTCGGTTACCGTGCCGGAGCTTGCCGAAGCCCTGGGCGTGACGCCGTCCACCATTCGCCGTGACCTGCAGACGCTCGACCGCGCACACCGTATCGCCAAGGTGCACGGAGGCGCGACGAGTCTGGAACGCGCGCACGTGACGCGCGACCTGACGATCAGCGAGCGCAGTGATCTCCATAACGATGACAAGGAGCGCATCTGCGCCCGTGCCGCGGCTCTGGTGGAGCCCGATAGCTTTGTGTATATCGATTCGGGCTCCACGACCCTCAAGCTCATCGAGCATCTTCCGCGCCTTGAGGGTGTCACCTATGTGACCGATTCCGTGCTCCATGCTCAGCATCTCGCCCTGCGTGGTATGCGCACCGTGGTGCTAGGCGGCGAGCTCAAGCCCGAGACCGAGGCGCTCGTCGGTCCCGACGCCTTGGCAACCCTGGACCGCTATAACTTCAACTGCGGCTTTTGGGGTTCCAATGGCATCGCCGCCGAGCAAGGTCTCACCACACCGGATATCGAGGAAGCGCAAGTCAAGCGTATCTCGATGCGCCATACCGCCAAACGCTTCGTAATCTCAGACGCCAGCAAATTCGGCATGGTGGCGCCCGTCAAGTTCGCGGACTTCCGCGACGCAACGATTATTACCGCGGGCGAGGTGCCAGCCAAGTACCAGTCGATGGACAACGTCATCACGGTCTAGCGACAGGGCAAGGTCAAAACCATTTAGGTTCCTCAATAGAAAAGCGGCAACACCCTCGATGGGCGATGCCGCTTTTGTTGTCTGCCGTTTTGTCTAAATCTGTAACAACTAGACCGTTAAAAGTGGGCTAGGTGTTACAGATTGAGATACTTCCGAACCTTGCCGTCCCTTTGTCTCGATCTGTAACATCTGGGACCGATTTTGACGAGTAATTGTTACAGATTGAGATTTTCCCTTGAGGGGGATTCGAATGTCTCGATCTGTAACGGATAGACCGGAAAATGGGTTCTAACTGTTACAGATCGAGACGTTTTGGGACCGCGGCTGAGCCATTGCGGCAAAGCCACCACAAAGGTGCCTGCCCTTTTTGGCAGGTTTTAGGGCTCCCAGGGGCAGGGGGCTTCGATGTGGATGTGCTCACCGGTTACGGGATGCGTAAAGGACACGCTGTGGGCATGGAGCATCAGGCCGCAGGGGCGCGGCGTTCCGTACAGGTCGTCGCCAACCAGGGGATGACGCTCGCTCGCCAGGTGCACACGGATTTGGTGTTTGCGGCCGGTGAGCAGCTCGACATCGATATACGAGCGTGTGGGCAGGCCACGACGGCTCTTAAGACGCTTGAGCACCTTCACGCGCGTCTGAGACGGCTTGCCGCTGGCGCCAACGCGCATCTTGCGGCTATCGTGACGGTCGCGGGCGATGGGCTTGTCGATGAGCTTTTCGTCCCAGTCGATCTTGCCCTCGGCGAGCGCGAGGTAGTGCTTTTCGAAAGCGTGGTCGATGACCATCTGGTCAAAGGCAGGTTGCGTCTGCTTGTCGAGCGAGAACAGCACCACGCCGGTGGTGTCACGGTCCAGGCGGTTGAGCGGCTGCATGTCGGTCGCGGCAAAGCCGTCGCCCATCGCCAGCAGCAGGTCGCTGGCGTAGTCGGTGAGCGTGCGCTCGCCGGTGCCGTCGCCGTGGACGATCATGCCGGCGGGCTTGTTGATGGCCATGAGCCAGGCGTCGCAGTAGAGGACTTGAGGTTCTTCGTTCACGTGTAAGCCTTTCGGTTAGCTGATTCCCACAAACATGCAGCCCGAGGTCGCCCCGCGCAGACGGGCGGCGGGCTTGCGGCCGGCCTGCGCGGCCTCGACGGCACGACGGACGCGGGCGACGGCACGGCCCACCTCATCCGTCTCGAGCAGCGTTCCGTCCACCATGAGACGACGCACGCCGGCATCGAGCAGCTGAGGAACCTGCGGCGTGAGGTCGATGGGGTAAGCATCGTACAGGCGAGAGCGGCCGTGGATGTCGGTACGCACCGGCATGACCTTTCCGTCGATATTCTTGAGCGAGAGCTTGCGGACACGCAGGCGGCAGTTGGCGCAATCGTGGATGCAGCCGTTGGCAACCTGCAGAATGCAATGCTCGCTTGTCATGACGCGCGGCCGGCCAAAGACGGTGATGCCCAGAGTCGCGGGCGCGGCGGCGCCGAGCGAGACAATCTCGTCGAGTGTGATCTCGGGCGAGAGCCAAAACGCACCGGCTCCGCGCTCGGCAAGCGCCTCCATGCAGGGCGTGTTGTGCACCGGCAGGCAAGAGCGAATCTCGGCCGTGGCGCCAACCTGGGCGGCCAGGGCAAGCTCAGAGATGTTGCCAATAGCGACCGTGGCGCCGGCAACAACCCACGGGTCGACGCGCTCGTGGTCAACGGCACGGCAGACCTCGTCGAGCACGGGCACGATGCCCTGCTCAAACGCATCGGCGGGGGAGAGCTCGGCCGCATCGAGCGCGTCGGTGGTCATGTAGATGCGCGTTGCACCCTCCGCTCGCGCTGCCTCGGCGGCCTCGAGCGAGGTGACGGTGGCGCAGATCTGCGGCTCGTCGCGGTAGTGCTCGGGCATGGGCCGCGTACATTTGTCGAGCACCGGCAGCTCGAGCGTGCGGGCACGCTCGTCATACGGTGCCAGAATGGCCTCCTCCAGCGCCTTGCAGGCGGCGGCGCGCACCTTGTGCACAGCGGAGAAGCCCATGCCGCAGCCCTTATCGAGCGCCACATCAAAGCTCGCGGACTCAAAGGGCGAGGACCCCATGCGGCCCACATGCTCTACCAGATCGGACGCCTCGACCGCGCGGGTCTTGGCGGCCTCGACGGTAAAGCCCGTGGCCGTGGCCGTAAGCGAAGGGGCGTCGCAGCAAGTAAGCGTGACGGCAAACGGTTCGCCCAAACGCGCCACAACGGTTGCATCAACGGCGCGGCGGCGCAGCACATCGCGCTTGAGCGCGGCGCCGGCAGCGTCAATGGCGCGCTGGCTTCGAATCACGCGCACGCGGCAGCCCTCGGGCATGCTGCGAGGCACGCGGCACTCGATGATGTCACCGGCGGCGGCATCATCGGCGGCAATGGTGGTCAGGAACTGGTCAAACTCGTTATCGTGGCGAAGCTCCAGCAGGTCGCCCTTGCCCACGGGCTCAAACAACTCAATGCGGGCGATGGCGGCGCGCCGACGGCGGTCGTCGGGCTTGAGGCCGCGCACATCGCGGTTGGCCGGGCGGCTGCCCAGCACCGTGCCCACGATCTGGCCGCGGTTGTTGGAGCGCTCGTAGCTCATCATCTCGTCACCCGAGGTACCGTCTTGGTAGGCGTGCGTAAAGTCGCGGTTAAAGCAGCGCTTGAGCTGTCGCTGGCGGGCTGCATCCTCATCCTTGGAGGTCGAAACATCGGCCAGCATGTCATCAATCTGATGACGATACACGTCGACGATGGAGTACACGTAATCGGGGGCCTTCATGCGGCCCTCGAGCTTGAGCGATGCGGCGCCGGCGTCATACAGACGGCGAACAAGCTGCGAAGTGTTGGTGTCGCGCGGGCATAGCGCACGCTCGCGACCGGCAGGGGAGAGCGAGCGGCCGTTCTCGTCGATCAGCTCGTAGGGCAGGCGGCAGGGCTGGGCGCACATGCCGCGGTTGGCCGAGCGGCCCGCCATGGCAAAGCTCGAGAGCAGGCACAGGCCCGAGTAACAAAAGCAGATGGCACCGTGGCTAAAGACCTCGAGGTCCACATCGGGTGCGGCGTCGTGGATGGCGGCGATCTCGTCAATGGAGAGCTCGCGCGACAAGGTCACTCGGTCGGCGCCCTGCTCACGGCACCAAAGGGTTCCGCGGTCGTCGTGGATGTTTGCTTGGGTTGAGATGTGCGTCTCGATGCCGGGCATGGTGCGCTTGACTTCAAAGAACAGACCCCAGTCCTGGATAATGAAGGCGTCGGCGCCCAGCGTTGAGCAGCGATAGATGAGTTGCAGCGCATCGTCCATCTCGGACTGCTTGATGACGATGTTGACCGTGACGTAGACGCGCGACCCGGCTAGATGTGCGGCGCGGCAGGCTTGCTCAAAGGTCTCGTCGGTAAAGTTGGTGGCCTTGCGGCGGGCGTTGAAGCTGCCCATGCCGCAGTAGATGGCGTCTGCCCCGGCGGCGAGTGCGGCGGCAAGGGGCTCGGGTCCTCCGGCGGGCGCTAAAAGCTCGGGTCTGCGGTTGGTGGTTCGACTGGCGGTTGCGGTCATATCCTGCCTTTCAAAATGCTCAGATACTCAAAAGTATAGTGGCGTCGCTGCGGTGGGCGACGCCCGCAGCCTAAGCAGGACAAAGTCTTCAGCAGCTTGGACTGGCTGCTCCACATGAGAACCGTTCAGCGGTTCGGGGAAACCGTTGGGCGATAAAATATTCTCGCAACGTGATAATAATCTTGCATCGCGCGGAAACCTTAAGTACTATCCCAATCAAGCGCGGTGTTCAGACCGAACTGTGCCTCCCGGTGTGAACACCGCGCTCACGCTCTCTCAATTGATCGTAAGGAGAAAAACATGAGCAAGACCGTCGTGTCTTCCGATAACGCACCCGCAGCCATCGGCCCGTATTCCCCCGGTATCCAGGCCGGCAACATGGTGTTCCTGTCCGGCCAGCTGGGCATCGATCCCGCGACTGGCAAGATGCCCGAGGGCGTCGAGGCCCAGGCCAAGCAGTCCCTCGCCAACGTTGAGGCCCTGCTGACCGCTGCCGGCGCTACCTTTGCCGATGTCGTCAAGACCACGGTCTACCTGGCCGACATCGCCGACTTCGCTGCCGTGAACGAGATCTACGCTTCCAAGTTCGAGGCTCCGTTCCCCGCGCGCAGCGCTTTCCAGGTTGCCGCTCTTCCGGCCGGCGGTCTGGTCGAGATCGAGGTCGTCGCCGCTCTCTAAGGCGTTGGCCACAACTAAACATGACATGCAAAAAGACCCTGCAGCGCGTACGAGCTGCAGGGTCTTTTATCAAGTGACGGATCGCTTGTGGAGCCGCGCTCCATTTTGCCCGTTAGCCTTCCTTGCGGACTTTTTGCAGGTAGCGGTAGACGCTGGGCTCCGAGATGCCCAGCGCGGTGGCGGCGCAGGACACGGCGCCCTTGAGCATGAACACCCCGTTGCCGTTGAGGTGGCGAATGACGTCCACGCGGTCGCTCTGACCAAGCGACGCCACATCCAGCCCGCGCGCGCTCAGCAACTCGGCAATGCTGCGGTCGATGAGCTCCTGTGTAGACTCCGAAAGACTTTCGACCTCGATAGACGCGGGCTCCGCCTGCCTTGGCACAGCGTCGAAGCAGGCCATGAGCTGCTGAGCCATGGCGTTGATGGAGCGTACCGTGGAAAGATCGGTGTTGACGCAGAGCATGCCGACGATCTCGTTATCCTCGCGGATAAAGTACGTCGCTGACTCCAACGTCTTGCCGCCGGCACCGCGCCCCTCGTAGCCCGTAATAAACGGCAGGTCGCGATACTTGGCGTCGTGCATGATCTTGAGTGCCAGATCGGTGGCGGGACCGCCGACCTTGCGGCCGCTCACGATGCCGTTGCGAATATCAACGATGGCGTGGTCGGGATCCGAGAAATCGTGCAGCACGATTTCGCTGTTTTTGCCGAGTACCTGCTCCAGAAAATCGACCATCGGCAAAAAGCGACGTACGGTCTCGTTCACGGGCAACTCCTTTGGGTGAAATCGGAAATGTTCATAACAATTTTTTCTCATGGTAACACGGTGTCTATTGATTCACATATTCGCAGGTACATTGCGTAATACGGACGAGCGGTAGGAATTTGGCGGTAAACGGTCGACCAAAAGAAAAGTTAGATGCTATTTTGACAGGACACTTTCCTGACCTGCGGAAATGCATTGTCTCAGCTCAAGAATAGTCTGATAACAAAAAATTATTATTGAGAATGAGAAAAATCTTTAATACGATATGCAACGAAGGCACAACCTCACCCCCGCACTGCGTCACAATAGAGCGCTAGATGCGAAAACAACTACTTCGAGGATTGGTGGTCAAATGGCCCAGGAGACGGTTACGAACGGCACTGAAGCCCTGTTCACTCGCGAAGGCATGCCGCCCGTTACGGAAATGATTCCGTGTGCCCTTCAGCATGTGCTGGCATCGTTTGCCGGCATCATTACCCCGGCGGTCATCATGGCCGGCGTCTACGGCTTTAATAGCCAGCAGAGCACCGACATCATTCAGGTTGCGCTCATTCTTTCGGCAATCGACACGGCCCTTCAAGCCTTCGCTCCCTTCCGTCGCATCGGCGGCGGCCTGCCCATCGTCATGGGCGTTTCGTTCGCGTTCCTGCCGGCCCTGCAGGCCATGGGTGCCTCGGGCTTTAGCTTTGGTGCGCTGCTGGGCGGCGAGATTGTCGGCGGTGCCGTCGCGGTCCTCTTTGGTCTGGCCTACAGCAAGATTAAGTGGCTGTTCCCGCCCGTCGTGACCGGTACGGTCATCTTCTCCATCGGCGTTTCGCTGTATCCCACGGCCGTCAAGTATATGGCCGGCGGTATGGGTACGCCGCTGTGGGGCACCCCGCAGGCCTGGTGCGTCGCTCTTATCACCTTCGCCGTGGTCTTTGCGCTCGCCAACTTTGGCAAGGGCACGCTCAAGCTGGGATCCGTGTTCTTTGGCATGATCGTTGGCATGATTGTCTCCATCCCCTTTGGCATGATCGACTTCTCCAGCGTCGCCACCGCTCAGGTCTTCGCCCTTCCCAAGCTCATGCCCTACGCACTCGAGTTTGATCCCGAGGTCTGCATTACCCTCGCCGTCGTGTTCCCCATGGTCGCCATCCAGGTTATCGGCGACGTCTCCGCTGCCTGCCTGGGCTCCATCGACCGTATGCCCACCGAGCGCGAGCTCTCCGGCGCTATCGTGTCCCAGGGCCTCACCTCTATGGTCGGCGGCCTGCTGGGCGGTCTTCCCACCAGCGCCCTTGGCCAGAACGTGGGCATCATCTGCTCCAACAAGGTCGTCAACAAGTGGGTCTTTGTGATCATCGCGGCCGTCTTTGCCATCGCCGGTCTGTTCCCGCAGCTCTCTGCCGTCCTTTCCGCTATCCCGCAGCCCGTCATCGGCGGCGCGACCGTCGGCGTCTTTGGCACCATCACCATGAACGGCGTGCGCATGTTCACCCGCGAGGGCCTCACGCAGCGCACTACCACCATCGTCGGTACCTCCGTCGTCTTTGGCCTGGGTATCTGGATGGCCAGCGGTTGCCTTGCCGGCGAGGGTATGCCCACCTGGGTTTCCACCGTCATCGGCTCCAATGCCGTAACCCCCACCGCCATCATGGCCATTGTCCTTAACCTGATCCTTCCGCAGACGCCGGTCGTGGCCCAGCACATCGATGCTGCCAAGGACGCTGCCGTGGATCTGGTCTTGCCCGAGAGCAAGAAGTAACCAATTCGGTGCTATTCGTCGGCGGACGCATCGCCTCGTCCGCCGACGTCATGCGGCGCCAAGCCGCACTTCAAAGGGTTTGTCCCTTTGGTGAAGCGTTGACGGGAGAGGGCCCGTTTCCGGTGTAGGCCGGCGCTTCGCACTCCGCCATGTCAGAGGTGTCAAACCCCGCCTCTGATGTCGAAGGGAGCATCCATGCTTCTGGTCGCTAACGGTTCCGTCTTTACCCGCAACGCTCAGACCCCGTTTATTCCAAACGGTGCGGTCGCCATTGACGGAGATACGATCGTCGAAGTGGGCCCCGAGTGCGAGCTCAAGGCCAAGTACCCGGATGCCGAGTACGTCGACGCCCAGGGCAACCTCATCATGCCCGGACTCATCAACTGCCACACCCACATCTATTCGGGTCTAGCCCGCGGCCTTGCCATCAAGGGCTGCAACCCCACCAACTTCCTGGAGAATCTTGAGCAGCAGTGGTGGAAGATCGACGACAACCTGACGCTCGACGGCACCAAGGCCAGCGCCTATGCCACGATCTTGGACTCCATCCGCGACGGCGTCACCACGATCTTCGATCACCATGCGAGCTTCTGTGAGATCCCGGGTAGCCTCTTTACCATTAAGGACGCAGCTCAGGAGCTGGGCATGCGTTCGTGCCTGTGCTACGAGGTCTCCGATCGCCGCGGCCAGGAAAAATGCGACCAGGCCATTGCCGAGAACGCCGAATTTGCCCAGTGGGCCGCCAAGGAGCGTCGCGATAACGACAACCATATGATCGCCGCCATGTTTGGCGGACATGCCACCTTTACGCTTTCGGACGAGACCATGGATAAGATGGCCGAGGCCAACAACGGCCTGACCGGCTTCCACATCCATGTGTGCGAGGGCATGAACGACGTGTGGGATTCCCGCCTCAACCGCGGCGGCATCAGCCCCGTCGAGCGCCTGCTGCAGCACAACCTGCTGGGTCCCGACACCATGCTGGGCCACTGCATCCACGTGACGCCTGCCGAGATGGATATCGTCAAGGAGTCCGGCACCTGGCTCGTCAACAACCCCGAATCCAATATGGGCAACGCCGTGGGCTGCGCCCCCGTGCTCGAGTTCTTCCGCCGCGGCATCCCCGTGTGCATGGGCACCGACGCCTACACCCACGATATGCTCGAGAGCCTCAAGGTCTTCCTGATCATTCAGCGTCACAACGCCGCTATGCCCAACGTGGGCTGGTGCGAGGCAATGACGATGCTGTTCGAGAACAACGCCAAGATGGCCAGCAAGTACTTCGATCGCAAACTCGGTGTGCTCGAGGCCGGCGCTGCCGCCGACGTCATCGTCATGGACTACAAGCCCTTTACGCCGCTGAGCGAGGAGAACATCGACGGCCACATGCTCTTTGGCATGATGGGCAAAAACTGCCGCACCACCATCATCAACGGCCGCGTCCTGTACAAGGATCGCGAGTTCGTTGGCATTGATGAGGACAAGATCAACGCGTGGACCATGGCTGAGTCCAAGAAGCTCTGGAGCACGCTCAACGAACGCACCTACTAATTACAAGTAGATTCACGCGCGTCGGATGTTTCGCCGCGTTCGACGCGCGTATAGGCGGCCTCCGCGGGGTCGCCGGCGCTGTGCTAGCGCTACACCGTATTTGCGCCCGTCGCGCGGTCTCGCCGGGCGTTACAGAGAGGAGCTCATTATGAGCGACATCATGAGGCCGATCCCGTTTTCGCAGCTGATGAACTGGATCATCGAGGAGCACAAGACTCAGGGCGCCGTCTTTGGCGTGCGCAAGATGGTCACGACCAACCAGGAGGGCGCGCTTCCCATTTTTGACGAGCGCATCGAGACTCCGTTTGGCCCGGCCGCCGGTCCCAATACGCAGCTGGCCCAGAACATCGTGGCATCCTACGTGGCCGGTTCCCGCTTCTTTGAGCTCAAGACCGTTCAGGTTATGGACGGCGAGGAGCTCTCCAAGTGTGTGAACAAGCCCTGCATCGTGGCGCAGGACGAGTGCTACAACTGCGAGTGGTCGACCGAGCTCGAGGTTCCGCAGGCCTTTGCCGAGTACGTGAAGGCATGGTTTGCCTGCCACCTGATCGCTCGCGAGTACGGCCTGGGCAGCCCGGATGGTTTTGTCTTCAACATGTCCGTGGGTTATGACCTCGAGGGCATCAAGAGCCCCAAGGTCGATGCGTACATTGAGGGCATGAAGGACGCCAGCGGCTCCGAGGTTTGGAACGAGTGCCGCACGTGGGCGCTCGCTAACCTGGACAAGTTTGAGCATGTCGATGCCGCGTTTGTCGAGTCCATCCCGGCGCGCGTCTCCAACTCCATTACCGAGTCCACGCTGCATGGCTGCCCGCCGGCGGAGATCGAGCGCATCGCGACCTATCTGATTACCGAGAAGGGTCTCAACACCTACATCAAGTGCAACCCCACGCTGCTGGGCTATGAGTTTGCCCGCCAGCGTCTGAACGAGCTGGGCTTTGACTACATCGTTTTCGATGACACGCACTTCCGTGAGGACCTGCAGTGGGCCGATGCCGTGCCTATGTTCGAGCGCCTGATTGCCCTGTGCGCCGAGCGCGGCCTGGAGTTTGGCGTCAAGCTGACCAACACCTTCCCCGTCGACGTGACGAGAAACGAGCTGCCCTCTACCGAGATGTACATGTCCGGCCGTTCGCTGTTCTCGCTGACCATCGAGGCCGCCCGCCGCATTACCGAGCAGTTTGACGGTAAGCTGCGCATCAGCTACTCCGGTGGTGCCACGGTCTACAACATCCGCGCCCTGTATGATGCCGGCATTTGGCCCGTCACCCTGGCGACCGACGTGCTCAAGCCCGGTGGCTACGAGCGCTTTAGCCAGATGGCCGGCGAGTTTACCGACCTGGATGGCAAGCCGTTTGCGGGCGTCTCGCTCGAGGCCGTGACCGCGATTCAGACCGACTCGCTCACCAACCCGCTCTACAAGAAGCCGCTGCGCCCGCTGCCCGACCGCAAGGTCGCCGGCAAGAGCCCGCTTTCCGACTGCTTTACCACGCCGTGCCGCACGAGCTGTCCCATCCAGCAGGATATTCCCGCCTATCTGGCGGCTGTTGACGAGGGCCGCTTCGAGGACGCGCTCAACATCATCATCGAGCGCAACGCCCTGCCGTTTATCACCGGCACCATCTGCCCGCATCCCTGCGGCCGCGCTTGCGAGCGTGCGTTCTACGAGCCCGAGGGTGCCCAGATTCGCGCCAGCAAGCTCAAGGCTGCCCGCGAGGCCATGACCGCCGTGCTGCCCAAGCTGCGCGCCCAGGCCATTGCCAACGACGGCGAGCACAACGTTGCCGTTATCGGCGGCGGCCCGGCCGGCCTGGCGACGGCGTTCTTCCTGACGCGCGCTGGCGTGCCCGTCACCATCTTCGAGGCCCGCGATTCGCTCGGCGGCGTGGTCCGTCACGTCATCCCCGAGTTCCGCATTGCGAGCGATGACATCTCCCACGATGCCGAGCTCTGCCTGGCCTTTGGTGCCAAGGTGCAGCTCAATGCCCGCGTGGAGTCCATTGACGAGCTCAAGGCCCAGGGCTTTACCGACGTGGTCGTGGCCACCGGCGCCTGGATGCCCGGCTCTGCGGGCCTGGGCGAGGATGCCGAGCTCGACGTGCTGGAGTTCCTCGAGGCCGCCAAGAGGGGCGAGAAGCTCGAGCTGGGCGAGGACGTCGTGGTCATTGGCGCCGGCAACACCGCCATGGATGCGGCTCGCGTGGCCAAGCGCCTGGCTGGCGTGAAGAACGTGCGCCTGGTGTATCGCCGCACCAAGAAGCAGATGCCCGCCGACGAGGAAGAGCTTGATCTTGCTCTTGCCGATGGTGTTGAGTTCTGCGAGCTGCTGGCCCCCAAGGCGCTTAACGGCGCCGTGCTGACCTGCGACGTCATGGAGCTTGGCGAGCCGGATGCAAGCGGCCGTCGCAGCCCCGTCGCCACGGGCGAGACCGTCGAGCTTTCCGCCACCACGGTGATCTGCGCCGTGGGCGAGGGCATCGATGCCAGCCTGTACGATGCCGCGGGCGTTGAGCACGACCGTCGCGGCCGCCTTGCCGCCACCTCCACTGGCGTCGAGGGCGTCTGGGCTGCCGGCGACTGCCGTCGCGGTCCTGCCACCGTGGTCGAGGCTATCGCCGATGCTGCCGAGGTCGCCCGTGCCATCGCCGGTGTGGACTTTAACAAGTACGCCGACCAGAATGCTCAGGCCGGTCGCGAGGACACCTGCTACGAGCGCAAGGGGTCGCTGTGCCGCGACAAGCGCAACTGCACCAAAACCCGCTGCCTGGGCTGCGGCTCGGTGTGCGAGGTCTGCTGCGATGTGTGCCCCAACCGCGCCAACGTTGCCATTAAGGTGCCGGGTCTCGCCAAGCATCAGGTCGTCCACGTCGACGGCATGTGCAACGAGTGCGGCAACTGCGCTGTGTTCTGCCCCTACCAGGAGGGCCGTCCCTACAAGGACAAGCTCACCCTGTTCTGGAGCGAGCAGGACATGGAGAACTCCGAGAACGAGGGCTTCCTGGCTGTGGACGAGGACCACTTTAAGGTCCGCGTCGCCGGCACGGTCCGCACCGTCTCGGTCGATGCCGTCAACACCGGCCTTCCCGAGGCCGTCCGCCTGACCATCAGGGCTGTGCGCGACAACTATCCGTATCTCCTTAAGAAATAGGCGAGTCTCTTATGGCCAAATCCATTCAACATAACGTGGCCTACGTTGCCTGCGGAAGCGGTTGCGCCTCCGCAGGCGGCGACGCCCGCTGCAGCGAAGGCTGCATTGGCTGTGGCGCCTGCGTCACGGCCTGCCCCCACGGTGCCATTGCGCTGGTCGATGGCATCGCCCGCGTGGATCGCTCAAAGTGCACGGGCTGTGGCCTGTGCGGCATGGCGTGCCCGCAGCGCGTGATTGCCTTCGTTCCCGGCTACCAGAATATCCTGGTGCGCTGCAACAACACCGATAAGGGCGCCATCGCCCGTAAGATTTGCGATACGAGCTGCATCGGTTGCGGCATGTGCGCCAAAAAGTGCCCTGCCGGCGCTATCCGCATCGAGGACAACTGCGCCCATATCGACGGTGCGGATTGCCTGTCGTGCGGCATGTGCGCCGTCGTCTGCCCGCATGGCGCCATCCACGACCGCACCGGCATCGCCGCCGGCGTGTAGAAGGGAATCACCATGGCACAGGAATTCACTTTTACCGTTAACGGCGTCGAGCGCACGACGACCCAAAACAAACCGCTGCTGCGCTACCTGCGCGACGACCTGCATATCCATTCCGCCAAGGACGGTTGCTCCGAAGGTGCTTGTGGCACCTGCACCATCCATGTGGACGGTGCAGCCGTCAAGGCGTGCGTGCTGACCACCGCTCTTGCCGCCGGTCGCAACATCGTGACCGTCGAGGGCCTGCCCGAGGACGTGCGCGAGGCCTTTGTGTACGCCTTTGGCGCTGTGGGCGCCGTGCAGTGCGGTTTTTGCATCCCTGGCATGGTCATGGCGGGTGCGGCGCTCATCGCCGAGGACCCCGAGCCCACCGAGGAGCAGATCAAGTACGCCATTCGCGGTAACGTCTGCCGCTGCACCGGCTACAAGAAGATTATCGAGGGCATTTCGCTGGCAGCCGCGGTGCTCCGCGGCGAAAAGCAGATCGACGAGGACCTGGAGCGCGGCGATGACTACGGCGTGGGCAAGCGCGCCTTCCGTATCGACGTGCGCAAGAAGGTGCTCGGCGAGGGCAAGTACCCCGACGACATCGACGAGCTCGACCAGCCGGGCCTGACCTATGCCAGCGCCGTGCGCTCGAAGTACCCGCGTGCCCGCGTGCTCTCCATCGATACCTCCAAGGCCGAGGCCCTGCCCGGCGTGGTAGGCATTCTGCGCGCCGAGGACGTGCCGGTCAACCAGGTCGGCCACCTTATCCAGGACTGGGACGTCATGATCGCCCAGCGCGATGGCATCACCCGCTGCGTGGGTGATGCCATCGCGCTGGTGGTTGCCGAGGACGAGGCGACGCTCGAGAAGGCCAAGAAGCTCGTAAAGATCGATTACGAGCCGCTGGAGCCCGTGCGCAACATCGCCGAGGCCAAGGCCGCCGACGCCCCGCGCCTGCATGACAGTTTCTTTGCCTTTGGCAACACGGTGGAGCTCAAGGACAACGTGTGCCAGAGTCGCCATGTGACGCGTGGCGACGCCGCCAAGGCGCTGGCGGAGAGCGCATTCACCGTGACGCAGCGCTTTACCACGCCCTTTACCGAGCATGCCTTCTTGGAGCCCGAGTGCGCCGTCGCCTTCCCGTACAAGAACGGCGTCAAGGTGCAGTCGACCGACCAGGGTGCCTACGATACGCGCAAAGAGTGCGCCCACATGTTTGGCTGGGACAACGAGCCCGAGCGTGTGGTCGTCGAGACCATGCTCGTGGGTGGCGGCTTTGGCGGCAAGGAGGACGTGTCCATTCAGCACTTGGCCGCGCTCGCTGCCTATAAGTTCCAGCGTCCTGTGAAGTGCAAGCTCACGCGTGCCGAGTCGCTTGCTTTCCATCCCAAGCGTCATGCCATGGACGGCGCCTTTACGCTGGGTTGCGACGCCGAGGGCAACTTTACCGGTTTGGATTGCGAGATCAACTTTGATACCGGAGCCTACGCGTCGCTGTGCGGCCCGGTGCTCGAGCGCGCCTGTACGCATGCCGTCGGCCCCTACAAGTACCAGAACACCGACATCCGCGGCTTTGGCTACTACACCAACAACCCGCCTGCCGGCGCGTACCGCGGCTTTGGCGTCTGTCAGTCCGAGTTTGCGCTCGAGAGCCTGATCGACCTGCTGGCCGAGAAGGTCGGCCTGGATCCGTGGGAGATCCGCTACCGTAACGCCATCGAGCCGGGCGAGGTTCTGCCCAACGGTCAGATTGCCGATTGCTCCACGGCGCTTAAAGAGACGCTGCTCGAGGTCAAGGATGCCTACTACGCGCATCCCGGACACGCCGGTATCGCCTGCGCCATGAAGAACGCCGGCGTGGGCGTGGGCCTGCCCGATGCCGGCCGCTGCAAGATCCGCATCGAGGATGGCCGCGCCGTGGTCTACGCCGCCACGTCCGACATCGGCCAGGGCTGTAACACCGTCTTTTTGCAAGACGTTGCCGAGGCCTGCGGTCTGCCGCTGAGCTGCATTGCCAATGGCGAGTGCTCCACCGAGAACGCTCCCGACTCCGGCACTACGTCTGGCTCGCGTCAGACGGTCGTGACCGGCGAGGCCGTGCGCGGCGCCGCCTTCCTGCTGCGCGATGCCATGGTTGGCATCGAGGCGGGCAAGCCTGCACCCGATGCTCCCGTGAGCGCGCATGGCGACGGCGTCAAGATCGAGTACGACGACGGTCGCGCCTATCAGCTGCGCGCGCAGGAGCTCGTCGCCGGCCAAGGTATGCATCCTCAGGATCCCGCGGCCGCCATCAAGGCGCTCGAGGGATGCGAGTTTGGCTACGTGTATCTGGAGCCGACCGACAAGCTGGGTGCGGATGTTCCCAATCCCAAGAGCCACATCTGCTACGGCTTTGCCACACATGTGGTCATTCTGGACGATGACGGCCGCGTGAGCGAGATCTATGCTGCGCACGATTCCGGCAAGGTGGTCAACCCCATCTCCATCCAGGGTCAGATCGAAGGCGGCGTGCTCATGGGTATGGGCTATGCGCTTACCGAGGACTGGCCGCTCAAGGACTGCGTGCCCCAGGCAAGGTACGGTACGCTCGGGTTGTTCCGTGCGCCCGAGATTCCGGATATCCACGCCATTTACGTGGAGAAGGACGAGCTGCTGCCCGTGGCATACGGCGGCAAGGGCATCGGCGAGATCGCAACGATCCCCACGGCGCCCGCCGTACAGAACGCCTACCGCGCGTTTGACGGCAAGCTGCGTCCAGATCTGCCCATGGTGGATACGCCGTACAGCCGCGCCCGTCACCGCGGGTAGGGTAGGACGCGCACGGCCATTGCTGACGGGCTGTTCGCGCTCAGCATCAACTACATACGCTGCGCCTTTGGCCCCGGCTCCATCGTGAACTGCCTCCCATTTCTTGGACATGAGAAATGGGAGGCTTTTTATGCGTGTC
>CATZJG010000005.1:0-134553 GCA_958420355.1 uncultured Collinsella sp.
AGCTGCGAGAACGGCCTATTCGCTCAATGTGTTCGGCTGAGATCGGAAATCAACCAAGAAAATTGGCGGAACAGCGCACAGATGCATCGTCCCGCCATTTAGTTAATTGATAGCAACCTTACATAAGATATATTATCGTACTTATCCACGGAGAAATGCGTATGCGCTGGTTGCCGCTATGGCTCCATCAGAAACGGCGGTCACAACTTGGCGTAAACGCTTGGAACGGATGTCGCCAGCGGCAAATAGACCTGGCGTACGGGTCGCCATGGATTCATCAGTCAGAATGCCGCCATCAGGCGCCAAATCAACTAGATGCTCAACAAGCTCGGTATGGGGTTGCGTTCCGGTAAAGACAAAAATGCCAAACGAGCCGGGCTCAAATGACTCGGTATGAGTCTCGCCGGATGCATTGTCCTTAAAGGTAATCGTCGTTGGCATGACTTCGCCCGATAGCTCCACAATACTAGTTTGGTACCTAACTGTAATATTGTCCTTTGCGAGTACTTTCTGAACGACACCATCAGGCGCACGAAACTGATCGCTGCGCAGCACGATGGTCACGCTGTTGGCGATTTCTGACAAGAACAGAGCTTCCTCGCAGGCAGCATTGCCGCCGCCAATGACAAATACCTGCTTGTCGCGGAAGAACATACCGTCACATGTTGCGCAATATGAAACGCCACGACCGCGATACGTATCCTCGCCAGCGAAACCTGCCGGACGCGGCGTGGCACCCATGCAAGCGATAACACTCGAGGCCAGCGTATCGCCCATATCGTGATGCACCGTAAACAGCGCTGCATCGGCATCGTAATCGATACCCGTAACCATGCTCCATGTAACCTGTGCTCCCAGGCCCTCTGCATGCTGCTGAAAACGCTCGCCGAGTTCGGCGCCACTCAAGAGCGGAATGCCCGGATAGTTCTCGACCTCATTGGTTGTGGCGATCTGCCCTCCCGACATGCCCTGTTCAATCACGGTCGTCGTTAGGTTGGAGCGCGCAGCGTAAATGGCGGCAGCATAGCCCGCGGGGCCGCCACCGATAATAGCAACATCGATCGGCTGATGGGTAGTCATGAAGAGACCTCCTGTCGAAAGATTGGCGTTCTTTGCGCTCATACCCAAATTTACGTGAACATGACACTCATGCACTACAATGATAAATCGCGTAACAAATCTGAAGGGGAGTTATCGATGGATCAAACGCAGACGAGCAATAGCGCTCCCCTGCCCATGCAAGCCACTCCCCAACCGGAGCAAATGACCGTTTCACCTGCACAAAAACCCCTAGTAACCATTGTGCACGCATCGGTTGGATCGGGCCACAAAGCCGCCGCCAACGCGATTGCACAAGCATTGGACCTTATCCGCGGCACCAAGGGAATCCCTGAGGATATTGAAATTGAAGTGCTCGATATCCTTGATTTTGGACGTATTAAATTCGACGGCAATAAGACCGCGGCTTCTTTTACGGGAGCCACGCGCCCCATTTACGACCTGACTTGGCGATATACGCTTACGGGACATCTTCTCTGGGGTGGCGGCACGGCATGGTCGCGTATTATGTTCCCCGCCTTCAACGAATATATTCGTCGCCGCAGGCCTATAGCCGTGGTCGCAACGCACATCACAGCAGCCAATGTTGCCGTGGGCGCCCGCGTAATTACGGGTATCGATTATCCGGTTATCTGCGTACCGACCGACTACGAAGTCGAGGGCTGGTGGCCCCACAAGGACACCGATTTATTCTGTGTTGCCAACGAATTTATGGCCGAAACGCTCCGCCCCCGTAAGGTCCCCGAAGCAAAGATTCGCATTACAGGCATCCCCATTCGGGCCGGGTTTGACACGGATTACAGTCGCAAGGAAGAACTTCAGAAGTTCAACCTCCCCGTCGACAAGACCATTGTGCTGGTAATGGCCGGCGCCAGTTTACCTCAACCGTACGTTCGCTTTCGCGCGGAGATGGACCGCACCCTCCCCTTCCTGCGCAGCTTCGAGGACATGCACTTTGTCTTTTTGCCGGGCAAGGATGAGGAATACGCCACCCGCCTCAAGACGCTCTTCGACGCCATGAAGCTCGAAAACGTCACGGTTCTGGACTACGTGGACGACATGGCAGCCCTTATGCACGGCTGCGACCTGGCAATCCTCAAATCGGGCGGGCTCACCGTCACCGAGTGCCTGTGCGCTCATCTGCCGATGATCCTGCTGGGCAAATCATACGGCCAGGAAAAGGCCAACACAACGATGCTCACCGGCATGGGCGCCAGCATGCATGTCACCACCGCACGAGAACTAATCGTGACGTTGCGCCATCTCCACGATCATCCGGAGTCGCTCAAGGCACTGCTCATCAATGGCGAAGTACTGCGCCGCCCCCGCGCAGCCGAGGACATCGCCATCGCAGCCATGGAGCTCGTAGACAAACCCCAGAAAAGAAAACGCGCATTCTGCCGCTTCTACTGGGGCGATAAGCCAGCGCATATCCGCTAGCGTCTTAACGGCCGCTGCTCGGCGGGAGCCGCCCATATATCATTCCATGCTCAAACATTCTCGCTTCGCAGGGCGCACTAATCCCGCCCGTCCGGGACTCACCCATATCATTCCATGCTCAAACATTCTCGCTTCGCTACGCTCGCTGCGAAACTGCGCGTGGAACGATATGGGTGAGCCCCGGACGGGAGGCTTCTTGCTTGAAAACAAATTGAAATCCAACTAGTAAGCCGGTGCAACAAAGGAGAAATCCCTTTGTCGCACCGGCTTACCAATTGATTAATGCTAACGGTTACCAGCGAAGATACACGGTAGTTGCAAGCATGCAAACGTAGCTCACCCGTGGGAGGGCCCTATATATCGTTCCACGCGCAGTTTCGCAGCGCAGCGAGAATGTTTGAGCATGGAATGATATATAGGGGCCTCCCACGGGTGAGCGGACATTACAATACGCCGCTAGAACCGAAACCGCCGACCCCTCGGTCGGTTTTATCCAGTTCGTCTACCTCTATGAGGTTAACCGTGGGGACTTCTTGGATGACGAGTTGGGCTATGCGGTCGCCTTTGTTGATTTTGATGTTGTTCGTGGGGTCTAGGTTAATGAGAATGACTTTGAGTTCTCCTCGGTAGTGGGCGTCGATGAGGCCCGGCGTGTTGACTATAGACAGGCCCTGCTTGATGGCGAGACCGCTGCGGGGCTGGACGAAGCCGGCGTAGCCATCGGGCAGGGCGATGGCCAGCCCAGTAGAGACCAGACGGCGTTCGAAGGGCTTCAGGACGCAGTCCTCGTTGGAGCGCAGATCCAAGCCGGCATCGGTGGGATGGGCGTATTTGGGAAGCTCGACGGTGGGGTCGAGACGCTTTATGTTGACGGTAATGTTGGACATGGAATCACCTTAGCTTGTCGAGCTCTTGCAGAAACTCATCGACGTCTTTGAAATCGCGGTAGACCGAGGCAAAGCGGATGTACGCCACCTTGTCGATCTTGGCCAAGCGCTTGAGCACCATGTCACCCAACTCATGGGACGTGACGGCCGTCAGCGTGCGAGAACGCAGCTCGACCTCGATGTCGTCGATAATCTCATTGAGCTTCTTAGTGTCGATATCGCGCTTGATGGTGGCGCGCATCAAGCCAACGAGCAGCTTATTGCGATCGAACCGCTGCTTGGTTCCGTCTGACTTAATGACCTCGATTGGGTCTTCGCATCGCTCAAACGTTGTAAAGCGATAGTTACACGAGCAACATTCGCGACGGCGCTTAATGGTGTTATTTGACTCCTGCATACGGGAATCAACGACGCGGGTATGTGCCTTGCCGCATTTGGGACAGCGCATAGTACCTCCTCTTAAACGATAACAAGGGTACCATGCGCAGCGCGATAATGATTACGAACGAGCAGGAACCTTAAGATGCGCACCGGCGGCGAGCGAGCCATGCTCCAGATGATTGACGTTACGGATCATGTCGGAAGTCTCTTGCGTGGAAAGGCCTTCGATTTGATATTCCTCGGCAAGAGACCAAAGAGAATCGCCAGGCTGAACGCGAATGGTCTCGTAGGTAACGTTGGAAACGGACTCGGCATACACGGCGTGACGAGCGCTAAAGACCGACATAGCGAGGACAAAGAAGAGCGTAAGCGCAACGGCAACGGCGACAATCGTCGGAACCTTCAGGGCAACGCGAGCCGGCGCAACTACAGCCTGCTGATTGCGAGCAGGCTTTACGGTCAAAGGCTGAAAGCCGGAGCGGCCACCCTGAACAACCGTAAAAGTGGGTTCTGCAGGCGTCTCGAGCTTAAGGGCGAGGTTTCCCTGGACCATATTCGTTGCGTTCATCATGTTCTCCTCTCGCGTGTTTTGCTGAGAACAGTTTTATCAAGCCGCGCGGACAAAAATGTCTAGCGCGAGAACGAATGTTCGGTTATTATTATCTTCGAACAGTTGTTCCTGTCAAGCAAAATTCGAGCATTTGTTTGACATGGGTAGAGAGGATGCCCTGATGGCTCGCAAAATTACCAAGCGTCAGCAGCAAATTTACGACTTCATCAAGGAATATCAGCAGGAGAAGGGTTATCCGCCCAGCGTGCGCGAGATGGCTTCTGCCGTGGGCCTTTCCTCCCCCAGCACCGTGCACGCCCATCTATCTGCCCTGGAGGCGCGCGGGCTACTCAAGCGCGATGCCACCAAACCGCGCGCCCTGGAACTCTTTAACGAGGACGGTTCCTCTGTCTCAATTTCTAAAACTGACGAGCCCACCGCACCTCGCGGAACGGTCTCGCTACCGCTCGTTGGTCGCGTCGCGGCTGGGATTCCCATTCTGGCCGAGCAGAATATCGAAGACACTTTTACTATCCCGACCGAAATCGCCACCGATCAGGGTTCCTTTATCCTTGAGGTGCATGGGAGCTCAATGATCAATGTCGGCATCTTCAATGGCGATTACATCATCGTCCGTGAACAAAAGGGTGCCATGAACGGCGAAATTGTCGTGGCCATGATTGATGGTTCAGCGACCGTCAAGACGTTCTACAAGGAGCAGGGACGCGTACGCCTGCAGCCCGAGAATGACACCATGGAGCCTATCTATGCAACAAATCCCGTTATCTTGGGCAAAGTCGTCGGCTTGATGCGCCGGTTCTCGTAATGCAAAAACGCATCACCATCTTTGATACCGTCCGCGGGTTTACGATGATTTCAATGGCTGGTTTTCACGCTTGCTACGATCTCGCCTACCTGTACGGTTGGGATATGCCCTGGTTTACCCAGACTGTCTTTCAAGACATCTGGCGCGCCAGCATCAGCTGGGTATTCTTATTTATCGCGGGTTGGATGTGCACCCTTTCGCGCAACAATATCAAACGTGCCGCCAAATACGCCTTAGCAGCACTCGTCGTCTGGTTGGCAACAACACTTGTCTCAGTCGACGATTCGGTTAATTTTGGCATCATCTACTGTATGGCCGCATGTACCGGCATCGTAGCGTTGACCAATCCCGTCCTTAAGAAGATTTCGGCGAGATGGGGCATGTCCCTATGCCTTGTGTTGTTCGCCCTCACCTGGAGCATCCCCAAAACGACCTACCCTGTCCCCTACCTGGCGTGGCTAGGATTTCCGAGCCCTGGGTTTATCTCAGGTGATTACTACCCCATCATCCCGTTTATCTTTATGTATTTTGCAGGATACTTCGCCGCACATATAGCGCAGGGAATCGGTAAGACCGCCCCAAGTTGGGCCTACGCCAACCCCCTGCCGGCGCTCGCCAGCCTTGGACGTCATGCACTCCCCTTTTATCTGCTACATCAGCCCATCATACTGGGCATTTTGGAGCTCGCCTACTCGGTGCGATAACGCTCGAGCCGCGGTGCAATACGAGCCGGCAGTTTCGCCACAATACGAACGCCATCCTCAAGATATTCCTCGTGCAAAAGGGTCCCCTGCTCATGCACGAGCGTGATGAGCGCACCTTCACGATACGGAATGTCGGCTGAAAGCAGTACATCGGTGGCAGCTGCCTCGCGAGCAATGCGATCGACGAGATCGTCGAGTCCCTCGCCCGTCTGGGCTGAGAACAGAACGGCCTCGGGATAGCGACGACGGAAACTCAATCGATCAACGCTATCGAGAAGATCGATTTTATTGAACACCGTAAGCGTCAAACGCTCGCCGGCACCGATCTCATCAAGCACGCGGTCGACAGCCTCCAGCTGCCGCTCATAGTCCTCGTCAGACGCATCTACGACTTTGAGAATTAGATCGGCACCCAACACCTCGGACAGTGTCGATTTAAAGGCATCGACCAGACCATGCGGCAGCTTTTGAATAAAGCCGACGGTATCGGTGATCGTCATGCCGCGACCGCCGGGCAGGCGATACGAACGCGTCGTCGGGTCGAGCGTAGCAAACAACTTGTCCTGCGAAAGTACCGTAGAGCCGGTCAGACGATTGAGCAACGTCGATTTACCGGCATTGGTATAACCGGCTAACGCGACGCGAAACACCGGTGACTCAATGCGGCTCTTGGATTGAACATCGCGACGCTGTTCAACCTGCTTGAGCTCACGACGAAGCGCAGCGATCTTATTACGAATGAGGCGACGGTCGACCTCGAGCTGACTTTCGCCCTGACCAAAGCGTGAGCCGATGCCGCCGCGCGTCTGTTCCTTGGCGAGGTGGCTCCACATGCCACGCAGACGAGGCAACAGATATTGAAGCTGTGCCAGCTGTACCTGCAGGCGTCCCTCACGCGTCTGAGCATGAAGGCCAAAGATATCCAAGATCAGTGCCGTACGATCGATAATCTTTACCGGCTCGCCCACGGCTTTCTCCAAATAGGATTGCTGCGAGGGCGTCAGGTCGTCGTCAAAAATAACGACATCGGCATCCATACGATGCACCAGGCCGCACAGCTCTTCAACCTTACCGGAACCGATAAACGATTTTGGATACGGCTTAACCAGACGCTGTGACAAACGCGCCACACACTGGGCGCCAGCCGTATGGGCTAGGCGCTCAAGCTCGTCAAGCGAACGATCAAGCGGCCACGCATTGTCGCGCCACTCAACACCAACTAATATGGCACGCTCGGGCTCGGGTGCCGTGGGAACAAGGGGAAAACGGGCCATTAGGCAGCCTCAATACGATGCAGGATGTCCTCAACGACCTCATCGATCGTAAACTCGTCCATATCGAACCACACGACGCGGTCATCGCGTTTAAACCACGAAAGCTGACGTTTGGCATAGCGACGCGAACGCATCTTAATGAGTTCGCGAGCCTCATCCATAGAAATCACGCCATTGAAAGCATCAATGATCTCTTTATAACCAATTGCCTGCATCGACGTCAGGGCATCTCCCAGCCCCTGGTCCATAAGACCGCGGACCTCATCGACAAGACCCTGCTCAAACATCAGATCGACACGCAGGTTAATGCGCTCGTAGAGAACCTCGCGATTACGCGTCAGACCAAACCATAGAGCATGATAATGCTCGCGCGGAACACTAAACTGCGACTTTTGCTGCGCGTAGGACACACCATCATCGTGCATTTCGAGCGCCCGAATCACGCGACGAACATTATGGGGGTGGATGACCGCAGCGGACTCGGGGTCACGCTCGGCAAGCAGCGCGTGCAGCGCTTCCTCGCCTATGCGCTCGGCAAGTTCCTGATACCCCGCGCGACGATCGTCCTCAAGCTCGCCCGAGGGAAAATCCATCTCATCCAGGGCGGCCTTGAGATACAGCCCCGTACCTCCGCAAAAAACCGGCAGGCAACCCGAACCAAGGAGACGCTCAATATGCGCGCGAGCGTCAGCCTGATAAAGCGCAGCAGAATATGCCACACCCGGCTCTACAATGTCGACGAGACGCAGCGGCGCCGTACACTCATCGGGCGCCATCTTTGCGGTACCGATGTCCATGCCGCGATAGATTTGCATCGCATCGCACGACAGCACTTCGGACGAAAGACGAGCTGCCAAACGGTCGGCAACATCACTCTTACCAACCGCCGTCGGACCGACGATCGCAACGGCGGAAAGACCTGCCCTGGGAGAAACCATTAGCGCGGCTCGCCCACAACGGAGCCAGACAAATACCAGGTCTTGGCAACGTCAACGTCCACATCAACGATCTTGCCAACAAGCTGATCGATGCTGTAACCCTCGGGGATAGGCGCATGCACGGTCTGATTCTTGGGACTCTTGCCCAGCAGGACCGCATCGTTCTTCTTGCTCGTGCCCTCGATGAGCGCCGGCACCACAGTATGAAGCTCACCCTGGTTATACTCATGTGCCGTGGTCTCGATAACCTTAACCAGGCGGTTGAAACGCCCGAGAATAACCTCATGCGGCGTAGGATCGTCAATCTCTGCGGCCGGGGTACCGGCGCGCTTGGAATAGATGAAGGTATAGGCCTGGGCATAGCGGACCGTCTCGGCAAGTGAAAGCGTCTGCTCAAAGTCTTCTTCAGTCTCGCCCGGGAAGCCAACGATAATGTCGGTCGAGAGCGCGATATCGGGCATACGGTTGCGAATGCGATCGACCAGGCCCAGATAGTCCTCGCGTGTATAACGGCGATTCATCTCTTTGAGGATCCGCGTCGAACCTGACTGGACGGCCAGGTGCAGCTGCGGCATAACAGCAGGCGTCTCGGCCATGGCGTCGATGGTCTCGGGCAGCAGATCCTTGGGATGCGAAGACGTAAAGAAGATGCGCTCCACACCCGTATCGCCCACGGCACGCAGCAGATCGGCAAAACGCGGCTTGCCAAACAGATCGCGACCATATGAGTTAACGTTTTGGCCTAGCAGCGTAATCTCACGCACGCCCTGGCGCACCAAACCAGTCACCTCGTCGACAATCTCCTCGAAGGGGCGGCTCTTTTCGCGACCGCGCACGTACGGCACGATGCAATAGGTGCAGAAATTATTGCAGCCCGTCATGATGGGCACCCAGGCGTGATACTGGGTCTCGCGATGCCACGGCATGCTCATGGCATCCGTATCCTCATGCTCATTGGTGCGGATATGACGCTTGCCATCAAGGAACGCCTCGGCAATGAGCTCGGCCACATGTGCGATGGAATGCGTACCAAAGATGACATTGACGTTATCGACGTTGGTGAGCAGGCCCTCGCCATCACGCTGCGCAATGCAGCCGCCCACGGCAACCACACGCTTGCCCGAAGGCGAAGGCGGCAGGCTTTTGCAGGAATTGCACTGACCGTACAGGCGAGTATCGGCGGCCTCGCGCACGCAGCATGTCATGAAGACAACAATATCGGCATGCTCGGGATCGAGCGCCATGAGGCAACCATACGAATCGAGCAGACCGCTCACGCGCTCAGAGTCGTGCTGATTCATCTGGCAGCCAAAGGTGCGGATAAAGTAGGTTTTACCGGCAAGAATATCGCGTACGGAACGCTGGTCCATGTGCATAAGTCCTAACGATGGGGAGCGAAACGAGGCAAGCAGAAGCTATGCCACAGGCTTAACGTCATCCATGACAACGTTATCCATAGCAGCTCGATTGATCTGGTGAACGTAGACAGAAAGGCGGATGGCCGTGCGCGACTCCCCGTTAATGAGGATGTCGGAGAACACAGGCGCGCAGGAAATATCAAAACCGGTTGGAATCAAAAAACCGCGCGCGATAGCCACGGCCTTAATGGCCTGGTTGACCGCACCGGCACCGACACACTGGATGTTGACGGGTACACCATCCTTGACCATGCCGGCGATGGCGCCGGCAACGGACGCGGGCGATGATTTGCTTGATACCTTCAGGCAATCCATGAAGAAACTCCTGCGTTTAAAAGTACGTTTTAACTGCAATAACTTTATCTTACCGAGTGGACTCGGTAAAGGCACTATTCCTCTTTGGCAAGATCGAAGGTCACAGTGATTCGATCACGCGAAACGCGAATCTTTGGGTCGCCGCAAAGGTTGAGATAGTACCGGGCGGCAAGGTCATTAAAGTCACGCTCCACAGCACGCGAAAACTGTGCCATGTCATCCCTGGCAATACGTAGCCCGCGACGATCCTTCGCAAGATCGACAGGAGCCGGCGCATGCGAGGACGAATCACGCTCGCGCAGCAGACGCGCGGTCACACCGCGAACGGGCTTAATCTGCCCTGCCAAAATGCGATGAGCCGTGCGCTCGGACATCTCAAGACCCAAACCCGAACAGATACGGATAAAGTCCTCGGCATCAGAGGCAAGGCCTAAACGATCGACAACCGGAAGCTCGCTCTCGTCATCAATAAACAGGAGACGAGACGTATCGAGCCGACTTGTCGCCTGAGCATAAAGGGTCGCGGCAATCTCAGACGGAGAACCAAGATAGACATCGCAACCACGCAGCTCCTCGAGCGCAAACTCACAGGCAGCGCGAATAATATTATGCGGGCCGCGAGCACAGACATAACGTCCGTCCTCATCCTTGACGGCCTGGGGCCAGCTGGACTGATCGGCACGCTCGCTGAGGCGGTCGGCTGCAACGCTCACCTTAAAGGCTGAACCAAGATCGACGCCGGACGTGACCACACGGGCCTCGTCGGTGTTCTGCTTGATCGAAAACAATGCCATGCCACGACCGTGAACGCCCCAACGGTCCATCTTCATGCTCTCGAGCTTTGAGGTAACGCGAGCATCGAAGATTCGCTCTTGCATATCCTGCGGAACACCCGAGCCGTTATCCAGAAAGACAAGCGTGCGGACGCCATCTTCCTTGGTCGTGGCGAGATAGACCTTGTCGGCGCCGGCATCGCGAGCATTACGGAGCATTTCGATGACGATATCCTCGACATGCTGAATGTCGTGCTTTGCCTGGCGCCGCTCGGCCTCCGAAACGCGGAGGCGGACATAACCCTCGCCAAGGTTCTCCTCGACGCGAAGGTTGCCCTCCCCCGACATCGACGCGATAAATGAGATGAGCTCGTTCGCGTCGCTCATGTTATTTAGCGATATCGACAGCGCGGCTCTCGCGAATCACGACGACGCGCACCTGACCGGGATACTCCATCTCTTCCTCGATCTGATGGGCGATATCGTGAGCCAGGACCGTGGACTGGGCATCGGAGATCTTGTCCGGCTGAACCATGACGTGGACCTCGCGACCAGCCTGCATGGCATAGGTACGCTCGACGCCATCATGGGAGTTGGCGATCTCCTCGAGCTTCTCAAGACGCTTGATGTAGTTCTCGGCAGACTCGCGACGGGCACCGGGGCGAGAGGCAGAGACAGCATCGGCGGCCTGTACCAGGACATCGAGCACCGTGTTGGGGTCGACGTCGGCATGGTGAGCCTCGATAGCGTGGACGATAACGGGCTTCTCGCCATAACGGCGGGCAAGCTCGGCGCCGATGACGGCATGCGGGCCCTCGACGTCATGGTCGATTGCCTTGCCCAGGTCGTGCAGCAGGCCGGCGCGCTTGGCGGTCACAACGTCCAGGCCAAGCTCGGAAGCCATCACGCCGCACAGGTCAGATACTTCGAGGGAGTGCTGAAGCACGTTCTGACCAAACGAGGTACGGTAGCGCAGGGCACCAAGGGTCTTGACGATCTCGGGGTGCAGGTCGTGGATGCCGGTATCGAAGGCAGCCTGCTCGCCAGCCTCGCGCACGCGCTGCTGAACCAGGTCGGCAGCCTTGTGATACATCTCCTCGATGCGGGCGGGGTGAATGCGGCCGTCGGCGATGAGGTTCTCGAGGGCAACACGGGCGGTCTCACGACGGACCGGGTCGAAGCTCGAAAGAACGACGGTCTCGGGCGTGTCGTCGATCACGAGGTTGACGCCGGAAACCTGCTCGAAGGTCCGGATGTTGCGACCCTCGCGACCGATGATACGGCCCTTGAGGTCATCAGAGGGAATGTGTACGGAGGTAACGGTGACCTCGGCAGTGTGGTCGGCGGCACAGCGCTGAATCGCCAAGGACAGAATCTCCTGGGCGGTCTTGTGGCACTCGGCGCGAACCTGCTGCTCGGACTCGCGAATGATCGTGGCGGCCTCGTGGGTGACCTCGCCGCGAACCTTATCGAGGAGCTCCTTGTGGGCGTCCTCGCGGGTCAGGTCGGCGATTCGCTCGAGCTCGGAGGTCTGCTTTGCGCAGAGCTCCTCGAGCTCACGGGAGCGCTTCTCGACCTGACCGGCCTGGCTGGACAGCTGATGCTCGCGCTTGTCGAGAGCGTCGTTGCGGCGATCGAGGGATTCCTCGCGCTGCATCACGCGGTTCTCGAGCGTACGAATCTCGCTCTTACGCTGCTTGTCCTCGGCCTCGGCGGCCTGCTTGTTCTTGATGATCTCCTCTTTAGCCTCGAGCAGAGCCTCTTTTTTGAGAGTCTCGGCCTGACGCTTTGCATCGCCGATCAGGGACTCAGCCTGTGCATGTGCCGACTGGATCTTTTCGTCGGCCTCGTGAAGACTACCCTGCTTGGCGGTGCGCATGTAGGCAATGGCGGCGATAGCACCCAAAACGATGCCAACGAGCGCTGCGATGATAGGCATGCTCACTCCTTTTTATGGATTCGTTACACAACTAAGCGAACCGTCCTTACGAACGGCTCGCGACATTTGAGTAATATGGGCGCAGCTTATGCGGGTCGGATACAGATAAACATATAAACAAACTCATCACAGATGAGCACATATCACAAAGCAAATGACAGTGTTTATCGTACGTTGAACCACAACAACTGTCAAATAAATGGCCCCAGCACGGCGGCTAAAACGCGGTGAACGGCAGGGCCCCAAAACGCATACGCCTAAACCGCACATTCCTCGCGTTCGGCATCGAGACGTGCCTTAACGGCATCGGCGGCGACGTGATACGAGAAGCCCTTGCCCATCAAAAACCGAACCAGTTTTTCGAATTCGCGCGTCTCTGGAACACGCCGCTTGGCGAGCAGGGCTGACGCACGCGCCAAATCGTCTTCGACGGCAAAATAATCCTCGGGATAACCGGGAATGTCATCAAGCACGACATGACGGCGCTTGAGCTCGGTCTCGATTTTGCGCTGTCCCCAACCGCGCCGCTTGCGCTCCTCGATAAAGTACGAGCAAAAGCGGCTCTCGTCTAAAAAACGATACTCGGTGGCGCGCTCGACGGCGAAATCGATCGCAGGCTGGTGAAAGCCGTAGCGAGCCAGCTTGTCACGGACCTCACCCGTCGCATGGTCGCGGCGCGATAACATCTCGGTCACCATGGTAAGTGCACATTTACGCTCAATGAGCTGCACCGCCTCACGGAAGTTGTCCCAATCACAGGGAAGATCGGGGCGGTTTTTGACATACAGCCGCGCGACCCGCACGGGAATCCAAATGGACCGCTCAAAACCGCCCTCAAGCTCACAATCGATATGTGCGCAAGGCTTTTTGGACGCATACCCGCTCGAGAACGAGGAGGCCGCCTTCTTATCGGGAAAGACGACCGTGGCCTCGGTCACCGTATACGACATGAGCGTAACCGCTACTCGTCGTCATCATCGAGCATGGCGGAACCATCGATGGCGTAAAGCTCGTCAAACTCCTCAGGCGCAGGCTGATCGGTCAGCTCGACCTCGGACGGAGCATCGTCATCAAACTCAAGTCCACAGGCAAGGCGGACCTTATGCTCAATCTCGTCGGCACAATCGGGGTGTTCGCGCAGGAACGCCTTGGCGGCCTCGCGACCGTTGCCGAGCTTATCCTCGCCATAGGCAAACCAGGAGCCCATCTTCTTGCAAATGCCGCACTCGACAGCCATGTCCAGAATCGAGCCCTCCTTAGAGATGCCCGTACCGTACATGATGTCGAACTCAGCAGAACGGAACGGAGCTGCCACCTTGTTCTTAACGACCTTGGCGCGCACGCGGTTACCGATAACCTCGTCCTTAAGCTTAATGCTGTCGATGCGGCGAATGTCGATACGCACCGAAGAGAAGAACTTAAGGGCGCGGCCGCCCGTCGTGGTCTCGGGGTTGCCGAACATGACGCCGATCTTCTCACGCAGCTGGTTAATGAAGATGCACGTCGTGTTGGACTTGGACAGCGAGCCGGCGAGCTTGCGGAGCGCCTGGCTCATCAGGCGAGCCTGAAGACCGACCGTAGTGTCGCCGATTTCTCCCTCGATCTCGGCACGCGGGGTCAGCGCGGCGACGGAGTCGACGACGATAGCATCGATGGCGCCGGAACGCACGAGCATGTCAACAATCTCGAGCGCCTGCTCACCCGTATCGGGCTGGGAAATCAGTACCTCGTCGATATCCACGCCAATGCGCGCGGCATACGTGGGATCAAGCGCGTGCTCGGCATCGATAAATGCCACAACGCCACCCATTGCCTGGGCCTCGGCCAGGATCTCGAGCGAAAGCGTCGTCTTACCGGAGGACTCAGGACCGTAAATCTCGACGATACGGCCGCGCGGCACGCCGCCGATACCCAGCGCGGCATCGAGGGCCAGGGCGCCCGTGGGAATGGCCTCGACCTCGAGCTCGGGACCACCGTCGCCGTACCTCATGATGGAACCCTGGCCGAATTTCTTCTCGATCTCGGCCTTGGTGGTGGCGATCATCTCATCGCGCTCTTTACCCGTCGTGCGAGCATGAACGGTACGTACGGGACCTGAATTCTTGGCCATGAATAGCCCTCCTCTTAACAACCTGCATCGATAATAAACGAACGGCTGTTCGTGGTCAACCGTTCAGGCCAATCATATGCAGGCGGTCTTTCCAAAACCCAACCAAACGCCGACCAAACACTGACCAAATACTTGACCACAAAGGACCAAATATGAACAAGGCAGGCAAAAATACATCTACAACCAGCACAAACGCTAAATTTGTCAGAGGTCCCTATCTCCACAATTAAGGGGCTCGAAGGCCCCTTAAAACATGTCTATTCCATAGAGTTGAGCACAAGGGCAATGCGCCCCAATGCCTCCGCGACCGCATGGGCACGAACACACGAACGGTCGCCCTCATAGTGGCAGCGCACAGAGTCCACGACCGGCACGCCCCCATCGGCGGAACGATGCGCCCAGCCAATATAGAAAGTGCCCGCCGGATCGTCCTCAGTGCCACCGCCGGGGCCGGCATAACCCGTTGCGCTCACTGCAATATCGCTCTGGTACAGCTCCAGCGAACCCACCGCCATCTCGCGCGCGGTCTGATGCGACACCGCGGTATAGCGGTCGAGCGTCTCCTGCTCAACACCAAGAACACGATGCTTAATCTCATCGCAATAGGTCACCGCACCGCCACGCAGCACCGCCGAGGCGCCCGGGATATCGGCAATCGTCGAGGCGATCATACCCGCCGTCAGCGACTCAGCCGTCGAAACCGTCACGCCCCGAGCGCTCGCGCGCTCGACAATATCACGCGCCAGCTCCTCGTTATATGCGGAAATCTGCTCAAAAGAGTCCGTCATACCCACCAGGACCTAGACCGAAAAGACGATCTTGCGGCAGTTCCAGAAGTACTGGGCGCCCGAGATAACGGTCAGGACAACGGCAACGGCGTACAGGAAGCGCGACACCGAGTAGATGCCGAGCGTCAGCGCCACCGGGCCAAGGTGCAAGCCGGCCATAGCAAAAACGCACAGGTAACCGCAAATGGAGACCATCGTGGTTGCCGTCTTGTACTTGCCGAGCTTATCGGCCGCAACGACCACACCGGCCGCACTCGCGACCATGCGAAGGGCGCTCACCAGCAGCTCGCGGAACAGGATAATGAACACGGACCACACGGTCACCGCGCCAAAATCCAAGAACAGCAGCAGGGCCGAGAACACGAGCAGCTTATCGGCGATGGGGTCCAAGAATTTACCGAAGTCGGTGATCTCGTTGCGCGAACGCGCCAGATAACCGTCGACCTTATCGGTGCACGACAGGATCACATACAGAATGAAGGCAGCGGCGGCGAGCGGGCCGTCGAAGGTGCTCCAATCCGTACCGGCAACACTCGTGTGAGAAAGCGCCGACACGATCATGAACACCGGGATAAAGACGATGCGAACGCACGTCACGATGTTGGCGGGCGTCCAGACACTCGTCAGTTCCTTATTGCTCTCGTTAGCCACGACGCTCTCCTACTCCACAACATGACCGATAAGCTCATAGCAGAAGCTATCGGTAAACTCGACGGTCAGAATATCGCCCACGGACGCCTCGCTGGCGTCCAGATGCACCGCGCCATCGGAATCGGGCGCCTGGAACCAGGCATGGCCGATCAACTCGGCGCCATCCTCGGTCTCTTCGATACCGTCGACGATCACCTGGGCGCGCTCGCCCACATGTGCGGCAGTGGCGGCAAAACCGAGCGACTCGGCCAGGTCCATGGCCTCCTGGGCGCGCTCGAGCTTGACCTCTTCGTCGACCTGACCCTCCATCTTAGCGGCCAGGCTGCCCTCCTCCTGCGAGTAGGCAAAGACGCTCGTGTAGTCAAAGCCGACGGTGTCCATAAAGTCGATAAGGTCGCGGAACTCGTCGTCGGTCTCGGTCGGGAAGCCGACCATGGCCGTGGAACGGATCACGATGCCGGGGATACGCTCACGCAGATCGCGGAACAGGTCCTCGAGCTCCTGGCGCGAACCAGAACGGCGCATGGCCTTGAGAATGCGCGCGTCGCAGTGCTGCACGGGGATATCGATATAGGGCAGCACCTCGGGCGTATCGCGAATCGTCTCGATGAGTTCGTCAGTCATGCCCTCGGGCTGCAGATAGAGCACGCGGACCCAGACGTTGTGCGGGCGCACGGCCTCGGCGACGGCACGCAGCAGCTGCGCCAGATTGCGCGGCGAGCCATCGGCGACGTCCTCGTCGGCAAAGTCGGTACCCCAGATGCCCGTGTCCTGGCCGATCAGCACGATCTCGCGCACACCGCCGGCAACCAGGTCGCGCACCTCGGAGATGATGCTCTCGGCATTGCGCGAATGATAGCGGCCGCGGATGTAGGGAATCATGCAGAAGCTGCAGAAGCGGTTGCAGCCATCGGAAATCTTGACGTAGGCGACAGCACCCTCGACGGTACGTTTGACCTGCGGGATATAGGCTGCAATCTCGCGCTCGACACCCAGCACGCCATCGATGACCGCCACGATGCCGTCCTCCTCGTCGGCCTTCACAAAGGCAGCGACCTCGGGCAGCTCGTCAGGCAGGTCATCGCCATAGCGCGACGGCACGCAGCCGCACATGACGATGGGGCAAGAACGAACGCCGTCCTGAACCTCGTTGGCGAGTTCGAGCGTGGTCTCGATGCTCTCGGACGTTGCGGAGGCGAGAAACGAGCAAGTATTGACGATGGCAATATCGGCATCCTGCGGGTCGAATGCCTCCTCGTAGCCCGCGGCGGTCAAAAGAGAACGCATGCGGTCAGTGTCAACCTCGTTCTTAGCGCACCCGAGGGTGATGTAGAGCACGGAGCCCAACGGTGTATCCATGTTTGAGAGCGGTCCTTTCGATTGATATTAGCGGTAGTTGGTGAACTGCAGCGGCTGGCCGTAGTCCTGGTCGCGCAGGAACTGGATCACGGACTGCAACGCGTCCTTCGAAGCAGAGGAAACACGCAGTTTGTCGGCCTCGATGGTCACCTTGACCTTGAGCTTTTGGTCCTTGATGTCCTTGTTGATCTTCTTGGCGGTCGCTTGGTCGATACCCTCGACGATATGGCCGAGCACGCGCACGGTGCCGCCCGATGCCGCCTGCGGAGCATCCCACGAGACAGCCTTGAGGTCGATGCCGCGCTTGATGAGCTTGGAGCTCAGCACGTCGATAATCTGCTTGGAGACAAAGTCGGCCGGGGCGTTGATCATAAAGAGCTTGTCGCCCTTCGAAAGCTCGATCGTGGCGCCGGAATCCTTAAGGTCATAGCGCTGGGAAATCTCGCGCGTGGTCTGCTGGAAGGCGTTGTCGACCTCTTGCATGTTGACCTCGGACACGACGTCGAAGCTGGAATCTTTAGCCATGATGTTTCCTTTCGCGTACGAGCGGCTTAGTAGCTATCGTACGAATAGTCGGTAGAATCGGTGGGTGTCTGGCCGTCAGTTGCGGTAGCGGCGCCATCCGTGGACTGGGCATCGGTACCGTCGGTGGTATCGGTACCATCGGTGGTGTCGGTACCATCAGAACTTTCACCATTCTCGGAATCAGACGTCTCCTTCTTGGGAACGGTGATCGTCACACGCGCCACGCCCGAGGTCTTGGTATCGTAACGGACCTTTTCGCCGTTCTTGGTAACGGTGACGTCGGAAGGCTTGGACGTGGTGATCTCGATCGAGGACTCGGGCGTGTACTCATGCTCAAAGGGGCCAGTCGCCTGGGCGCCATAGACCGACTTGCCGTCGACCTTGACCTCAATCCACGCGGTCTTCCCCTTGGCAACGGAGACTTTGACCTTCGTGACCTCGTTCTCTTCCTTCTTGGCCGTCGTCTTGGTAGCGTCCGAATCAGTCGACTCATCCGTCGCCTCATCGGTGTCTTCGTCCTCGTCGACCGCTTCGGTCTTCTTAGAAGACTTCTTGGTCGTCGTCTTGGTAGCAGCGGGCGTCTCGGGCGTGTTCTCGGGCGCCGAAGATGCGCAGCCGCGCAGAAGCACCACGATGAGCACAATCAGCAGCAACACCACGGCACCGATGCCGGCGTAGACGATACGCGGATCGAGCCCGTTGTTTTGAGGAGTACGGGATCCGCCGCGTCCACGACTGGAACTGCTGCGGCCGCCTCCCTGAGGCATACGACCGCGATTGCTATCGGAACGGCCGCGATAGCCACCCTGGCCCTGAAGGCTGCGCTGACCCGAGCGGGGCGCAAGCTCATCACGGCCTTGATAGCCACGCTGGCCCGAGCGCGGAGCCGAAGAGCGCTGGCCATACGGCTGTGATTGAGAGCGAAGACGCGGCGTCACCTGCGTGGTATCGGCATCCGCATAGCCACCGCGAGAGCGTCCCGTAGAGGCACCACGGTGACCGCGATCGGAATAGCCGCCGTCGCCGTAGCCGGCACGAGGGTCACGCGCCACACCGCGGGCAGCGGGAAGTGCACGGTCCTCGGGCATCGGCGTACTGCGGAACCGGTCACGCTGTGAGCGAATCTCCTCGCCCGAACCCGTCTCGGTAATATAACCGGCCTGCTGAGGACGCTGTCCATAGCGCGTCGAACGACCGCCCTGAACCATCAGGAAACGCCCGTTATCGACCGAGGAACGCGAATTGACGTAGCCGGCGGCGTCCTGAAAACGACCACCCTGCTGCGACGTCTCGCGTTCGTATGCCATCAGGTCGTCAAAGTAGGCATTGACGACCTCGCGCGGATTGAGGCCCAAAAAGCGAGCATAGCTCGAAATCATGCCCTGCGCATAGCCGCGCGGCGGCATCGAAGCAAAGTTACCGGTCTCGAAAAACTCGATGATCTGCGGCCTGATTTTGATGGTATTGGCGACCTGCTGAATGGAAAGGCCCATTCGGCGACGCTGCTCGAGCAGCATGTCACCAAAGCGTGCAGCCATCAGAATCCTCCAAACTCACGATCTTCACGTGCCATCTCGGCGTCGACAGATTTCAGCGCGGCAAGACCCTCTTCGTCCAGCAGAACCTCACGCGGCTTGGAACCGTCAGGCGGACCAACGACACCCTTTTCTTCCAGCATGTCCATAATACGCCCGGCACGCGCATAGCCAACCTTCAGACGGCGTTGCAGGCCAGATGTGGAGCCCAGCTGCGATTCCACCACAATATGGGCGGCTTCCCAAATGAGCGGGTCGTCGTCCTGCGGCTCGGCGACTCCAGTGCGAACCATGCCGCCGCCACCCGCCATGGACATGGAAGCGGGCACCACGGCAGACAGGATCTCCTCGTGGTAGTCAGGCTCGCTCTGCGACTTGACGAACTCGACAATCTCGTTGATTTCGTCATCCGAGACAAAGCAGCCCTGGATACGGCGAGGCTTGCCCCAGTCGACCTTGGAGAACAGCATGTCGCCCAAACCGGTGAGCTTTTCGGCGCCCATCTGGTCAATGATGACGCGCGAGTCGATACCCGTAGCGACGTTAAAGGCGATACGGTTGGTGATGTTGGCCTTGATGAGGCCCGTCACCACGTTTGAGCTGGGACGCTGCGTGGCCACGATAAGATGAATACCGGCAGCACGGCCCAGCTGTGCAATACGCACGATCGAGGCCTCGACATCCTTACCGGCGACCATCATCAGGTCAGAGAGCTCGTCGATGATAATGACCAGATAGGGCATCTTTTGCGGCGGGTTATCGTAATGCTCAAACTCGCCGGCGGCCTGCTTTTCGTTGTAGGTCGAGATCTTACGCACGTTAAGGCGCTCGAAGACCTTCAGGCGACGCTCCATCTCGGACACGGCCCATTGCAGAGCGCTCGCGGCCTGCTTGGGCTCGGTAACGACCGGCACATAGAGATGCGGCAGGCCGTTATAGCCCGCGAGCTCGACGCGCTTGGGGTCGACCATGATCAGGCGAACGTCCTCGGGAAGCGCGCGCATGAGCAGGGTCGTGATGATGGAGTTGATCATCACCGACTTACCGGAACCCGTGGTACCGGCGATCAGCAGGTGGGGCATCTTGGCAAGGTCGGCGACGACCGGCGTGCCCTCGGCATCGCGACCGATGGCGAGCTCGAGCGGACCGCCCTTAACATAGGGCAGCACGTCGCCCAGATTGACGTTCTGGCGCTTGCGGTTGGGAATCTCGATGCCCACAAGCGAGGTGCCGGGGATCGGAGCAAAGATACGCACCGACTGGGCAGCAAGCGATAGCGCGATATCGTCCTCGAGGCTCGAAATCTTGCTCACGCGCTCGCCCTCGCCAGGTTGCAGCTTAAAGGTCGTCACCGTGGGGCCGGCGATCCAGCCGACCACGCGGGCACTACGACCAAACTCCAGCAAGGTGGACTGAAGCGACTCGGCAGTCTGTTCCAGCTCCTTGTCAGAAGACGCGGAGGAAGCCGACTGCGGGTTGGCATGCAGAATCTCAAGTGGCGGAAGTTTGAGGCCGTCCTCTTCTTCGCCCTCGTTATCTGCGGCACCGCCGTCCGCTCCTCCATCGCTAGCCGCAGCCGATTCGACAGCACTCAAGGCAGGCGCATCGGCAACCTTGGGATGCTTCAAGAAGTCGGGGATCTGAGGTGCTGCCGAGACAGGATTCACGGCAAACGGCGGCTCGGACTCGTCGATCTTATCGGGGTCGTCTTCCATCGAAAGCTGGCCGGTTACCTGGTCGCGCTTTGCATGGCGACGCGGCAGCAAAGTTGTCTTTGCGGTCTCAATCGGAGCCTCGTCGTCCTCGTCATCGCCCTCGGTGAGCTCAATCTCGCTCTCGGACCAAGACGGGTCGGGCTCACTCGTATTGAGTTTGGGCGCAGCCTTGCCCTTCTTGGCATGGCGGCGCGGCAACAGCGTCGTCTTAGCGCGCTCAGCTTCCACTGCATCGGACACGTCGACAAACGGATCCTCGTCCTCGTCGTCATCGTCCAAAACCGGGTCCACATCGTTGCCCATGACCGTGGTCACGGCAGCATCGGAGCCCTTTTGACGAAGAATGCTCAGGTGAGGACGGGCAATGCCGGGCACCGACAGGGCCTCATCGTCACCCCACGGACTCGCGTTAACATCGGCACGACGGCGCTCAGCAAAATCTGCCGCACGATCGCGAGCAGAGCGCAAAACACCGCCCACCGAAAAGCCAATGATGACAAAACCAACGACGGCCAGACCCAACAGGACCACCATCGCGATAGGCTTACCCAGGGCATTCTGCAGCGCACTCGCAATAAACGCACCGATGTAGCCACCCGAGTCGGACAGATTTTGCGGCGTGAACATAAGGTCGCACGAGTCGCTCGTACCCGGCACCATCAGCGAAAGAATGGAGACGACGGCGATAAAGACCACGGCGCCGCCCGCAACAGAGCGCACGTTGAGCGGCGAGTCCTCGCCTAAAAAGAGCGTGGCGGCAAACAGCAAAATGACGATCGGCAGCACGTAGGCGCCCAGACCAAAGCCCAGGTGGTAGAAACCGGCAACCGCAGCCGTAACGGGTGCGGTCGCCGGCGAAATCACGGCAATGAAGGACGCAATCGCCAAAACGGCGATGACCACGCCGGCGATATCACGGTTGGCCGAAGGCTCGACCAGGGGCTCGAACTCATCGAAGTCCGCCTCGTGGCCCTTATTGGCACGCAGATGGGAACCGGCACCCTTAGCAGATGCCGGTTGGTTATTGGCCTTATTGCCTTTGGCGTTTTGTGCAGATCCACGCGCCAAACTAAACCTCCATGACGACCGGGATGATCATCGGACGGGTGCGCGTACGGCTCCAGATAAAGTTAGAGAGCGAATCGCGCACGGCCTTACGAATAGCATCGGAACCGCTGCTCGTAAAGCTGAACTTGCCCTTCTCGATCGTCTTCATGATGGACGCGGAGGCATCCTCGGAGAACTGGTCGTCGATGGCAAACGAGACACCGCGGCCCGAGAACTCGATGGCCTCGATCTTCTTGTGCTTGAGCGAGACGATGGCAACGGCCGTGACCATACCGTCGTTGGCGAGCTTCTGACGATCGCGCAGGACGATGGGGTCGGTATCGCCGATACGCAGGCCGTCGACGTAGACGACGCCGGACTCGACGGGCGTACCGCGCTTGACGATACCGCCGCGCATCTCGAGCGTGTCGCCGTTATCGAGGATAAAGATATGATCGTCCTTGATGCCCATCTTGCGGGCCAGCTGGGCATGGGCGCGCAGATGCACGGCCTCACCGTGAACCGGCATAAAGTACGTGGGCTTGGCCATGGCCATCAGGAGCTTGAGTTCCTCCTGGCTACCGTGACCGGAGACGTGGACGAGAGCGCGGTTCTTATCCCACACGTCGCAGCCGAGCTTGGCCAGGCTGTTGACGACCTGCTGGACGGCCTTCTCGTTACCAGGAACGGGAGTTGCCGAGAGGATGACGGTATCGCCCTCGTGGATAGAGAGCGTCTTGTGCTCGCCGTTGGCCATGCGAGACAGGGCCGACAGCGGCTCGCCCTGCGAACCGGTGCACATGACAACGATCTTGTCGTCAGGCAGGTTATCAATGTCGAAGGCATCGATAATATCGGCATCGTCGATGTTGAGGTAGCCCAGCTCGCGCGCCACGCGGGTGTTAGTGAGCATGGAGCGGCCGGTCACAACGACCTTACGGCCGCACTTGCGGGCAGCATCGCAGATCTGCTGCAAACGATGAATGTGGCTCGAGAACGACGCGACGAACACGCGACCCGGGGCGTTCTTGATGGCGTGCAGCAAGTTGGGACCGACCTCGGCCTCGGACTTGGTAAAGCCGGGAACCGTGGCGTTGGTGGAGTCGGACAGCAGCAGGTCGATGCCCTGCTTGGCAAAGCGGCTGATAGCGGCATAGTCAGGCGTGACACCATCGATGGGCGTCTGGTCGAGCTTAAAGTCGCCGGTGTGCATAACGGTGCCCTGGTTGGTACGAATGAACACGCCCAGAGCGCCGGGGATGGAGTGCGTCATAGAGAAGAAGTCGAGCGAGATGCCGCCGAGGTTGACATGGCTGCCGCCCTTGACCTCGCGGAACTTGGGTGCGCGGATGCGGAACTCGGAGAGCTTGCCCTCGATAAAGCCAAGCGTCAGCTTGCTCGAGAAGATGGGCACCTTATTGTTGAGGTCCTGCAGCAGATACGGAAGCGAACCGGTGTGGTCCTCGTGGCCGTGGGTGACGACGATACCGCGGAGCTTCTCCTCGTTCTCCAGGACATAGGTGTAGTCAGGAAGCACCAGGTCGATACCGGGCTGGGAGTCATCCGGGAACATGAGACCAGCGTCGACGAGCACCATGTCGTCGCCGCACTCGAAGACCGTCATGTTCTTGCCGATGCCGTCAAGGCCGCCGAGCGGAATGATCTTCAAGGGAGATGATTTTTTAGCTGCCATAGGTTAGTGTGGTTTCCTTTCTTCGAAACGGGTCTGGAACAACCGACGGGGCGCTTCTGGCAAACCGACCGTCGGGAACGTACAAACATGCATCACAGAGTCGATGCAATAACCACAGTATGATACCCATTTGCACAACAACAGACCACCCATGCATCAAAGCCCCATCTGAACTGGTCCATCCCGCCGGTTTCCCGTGGGGCGGGCACTGATGAAGTTTCCTGCTCTACAGTCCTGCTCACGACGGAGGCCACATTAAGTGGCCTCCTGTTCGTGCGGAACTCGCGATAAACTTCATCAGTGCCCGCCCCACGGGAAAGCTACCAATAAGGGACCAAGTTTATTTTGGGCAGCTTTATCATGGAAAATACTGCTACGTCTATCTACTGATCTGAAATCTGAATACTGAATAGATTGTCTAACTGAATAACGAGCGTCACTAACCAGCCCTTTTGCTTGCGCCCGGGAGGGACGCATATGACGTTTATCGCGAGTTCCGCACGCAAAGGAAAGCACTTAATGTGCTTTCCGTCTTGCGCAGGACTGTAGAGCAGGAAACTTCATATGCGGCCCTCCCGGGCGCAAGCAAAAGGGCGACCCCTGTCCGGAGTCGCCCTTGTTGAGCTGCTTATGTGTAGCTTTTACTCGGCGTCGTGGTGACGACGGGGCTTGCGGCCTCCGTTGTCGCCGGGACGGCGAGGACGATCGCTGCGCTCGGAGCGCTCGCGACGCGGACGCTCACGGCGCTGGAAGTGCTCGCCGTCGCCTTCGGAGGCACCCTCGGCACGAGCAGGGGCCTCGGGCTTGTCCAGACGATCGAGCGAGATCTTGCCGCGATCGTCGACCTCGATGACGACGACCTTGACCTCGTCGCCCACGTTGAGGACGTCCTCGACCTTCTCCACGCGGCCCTTGGCGACGCGAGAGATGTGCAGCAGGCCGTCCTTACCGGGCAGCAGGTTGACGAAGGCGCCGAAGGGCTGGATGGAGACCACGCGACCGGTGTACTCCTCGCCCGGCTCGGGAACCTTGATGATGAGCTTGATGCGCTCGACAGCCTGGTCCACGGACTCGCCGGTGCCGCCGACAAAGACGGTGCCGTCCTCCTGGATGTCGACCGAAGCGCCGGTCTCATCCTGGATACCGCGGATGACCTTACCGCCGGAACCGATGACGTCGCGGATCTTGTCGGTCGGAACCTGGATGGAGACGATGCGCGGAGCGGTGCTGCGCGTGGTGTGGCGCGGCTCGGGGATCACATCGAGCATCTTCTGCAGGATGAAGGCGCGACCCTCCTTGGCCTGCTGCAGAGCGCGGGCCAGGATGTCGAAGGTGAGGCCGGTGGCCTTGTTGTCCATCTGCAGGGCGGTGATGCCCTCGGTGGTGCCGGTGACCTTAAAGTCCATGTCGCCCAGGAAGTCCTCGAGACCCTGGATGTCGGACAGGACCACGGTCTTGCCCTCCTCCTGGATCAGGCCCATGGCGATACCGGAGACCGGGCGCTTAATGGGCACGCCGCCGTCCATAAGGGCGAGCGTGGAGCCGCAGGTCGAAGCCATCGAAGAGGAGCCGTTGGACTCCATGACCTCGGAGACGACGCGGATGGCGTAGGGGAACTCGTTCTCGTCGGGAAGCACCGGAAGCAGAGCGCGCTCGGCCAGATTGCCATGGCCGATCTCGCGGCGCTTGGGGCTGCCCATGCGGCCGGTCTCGCCGGTGCAGAAAGGCGGGAAGTTGTAGTGGTGCATGTAGCGCTTGCCCTCGGTGGGCTCGATGGTATCCAGACGCTGGCCCTCGTTGAGCATGCCGAGCGACAGGACGGAGAGCACCTGGGTCTGGCCACGCTGGAACAGGCCGGAGCCGTGAACGAGCGGCAGGTAGTTGTCCTTCACCATGATGGGACGGATCTCGTCGGCGGCACGGCCGTCGACGCGCTCACCGGTCTCGACGACCATGGTGCGCATGGCCTTCTTCTCGAGCTTCTTGAGCGCCACGGGGATCTCGCGCTCCCAAGCGGCCTGCTCCTGCTCGGTAAACTCGGCACGGATGGACTCCTTCAGAGCCTCGACCTTGCCGATACGGGAGAGCTTGTCGGCGTCGCGAAGGGCGGCTGCCATCTCGTCGTAGCGGGCGAAGATGCGCTCCTGGACCTCCTCGACGGGCTGGTCGAGCGGGTACTCCTTCTTGACGATGGGGCCGTTGACCTGCTCCCACTCGGCAACGAACTCGTCCTGAGCCTGGCAGAAAGCAGCAAGGGCCTCCTGGCCAAACTTCATGGCGGCGAGCATGTCGTCCTCGGAGATCTCCTCGGCGCCGGCCTCGACCATCGAGATGAAGTCGGCAGAGCCGCCCAGCTCCAGGTCCAGATCGGAGTTCTCGCGCTCCCCGTAGGTGGGGTTGACGATAAACTCGCCGGTCTCCACGTTACGGCCGATGCGCACGCAGGCAAGCGGACCCTCGAAGGGCACGCCGCCGAGCGTCATGGCCAGAGAAGCACCCATGACGTTGATGACGTCGAAGGGGTTGACCTGGTCGGCGACGAGCGAGGTGGCGACGATGTGCACCTCGTTGCGGAAGCCATCCGGGAAGCTCGGGCGAATCGGACGGTCGATCATGCGCGCGGTGAGCGTAGCCTTCTCACTGGGACGGCCCTCACGCTTGAGGTAGCCACCCGGGATGCGGCCGGCGGCGTACATCTTCTCGTTGAAGTCGACGGTCAGCGGGAAGAAGTCGTAGTTCTTACGCTCCTTGGAGACGACCACGGTGTCGAGCATCGTGGTGTCACCCTGCTTGACCAGGCAGGCGCCGGTGGCCTGCTTGGCAAGCTCGCCCGACTCAAAGGTGTAGGTCTTGCCGTACAGCTCAAAGGTCTTGGATACGAGTGTCATTGTTCTCCTTTACCCCGCAGACCCCTTGCCTGCGGGCTTCTCATGTGACGCGGGCCCCCTGCCCCCGCCACGCTTCAGAGCGTGATTGTTCGCGCCCTTACACAAAAAGAGCGCCCCGCTGCGCAGGACGCTCTTAGCATGTACAAATCCTACTGGATGTTGTCGCGGATGCCCAGAGCCTTGATGAGCTCACGGTACTCGACGATGTCGTTCTTCTTGATGTAGGAGAGAAGACGACGACGACGGCCGACGAGCATGAGCAGGCCACGACGGGTGTGGAAGTCCTTCTGGTGGGACTTCATGTGCTCGGTCAGCTCCTTGATGCGCTCGGACAGGATGGCGACCTGAACCTTGGGGTTGCCGGTGTCGACCGGGGTGTTACCGAACTGGGCAGTCAGCTCCGCCTTGCGCTCTTTGGAAACAGTCATTGTTTCACCTTTCGTTTTACGTCGCCCGCGGGCGACTCGATTCGCCTCGGACTGGGAAGCCGCCGGTGGAGCGAGCAACCAAGGTCGAGGTACCAACAGGTCGGCATGATACCACAAGCAGCCCGCGCCTGCGCATCATCACCGACCCAACATGAATTCCATCGCACGGAGGCGTTGATCGGTGTGCGTCGCAGCCCACACATGCGAAAGCCCGAGCAGGAATGCCGCCGTATGCGGGTCGATTCGCTCGGCCATGAGCGCATCGAAGGTCATGGACATGAGGGCGCGCAGCCATGCTGTCTCACCGGTCGACACCAGTTCGGCACCTGGAACGCTCGACGCGCACGACCCGCACATGAGACCGCCCGCCTGGGGTGAAAAATACGACAGCATGGGGTCTCCGCACAGCACGCAGGCCGAAAAATCGGGTCGATAGCCAACGTGCGACAGCAGCTTAAAGACATATGCCGCCACAAGTAGGTCCATATGCGCCGTGTCAAGCCCGCTGCCCACCAGGGCAAGCGCTCGCTGCGTGATGGCAAAGGTAAACGGGTCCTCGGCGTCCTCGAACGAGCACACGCGCGCAACCTCGGCGATCGCGCTTGCGGCGCAGGTCGTCTCGTAATCGGGCGCAGCGCCGAGCGGCGCCTCCATAAGCTCGGCCTGGGAAACCACGTCGAGTGACCGTCCATGTGCGAGCAGCATATCGACCGTACAGAACAGCTCGCAGCGCGCAGCCAGGCGTCCGCCGGGTTTGCGGGCGCCCTTTGCCACGGCACGAACCTGCCGCCCCCGCTCGTCAAGCATCGTCAAGATCAGGTCGGTCTCTTTGAGCTTCGTCTTGTCGAGGACGAGCACCTTGGTGCGATATGTCCGGGAGCCTGCCATGCGCGCCGCGCGTCCTTAGTCCTCGGCGTTGTAGCCAAAGCGGCGAATCTGGGCCTCGTCGTCACGCCAGCCGGCCTTGACCTTCACGTCCAGCTCCAAAAAGACCTGCGTGCCAAAAATGCGTTCAAGATCGCGTCGGGCGTCGATACCGATATGCTTGATCATCTCGCCGCCCTTGCCGATGATGATGCCCTTTTGGCCCTCGCGCTCGACGTAAATGGTGGCGTGCACGCGCAGCACCTTCTTGGTCTGCTCGAGCGCATCGCAGATCACGCCAACGGAGTGCGGAATCTCATCACGGGTGCGGCGCAAGACCTTCTCGCGCACAAACTCGGCAACGAGCGTCTCATCGGAAGCGTCAGTACCCATGTCCTCGGGGAACCAACGCGGACCCTCAGGCAAAAAGTGCGCAACGGTCTCTATAAAGGCATCGACGTTGAAGTTCTTAACCGACGACGTCACAATCTCGTCGTCATATTCCATAAGCTCGTGGGCAGCCTTAAGCTGCTCCATGACCTGTGCGGGGTCGGCCTCATCGGCCTTGGTGAGCACCAGGACCTTCTTGCAACGAGCGCATCTGACACGCTCGGCAACCCAGGCGTCTCCCCTGCCGATGGGCTTGGTGGCATCAATCAAAAACGCGACGACGTCGACATCGTTCAACTCGAACAGTGCGCTCTTGTTGAGCTCGGACCCCAGGCCGTCCTTGGGCTTATGAATACCCGGGGTATCGACAAAGACCAGCTGGTAGCCGGGACGGTTGACGACGGCGCGCATGCGACGGCGGGTCGTCTGTGCCACCGGCGAGGTGATGGCGACCTTTTTGCCATAGCAGGCGTTGAGCAGCGTGGACTTGCCGGCGTTGGGGCGTCCGACCAGGGCTACGAAGCCGCTGCGAAAACCGGGTTCAACGTCGCCAAAGCCCGCGAGGCTATCGTCCTCGTCGCACAGGGCGTCGAGCTCCTCGTCGCTCATGCCCTCAAACGGATCGAATTCCTCGACTTCCTCGTATGCTTCGGCCGCTTCGGCATCCGCCGCATCCAGGACCTCGTCGTCCAAAATTTCATCGATAGGCTGCATAGTGTCGGACATGAAAATCCCTTTCTAGATAAAGCCGAGCGCGTGGGCAAATACCAGCAAGCCCACAATCGCGGCGGTGATGGAAAGAACGTATACGGAGGCGGCGGCGATATCCTTCGCGCGCTTTGCCAGCGGATGGAGCTCCTGGGTCGCCAGATCGACAATCGCCTCCATGGCGGTGTTGCATAGCTCGCCGTGAATCACCAGGCCACAACAGATGATAATCGTGGCCCACTCGGCAATGTCGAGCCCCACGATGCAGCCGGCAATGACGGTGCACACGCCCGCAACGAGCATGACCTTAATATTGCGCTCGGTCTTGACGGCGGTGACGAAGCCCTCCATGGCGTAGGAGAACGACTTTAAGAAGGACGGATGGTCCTTGTTCGATCCGGGAATCATAGACGGCTCCTAGTCGTGGGCGTGGTTGGTGATGGGGCCGACGTGGACCAGCTTGGGGTCCTCGCCGCGCTCGAGCGCCAGATCGCGCAGGATGGCGTCCTCGCGGGCCTCCATGACCTCGGCCTCGTCGTCCTCGATATGGTCATACCCCAGCAGGTGCAGCATGCCATGCACGAGCATCAGGCGGCACTCGTCGGCAGGGGCATTGCCAAAGCCGGGGGCCTGACGGGCAATGACTTGCGGGGCCAGGATGATATCGCCAAGCTCAAGCGTCTCGTCGGCGGGAATATCCGCGTCAAAGGCCGAGTCGCATTCAAACGAGAGGACATCGGTGGTGCGGTCGATACCGCGCCACTCGTGGTTGAGCTCGTGCATCTCGTCCTCGTCGACATACGAAAGGGAAATCTCGACTTCACGCTCAACGCCTTCGGCGGCAAGCACGACCTCGCAGATGTGTTCTACCTCCTGCGCGTCGAGCAGCGTATCGAGTTCGGCATCGTTGCTGATCAATACACTCAACGGGACTCCTTTCGGTCGCGCGGGCGCTGCTCGCGCACGTCATCATAAGCATCATATGCCTCGACGATACGTCCCACCAGGGCATGGCGCACCACGTCGGCACGCTCGAGGTGAGAAAATGCGACATCGTCGACACGGCCCAAAATCTTCTCGACATCCGCCAAGCCACCACGACGGCCCACCAGGTCACGCTGGCTCAGGTCGCCGGTAATCACAAACTTGGAGTTAAAGCCCAGGCGCGTCAGAAACATCTTCATCTGCTCGGGCGTGGTATTTTGGGCCTCGTCGAGCACCACGAAGGCGTCGCTCAGCGTGCGGCCGCGCATGTAGGCAAGTGGGGCGATCTCGATCACGCCGCGCTCCATGAGCTCATCGGTGCGCTCGCGATCCATCATGCAAAATAGGGCGTCGTAGAGCGGGCGCATGTACGGATCGATCTTTTCCTCGAGGGTGCCGGGCAAAAAGCCCAGGTTCTCCCCCGCCTCGACAACCGGACGCGTCAAGATCAGACGGCCCACCTCGTGACGCTTGAGTGCGGCAACAGCGAGCGCCATGGCCAGATAGGTCTTACCGGTACCGGCAGGACCCAAGCCAAACGTGATGGTATTTGAGCGGATGGCATCCACATAGCGCTTTTGACCGAGCGTCTTGGGGCGAATGACGCGACCGCGATACGAAAGCAGCACGTCATCGCGAAGCGACGTAGCCTCGTGCTCACCGTCGCGCAAGACGGCCAGGCAGCGAGAGACATCGTCGGCAGAAAGCGTGCGCCCGGAAGCAGCCTCACGAAAGGCATGTTCGAAAAAACGCGCGACCAGTTCGACCTCGTCCGGGTCACCGCTCACGGCGATGCTGTCGCCACGGGCGACCACGTGGGCGCGAACTGAGCTCTCCAGCGCACGAAGGACGCCGTCGCCGGCACCCAAAACGCGCGAGGGGTCAATACCCTCGGGAACGGTAAGTCTAATCTTCGAGGCTTCCATGAACCTCCCTGCGTGCATGGACCAAGCCGGAATCATCGACTCCGATGATAGCAACATCGAGCAGGCACGGGGCTGTAAGTCCACAGGTATCGTCAAGACGGGCATGATGGAACGAGCCAAGCGTCAGGTTGTCACCATACTCGAGCACGGCACGCTCGACCGTGCCCACGCGACGACGAGCGTCGGCAATAGCGAGCTCCTGTGCGGCGGCCCGCATACGGCGGCTGCGCTCGGCCATAACCTCGGGTGGCACCTGGTCGGGCATGTCGGCAGCAAGGGTACCGGGACGCTTGCTGTAGCGGAACACGTGCATACGCGAGAAACCCACACGGCGGCACAGCGCCAGCGACTCCTCGAACTCCTCGTCCGTCTCACCAGGAAAACCGACGATGACATCGCACGAAAGGGACGCCTGGGGCAAGTTGGCGCGAATCATACGCACCGTGTCCTCAAAGGCCTCGGCGCTATAGGGACGGCCCATGCGATGCAGGGTCGCCGTGCAGCCGGACTGCACGGGCAGGTGCAAAAACGGGGCGATACGCTGCGGGTAGCGCGCCATAACCTTAAGCAGGCGCTCGGAGATATCCATGGGCTCGACCGAGGAAATGCGCACATGCGGAATAGACGTGCGCTCCATGATGGCCTCGAGCAGCTCATCGATTTCGACGTGCTCGTCGGTCGCGCTCTTGCCATCGTAGGCACCCAGGTTCACACCGGTCAGCACCACCTCGGGCACGCCGGCCTCCTGGGCCTCGCGAACTTGCTCGAGCACGGACTCGACGGGCACGGAGCGCTCGGGGCCGCGCGCCTTCCACACAATGCAATAGGTGCAGCGATGGTTGCAGCCATCCTGAATCTTCACGCCCAGGCGAGAGCGACCGAGCGCATCGACCACCTCGCCATCGCTGCAGGCGGGAACGCTATCGGACTCAACACCCAGCACCTCGCAAACACGTTCGGCGACATCTATCTTGGACGGCTCGGCAATCACGCGATCCGAAAGCTCCGACAGCTCCTCGGGATGCAAATTGACCACGCATCCGGTCACGACCACATAGGGCTCGTTTGGATGGGCCAGCGCATGACGGACGGCCTTACGGGTCTTAGCCTCGGCCTCGCCCGTAACGGCACAAGTGTTAATGACGATCAGATCGGCATCCTGGGGCTCCACAATAGCAAAGCCCAAGCGCATAAGATCGGCAGTGATACGGTCAGACTCAACCCGGTTGACACGGCAGCCGAGGTTGACGACGGAAATATGGGGTGCGAGCACGCGGGCTCCTTAATCGAGGATATCGTCGAGGGCACTCTTGATACGGTCGGTCACCGACTTCTTACCAGAAGCGACGTCATCGCCCATCTCATCGGCAAAAGCACGGAGCAGCTCGCGCTGCTTATTGGAAAGATTGGTGGGAACGACCATGCGCAGTTGCACGATCAGGCGGCCACGCGAACCGCCACCGCCAATGCGCGGCATGCCGTAATTATTGACGCTCACGGTGTCGCCGTACTGGGCGCCGGCGGGAACCGTCACCTTAACGACCTCGTCGGGCATAATGCCCTCGACCTCAATCTCGCAGCCGAGCGCAGCCTGCGCAATCGAGATATCGCTCACCAGGTACAGGTCATCACCGTTGCGCTTAAAGCGCTCATGGTCGGCGACGCGCACGTTGACAATCAGGTCGCCCGAAGGCTCGCCGCGAAGGCCGGCCTCGCCAAAGCCGCTCACACGAAGCTGGCGACCGGTCGAAACGCCGGCGGGAATATCGATGTCGATCTTTTCGTGCGAAGGCGTGCGGCCTTGACCGTCGCAGGTCTCGCAGGGATGATCGATAACCGTGCCCTCGCCATGGCAGTCGGGGCAAGGCGAGGAAGACTGAACCTGGCCCAAAAACGATCGCTGAACCGTCGTGACGTAGCCCGTACCGTGGCAGCGGCCGCACTGCTTTTCCTGTGCGCCCTCTGCCCTACCGGTGCCATTGCAGTCCTCGCAAGGAGCAAGGCGGTCATAGCTGATTGTCTTTTTGCAGCCGAGCGCCGCCTCCTCGAGCGTCACCGAAAGCGAGATGGCCATATCACGTCCGCGACGACGCTCACGACGGCTGCGGGCGCCACCGCCGGCACCGCCGCCAAAGAACGACGAGAACAAGTCGTCCATGCCCATGCCACCAAAGATATCGTTGATATCGACGTAGCCGGAGCCACCGGGGCCGTCGGCAGTGCCGTAACGGTCGTAGTTAGCACGCTTCTGCTCATCGGAAAGAACGGAATATGCCTCGTTGAGCTCTTTGAACTTAGCCTCGGCCTCGGGGTCGTCCGAAACGTCCGGGTGTACGGTACGGGCCTTCTTTAGAAACGCGCGCTTAATCGTCCGCGCGTCGGCATCCTTGTCGACGCCAAGCACCTCGTAGTAATCCCTATTTTCCGACACGACCGAATCCTTCCGACTTTCATTATTGTCACAGTGCGTCCTATACCCAAGCTGGGCCGGCCGCAAACAGAGGGTTTGATGTTATTGCATTGCGTAGGGCGAAAGCATGGCACGTTGCGAGCAGCTCGCAAACCAAACCGACACGAGCGCAAACATAAATCCGTTGGCAAAACCGTTGGCAAACTGCATCGCGCCGCGCTTCCACCACAGCAGGCTGCGGTGCAGCACGCCGTCCGAGAGCACCATGAACAGGCCCATGGCAAACGGAATAAAGCACATCACGGCAAAGGCCGAGAACACGCCCGAGATGGCCGATAGCACCAAAAACGGCGCCACGATGCCCATCAGGTAAAAACCGGTACGGGCCTTGCCTTCCAGGCGCTCGGCCTCAACATGGGCCCGACCGACCAGATCACCGCCAGAGGCGCCGTTGGTGCCGGCGTGACCCATGCCGCCAATACGGACCTCGTCGCCATCGTGCGTGCCGGCGGGAAACTCAATCGTCTGCTCGGAGGTCACACGGGTTCGCCCGCTGCCGCCGCAATCGGGACAGGGGTCGGCGACGACCTTACCGGAGCCACCGCACTCAGGGCAGACAGACTGGAACGTGCCGGCACCAAACAGAAAGGACAGGTCGACATCGATGTGGCCGCGACCGCCGCAGCTCGGACAGGTATGTGCATGCTCGGACGAAACAGAGCCCGAACCGCCGCAGTGACCACAGGTATCGAAGCGCGTATAGCGGACGGTCTTGCGGGCACCGCCCTTGGCCTCCTTGGCGTCGAGCTTAATATCGACGACCACGTTGGCGCCGTTCTCGGGATTATAGGCAGCCTGCCCGCGACGCGGCTGACCCCAGGCGCCACCAAAGGGAAAGCCGCCCTCAAAGGGATTGCCGTAGCCCGCGCTGCCGGCGTAACCGCCGCCATAGGGCGAAGCCGTGGGAGCGCCGGCAAAGGGATTGCCCGAGCGCATGGCGTCGTAGCGCGCACGCTTCTGCTCGTCCGAAAGCACAGCATAGGCCTCGGAAACCTCTTTGAACTTTTCCTCGGCATCCGGTTCTTTGTTGACGTCCGGATGGAGCTTGCGGGCCTTTTGCTGGAAGGCTTTCTGTATATCACGCGAGGTGGCGTCCTTGGAGACACCCAAAATCTCGTAGTAATCTTTTTCGTTCATCGTCGCCATGCGCGGCAACCTCCTGCTCACAGCAGCGTATATATTGCGGTAATTCTACCCGAGCGGCCTAGGCTAGACCCCAAAACAGCTCGAACAGCACATTTCCATCGAGCCAGCCCAAGTGAGTGGGCGCTAAACGAGCACGGACGCGACCTGCGATAACGTCTTTCGAGGTGACGCGCCCCGCATGTCCTTCAATATGATTGGGCACCCAGGTGGCAAGGCCCAACTCGACCGCACGGTCGCAGGCCGCCGCCAACTCATCTGCAGCGATCACGCTTGCCGAGCGAACCAACAGATCGGGCCCAATGCCACGCGTCATGCGACAGGCAAGCATCAAATCCTCGGCCGCCGCCTCGCGCTGCGACAGATACTCGGCATCAAACGTCGTCGCGGCATCGTCGCGTTGCACCAAGCGCACGCGATACGCATCGCCGCGAGCAAGCACGTCGGGAAACAGCCCGGCCAAGCGATCGAAATCCTCGGCGTCGAGCATACCGGCGGCAGAGCGGCCCAAACCCAGATAGCCCTGTCCGGTCCAATAGGCAATGTTGTGGGCGCACTCATGGCCGTCGAGCGCGTAGCTTGCCACCTCATACGGGTGATAGCCGGCCGCACTCAGGCGCTCACGCGCCGCATCCATGCATGCAGCCTGAAAATCCTCGTCGGGCTCGAGCGACTCGTCGCGACACGCCATGCGATAGAGCGGCGTGCCCTCCTCGAGCGTGAGCGGGTACACCGACACATGATGCGGCGCCGCCGCCAACACGCCATCGAGTGTGCGCTGCCAGCTTAGGTCGGTCTGCCCGGGAAGGCCGCACATCAGGTCGCACGACACGACAAGCCCAGCGTCCTTGACCGTCGTGATGGCAGCGAGCGCCCGATCGGCATCGTGAATGCGGCCGATGGCGGTAAGTTCGGCGTTATCGAGCGTTTGCACGCCCAGAGAGACGCGCGTGACACCCACCCCGGCAAGCGCAGTGGCAAGCTCTGCGGTCAGCGATTCGGGATTGGCCTCGCAGGTAAACTCAACAGGCTTGCACCACGCAGAGATACGCCGGGCAAATTCTACCAAACGCTCCCCCGCCAGCGACGGCGTGCCGCCGCCAACATAGACGGTGCGGATCTGTGCAAGCGCGCCTGCGTCGCCAAAAGCATCGAGGCGCGCATACAACTGCTCAAAATAGGTATCGAGCGCAACGCTCATGTTGCACGGAGCAAAACTGCGTGAGTCAAAGTCACAGTACCGGCATTTTTGGGCGCAAAACGGCACATGCACGTACAGCGCGGTAACGACCACCGTTAGGCCTCCAACGGATGAGCGGGCACCGACTCGCCGGCGGCAAGGGCGGCCTCGCAGGCCACCACATCATGCTCGATCTCATCGACCAGCGCCATAAACTCCTCATACGTGGAGCAGCGCACCACCTGCGCGCGCCAGGCTGCAGCATGGGGCATGCCTTTTAAGTACCAGCTTGCGTACGTGCGGGCACGCGACATGAGCGGCAGGAGCTCATGCGTCAGCGTTAGGTGCTCACGCAGGGCGTCCAGGCGCTCAACGGAGCTGCGAGCCGGCACCGGCGTGCCATCGAGCGCAAGGGCGCGAGCATCACCGAACACCCACGGATTGCCGTAGATGCCGCGCGCGATAAACACCGCGCTGGCACCCGAGCCTTGCAGATGCTCAGCAGCGTCCTCGGCCGAGAACACATCACCCGAACCAATCACGGGAATCTCGACGGCGTCGGCAACCTCATCGACGACAGACCAATCGGCCTGGCCCGTATAGAGCTGCGTGGCACAACGACCGTGCACGGCAACTGCGGCAGCCCCTGCGCCCTCAAGCATCTGGGCAAATGTCGCGGCATTGCGGTCCTCGGCATAAAAGCCTTTGCGAATCTTGACGGTCACGGGCACGTGCGCCGCGCCCACCGTGGCCTCGACGATCTTCTCCGCAAGGTCGGGCGTGCGCATGAGCGCCGAGCCCTCGCCCTTGGTAACAACCTTGCGGGCGGGACATGCCATATTGATATCGATCAGCGACAGGCGATCGCCAACGCGCTCCTCAACGGCGGCGACGGCACTCGCAAACTGCTCGGGCTTGGAGCCAAAGAGCTGCACGCAAATCTGCTGCTCCTCGTCGGCCGGTAGCACCAGGCGCCAGGTCTTGTTGCTGGCATAGGCAAGGCCCGTCACGCTCACCATCTCGCTGTAGGCAAGGTTGGCACCGCGGCGGCGGCACATGATACGGTAGGCAGGGTCGGTCACGCCCGCCATGGGAGCCATAAGGAACGGCTGCTCGGCATAGGCGCCCAGCAGCCGCTGGCTATATTCGGAAAGCGCCATAGACCTACTCGTCCACCTTGAGGATCGCCATAAACGCCTCCTGCGGGACCTCGACCGAGCCGATGGCCTTCATGCGCTTCTTGCCCTCTTTCTGCTTCTCGAGCAGTTTGCGCTTACGCGAGATATCGCCGCCGTAACACTTGGCAAGCACGTCCTTGCGCCGCGCCTTGACGGTGGAACGGGCAATGATCTTGTTGCCGATGGCACCCTGGATGGGCACCTCGAACAGCTGACGCGGAATAATCTCCTTGAGCTTGTCGCATAGGCCACGGGCAAGACCGTAGGCCTTGTCCTTGTGGACGATAAACGACAGCGCGTCCACCTCGTCGCCCGAAAGCAGGATATCGAGCTTCACAAGCTCAGATGGACGGTACTCGTTGAACTCGTAGTCGAGCGAGGCATAGCCCTTGGTACGGCTCTTGAGCTGGTCAAAGAAGTCCAGGATGAGCTCGGCGAGCGGCATGTCAAAGCGCATCTCGACAGATTTGCTCGTGAGATGGATCATGTCGGTTGTAATGCCACGGTGCTCGATAGCGAGCTGCATGACGGCACCCGTATACTCGGGCGGGCAGATGATCTTAGCCTTGAGGTAGGGTTCCTCGATACGCTCGATGCGCGTGGCCTCGGGAAGATCCTGCGGACTACGGACATCAATCATCTCGCCGTCAGTCTTGTAGACGTGATAGTCCACCGAGGGGCTCGTGGCAATGAGGTCCAAGTTGAACTCGCGCTCCAGGCGTTCCTTGACGACCTCCATGTGCAGCAGGCCCAGGAAGCCCACGCGGAAGCCAAAGCCGAGCGCCACCGAGGTCTCGGGCTCCCACACCAACGACGGGTCGTTGACGTGCAGCTTATCGAGCGCGTCACGCAGGTTCTCGTAGTCCTTGTTATCGATCGGGAACAGGCCCGTATAGACCATGGGCTTAGCCTCGCGGTAGCCGGGAAGCGGCTCGGGGCAGGGATTCGACGCCCACGTGAGGGTATCGCCCACGCGCACGGCCTCGGGGTCCTTCAGGCCCGTGACCACGTAGCCGACCTCGCCAACCGTCAGCGCGTCAACCGGGGTCTCGGCAGGACGCTTGACACCCACGCCATCGACCAAAAAGTCGCCCTCTGCCTGCATCATGCGCAGGGTATCGCCCTTTTTGATGGAGCCGTCAAAGACGCGCACCGTGGCCACCACGCCGCGATACTCGTCAAAGTACGAATCCAGAATGAGTGCCTTGAGCGGCGCGTTCGCATCGCCCTTGGGCGGAGAGATCAAAAAGACAATGGACTCCAGCAGATCGTGGATGCCCTCTCCGGTCTTGCCCGAGACGCACACGGCATCATCGGCAGGGATCGCCAAGTCATCCTCGATCTCGGTCTTGACCTCATCGGCATGGGCCGAGGGCAGGTCGATCTTGTTGATGGCCGGCACAATGTCCAGATTGGCGTTCATGGCGAGCGTCGCATTGGAGACGGTCTGCGCCTCGACACCCTGGGTGGCATCGACGACGAGCACCGCGCCCTCGCAGGCGGCCAGCGAACGCGAGACCTCATAGGTAAAGTCCACGTGGCCCGGCGTATCGATGAGGTTGAACTGATACGTCTCGCCGTCGTCGGCGTCATAGGACACGCGGACGGCGTTGGACTTGATCGTGATGCCGCGCTCGCGCTCGATATCCATAGTGTCGAGCAGCTGCGACTCCATGTCGCGCTCGTCGACGGTATGGGTGAGTTCGAGGATACGGTCACTGATCGTGGACTTGCCATGGTCGATGTGCGCAACAATTGAGAAGTTGCGGATGTGGGAAATGTCAATTGAAGTATTCATGCGGACTATCTTACCCGAGCGATACAAAAAATGGAGCCTGTTCCATAAAACAGGCTCCATTTATGCGCGTAATCTGTGTGGTGTGAAATTTACAACTTAGGCGTTGATGCTGTTCACGAGCTTGGCAAGACCGGACTTGCGGTTGGAAGCCTGGTTCTTGTGGATAACATGCTTGGCGGCAGCCATGTCGAGACGCTTGGTGACGGTCTTGAGGGCAGCCTGGGCCTTCTCGGCGTCGCCCTCGGCGACGGCGGACTGGACGTGCTTGGTCAGCGTCTTGAGCTCGGACTTGACAGCCTTGTTACGCATGCGAGCTGCCTCATTGGTGCGGATACGCTTCTTCTGAGACTTGATGTTTGCCACTTCTGGAGTTCCTTTCGAGTTCCTTGCAAAAAATGTATGACACCTCTGAGACACGGTGAGGTCATGCAAGCGCCTACTATAGCACGCTCCCCCTCAAAGGGATAGAACGAATTTGTCAAATAGGCAGGTATCATCACGATTTTCTCAAGATGTTCGTAATCCAGAGCAAAAGCGCGGTCTGAGAATCGGCCGAACCCTTGAGCGCGAGCTCCACATCGACCGCGCCCTCGAGCGCTGCGACGAGCTCTGCCATCGAAAAGCGACGTGCCCAGGTCAGGTGATTCTTGACCTGCCAGGACTGAAGCTTGAGTGTTGCGGCCAGCTCACGACCCTGACCGCGCGCATCGAGCGCCTTGGCGACGATCAGCTCGCGGATGCGGCCGCACAGCAATGTATAAGTCCACACGTAGCTCTTAGCGGGCAATAGATTGAAAAGCTCGAGCGAGCGTCGCATGTCACGGGCCGAGACCGCATTGAGAAAGTCCCAGGGTTGAACCTCGGCAGTGCGCACAATCCAGCGCTCCACATCTGCAAGCTCAATCTGGGGCGCCTCGACCATCTGAGCAAGCTTAGCCAAGTCGTTATCGAGCATGCGAGTGTTTTCACCCGAACGCGAGACGAGCTCCTCGGCGGCCGCCGTCGAGATCGACTTGCCGTGCTGCGTCGCCATCTGCTGCACGCGGCGCGGTAGCTCCCAGCGCTTGGTGCCGGAGCAATCGATCACAGCCTTCTTGTCGATCTTGGCGATCGCCTTATACAGGCGCGTGTTCTTGGCAAGCGAGTCGGCGATGATGAGGCAGACCGTTGTGGGGCTGGGACTCGCCAGATACTCGACGAGCGGCTCCGAGACCGCCTTGGCGAGCTTTGAGCAGCCGTCAAGGATTACCAGGCGAAACTCGCTGCCCATCGGAAAGGTGTTAAGCGATCCGATAATGGACTCGATATCGGGGTCCTTGGTCATGTCGCGCTCGTCGAGGTTGAACTCAACCATACCCGACTTTTCCAGACGCGCTTTCATACGCGAGACGGCGTGATCGCGCTTGACTCCGTCGGTACCGACAATCAGATATGCCGGCAGCAGACCGGTTTCGGACATTGCGCTCCCCTCCCGCAGGCCTTCGTATTCGCTCCGTGCCATTCTAGCCCAGGGGCCCACCACACGCCAACGACGTCGTCACGGTCGCTGGCATCGCATCGCAAAGCCATTCGCAGTCGGCGTGACGGTAATGTCGCCGTGTTCGATAGTGCACGCGAAAACGCCGCCCGCTTCCTTAACGGCATCGATGCAGGCATCGGACGGATGGCCGTATCGATTCCCCTCGCCCGCGCTCGCGAGGGAAAGCTCGGGCTTCAGGACGTCCAGCAACTCACCATCAACTGAAACCTTAGAGCCGTGATGCCCAAGTTTAAGGACATCGATATCCCCCACCTCCTGCACGAATTCCCGTTCTTGGTCAAGCTCGGCATCACCGGTGAGGAGTATGCGCAGGCCCTTGCCTTCCTGAACATAAGAGAGCAACAGGACAAGCGAGTCCTCATTTCCCTCGCCATCCACGGACTCGAATGGCCACACCACGCGGGCGCAAAAAGAGCCGATGTCGACCGTATCCCCACGGCACACCTGCCGATACTCCACGCCAGGTCGGTTCAATACCTCGGCAGGAGCATCCTCCAGCGCATCCGCCGCCACGGCAATCGTTCCGACCGAAAACTGATCGAGCACGGCAGGCAGACCACCCCAGTGGTCCTCATCCCAATGCGTCACAAAGACGGCATCGATATGGTGCACGTTATTGCGAACCAACGCCGCCACCACGCGCTCGTCGAGCCCGCAGTCGACGAGCGCCACTGCGCCGCCCTGGCGAATAAGAATCGCATCGGCCTGGCCCACATCGAGCACCGTCACCGAAGGCGGAGCGAATCGATCCCAGTAGGCGTACGGAATCGCAGCCAAGAGCACCAGGCATGCAAGCCCCACCGCCATAGGACGTGCACGAGGACGCGGCCACCAGACCAGCAGAACCGCCAGCAAACACGGCACTAGGTAAATCCACATGCTATCGGGCGGCACGCTCACGGATGCACCCGGCACGGCGGCAAACAGCTGCTCAAAGAACAGCGCGCAACGGGCGGCAATCATGGGCACAACGAGCGCCCAAGTCCGCAACGGCGCCAGGAGCGAAAAGGGAACCAGCACGATCGACACGGCGAGCAGTACGCTCACCACCGGACCGATGACCGCATTTGCCAGCGGAGCAATGAGCGAGAACGTACCGAAGGCAGGAATGGTAATGGGAAGTGTCGCCAGTTGCGAGCACAGCGTGACGGAAAGCATGCTGGCAACGCCTGATGGCACACCCAGCTCACCCAAAGCGTAGGTCGCATAGGGGCAAAAGCACAGAATGGCAAAGACGCTGGCACATGAGAGCTGAAAGCCCATCTCGAACAGAACCGTCGGCCGCAGTAGCACAAAGATGGACATGGTAACGAAGAGCGCCGATGCGCCGTGCCGGCGACGCCCCGCGCCGTTTACGACAAGTGTCGCGAACACCATGCAGCACGCACGTATGGCAGAGGGGGACGCGCCCGTAAAGGCAGCGTAGCCCACAAACGTTATCGCCAATATCGCCCGCTGAAGGCCACGTGAGCACCGAGTCTTTTGCAATACACCCTCGATTACAAACCCCACGATAGCCAAATGGCTGCCCGAGACGGCGATAAGATGCGCCGTTCCCGTCACCGAAAACCAGTCGCCCGCCGGCTGGGCGCGCAGCTCGGCCGAACGACCGCAGACGACACCGGCTATGAGCGCACGCGCCGGGTCGGTCGCAGGCGCGATGGACGCAAGCAGCCCATTTCGAAGCCGAGGCAGCAGCCCCGGAGAGCCCTCATCGACCGACACAACTCGAACGGCTTTAACCTTGCGCACCTCGCCTCGGAGAACGCGCGATCGTCCATACGTATCGTTCTCAAAACGTGAAACGCGACCGATAACACGCACGTGCGCACCGACCTTGAGCTCGCGGTCAAACGATAGGCGAACCATTGCCAAGTTCTTACCGTCCGCGCGTGCCGCGCAGGTATAGGAATACACGTCGTCGTTTATGGATGGATCACCCTGCACGACAAACTCGAGGCTGCTCGCCGCTCGACCGTCAAGCGCCTTCGAGGCACTTAGCGCGTCCACAGCCCACCACGCCGAGACGAACGCTCCCGCCACGAGACCGACGGACGCGGCATACAGCCACCGCTTCCAACGGGCAAGCCGCGCACAAGATTGAGCCAGCACAACGAATACCGCCGCCGCAACGGGAATGGCCCATAGCGGCCCGACCGCCGAAGCCCGCCCCCACAGCAGCGCATCGGCGGCCACGTTGAGCACCAAGGCGCAGCTCATGCACATGCCGGCACACAGGGCCATCGTCCACGGCATCAGGGGCCGCGGAGGCATCACATGCTCGCGCTCGATCGCACTCATACGCAGATGTAATCTTTGATTTTGGCAAGCTTCTTCTCGCCGATTCCCGACACACGCATCAGATCGTCAACCGAGGCAAAAGCACCGTTCTTTGTCCGCTCATCGATAATCGACTGGGCCATGGAGGGACCGATGCCCGAGAGCGTCTGTAGCTCTGCCGCGCTTGCCGTATTGATGTTTACTAGGCCTGTTGCGCCACTCACGCCCGATGATGCGGAAGCCCCACCATCAATACCGGTTTCCGCAATGGACGCCCGCTGCTCCCCTACCGTTGGAACGTGAATCTTCTGCCCATCGACGACCTTAGATGCCCGATTGAGCCCCGTAACGTCTGCCTCGGGCGCCAGCCCGCCGGCGGCATCAATCGCCTGAGCCACCCGCGCGCCGTCCTTGAGACGATATACGCCGGGCGACACAACGGCGCCATCGACATCGACATAAACCTCTGCCGCGGCAGACGCCTTAGGCGAAGAGCCATCGGATGTCTTTCCGCTCGAGGCATCGCCGGATCCCGGCTCCACCAACGGGCCCGAACTATCAGTGCGATCAAACGACACGCCGCCGGCACCGCCGCCAAGGTTCGCCATCGCCAAGCCGCTCGCCATCGCAATGACGACCAGCATCGCCATCACCACTGCCTTATGACCGAGCAGCTTGTCCGCCAAGCGGTCCATCCGTTTGACCCGTTCGTGTTGTTCGCGCTGCGCCATAGCAAAACCTCCCAACACCATCGTGTCAGGAAAAGAGCCGTGCAACAGCCACGCCCCAAAACCGGTTTTCGCGGTCAAACCAAATGCCGACCAAAACCTTGCACAAATCCGTCCATTTATTCAAGCACACGTCAGAAAATGAACACTTAGATGCAAAATGCCCAGATAGCAAAAGACCGACGATGCAGGCGCATCGTCGGTCTATGCACAAATTTACTCGTGATCTTGGTAAATCTCACGCGGAGCAAGCTCCGAATGTTTGCGTTTTAAGGTCTTAGGAGCCTTATACGTGTTGCTCTCGAAGTCGATGTACTCGGTCTGCTTGAGCAGGCGCTCGATCATCTCCTCGTGATCGAACAACTCCCAGGCCTCATGCACGGCATCGAGTTTAGCGTGCGTCTCGGGACGGCGCGGCATAAACAGCGTGCAGCAGTCAGGAGCGGCCTCAGTCGAGATATCGAACGTACCGATCTCCTCGGCGCGCGCGATGATCTCCTGCTTATCCGAACCGATGAGAGGACGGAACACGGGGATCTTCACGGCCTCGTTGACGGCCATGATGTTCTCAAGCGTTTGGGAGGCAACCTGCCCAAGCGATTCGCCCGTAACGATGGCCTTAGCACCCTCGATGTGCGCAATGCGCTCGGCAACCGAATACATAATGCGGCGATACATGATCACGCGCAGGTTGCTGGGACAGGTGACCGAAATCTCACGCTGGCAGTCGCCAAACGGCACCACGTACAGGCGGCCGATCTGAACACCCGGCTCAAGCGCACGGATGATGTCCTGCACCAAATACTCGCTCGTATCGGGCGTCTGCGGACGACCGGAGAAATGTACCGGCACGCACACCGCGCCGCGACGCGCGAGCATCCAAGTCGCCACCGGAGAATCGATGCCCGAAGACAGCAGCGTCACGACCTTACCGGCAGAACCCACCGGCAGGCCGCCAACGCCGCGCTCGGAACGCGCGTACACATAAACGCTACCCTGGACCACCAGTACGTGCAGCATCGCATCGGGGTCGTGCATTTGAACTTTTTTATCGGGGAAGGCCTCACACAGTACCTCGCCCACCTGGCGATTGATGTCAATCGAAGTGAGCTCATAGTCGGTATTGGAGCGCTTGGCGTGCACCTTAAACGAATCGAAGGGGCCAAACTCGCGCAGCGCCTTGACGGCGGCGGCACAGTACTCCTGCGGGTCGCGGTTAGTGTGATACGCCAAAGACACACGAGCAACGCCGGGAACGGTGCGAATGACACGCGCCGCCTCATCGGCCTGATGCTCGTTAAAGGTCACGAGGATATAACCGGAAATTCGAGACACGGCATTCACGGAAAAGGCGGCCAAGGCCGCCTTGATGTTATCCATGAGGATATGCTCAAAATGTGCGCGGTTCTTACCCTTCAGTCCAACCTCGTGATAGTGGACCAGGCAGACGCGAGCCGCCATTTAGTCTTCAGCAACCTTGTGGCCGAGCGCCTTCTCGTAACGGGCCTCGTCGTAAGAGATGTCGCCATCGACAATCTCGTCCATAGCCATCGAGATGGTATCGGCACCGGAAAGCCCGATGGTGATGTCATCGACATCCTGGACGGCAAGCACGCGGTTGTGCTGGCCACGCAGCATGCTATTGATGTCGCAGGCGCGCTTGGAGGCAAGCGAAGCAAGCAGGAAGCGGTTGTGATCGGTCTTCTCCAGAAGATCGTCAATGCAAGGCTTTACAACGGACACGGACCTCAGATCCTTTCATGCATATCGAGAACGCGAACGAGCTCATCGGTCGCGCGGTCGAGATCGTCATTCACCACGACGTCGTCGTAGCGGTCGGCAAGGGCAAGCTCATCGGCGGCGTTTGCCATACGCAGCTCAATCGTCTCGGGCGTCTCGGTACCGCGACCGACTAGACGCTCGCGAAGCACCTCGAGCGAAGGTGGCTTGATAAAGATCAGCACGGCCTCGGGGAAACGCTCCTTCACCTGCAGGGCACCCTGGACATCGATCTCCAAGATGAGAGACGAACCAGAGGCGAGCTTGGACTGGACCTCGCTCACCAACGTGCCGTAGCAGTTACCGTGGACCTCGGCCCACTCAACAAACTCACCGTTTGCCACGCGGCGGTCGAACTCCTCGCGCGTCAGAAAAAAGTAGTTGACGCCGTCGACCTCACCTTTGCGTGGTGCTCGCGTGGTAGCCGAAACCGTCAGGCCCAGGTTCGAGCGGCGCTCGCGCACACGAGTGACGAGCGTACCCTTGCCTGCGCCTGACGGTCCAGAAATCACAAAGAGCTTGGAATCCTGAGCGCTCACTTATTTGGTCAGCTGCTCGAGGAGCTGCTCGCGCTGACGGACGCCGAGGCCCTGGACGCGACGGGTAGCGGAGATACCGAGCTCCTCCATGATCTTGGCGGCCTTGGCCTTGCCATAACCAGGGAGAGACTCGATGAGGGTGGAAACCTTCATGCGGGAAGCGATGGGGTCATCGGAGTTGAGCACGGACTCGAGGGACTTCTCGCCCTTCTTGATCTGCTCGCGAAGCTCAGCGCGGGCGTGACGTGCGGCAGCAGCCTTCTCAAGAGCCTGCTTGCGCTGCTCATCGGTAAGCTGAGGGAGTGCCATTCGTACCTCCAAATAGTTGGGTTATATCTGATTCAATAATTGGCATTTTAGCACGTAGAACGTACAAAATGCCCAATCGCGGCTCCATAGGTTAGACGATACCCGCAAAAAGTGCAATATACTGCGCCCAAAGTTAAGCCCCTGACCTGCGATTCCACACAAAGGATGGGAAAGTTTACGCAGGCACAGGGGCTATTTTGTGCTAATGAGACCCAAAAGTGGTGACTTAGGGGAATCTTTTACGCGACGTTTTCGACCAGCTCGGCGACGATGGCGTCAAAGGCGGCAACCGGATCGTCGGCACCAGTGATGGGACGGCCCACCACAATGTGGCTGGCGCCACGCTCGATAGCCTGGGAAGGCGTCGCCACGCGAGACTGGTCGCCTAAGGCGGCACCCACCGGACGCACACCCGGAGTCACGATCAGGGCATCAGGACCCAGCAGCTCACGCATGTCGTGAGCCTCCATCGGCGAGCACACAATGCCATCGATGCCGTTGGCCTGAGCGAGCTTTGCCAGGCGGGCGGCCTCCTCGGCCACGGGCGACTCGACGCCGATCTCGCTCAAGGCATCCTGATTCATGCTCGTGAGCACGGTGATGGCGACGAGCTTGGCGCGGTCCTCGCGCGCCTCCTCGGCACCCTCGCGGCAGGCAGCGAGCATGGCGCCCGAACCCAAGCCGTGGACCGAAAGCAGGTCGGCACCGGCAAGCGAGGCCGAGCGGGCGGCACCGCGAACCTGATGCGGAATGTCATGGAACTTAAGGTCAAGGAAGACCTTAAAGCCCAGGTCCTTAAAGGTCTTGACGATCTCGGGGCCCTCAGCGTAATAGAGCGTCATGCCAACCTTCAGCCAGGCGGCATGGCCCGAAAGCTCGTGGGCGAGCTCGAGCGCACGCTCACGATCGCAGTCGAGGGCGACGATTACGCGGTCGCGGGCATCGGTCTCTAGCATTCGAAAGCACCTACCAGCTCGTTGATGTCCTTTACGCCCTGGGACTCGGCCCAGGCCTCGAGCTCATGCGCGATCTTGAGCGAAGCGCACGGATCGACGAAGTTGGCCATGCCGACCGACACGCAGGTGGCACCGGCCAGGATAAACTCAGCCGCATCCTCGCCGGTCATGACACCGCCGACACCGTTGATGGGGATATCGACGGCCTGGGCAACCTCCCAGACCATGCGCACGGCGATGTGGTGGCACAGCGGGCCCGAAAGGCCGCCCTTGGGCTTGGCCACGCGGGACTTGCGGGTATGGACGTCGATAGCCATGCCCTGAATGGAGTTGATGACCGAAAGGCCGTCGGCGCCGGCAGCCTCGAGGGCCTTGGCGATCTCGGCGACGTTGACCGGAGCCATCTTCACGAACAGCGGCTTATCGGTCACCTTGCGGCAGGCAGCCATAACGGAAGAGGCGCCCTCGGGCGTGGAGCCCATGGCGGCACCACCGGCGGCGATATTGGGGCAGCTCACGTTGATCTCGTAGCCTGCAGCCCAGGGGCACAGCTCGACATACATCTCGAGTGCGCGGACAAACTCGTCAACGGAGTGGCCGGCAACCTGACAGATGACCTGGCAGCCGTCCTTGGACAGCTGTTCGAGCCACGGACCGGACTCGCGAGCAAAGGCGGCCACGCCGGGGTTCTGAAGGCCCACGGAGTTGATCATACCGCCGGGGATCTCGGCCATGCGGGGCGCGGGGTTGCCGGGCCAGGGCTCGGCAGCGCAACCCTTGGTGGTGATGGCGCCCAGCTGGGAAACATCAAAGAAGTTCTGGAACTGCCAACCGTAGCCAAAGGTACCGGCTGCGGTGTTGATGGGGTTCTGCATCTTGACGCCGCCGAAATCGACGGCCATGTTCACGGTACCCACTAGAAGACCACCACCTTGGAAGCATCGAACACGGGGCCGCACATGCAAGCACCCTTCATACCGTCGACCGTCTCGACATTGCAGGTGTTGCAGGCGCCAAAGCCACAGCTCATCATGCGCTCGAGCGACACCTCGCAGTACGCACCGGCCTCGGCGGCAGCGGCGGCGACTTTCTTCATCATGACGGCGGGACCGCAGCTGGCGACGTAGTCGTAGCCGCCCTCGCCGAGCAGCTCGGCTGCCGGGTCGGTGCAAAAACCGTGCGTGCCCAGCGTGCCATCGTCGGTGCACACGTTAACCGTGGCGCCCAGCGCGCGGAACTCGTCGATGCCCACGGCCTTGGAAGCGGTGCCAAAGCCCAGGCTCACGTCCACATCAACACTCTGCTCGGCAAGCATACCGGCAAGACACAGCACAGGCGGAACGCCGATGCCACCGGCGACGAGCAGGGCCTTCCTGGTGCCCTCGGGTACCATCCAGCCACGGCCACCGGGGCCCAGCAGGTTAGAGGAGGAGCCAGGGCCCATCTGGGACAAACGACGGGTATCGTCGCCCACGACGGCGTACCACAGCTCGACGGTGCCGGCCTCGGCGTCGGCGCGGTAGTAGCTCAGGGGCACGCGAAGCAGCGAGGACGCATCACCGGGTACGGCGATGTTCACAAACTGACCGGGCTTGAGCGCACTTGCAAGCTTGGGGGCCGAGATGACGAGCGAGAAGACGCCGTCGGCAATCTCCCGGTTCGAGACGACCTCGAAGTCATGCATGCGTGCAGTGGAAGGTGTGGGCATAAACGCTCCAATCCCCCATGCGGTTGCATGGTCCAAACGAATAGAAAGCGCGGCACCGCAAGGGCGCCGCGCACAAAAGCGATAAGGCTATGCTAGCAGATGCAGCCGTCGGCGAGCGTCTGCTTACCGCCGACAAACACATCGGTAGCACGACCGGTAAGCGTGCGGCCGGCAAAACCGGAGTTCTCGGCGCGCGACTCGTAACCGTCCTCGCCGACCGTCCAGGTGGCAGAGGGGTCGAACACGGTCAGGTCGGCAACGGAGCCCGCCTTGACCTGAACCTGGTCGAGGCCCAGGATCTCACGCGGCTTGATGGCCATGAGCTCGACCATACGGCCCATGCTCATCTTGCCCGTGTTGACCAGCTCGGTGAGTACGAGCGACAGCGAGGTCTCGAGGCCGATCATGCCAAAGGGCGCAAGCTCGAACTCGCGGGCCTTCTCCCACGGGGTGTGGGGAGCGTGATCGGTGACGATAGCGTCGACGGTGCCGTCGATGACGCCCTGACGGATGGCCTCGGCATCCTCCTCGGTACGCAGCGGCGGATTGACCTTGAGCGAGGTGTTGTAGGTCTCGTCCAGGTCGTTCTCGGTCAGGAACATGTGATGCGGGGTGGCCTCGCAGGTAACCTGAACGCCAGCGGCCTTACCGGCACGCACGATCTCCAGGCCATGGGCGGTGGAGATGTGCTGGATGTGCAGCTTGGCACCGGTCAGCTTGGCGATCTCGATGTCGCGGGCGATCTGGAGCTCCTCGCCGGCAGCCGGCCAGCCCTCGAGAGCCAGGCGGGTCGAGACCTTGCCCTCATTGATCTGGCCGTGGCCGACCAGGTCCTCGTCCTGGCAGTGGCTCATAAAGACCTTGCCGAACATCTTGCCGTAGTCCATGCAGCGACGGAGCATGCCTGCGCCCTGCACGCCGCGACCGTCGTCGGTGAAGGCGACGGCGCCGTGGGCGACCATATCGCCCATCTCGGACATGGCCTCGCCCTTAAGACCGCGGGTCATGGCGCCCGACGGATAGACGCGGCAGTGGCCGACCTCGGCAGCGCGGGACTTGACAAACTCAACGACGGTACCGTTGTCGGTAACGGGGTCGGTGTTGGGCATGGCGCACACGCCGGTAAAGCCGCCCTTGACAGCTGCGCGGGTGCCGCTCTCAATGTCCTCTTTGACCTCGTAGCCGGGCTCGCGCAGGTGGACGTGCATGTCCACCAGGCCGGGGACGAGGTACTTGCCGGAAAGGTCGCGGACCTCGGCTCCCTCGACGGCGAGATTCTCGCCGACCTCGGCGATCTTGTCGCTGTCAATCAGGACGTCAACGACACCGTCAAGCTCGACGGACGGGTCGACGACGTGGGCATTCTTAAGAAGCAAGGCCATTATCGGCACCTCCAAGCAGCAGATACAGGATAGCCATACGCACGCAGATACCGGCGTAGACCTGCTCCAGGATGACGGAGCGTTGCGGGTGGTCGGCCATATAGGAATCGAACTCGACGCCGCGGTTGATGGGGCCCGGATGGCAGATAATCGCGTCGGGCTTCATGAGCTTCTCGCGGTCCTTGGTCAGACCGAAGAGCTTGTGGTACTCACGAATGGTCGGGAACGGGGCACCCTCGAGACGCTCCTGCTGCACGCGCAGCATGTAAACGACGTCCAGCTCGGGCAGGACGGAATCGAGGTCGCTCGTCACGTGGTCGCAGCCCAGGACCTCGGGCGCCGGCGGCAGCAGCGTGCCGGGGGCGACGGCGTAGGTCTCGCAGCCCATGATCTTAAGGGCGGGAATCAGCGAGCCGCAGACGCGGGAGTGCGCGATATCGCCGACGACGGCGACCTTCAGACCGTGGAAGTCACCCTTGTGCTCCCAGATGGTGTACAGGTCGAGCAGGGCCTGCGTGGGATGGTTGTGCCTGCCGTCGCCGGCGCAGATGACGCTCGCGGGCGAGTTCTGCGTGACGATGTAGGGAGCACCGGCGTGCTTATCGCGCACGACGATGCAGTCGATCTTATAGGCGTTGAGGGTCTCGACGGTGTCGACGAGGCTCTCGCCCTTGACCGTGGAGGTCGAGGAGCCGCCAAAGTTGAGGCTGTCGGCCGAAAGACGCTTCTCGGCGAGCTCGAAGGAGCTACGGGTGCGCGTCGAGGGCTCGTTGAACATGTTGACGATGGTCTTACCCTTGAGCGTGGGGACCTTCTTGATAGCACGCTCGTTGACCTCGGAGAACGCCTTGGCGGTCTCGAGGATGAGCTTGATGTCCTCTTCGGAGTACTCGGTAATGTCGATCAGGTGCTTATGGTTGAACGCCACGGTACTACTCACCTCCCAGCGGCGCGGAGCCCACGTGGGAACCCGGCGCGACGTCGTTAATCTCGACGGCGGTGTGGCCGTCAACTTCCTTCATATATAGGTGCACGTTCTCCTCATGCGACGAGGGAACGTTCTTGCCGACAAAGTCCGGCGAGATGGGGAGCTCGCGGTGGCCGCGGTCAACGAGGACTGCCAGCTCAATGCGGCTCGGACGGCCCAGGTCCATGACGGCGTCGAGAGCGGCGCGGATGGTACGACCCGTATACAGGATGTCGTCCACCAGCACGACGCGCTTGCCGTCGACGCTGAAGGGAATGTTGGTAGCGTGGATCGCGGGAGCGAAATTGGTCGCATAGTCATCGCGGTAGAAGCTGATGTCCAGGCTGCCGAGCGGAACGTCGACGCCCTCGATCTCCTTGATCTCCTCGGCGAGCTTCTTTGCCAGAAGGTCGCCGCGCGTGACGATGCCGACCAGAGCGAGGTCTTCACAGCCCTCGTTGCGCTCGAGAATCTCGTGCGCGATGCGGGTCATTGCTCGATTGACGGCGGTCTCGTCCATGATGACCGCCTTGGGGGAAGTCGTGCCCATCGATCTCCTTCCTCACATGTCTTGACTGCTGACACAGTCAAAAAAATAGATGCCCGACCGCTCAAAGCGGACCAGACACCCACAGGAAGGGCTGCTCTTTGGCAGCAATGTAATTCCATGTGGGTATCTCGTACCCCTTTAATGGTCAAGGGATAGTGTAGCCAACCTCGAGCTTAATTGCGAGCATAAATACAGAGCAATCCGTAAACGGAGCCCAATGCTCCATAAACCTATATATATTTGTGGGACGAGCTTGAAAACGCACGCACGAGCTGGCATAATCCCCTCTGCTGCACGCAAATCGGATCTACGTCCAGGGCCGTGGCGTGAGCACTATCGCCAAAAGAGAAATATCTCTGTGTAGATTACGCACAGGGAGCTGCTTCTGTGCTATAGTTCAGGCTTGTTTGTTAACGCGACATGTTCGTTTGTCGCCCAAGGAGGGTCAGTTATGTCCAAAGTTTGCGAAGTTTGCGGTAAGCACCCCGTTGCCGGTCGCTCCATCAGCCACTCTCACCGCGTCACCAACCGTAAGTTCCGCCCCAACATCCAGCGCGTCTACGTCGTCGTCGATGGTCACCGTCGCAAGATGAACGTTTGCTCCACCTGCCTCAAGTCCGGCAAGGTTGCGCGCTCGTAAATAAGGTCTTACCAACAAGTACCTCGGACTCTCCGGGTCAAAGACCTCGCGTTCACATAGAACTTACCAAAGGCGCCCTCCCCTACGGAGGGCGCCTTTTTGCACTCATTGGGGACAGACTTATATGAGGGTTTGCAGATGTCAAAGGGATCATAGCGCAGCTGGTATGCCTTGTAACTAACGGTACGCCTCGAGCGAGTCGGACGCACCTTACACGGGATTGAAATGGATGTAATCGAGTAGCTGCACCGCCTGTGTGTCCGACTCAACCGCGACCCGCGAATAGCGATTATCAAACAGATGTCCCGTTTTCCCATTGAAATACTCATGAGAGTCTGTCCCCAATGAGCGGGGCGATGCAGCAAGCAGATAGTTTTAGTTAAAACGCTTCATTCAATTGAAGCGTTTTAGTGTGCCTTTTAGAGGAATCTTACCGTTCGCCGAATAATTTCTTGCTATCATGCAAGGCGTAGGGTAAATCTCCGATCGCAAGGAGACACAAATGGTGAAAAAGTCACCGGAAAACACTACTCCCGCAATTGTGGACAACGTAGAGGCGCTTGAGGCTAAGCTCGCTCAGATGCGAGAGGCCCAGGCGCTTTTTGCTACGTACACGCAGGAGCAGGTCGACAAGATCTTCTATGAGGCCGCCATGGCCGCCAACAAGGCTCGTATCCCGTTGGCGAAGTTGGCCATCGAGGAGACCGGCCGCGGCGTTCTTGAGGACAAGGTCATCAAGAACCACTACGCCGCAGAGTACATCTACAACGCTTACAAGAACACCAAGACCTGTGGTGTCCTGGAGCGCGACGAGGCTTACGGCATCACCAAGATCGCCGAGCCCATCGGCATCGTGGGCGCCGTCATCCCGACGACCAACCCCACCTCCACCGCGATCTTCAAGACGCTGATCTGCCTGAAGACCCGCAACGCCATCATCATCTCCCCGCACCCGGCTGCCGCCAAGTGCACCATCGCCGCCGCCAAGCTCGTGCTTGACGCCGCCGTCAAGGCCGGCGCCCCCGAGGGCATCATCGGCTGGGTCGATGTCCCCTCCATCGAGCTGACTAACATGGTCATGCGCGACGTCGACATCATCCTCGCCACCGGTGGCCCGGGCATGGTCAAGGCCGCCTACTCCTCGGGCAAGCCCGCCCTGGGCGTTGGCGCCGGTAACACCCCGGTCGTCATCGACGACACCGCCGACGTTCTGCTCGCAGTCAACTCCATCATCCACTCCAAGACCTTCGACAACGGCATGATCTGCGCTTCCGAGCAGTCCGTGACCGTCATCGACACCATCTACGACCAGGTCAAGGCCGAGTTCCAGAAGCGCGGCTGCTACTTCGTCAAGCAGGGTGCCGAGATGGAGGCCCTGCGTGCCGCCATGTTCAAGAACGGCGCCCTCGATCACCGCATCCCCGGCATGGCTGCCGCCAAGATCGCCGAGCTCGCCGGCATCGAGGTTCCCGCCAAGACTAAGATCCTGATCGCCGAGGTCACCTCCACCGACCCCGCCAAGGAGGAGTTCTCCCACGAGAAGCTCTCCCCGGTCCTGGCCATGTACCACGCCAAGGACTTCCAGGAGGCCGTCGACAAGGCCGAGCACCTGGTGCTCGCCGGTGGCCCGGGCCACACCGCCTCTCTGTACGTGCACCCCGCCCAGGCCGAGAAGATCAGCCTGTTCGAGCACGTCATGAAGGCCTGCCGCATCGTCATCAACACCCCGTCCTCGCACGGTGGCATCGGTGACCTGTACAACTTTGGCATGAAGCCGTCTCTGACCCTGGGCTGCGGCTCCTGGGGCGGCAACTCCGTCTCCGAGAACGTTGGGGTGAAGCACTTGATCAACGTTAAGACTGTGGCCGAGCGCCGTGAGAACATGCTGTGGTTCCGCGCTCCCGAGAAGGTCTACTTCAAGAAGGGTTCCACGCCCGTCGCCCTCGACGAGCTGGGCAACGTCATGGGCAAGAAGCGTGCCTTCATCGTTACCGACCAGTTCCTCTTCAAGAATGGCAACACCCGCGCCATCGAGGCCAAGCTCGACGAGATGGGCATCGCCCACGACTGCTTCTACGACGTCGAGCCCGATCCGTCGCTGCAGTGCGCACGTCGCGGCGCCAAGCAGATGGCTCTCTTTGAGCCGGACGTCATCATCGCCGTCGGCGGTGGCTCCGCTATGGACGCCGGCAAGATCATGTGGATGATGTACGAGCACCCCGAGTGCAAGTTTGAGGACATGGCCATGGACTTCATGGACATCCGCAAGCGTATCTTCACCTTCCCCGAGATGGGCAAGAAGGCCTACTTCGTCGCCGTCCCGACCTCCTCGGGTACCGGCTCCGAGTGCACGCCGTTCGCCATCATCACCGACAAGGAGACCGGCATCAAGTGGCCGCTCGCCGACTACGCGCTGCTCCCCAACATGGCTATCGTCGACGCCGACAACTGCATGACCGCCCCGCGCGGCCTGACCGCTGCCTCCGGCATCGACGTCATGACCCACGCCATCGAGTCCTACGTCTCCATCATGGCTTCCGACTACACCAAGGGCCTCTCCGAGCGCGCTGCCAAGCTCGTCTTTGAGAACCTGCCCTCCAGCTTCACGAACGGCGCCAAGGACCCGCACGCCCGCGAGGAGATGCACAACGCCTCCTGCATGGCCGGTATGGCCTTCGCCAACGCCTTCCTGGGCCTCAACCACTCCATGGCTCACAAGCTCGGCGCTTTCCATCACCTGCCCCACGGCATCGCTAACGCCGTCATCCTGACCCGCGTCATGCGCTACAACGCCGCCGAGGCTCCCGTCAAGATGGGTACCTTCTCCCAGTATCCTTACCCCAACGCGCTGCACAACTACGCCGAGATGGCCAAGTACTGCGGCATCGAGGGCAAGGACGACAAGGAGGTCTTCGAGAACTTCATCACGAAGCTCGAGGAGCTCAAGGACTTCATCGGTGTCAAGAAGACCATCGCCGACTACGGTGTTGACGAGCAGTACTTCCTCGACACCCTCGACGAGATGACCGAGCAGGCATTCAACGACCAGTGCACCGGCGCTAACCCGCGCTACCCGCTCATGAGCGAGATCAAGGAGCTCTACCTGGACGCCTACTACGGCCGCGAGCCCCAGGACTACGCCGTCTGCTAGTTTTTAGCACGGTTTTTTGCGGCGGGGGTGCACGGGTGTTTCACACACCCCCGCCGTCGCTTCTATCGCATCGTTGAAAGGATGCAACCATGCTGCTACCCGATTCCAAGACCGAACTCGTCCGCCGTGGCAACAAGGTCGTTTACGACCTGGGCGACAAGATCGTCAAGGTCTTTAACGAGACCAAGCCTGTCTCCGACGTGTTCAACGAGGCTTTGAATCTTGCCCGCATCAATGAGTGCGGCATCCGCAGCCCCAAGGCTCTCGAGGTTTCCCAGCTCGAGAACGCCAACGGCTGGGCGCTCGTGACCGAGAAGGTTCCGGGCACCACCCTTGCCGAGAAGATGACTGCCGAGCCCCAGCGCTTTGGTGAGTACCTCGAGATGTTCGTCGACCTCCAGATCGAGATCCACGGCTACACCTCCCCGCTGCTCAACCGTCAGCGCGACAAGTTCGCCCGCATGATCGACAGCCTTGATCAGCTCAATGCCACCACGCGCTACAACCTTCAGGAGCGTCTGGACGGCATGACCAAGGAGTTCAAGGTCTGCCACGGCGACTTCAACCCCTCCAACGTCATCGTCGGCGACGACGGCCAGCTCTATGTGTGCGACTGGGCACACGCCACCCAGGGCTCCCCTGCTGCCGACGTTGCCACCACCTACCTGCTCTTTGCCCTCAACAGCAAGGACCAGGCCGAGGCCTACCTGGAGCTCTACTGCGACCGTGCCGACATGCCCATGCAGGTCGTGCGTCAGTGGACGAGCATCGTCGCCGCTTCCGAGCTCGCTCGTAAGCGCAACGTGAACGATGAGTTCCTGAAGAACTGGATCGACGTCGTCGATTATCAGTAATATCTGAGCGATTTATTTCGCATCGGAGGCATAATGGAAAACCCCGCAGCTCGCATGGGCTGTGGGGTTTTCCTTTTAGATATCGAGGATGCTACAAGATAATAGGACGGCCCCGCATCTCCCCGATTGGAGAAATGCGGGGCCGTCCCACATATCGAACTACAAGCGAAATCGTCGATTAACGGCGGGCTGCCTTAACAAGCTCGGCAACCTTGGCAACGACCTCGTCGATCGCCACGTCCTCGCGCTCGCCCGTAGCACGGTCCTTGAGCTCAACGGTGCCATTCTTAAGGCCGCGCTTGCCCAGAACCACCTGATACGGGAAGCCCATGAGGTCGTTATCGGCAAACTTAAAGCCCGGACGCTCATCGCGATCGTCGACGACGACCTCGATGCCCTCGGCACACAGGCCATCAACAATCTGCTCGCAGACGGTAGCGCACTCTTCCTTCTTGGGATCAAGCGGAATCACCGCGACCTCGTACGGGGCAACGGAGACCGGCCAGACGATACCGTGCTCGTCGTTGTGCTGCTCCACGACGGCAGCAAGCGAGCGGGACACGCCCACGCCGTAGCAACCCATGATGAGCGGCTTCTCCTTGCCGTCCTCATCCATAAAGGTGGCACCCATGGCCTCGGAGTACTTGGTGCCCAGCTGGAAGACCTGAGAGACCTCGATGCCGCGGGCAGCGGAGAGCGGCTTGCCGCAGTGCGGGCAGGGGTCGCCGGCGACAACGGTGACCAGATCGGCCCACTCATCGACGGTAAAGTCGCGCTCGGGGCAGGCACCGGTAAAGTGATAATCGACCTCGTTGGCACCGCAGGCCCACTGTTTGGACTCGCGCAGGCTCTCGTCGCAGACCAGACGAATGCCATCGGGCAGGTTAACCGGTCCGATAAAGCCCTTGTGCAGACCGTTCGCCTGAAGCTCCTCGTCGGTCATCATGCGATAGCCCTTGCCAAAGACGTGCTCGGCCTTGCAATCGTTGAGCTCGTGATCGCCCGGAACAATGGCCACGACCGGCTTGCCCTCGGCGTCGATGAGTGCCAGCGACTTGCGCGTGCCGTTCTCGGGGAACCCAAAGAACTTAGCAACAGCCTCAATGGTGCCCATGCCCGGAGTCTCAACCTTGGTGAGCGTACCGTCACCAGGACCCTCGGTCACGACGACCTTGGTGCTTGCAGCCTCGTCATCGGCAGCGAAGCCGCAATCGTCGCAGTAGACGAGCGAAGCCTCGCCGGCGTCAGCCAAAGCCATGTACTCGACGGAGGTATCGCCACCGATCTCGCCAGAATCGGCGACGACGGGTAGAGCCTTGATGTAGCAGCGCTCGCAGATATTGGCGTACGCCTGCTTCATCTTGTCGTACTCCTCCTGCAGGCTCTCCTGCGTGGCGGAGAAGCTGTAGGCGTCCTTCATGATGAACTCGCGGCCGCGCATCAGGCCAAAGCGGGGACGGAACTCGTCGCGGAACTTGTCCTGAATGTGATACAGGTTGACGGGCAGCTGCTTATAGGAGCGTAGCTCGTTGCGCACCAGGGCCGTGACGGTCTCCTCGTGCGTGGGGCCCAAGACGAACTCGCGACCATGACGGTCGTCAAAGCGCACAAGCTCCTTGCCATAGGCGTCGATGCGGCCGGACTCGCGCCACAACTCGGCGTCGACCATGATAGGCATCATAAGCTCCTGGGCGCCGGCAGCGTCCATCTCGTCGCGCACGATGTTCTCGATCTTACGGATCGAACGCCAGGCAAGCGGCAGGTAGGAATACAGGCCGGCGGCCTCCTTGCGGATCATGCCGGCACGGAGCAGCAGGCGGTGACTGGCGAGCTCAGCGTCCGCCGGATCCTCTTTAAGCGTCGGCGCATAGAGCTTAGACATATACATTGCTCGGGTCATTTATTTCTCCTCAATAAGCTTGTCGACCTCTGCCATAAGCGAGTCGACAATTTGGTCCTCAGCTACTTTACCAATGATCTGGCCATGCGAAAAGAGCAGGCCCTGACCACGTCCGCAAGCAACGCCCAGGTCGGCATCAGAAGCCTCGCCGGGGCCATTAACGGCACATCCCATAACGGCAATCGAAAGCGGCGCGGTATAGTTCTTAAGCCGCTCGGTTACTTCCTCGGCAATGGGAATAAGGTTAACCTGGCAGCGGGCGCACGTGGGGCACGAGACAATCTCGGGGCCACGGCGACGCAGGCCCAACGACTGCAGAATACCCCAGGCAACCGGCGGCTCCTCAACCGGATCGGCTGTGAGCGACACACGCATGGTGTCGCCAATGCCTTCGGAAAGCAAGATACCCAAGCCTACAGAGCTCTTGATGGTGCCCTGGAGCTTGGTCCCCGCCTCCGTCACGCCCAGGTGAAGCGGAACGTGGGGAATCTCACGCGACAGGGCTCGATAGGTATCGAGCGTCGTTTGCACGCTATGGGCCTTGGCCGAAAGCACAATGTTCGTAAAGCCGCGGTCCTCAAAGTGCTTGACGAAGCGCTCGCTCGACATCACGAGCTTTTCGGGCTGCGTGAGGTCGTCGCGCTCGGCGATATCCTGCTCAAGCGAACCAGCGTTGACACCGATGCGAATTGCGCAGCCCGCAGCACCCGCGGCATCGATGACAGCATCGACCTTGGCCCAATCGCCGATATTACCGGGATTGATGCGGAGCTTGGCGGCACCGGCCTCTACAGCGCCAATGGCCAGCTTGTGGTTAAAGTGGATATCGGCAACGATTGGCACCGGAGACTCGGCACAGATGGTGCGGAAACCCTCAAGCGCGGCCTCAGTGGGCACGCTCACACGCACGATATCGCAGCCAGCCTGCGCCAACGCGCACACTTGCGCAAGTGTTGCCTTGGCATCAGCGGTATCGGTGCAGGTCATGGATTGGACCACCACCGGCGCACCGCCACCGATCTGCACACCGCCCACATGCACGGGGCGCGTCAAATCGCGAGGCAAAGGATGGGATAAAGACAATCCAAACACTCCCCTACAGAATAAATCGAAGGATGTCGGAACGAAGCATATAGACAAACAGCAGCACAAAGAGCGCGATGCCCACATAGCTCACAATCGTCTGGACCTTGAGCGGAAGCTCGCGGCCCACAATCTTTTGAATGATCTCGATGACCAGCTTGCCGCCATCGAGTGGTGGGATGGGCAGCAGGTTCATAAAGCCAAGCGAGAACGAAATGAGGGCGGCAAACGAAAGGAATGTGGCAGGACCGGCAGCAGCAGCCTGTGAGGACATAACGCTAATACCCACGATCGAAGAAGACTGATCGAGAATCTCCATCGTATGCTGCGGCTGGAGCAGGCGCATCACGCCCTCCGCGGTCTGCACAACATAGGAGAATGACAGACGCGCCGAGGTGATGGGGTCCAAACGGACTACCTGCGTAGAGGCATACACACCTAGGCGCTCGTCCTCTTTGAGCGCAACCGTGGTCGAATGCTGCTTGCCGTCACGCTCGTACTCGATGGCGATATCGTCCTTACCGGCGGCCTTGCCGATGGCATCGTAAACGTTCATCCATGTGGAGCACGATACACCGTCAACCGAAAGGATCGCATCACCAGCCTCGATACCCGCCTTGGCGGCAATAGACCCCTCGTCAACCTGACCGATCACGTTGGTATCGATCGGCACGGTGACGCCCGCAATGGAATAGATGCTCATAAGCAGCAAAAAACCCGTCAGGATATTGACGAGAATGCCCGCGAGCAGCATAAAGGCGCGCTTGAGAAAGCCCTGGCCAAGATAAGTGTGCGAGCGCTCTTGCGCCAAGAAATCAGCCTCGCCGCACGGCAGCTCCCACACATCGCCCTCGGCAGTCGCATGCTCTCGATCGAACCGGCGGCCGTCAAAGGTGGTGTAACCCGCCGCGTCTCGCGGCAGCGTCTGATACTTGGTGGGATAGTAGCTCGGCGAGGGTTTCTCCCCTTCCTCATACCAGGGAGCGATGGAGCCCCAGCCCAGCAACAGAGCACAAGCCTCGAGCACATCCTCCTCGGAAAGCTCGAGCTCGACAGCAAGGTCGGCCACGGTCACGCGACCATGACGGTAGATAGCCGCGAGCACGCGATCGGCGCAGGAGACATCGGTCGGATCCATACCGCAGATGGCAGCGTAGCCACCCAGCAGCAGCGGGGTCACGCCAAACTTGGTTCCAATGCGACGCGACGTGTAATGGATGTCAAAGCGGCACGGCAGGCCCAAAAAGAACTCGGTCACACGGACGCCGCAGGCACGCGCCGCCAAAAAGTGGCCGCCCTCGTGCAAAAACACGAGGACGGAAAGCATCAGCAGGCCCCAAAAGACCGATGAGAGAACGCTCAGAACAGTATCCATAAAACGAAAAAGCAATCCTTATGGGTTAGGAACGGGTTGCGGCGAGTACCTGCGCAGCCTTTTCACGCGCCCACGCATCGATGTCGCGAAGCTGCTCAAACGAATCGACCGCCTGCATATCGTGGGCATCCATGCAGGATTCCACAATGCGATCGATATCGGTAAAGCTGCAGCCATCGTGCAGGAAGGCATCGACGGCGACCTCGTTGGCGGCATTGAGCACGCACGGCATGGTGCCACCCGTCTTGCCGGCACGCTCGGCCAGTGCCAGACAGCGGAAGGTATCCATGTCGGCAGCATCAAACGTGAGCTGCCCCAGCTCGCGGAAATCGATACGAGGCGCCGGGGTATCCCAACGCTCGGGATACGAGAACGCGAACTGGATGGGAATACGCATGTCGGAAGCACCGAGATGCGCCATCACGGAGCCGTCGGCAAACTCGACCATAGAGTGAATCTTGGACTGACGCTGCACGACCACGTTAATGAAATCGAGGTCGCAGTTAAACAGATGCATGGCCTCAATGCGCTCCAGGCCCTTATTCATGAGGGTGGCGGAGTCGATGGTGATCTTAGCACCCATGGCCCACGTGGGATGTGCGAGGGCATCGGCACGCGTCACGCGATCTAGCTCGTCGCGCGTGCGGCCAAAGAACGGACCGCCCGAGCAGGTGAGCCAAATACAATGAGCCTCGCGCGGGTTCTCCCCCAGATAGCACTGGTAGATGGCGGAGTGCTCAGAGTCGACTGGAATAAGCTGGCCCGGTTGCGCCAACGGCATAAGCAAGTCGCCACCGACGACGAGGGACTCCTTGTTGGCAAGGGCAAGACGCTTATTCGAGGTCAAGGCCGCATGGCTCGCCTCGAGACCGGCGGCACCCACAATAGCGACGAGTACGCAGTCGACATCGTCGCGACGCGCGAGCTCGCAAACCGCCTGCGCGCCAACGCCGAGCTTCGTTCCCTCGGGCAACTCCTGCAGCACGGCGTCATCGCCATGAGCGACATCGGCCACGGCAACCGCCGAAACCGAGAACTCGCGGGCAGCGGCAACAAGCTCGGAGGTACTGGAGTTAACGGACAGCGCCGTCACCTGCAGGCGATCGGCATGCTGGCGGCACACATCGAGCGCCTGGGTGCCGATGGAGCCCGTACAACCCAGGATGGCAACACGGAGGCGTCCATCGGGGCCATACGTCGTCTGGAATGACATTACAGCACGCCTCCGATCATCAGCATCAGCTGCGCGGTGATGCAGCCGAAGATAAGCGAATCGCTACGATCGAGCATGCCGCCGTGGCCCGGGATAAGGTTGCCGGAATCTTTGACGCCCACACCGCGCTTGATGCGCGACTCGATAAGGTCGCCGATAACGCCCAGAATGGACACGACCACGCCGCACAGCAGCGCATAGGGCAGGCTGAGCTTGAAGAAATGCGTCGCCCACAGGATGAGCCAAATCAAAACCGAGCCCAGGATGCCGCCAACAAACCCCTCCCAGCTCTTTTTGGGAGAGATCTTGGGAACCATCTTGTGTTTGCCGATACGGCTACCCACGATATAGGCAAACGAATCGGAGACCCAGAGAGACGCGCAAACACCCACCGAAAGCAGGGCGCCGGCAAAACCGGGCACGGCATCGCGCAGCAGCACGATAGCCGACAGCATAAAACCGGTGTAGATGGGACCCATGAGTGTCACGGCAACATCGGATATACGGGTACGCGGCGACCAGACATACCAAATGCCCACAGCGAGCATCAGGGCAAAAAGCAGGGCATTCAGCAGCATCGAATCGCCCAACGCCGACAGCGGAAAGAGCACGGCGGCAGCGATACCCATGCGCTCGTTAGCCATCTTGCCATCGAGCCTTGTCATACGGAAAAACTCATAGCAGCACAGACCGCTCATGACGGAAACAAAGATGGCCGTGGGCACGATACCCAAAACCAGGCACAGGATAAAGACAACGGCGTAGACGATACCGGCGGCGGCACGGGTAATAAAGCCCGCCAGCCACGAACCGGTGCCGCTCTTCACTGCAGGCGCGCCAGCAGTGGCAGCTTTGCGCGCAGGCGTCTTGGGAGCAGATGCCTTGGGACGATCGGACACGATTAAGCCTCCTCGGTCTTGCTCAGTCCACCAAACCTACGGTCACGGCCCTGATAGGCCAAAATGGCGTCGACAAGGCCCCAACGATCAAAGTCGGGCCAATAGGTATCGGTGACGTAGAATTCGGAATAAGCCACCTGCCACAGCAGATAGTTCGAAAGGCGCAGCTCACCAGAAGTGCGAATCACAAGCTCAGGATCGGGAAGGCCGGCGGTATAGAGGTGGGAAGCCACCATGTCGTCATCAATTGCGCCAGGATCGATCTTACCGGCGGCAGCGTCGAGTGCGATCTGACGGACAGCGCGGGTAATCTCGGCACGCGCGCCGTAGTTGACGGCAAGCGCCAGCGTCATACCGGTGTGATCGGCGCACTCGGCAAGACCGCGTTCAAAAACGTCGCGGGTCTTCTTGGGCAGCGCGGAAATATCACCCAAAAAGACAACGCGCACGTTTTCGCGCTTCAGAAGCGGCAACTCGTCGACGAACGTCTTGGCAAACAAGTGCATCAAGACGTTAACCTCATGCTGCGGGCGGTTCCAGTTTTCGGTAGAAAACGCATAGGCAGAAAGCACGTCGACGCCCAGGCGCACGCAGGCGGTAATGATCTCGCGCAGCGAGACGATACCCGCCTTGTGGCCCTCAGTGCGTGCAAGACCGCGCGACGTGGCCCAACGACCGTTGCCGTCCATGATGCACGAGATATGGTGCGGAATGTTATTGAGGTCAAGGTCGGAAAAACCGACGCCCGCAGGGGCGTCGGCAAAGTACTCGACCAGTTTATGCTCGTCGTATTGCACCTTAGATCTCCATGACCTCGGCTTCTTTTTCCTTCAGAAGCTCCTCGACCTTGGCGACATACTCATCGGTGTGCTTCTGGACCTTGGCCTGCTCGCGACGGACATCGTCCTCGGTGAGCTCCTCATCGCGCTCGAGCTTGTTGTTGAAGTCGCGACGGATGTTACGGATAGACACCTTGGCCTGCTCAGCGTACTCGCGGCACTCCTTGACGAGCTCGCGACGGCGTTCCTCAGTGGGAGCCGGGAACGGCAGACGAACGACGGTGCCATCGGAGTTGGGGGTAATACCCAGATCGGAAGCGCCGATGGCCTTGACGATAGCATTGATGAGTGCCTTGTCCCACGGCTCGATGAGCAGCATGTGGGCCTCGGGAGTCTTGACGGCGGCAACCTGCGTGACCGGCGTGGGAACACCGTAATAATCGACGGTGATGTCGGACAGAATGTTGGCATTGGCGCGGCCGGTACGAACCTTGGAGAAGTTATGCTTGAGGGACTCGAGCGACTTGTCCATATGGGCGGTGATGTTCTCTGCCATGCTTAATCCTCCTGATAGACGAGCGTGCCGACGGGCTCACCCGAAAGCGCGCGCTTGACGGTGTCCTCGCCATCGATGTTGAGGACCAAAATCGGCATACGGTTATCCTGGCACAGAGCCGTAGCCGTGGAATCCATAACCTGCAGGCCGCGGACGAGCACCTCGTGATAGGTAATCTTGTCAAAACGGACGGCATCGGCGCACTTGACGGGATCCTTGTCGTAGATGCCGTCAACCTTGGTGGCTTTAATCAGAATCTCGGCGCCGATCTCGCACGCACGAAGAGCCGCGGCGGTGTCGGTCGTAAAGTACGGATTGCCCGAACCGGCGGCAAAGATAACGACGTTGCCCTTGGAAAGGTGGTTGATGGCGCGACGGCGAATATAGGGCTCGCAGATCTCGTTCATCTGGATAGCGCTCATAACGCGGCAGGGAACATCGTTGTGCTCGAAGGCATCCTGCAGGGCGAGCGCGTTCATAACGGTTGCCAGCATGCCCATGTAGTCGGCCTGAGCACGCTCCATGCCACCGGCAGCACCGGCCATGCCGCGGAAAATATTGCCGCCGCCGACAACGACGCCGACCTCATGGCCAACGGCGAGCAGCTCCTTGACCTGTTTGGCAAGATGGTCGGTAACCTTGGGGTCGATGCCATACTGGCCGTCGCCCATCAGCGCTTCGCCGGAAAGCTTAAGAAGCACGCGTTTATATCGGATGTCGGACAAAGCGATCCTCCTTTAGATTGAACTCTCAACATTCTATCAAAGGCTCTAAGAAGAGCCATGAAAAAGCAGGCTGTGAGTAAAACCCACAGCCTGCTCATTACCAGCTACAAGAGCTTATTTACTCGCCACGGACCAGACGGTCAAAGGCAACGACGGTAATGGTGTCGCCGAGCTCCTTGGAGACCTGCTCTGCGTACTTCTTGATGGTGAGGGAGCTGTCCTTGATGAACTCCTGCTCGGTGAGCACGGACTGCTTGTAGAACTTCTCCAGACGGCCGACAGCCATCTTCTCCTGAATGGCCTCGGGCTTGCCGGACTCGGCAGCCTGAGCCATGTAGATCTGCTTCTCGTGCTCGACGGTCTCGGCCGGAACCTGATCGCGGGTAGCGCAGATCGGGGCGACAGCGGCAACCTGAAGGGCAACGTCGTGAGCGAAGGTCTTGAAGGATTCAGCCTGAGCGGTCTCAGCCTTCTCGAAGGCGAACTCGACGAGGACGCCGATCTTACCACCCATGTGGATGTAAGAAGCGAGCGCGCCGTTCTCAGCCTTGCGGGCAGCGAAGCGGGAGATCTTCATGTTCTCGCCCATGATGTGAATCATCTCGGTGAGCTCGGAGGAAACGGTCTCCTCGCCCATCGGCTTCTCGAGCAGAGCGTCGACGTCAGCAGGCTCGGTGGTAGCGACAACCTCAGCGACCTTGGAAGCAAAGCCGGTGAACTTGGCGTTAGAGCCAACGAAGTCGGTCTCGCAGGAGAGCTCGAGCAGAGCGCCGGTCTTGCCATCCTCGGAGACGAACGCGGCGACAGCGCCCTCGTTGGTCTCACGGCCAGCCTTCTTGGCAGCCTTGGCAAGGCCGTTCTTACGCAGAACGTCGACAGCGGCGTCCATGTCGCCGTCAGCCTCGACGAGAGCCTTCTTGCACTCCATCATCGGGGAGTCGGTCATCTCGCGGAGCTGCTTGACCATAGCGGCGGTAATCTGGGCCATTGTGGTTCCTTTCAAAGAGATGAAAAAGAATTAACTAAGACTGATTTACTCGGCCTTGGGCTCAGCGGCCATCTCGGCCTCGGAGACCTGCTCCTTACCAGAGCCAGCGAGGCAGGCGTCAGCCATGAGCTCGCACATAAGGGTGACAGCGGAGATAGCGTCATCGTTGCAGGGGATGCCGTACTCGACCTCGTCGGGATCGGAGTTGGTGTCGATCAGGGCGACGACGGGGATGTTCAGGCGCTGAGCCTCCTTGATGGCGTTCTCCTCGCGCTTGGTGTCGATGACGAAGAGAGCCTGGGGCAGACCCTTCATGTCGCGGGCGCCACCGAGGTTGGTCTGGAGCTTGGTGAGCTCCTTGCCGAGAACAGCCTGCTCCTTCTTGGGGAGCACTGCCATGCGGCCGTCCTCGACCATGGCCTCGAGCTCCTCCATGCGGTTGATGCGGGAGCGGATGGTGACGAAGTTGGTCAGCATACCGCCGAGCCAACGCTGGTTGATGTAAGGCATGTTGGCGCGCTCAGCAGCGTTCTTGACGGCCTCCTGAGCCTGCTTCTTGGTGCCGACGAATAGCACGTTGCCACCCTTGGCGACGTTCTTGACGAAGGTGTAGGCCTGGTCGGCGTCGAGGATGGTCTGCTTGAGGTCGAGGATGTAGATGCCGTTGCGCTCACCGAAGATGAACGGCTTCATCTTGGGGTTCCAGCGACGGGTCTGGTGACCGAAGTGGCAGCCGGCCTCGAGCAGGGTGCGGATATTAACCTTGGTAGCCATGTTAAACCTCCTGTGGTTTGCCTCCGCGCGGGGTCATCCTCCAAAACCAACCCGGACATGTGCTACCAAAGCCCGGGCACCACGGTATGAAGTAGCCGCGCGTGCGTGATAAAAACATGTTGCCGTGAAGCAACCCGATGAATGATAGCAGGAATGCTTCTTCCTGCCAACCCGCAATCAAAACCACACACCTCGGTGCGGCGCGGGACGTCCCAGCCACTATTCGCCGCGGGGATGGGCTTGAGCCACGGCACGTTTGAGCCGATCGGGCGTGAGATGCGTGTAGATTTGCGTCGTGGACAGGCTCGCATGACCCAGCAGCTCTTGAACCGAGCGCAGGTCCGCACCGCCCTCGAGCAAGTCGGTCGCAAAGGTATGGCGCATCGCATGCGGGGCGATGTCGGCCGGAATACCGGCGAGCGTCGCCAGCGTATGGAACCGCCGCCGGAGCATCGCGGCGCTCATGCGATTGCCGCGCGCCGATATAAGCAGCGGATGCGGCCCGGTAGCGAGGTCGCGGCGCTTTGCCCGAGCGAGCAACTCCGGCCTCCCCTCTTCAATATAGAGACGCGTCACATCGAGCGCACGACGGTACAGAGGAACGATGCGCTCCTTGCTTCCCTTGCCCCACAGGCGCAGCGTGCGCTCGGACCATGAGATGGATTCCACATTGAGCGCCGCAAGCTCTGAGATGCGGGCACCCGAGGCATAGAGCAACTCGAGCATCGCCGCATCGCGCAGTCCCGCGGGTGTTGAGGTATCAGGCGTCTTGAGCAGCGCCTCGACCTGCTGGGTCGTAAGGACGCCCGGCAGGTCACGCGGCAGCTTGGGCGACGCGATCGCCGAGACCGCATCGCCCTCGACAATCCCCTCGGCAGCCATCCAGCGATAGAGAGATCGAATAGCCGACAGGTGCGCCGCAAGCGTTCGGGGAGCCACCTGCTCACGCGAAAGCTCGGCAAGATAGCGACGAATGGTGCGCACGTCGGCAGCGAAAGCATCGATATCCTCGCGCTCGCACCAGGCAGCGAAGCGCTCCAGCCTCGAGCCATAGGCCGTCACCGTGTTGGGAGAAAGTCCCTCGACGCGTGCGATATAGGCGATAAACGAGTCGACGGTGTCGTACAGGTCAAAGGCTATGACCGGTCGCCTCCAAACAAGTCGGAACGCGTGGCCAAGTAGGCATCGAGGGCCTCGAGCGCACGGTCCGCATAGGCCTGGTAGCGGTCGCGCTTGCTGCGGCGCTTACCATCCTCGAGTGGCGGCACCAGGCCAAAGTTGACATGCATGGGCTGATAGCCCACGGTGGCAGGATCGGTCGCATAGCCCACGAGCGCACCCAGGGCGCCCACACGCGGCAACTCGACGCCCGCGGCACCGATAGCCTCGGCATAGGTGTTGAGCGCCGCGAGCAGACCTGTCGCCACGGCTTCCATGTACCCCTCGGTGCCGGTGATCTGACCGGCCAGGCGCACACCGGTACCGGGCACGGCAAAGGTGCCATCGAGCACATGCGGGGCGTCGACAAAGGTATTGCGGTGCATGACACCGTAGCGGAAGAACTCAGCGTTCTCCAGGCCCGGCACCATATGGAAGACGCGCTTCTGCTCGCCAAAGGTCAAGTTGGTCTGGAAGCCCACCAGGTTATAGGCGGTCTTCTCCTTGTTCTCGGCACGCAGCTGAATCGCCGCCCAGGGGCGACGTCCGGTACGCGGGTCGGTGAGGCCGACGGGCTTCATGGCGCCAAAGCGAATGGCGTCCTTGCCGGTGCGCGCAACTTCCTCGGCAGGCTGGCAAGCCTGGAACAGATCGCCGCCCTCAAAGTCTTTGAGCACCACGCGGTCGGCCGTGGTAAGCGCCTCGATAAAGGCCTCGTACTCCTCCTTATTGAGCGGAGCGTTGAGATAGTCGCCGCCCCCCTGCTCCTCGTAGCGCGACTGCGAGAACAGCACGTCCATATCGAGCGTGGAGGCATCGACGATCGGCGCCGCCGCATCAAAGAATGCCAGGGCATCGCCACCGACGAGCCTCATAACCTCTTCGCTCAGCGCCGGTGAACACAGCGGGCCCGCGGCAATGACCACGTGACCCTCGGGAATCTGCGTGACCTCGCCGTGCACGACCTCGATATTGGGACGAGCGGCAACCTCGGCCTCGACAAGCTCGGAAAACTTGACGCGGTCGACCGCCAGGGCACCGCCGGCGGGAACAGCCGCGCGATGGGCGCAATCGAGCAGGACTGAACCCATGCGCTCAAGCTCGGCCTTCAGCAAACCAGCCGCGGAATCCGGACGGGTCGACTTAAACGAATTCGAGCAGACGAGCTCTGCCAGGTGATCGGTATGGTGAGCCGGGGAGCTCACCTGGGGGCGCATCTCGCACAGCTTTACGGCAAAACCGCGATCTGCCAGCTGGATCGCGCACTCCGAACCCGCCAGACCGCCACCGATAACTGTCACCTGATCGAACTGCATCTGCAAACACCTTTCTAATTGACACGTTTTCCATTGTGACCGAAGGGTGTCTGGGCGTGAAGGGCAAACTTGGAGGGCGCATACCTTCCATCCATCATGCGCTCGATAAGACCCTCGAGTTCAAGCGAACCCAAGAGTTTGAGTACGCCGACAGCATCGAGCGAGACGAGCGCCGCGATGTCGTCGACCTTGAGCGGAGAGGCGATGAGCGCATGCATCACGGTCTGCTGTGTTGGATTCAGGTCGGCAATGCCGGGAGCATCGGGGCGCGAGTAGCGCAGGGTGCCGTATATGCGAGAGATAGCCATCTCGATGGACTCCTCGTCGACAATGCAGCAGGCACCGTTCGCAATGAGGTAATTCGTGCCACGCGACTCGGGCGATAGGATCGACCCCGGCACGGCAAGAAGTTCGCGCCCCAAATCCATAGCAGCCTCGGCTGTAGAAAACGTCCCGGAAGGCATACCCGCCTCGGATACAAAGAGGGCTTGCGACAGGGCCGCGATCACGCGATTGCGGCGCGGAAAGGCAAACTTGCGCGGACCCATGCCCCACGGAGAGATCGACACGACCGCGCCGCCCGTATCGAGCGTGCGCGTAATAAGCCCCGCGCTCGAACGCGGGTAGACCACGTCGGCGCCCGTCCCCAGCACCACGACGTGTTTGCCGCCGGCGTTGACCGCAGCCCAACCCGAGGCCTGGTCACAACCGACCGCGCCGCCCGAAACTACCGTCACTCCCGCCTCGACCGCAACCTTTGCCGCAAGCTCTGCCACGGCAAGACCATACGGCGAGGCCTTTCGCGCACCGATGATGGAGAGCGCGGGCGTCGAAAGCGCCTCGGGGTTGCCGCGCACATAGAGCGTCTGAGGTACATCAGAAAGCTCCAAAACGGTCTCGGGATACAACGCGTCACCTGGATGCAGCTCGAAGGTCCCCTCGGCCATCATTGGTCCCTCCTTCCCTGGTACATCGCCGCCTCGAGCACGTGGTTCTGCGTCACCTGCTCGCTCTCGGCGACATCTGCGATCGTGCGCGCAATGCGAACAAGGCGCACGATGCCACGCCCTGTGAGATGCGTGCGCTTCGACAGGCCGAGCACACACTTCTCCGCCGCATCATCGAGCTCAAAGGTCGAAACGACGCCGTCAATGGACCGTGTCTCGTCATCCTCGGCCTCGGCATCCGCATCGTCCATGCGGGATTCGCGCCAAGCGCGAAAGGCGCGACCGCGCACAACGTAGTCACGTAACTCGGCCGACGACATGCCCTCCGCACCCTCGATAATCACTTGAGGGTCGGGACGGGTCACATCAATCATCATGTCGATACGGTCGGCCAAAGGACCGCGCAGTTTAGACCGATAGCGCTCGACCATCGCCGCCGAGCAGCGACACGGCACCTCGCGATCGCCCAAAAAGCCGCAGGGGCAGGGATTGCTCGCAGCCAGCAGCTGAAAGCGCGACGGGAAGGTAAAGGCCCCGTCGACGCGTACGATCCTCACGTAGCCGCGCTCGATGGGCTGACGCAGCGTCTGCAGCACGCCAGTGGGAAACTCGGCAAGCTCGTCCAAAAAGAGCACGCCGCCATGAGCAAGGCTGATCTCGCCCGGGTGCACCGGGCGCCCGCCGCCGATAAGGCCTGCGGTCGAAATACTGTGGTGGGGACTGCGGAAGGGCCGGTGCCCCGCCAACAAGCCATCAATGTTCTCACCCAAAACCGAATGGATGCACAGCGCCTCCTGTTGATCCTCAACGGAAAGCTCGGGCAGGATGCCGGTCATACGGCGTGCGAGCATGGTCTTGCCCGATCCCGGGGACCCGATCATAAGCAAACCGAGCTCACCCGCTGCCGCCAGTGCCATGCCGCGTTTGGCAACCTCCTGCCCCAGCACGTCGGCATAGTCGAGTTCGGGCTCAAAAATAGCCTCCACACCCTCGGAATCCAGATAATGCCGCGCGGCATCGCCCATGCCGCGAGCAAGCTGAGACAGATGGTCGATAAATCCGCAATCCACGCCCGCGAGCGGCACATGCTGGTCGGACCTGCCGGCGATAAAAGACAGCCCCATATCACGCGCCAATAGCTGAAACGCCACCTCGCCCTTGACAGGAAGCACCATACCGTCCAAGCCAAGCTCACCTGCGATAAGACAACGATCGAGGTTGTCGCGGGGAATCTGGCCATCGGCCGCCAATACCGCGATGGCGATGGGCAGATCAAAGCCGCTACCGGTCTTGCGAATATCGCCGGGCGCCAGATTGACCGTAATGCCCGAGCGCGGGATCTCGAACCCGGCGGAGCGCATCGCGCAGCGAATACGACCGCGTGACTCCATCACCTCCATACTCGGAATACCGAGCATCTGAATGCCCGGAACGCCACCGGCAAGCGAGACCTCGACCGTGACGTGAATCGCCTCGACGCCACGGATGCAGGCCGCGTGAACGGCAAACGTCTCGAACGCCATCACGACACCTGCCAATCGAACGCGTTGTACTGATGCTCGATCTCGGCAATATGCCCGCCTCGAATGGTGACACCCACGGCATCGAAGCGGATCGCCTTGAGCGGATAATGCTCCATGAGATAGCAGCTTGCGATGCGGCGGTAGCGGCGTTGCTTTTGGGCGTCCACGGCCTCCTCGGGAAAGACCCGCGTGGTGCAATCCAGCGAAACGCGTCTGGTCTTGACCTCGGCCATCACCACGACATCGTCGAGCTCATCGAGCAGCACCAGATCGGCCTCGCCCTCGGTGCAACGATAACCCTGCTCCAGCAAGGTGTAGCCGCGCTCGTTAAAGTAGTCGATGGTGATCAGCTCGCCCAGCATACCCAGCTCGCGGGGACTGAGTCCCTTGATAAACTCGGGCGTCATCGCCCCGCAGTCGAGCTCGCCGTTTTCCCAACGCTCCTTGAGCTGCTGCGTCTTGCTCTTTTTGCTTGCGGCACTCATGGGGTCTCCTTTCCCGCACACTGCATTGCCCCGATGATGAGGGCACCTTTCATGCGGGTAAGTACCGGAAGCAAACCAAAAGCTGACCAAATGCCGTCAAAAAACGGGCCGCACGCAACAATCACGTTGCACACGGCCCGCTACCAGCAGGTTTATAAAACGCCAGGGGTCCCTGTCTCCACAATTGACCTAGAAAAGGCGCTCAGTCTGCAGAAAGTTTCCGCAAAAGCTCACGCGGTGCAGCGGACAAAGTCCATGTTTGCGAATCGCCTCGATGTGCTCGGGGCTTGCGTAGCCCTTCGACTCGGCTAGATGATACTCGGGGTACTCGGCGTCGTACTCGACCATCATCTCGTCACGCGTGACCTTGGCCATGATGGACGCCGCGGCGATGCAGGCGATTTTGGCATCGCCCTTCACCACGTCGCGCTCGTTGGGAACGGCGCCCAAGGGGTTGCCATCCATGAGGACGCAGTCGGGTTCAAGTCCCGTATCGGCCACGGCGCCCGCAACGGCGGTACGGATAGCACGGGCCATGCCCATCTCATCGATATCCTTCGGCGCAATATGGCAAAAACCGATCGCCGTCGCCACCTCGGCAATCTTCACCGAGAGCAGCTCACGGCGCGCCGGCGTGAGCTTTTTGGAATCGTTGATACCCCAGACGCGCGGCTCCATGGGAAGACAGACGGCGCATACCGTCAAAGGACCGGCCACCGATCCGCGACCCACCTCGTCGACACCAACGACCACCCCGTCGCCGCCAAGCTCATGCATAAGCTCGTACATGTCATTGACGCGCTCGCGCTCGGCAAGCTCTTTGGCATGGCGTTTGAGGGCGCGTTCACAAGCCTTGATCACCTGCTGGCGCGGATCCTCGCGATAATGCTCCACGAGGGCGGGAATCTCCTCAAACGTAGCGCTCGCCAGCTCGCCGGCAACCTGCGATGCCGAAACCGAGCTCGTCATGTTGGCCATACCAGGCCCTCCTTGCATGCAAATCAGATAAAAAGAAGGGCCACCCGAAGGTGACCCTTACGTCCAAACGAGTGGACAGACGCTGCGATCTTCTTAGCGCTTCTCGGGGATGCGAGCAGCCTTGCCCACCTTGTCGCGGAGGTAGTACAGCTTGGCGCGACGGACGCGACCATGACGAACGACCTCGAGCTTGGCGATCTTGGGGCTGTGAAGCGGGAAGGTACGCTCAACACCGACACCGAAGGACATCTTGCGGACGGTGAAGGTCTCGCGGGCACCGGCGCCGGCCATGCGGATGACGTCGCCCTGGAAGACCTGGATGCGCTCGCGGTCGCCTTCCTTAATGCGGTAGTGAACCTTGACGTTGTCGGCGACGCGAACCTGAGGAATGTCCTCGCGGATCTGCTGACGCTCGATTGCGCGGATGTAATCCATGTGCAATTCCTTACTCTTCTAGAGGTGCCGTACCACCTTGGCCGGCACGTAGTTGAACAAACGTATTCGAGTATACACGCGCGGGTTTCTGCTGCAAGAACAATTTTTTACGCAGACAAAAAGACAAAACCCGCACATGATAACCGCCCGCCTCACGAATGAGACGGGCGGCATGAAGGGGGCTACGCTAGGCGTCTAAACCCAAAACGTTAGGCGGAACGCTTGGCCTCGAGCTTGGCCTGAGCGGCAGCCAGGCGTGCGAGGGGCACGCGGTAGGGCGAGCAGGACACGTAGTCCACGTCGGCCACGTTAAACAGGCCTTTGATGGACTTGGGGTCGCCGCCGTGCTCGCCGCACACGCCAAAGTGCATGTCGGGGTTGGTGGCGCGACCCTTCTCGACGGCCATACGCACCAGCTCGAGCACCGCTGTGTCGATGGTCTCGAAGGGATTGTCCTTCAAGATCTTCTTATGCATGTACAGCGGGATGAACTTAGCCTCGGCGTCATCACGCGAGAAACCGAAGGTCGTCTGGGTGAGGTCGTTGGTGCCAAAGCAGAAGAAGTCTGCGTGATGGGCGATCTCATCAGCGACCATGCAGGCGCGCGGCAGCTCGAGCATCGTGCCCACGGGAATATTGAGCTCGACGCCCTCTTCGTCGGAAACCTCGGCGATCACGCGCTCGATAACCTCGCGGGTCTGAACATGCTCGGCCGTAATGGAAACGAGCGGGACCATAATCTCGGGACGCGGATCGACGCCCTCCTTGATGAGGCGAGCGGCAGCCGTGGCGACGGAGCGGACCTGCATGAGCGGCAGATCGCTAAAGACGATGGACAGGCGCACGCCGCGTAGGCCGAGCATCGGGTTGGACTCGACCATGCCGTCGATACGACGCAGGCGGGCGCGCAGGACGGCAAGCTCTTCCTCGCTGGCGCCAGCGGCTTCCTTCTTGGTGATGGCGACCTCGAGCTCGCGAGGATTATCCAGGAACTCATGAAGCGGCGGATCGAGCAGGCGGACGACCACATCGCGACCGGACATGGTCTTGAACATCGCCAGGAAGTCCTCGGTCTGAACCTTGAGCAGGTCGGCCAGGGCCTGCTGCTTCACGGCCTCATCGTCAGACAGGATAAAGCTCTGGATGATGTTCTTGCGGTCGCCCAGGAACATGTGCTCGGTGCGGCACAGGCCGATGGCCTCGGCGCCAAACTCGAGCGCGAGCGCGGCATCCTCGGGGTTGTCGGCATTAACGCGCACATGGTTGGCATGGCCACCGGTCTCGTCCAGGCGAATCTCGTCGGCCCAGGATAGGATGGTGTCCAGATCGCCGGTGAGCTCGGCGGAGATCAGGTCAACGGCGCCGTCGACGACGATACCCTGGGTGCCGTCGATGGAGATAACGTCGCCCTCGTGCAGCACGCGGTCGCTGCCCTCGATGCGCACGACCTTCTCGGCGGCGTCGATATGGAAGCGCTCAACGCCACAGACGCAGGGCGTACCCATGCCGCGGGCGATAACGGCGGCATGGCTCGTCTTGCCACCGTGGCTGGTCAGGATGCCCTCGGCGGCTACCATGCCCTTCAGGTCATCGGGGTTGGTCTCCCAGCGAACCAGAATGACCTTGTGGCCCTCGTTGGCGCGCGCGACGGCGTCGTCGCTCGAGAACACGACCTCGCCCACGGCGGCACCGGGGCTGGCGTTCAGACCGCTGGCCAGCGTCTCGTACTTCTTGGAGGCGTCAAACTGCGGGTGCAGGAGTTGGTCGAGCTGCGCGGGATCGATGCGGCTCACGGCCTCCTCGCGGGTGATCAGGCCCTCCTCGACCATTTCGATAGCGATGCGCAGGGCGGCGGTGGCGGTGCGCTTGCCCACGCGGGTCTGGAGCATCCAGAGCTTGCCCTGCTCGATGGTGAACTCGATATCGCACATATCGCGATAATGATCCTCGAGCGTCAGGAACACGCGCTCGAGCTCCTCACCTGCGGACTCGAGGCCCGGGGTGGTCTTGAGGTCGGCGATAGGCTCGGTGTTGCGGATACCGGCGACGACGTCCTCGCCCTGAGCATTAACCAAAAAGTCACCGTAGAACTCCTTGGTGCCGTCGGCCGGATTACGCGTAAAGGCGACGCCTGTCGCAGAGGTCTCGCCCTTGTTGCCAAAGGCCATGGCCTGCACGTTGACGGCGGTGCCGAGGTCGTCGGAAATGCCATGCTGCTTGCGGTAGATGCAGGCACGCTCGTTCATCCAGCTGCCAAAGACGGCCTGAATTGCAAGGCGTAACTGAAGCTCCGGGTCGTGCGGGAAAACGGGCTTGCCGTCAGCGACCTCGAGCTCGGGATACAGGGAGGCATCGACGTTCTCGGAGAAGATGCCCTTAAAGGTCTCGACGAGTTCCTGCAGGTCCTCGGCCGAAAGCTCGGAATCGATGCGAACGCCGGCGACCAGACGGGCCTGGGTCAGGGCGTTCTCGAACAGGTCGGCGTCAACGCCCATGACGACATTGGAAAACATCTGGATAAAGCGGCGGTAGCTATCCCAGGCAAAACGCGGGTTCTGCGTCTGCGCGATGAGGCCCTGGACGGAATCGTTATTGAGGCCCAAGTTGAGGACCGTGTCCATCATGCCGGGCATGGAGAACGGAGCGCCCGAACGAACCGACACGAGCAGCGGGTCGTTGGCGTCACCGAGCTTCTTGCCGCAGCGGGCCTCGAGGTCCGCCTCGGCAGCAACGATCTCATCGAGTGCGTCTTCGGGCCAGACGTTGCCGGCACCGGAGTACTCGACACAGGTCTGGCAGGTAATGGTAAAGCCACCGGGAACCGGCAGGCCGATACGACTCATCTCGGCAAGGTTAGCGCCCTTGCCACCAAGCACGAAGTTCATGGACTTGTCTCCCTCGGTGACACAGGTGCCCTGGGCGTCGGTTCCAAAACGGTAAACCCTCTTGCAATCGCTCACGATACTTCCCCTTCCATGCACTTACGCGCACGACCGTGGTAACGAATCGACCCGCCAGATGCGGGCCGTGAGGGAACTATACGGCGGGTTTTGAGCAGGCTTAAGCAGAGGATGCGCGGTTTGGTAAACGTGCTAAAACTGGCGGTAAACGGTAGGTAAAGGTGGTTACATTATGAAGATACCACTGTAAGAACGTGCAGGTCAGATGCGATATTTTTGCTAAATCGCTTTATCAAAATGCTGCTACTATTAGGCTCGACGGGCGGCGCGGCGGGCACGGGCTTCTTGGATTTCCTCCAAGTGGCTAATGATCTCGGCAGCGCTTTCTTCGATGGCCTTGCCGTCGGCACGCACCACAAAGCAGCCTAGGCGCTTCATGAGCGCACGGGCTTCCTCGAGCTCGCTGTGCACGCTCTCGGGCTCGGCATAGGAGCCGGCAACGGCACGAGCGTAGTCATCGCCCAAGCGGCTATCGCGAATTTCGGAAATCACATCGACGGTCGAAATCAGGCCGAACAGGCGCATCGGGTCGACCTCGTAAATCGACTTGGGCGGCTCCATGCCATGCGCCAGTGGGACATTGGCGACCTTGTAGCCCTGATAGGCCAAATACATCGACAGCGGCGTCTTGGACGTACGCGATACGCCCAGCAGCACGATATCGGCTCCCGACAGATCGTCGCAGCCGCGCCCGTCATCGTGCTCAACGAAATACTCCATGGCCTCGATGCGATGGAAATAGCGGTCATCGGTCTTGTGAATCACACCCGCGACGCCCTTGGGCGGCACACCGATGAGCGACGACAGCACGGCAAGCGTCGGGCCAATCAGGTCGACCGAACGAATATGCAGCATGCCCAGGTAATCGAGCACGCGGGCGCGAAGCGCCGGATCGACAATGGTGTGGAACACGGCAATATCGCGATGGTCGGCATCGACGCGCGGGCCCACAAACGACTCCACCTGCTCCACCGAGGTCACCTTGGGCAGGCGCAAGAGAAGAAAAGCCCCTTCATCAAATTGCCCGGACGCCGCAAGCACCACCTCACAAGCGGTATCACCGAGCGAGTCGGAGATAACGATAACGGTGGGACGAGCGGTGACCGGGCAATCCATGCGGGGCTCCTTTAGCGCTTATGCGCAGGCTGGCTTACTTTTTGCGGGCAAGCTCACCGATGTTGGCGATGCCGGAGAAAACGGCCTCGAAGCGGTTGAGCAGCTTAAGGCGATTATCGCGGAGCTGCTCGTCCTTGTCCATGACCATGACCTCATCGAAGAAGCGGTCGATGGGCGCGCGCAGGGCGGCAAGGGCGGCAAATGCGGCCGGGTAATCCTCAGCAGCAAGGGCGGCATCGACAGCGGTCTGAGCAGCCTCGGAGGCATCGGCAAGCGCGAGCTCGACCTCGCCCATCAGGCCGCGGTCGTACTCCGCACCCAGCTCGGGCTTGGAGATGTGTGCGGCGCGGGCATAGGCGGTCGCAAGGTTGTCGAACGTCTCGGCGTCGTTCTTGCGGGCCTCGTCGAGGGCGGCGCAGCGGGCGAAGAAGACGGACGGGGCGATGATGTGCACCGAGGAGACGGCGGCAACGGTATCGGCCGGGATCTTTTCGTCGCGGGCCATGCTCACCAGGCGGCCATGGAAGAAGTCGCGAACCTGCTGGGCGACCTTGGCGGCGTCGAACTCAATGCCCTGCTCGCTATAGAGCTCGAGGGCGAAGTCGATGAGCGACGTGGGGTCGATCGGCAGACGGTCGCGCAGGATGTTGATGATGCCGATAGCGGCACGACGCAGCGCGTAGGGGTCGGAGGAGCCGGTCGGGGGCTCGCCAATGGCAAAGATACCGGCGATGGTATCGAGCTTGTCGGCGCAGGCCACGATGCAGCCAGCGGTGCCCTCGGGCAGCTCGTCACCGGCAAAGCGGGGACGATAATGATCGCGAATGGCGTGGGCAACCTCGTCGTTCTCCCCCATCGCGGTGGCGTAGTAACCGCCCATCACGCCCTGCTGGCTCGTGAACTCGACGACGGCGTTGGATACCAAGTCGGCCTTGCACAGGTGCGCGGCGCGAGCGGCATCGGCGGCCAGGTGGGCGCCCAGATGGGCCTCGCGAGCGATGGCAAGCGCGAGTTGCTCAATGCGCTCGGACTTGGCGAGCACGCTACCGAGCTTCTCCTGGAAGGCAACCTTGGCCAGACGCTCACGGAACTCGTCGAGGGAGATCTTCAGGTCCTCCTCGTAGAAGAACTTTGCGTCGTCCAGACGGGCGCGCACGACGCGCTCGTTGCCGTCGATCACGCGCTCGGCGTTCTCGGGCTTGCTGTTGGAGACGACCACGAACTCACGCGTGAGCTTGCCCTCGCCGTCATAGATCGGGAAGTAACGCTGGTTGGTGAGCATGGACTCGCAGATGATCTCGTGCGGGACCTTGAGGAACTCCTCATCGAAGGTACCGACGAGCACCGTCGGCCACTCGCAGAGGTTAATGACCTCCTCGAAGACCTTCTTGGGCGTGTCGACATGACAGCCGGGGCGAGCGGCCTCGACCTCGGCGATGCCGGCAAGGATGGCCTCGCGACGACGCTCGGCAGAAAGCACGCCGGCGTCCTCGAGCACCTGCTCATAAACAGCGGGGCTGGCAACAACATGGTCGCCAGGGCCAAGTACGCGATGACCGCGCGTGGTGTTGCCACTCGTCACGTCGGCAAACGACACGGGCACAACATCCTCGCCCAAAAGGCAGCAGATCCAGCGGACCGGACGAACAAAGGTCGCATGCTCGTGACCCCAGCGCTGGCTGCGGTAGTTGGGCCACTGCAGGCCGGCGATGGTCTTCTCGCACAGAGCGGTCAGAATCGGCGTAGCCGGTGCGGAGGGAATGTTCTTCTCGGCGAACACATACTCGCGACCGTCAGTGTCCTCGCGACGGACCAGGTCCTCGGCAGCCACACCGCACTTGCGGGCAAAGCCCTGGGCGGCCTTGGTGGCGTTACCGTCAGCGTCGAAGGCAATGTTGGCCGCGGGGCCACGCTTGACCTCATGGACTTCATCGGTCGCGGTGGCGACGTTAGCCACGAGCGCAGCCAGGCGGCGCGGGCTCGAGATCACACGGACCTCGCCGTGGGCCAGACCGGCCTCGTCGAGACCCTTGGCAATCATGGAGCCAAGCTGCTTGACGGCATTGTTCAGCGGCGCGGAGGGCATCTCCTCCGTACCGATCTCAAACAGGAAATCCTTAGCGTCTGCCATGGCTTACGCCACCTCGCCTTCCTGGTCGGCATTCTCGTTGACTCCGGCGACCTCGGCCATGTAGGCCTCGCAGCACGCCTTGGCGACGGCGCGGACGCGCAGGATGTAGTTGGCACGCTCGACCGCGGACAGGGCGCCGCGAGCATCGAGCAGGTTGAAAGCGTGGCTGCACTTCATGACGCAGTCATATGCCGGCAGCGGCAGCTTGCGCTCCAGGCAGGAATGGCACTCGGCCTCGTAGTCGTCAAACTTCTGACGCATCATCTCGACGTTGGCGACCTCAAAGTTATAGGCACTGAACTCGCGCTCGTTCTCGAGGAACACGTCGCCGTAGGTCATGGGCGTGCCGTCGGGCAGGTAGCTCCACACCAGGTCGTAGACCGAGTTGACGCCCTGGGCGTACATGGCGATACGCTCCAGGCCGTAGGTAATCTCAACGGGCACGGGGTCGACCTCGATGCCTCCCACCTGCTGGAAGTACGTAAACTGCGTGACCTCCATGCCATTGAGCCAGACCTCCCAGCCAAGGCCCCAGGCGCCAAGGGTCGGGCTCTCCCAGTCATCCTCGACAAAGCGGACGTCATGGTCGTTGGGATCCAGACCGATAGCGGCAAGAGACCCCAGGTAGAGCTCCTGGGCGTTAACCGGAGAAGGCTTGATGAGCACCTGGAACTGATAGTAGTGCTGCATGCGGTTGGGGTTCTCGCCGTAGCGGCCGTCGGCGGGACGGCGGCAGGGCTGCGCATAGCAGGTGCGCCACTCGGCGGGACCGAGCGAGCGCAGCGTGGTCGCGGTATGGAAGGTACCGGCACCGACCTCGGAGTCATAGGGCTGCATAATGACGCAGCCCTGCTCGCCCCAGTACTGCTGGAGGCGCAGGATGATGTCTTGGAAGGAAAGCGATGAAGCGTTCATGCCTCTAATATCCCCTCGTCGAAACGATTACACGGTTAGGTACTGTACTATAGCGGTTTTTAGTCGATAGCGCCGATGCGGTTGAGCGGCCAGTAGCGCACAAGCGCCACAGCGATCAAATCAGAGCGATCGACGGGACCAAAGTAGCGTGAGTCGGCAGAGTTTTCGCGGTTGTCGCCCATCACCCACACGCACCCGTCGGGAACGGTGTAGGGATAGCTTACCTGAGCACCGGGCGCTTGGACCGAAAGTGGCCAGCTCATGCCCGTCGTATAGTCCTCGTCGAGCGCTTGGCCGTCAACGACCACCTTGCCATCCTGCAGGTCGACCGTCTGGCCGGCCGTGGCAATAACACGCTTGACAAGAACATCATGCTCGGAGGTGCCATCGGGGTTGTGAAACACCACGATATCGCCCTGCTTGACGGGCTGACCGAGCTCGAGGCTCACCTTTTGTGCCAGGATCTGGTCGCCAATCTCGATCGTGGACTCCATGGAGCCGGTGGGCACCACAAAGGGCTCGACCACAAACGAGCGAATCAAGAAGGTGGCCACGAGCGCGATCGCGATGACCGCGATCCACTCAAAAGCGCCCCTCAACGCGGAATGCTGCGATGGAACCATTCTCACTCCTCGCTCTGCGAATACGCAGCGTCCAAAATCTCCTGCGCGTAAGCGCGCTCCTGGGGCGTAAGGCGCGCCGTCTCGATCAGATCGGGACGCCAGCGGCAGGTGCGCTCGATGGCGTTCTTGCGACGCCAGGCATCGACCTTGGCATGATCGCCACTCACGAGCACCGGCGGCACGCCCTCGCCGTTGAACTCGGCAGGACGGGTGTACTGCGCGTACTCGAGCAGTCCTCCGTCCTCGGCGGTCGAGAACGACTCGTCGACGTTGCTCATCTCGTCGCCCAGGGCGCCGGGAATCAGGCGTACGACGGCATCGGCAACGACCATAGCGGGAAGCTCGCCGCCCGTAAGCACGTAGTCGCCGATCGACAGACGCTCATCGGCATACGCATACGCGCGCTCGTCGACGCCCTCGTAGCGACTGCACACAAACAGCAGGCGCTCACTTTTGAGCAGGCGCTCGGCCACATGCTGCGTAAAGGGCTCGCCACAGGGGGTAAAGAACACCACAGTGGGCTTGGGACCCTCTGCGCTAATGGCCTCGATGGCCTCGGCGATAGGCTCGACCTTCATGAGCATGCCCTGCCCGCCGCCGTACGGCTCGTCATCGACGGTACGATGGCGGTCGTGCGTCCAGTCGCGCAGGTTATACGCCTTAAAATCAAAAAGGCCGGCCTTGCGGGCGCGGCCCAAGATCGATGTGGACATGACGGGCTCAAACATCTCGGGAAAGACCGAAAGGGTCTCGATCAGCATGTTGTCCTCCCTACTTGTCCATATCGATCAGGCCGTCCATAACGTGGACGGAAATTGTTCCTGTGTCGGGAAGATCGAGCACGACCTGCTCGATCACGGGAATCAGCACCTCGCCGTACCGATCACCCTCGACAACCCAAACATCGTTGGCGGGCGTCGACATGATCTCGACGATCGTACCGAGCGAACCGAAGCGCTCGTCGACCACCTCGCGACCCATCAGGTCGGTATAGGCAGCGTCGAGCGAATCGAGCTCAAAGTCGTCACGATTTGCCAGCACGTAGCATCCCGTGATGCCCTCGGCGGCCGCCAAGTCGTCAATGCCCTCAAACGAGACCAGATCGCCATCGCCCGTATCGGTGACGGACACGACCGTGCAAAAGCGGTCGCGCTTGAGCGCCGGCGGCGTCAGGGCGACGCGCATACCCGGCTCTAATACAGAAGGAAGCCCCCGCAGCGGCTGCGCGAGGACCTCCCCCTTCCTTCCGTGCGGCTTGACCACACGGGCGATGTTTTTGTACTGGGACCTCAAGGTCCTAGCCCAGAACCTCTACCTCGACAGCAGTGTCGAGGCGAGCGGCCAGTGCACGGGCGAGCGTGCGAATGGCCTTGATGGTACGGCCACGACGGCCGATGACCTTAGCGACGTCATCCTCGGCGACCGAAACCTCAATCGTAGAGGCGTCGTCACCATCGATGACCTCAAGGCTCACGGAATCCGGGTCGTCGACGATCTGAACAACGAGATATTCGACGAGATCGGCGATGCGATCTGAGAGCATTGCCTCACCCTCGAGCTGTGCAGCGTCAACCTCAGGCACGATTTACTCCTCGGCACCCTCAGCGGCCTCAGCGGCAGCCTTAGCGGCCTCGGCCTCTTTGGCGAGCTGCTTCTTGGACTTCTTGACGACGGTCTCAGTCTTCTCGCCCTCGTTGGCGGCCTTGACCAGAGCGGCGACGGCGTCGGTGAGCTGAGCGCCCTTGGACTGCCAGTCGGCGATCTTCTCGAGGTCGAGGTTGATGGTCTTGGGGGCGGTCATCGGGTTGTAGCGGCCAACCTCCTCGATGATACGACCGTCACGCGGGGCGCGGGAATCGGCGACGACGACACGGTAGTACGGACGCTTCTTAGCGCCGTGACGAGCAAGGCGAATCTTGACTGCCAAAGGAAACTCCTCCAACCAAGCAGCTTTAGGCTGCAACTACAAACAAACAGTTGAACATAATACGCCATCGACGCGGGCAGGTGAAGTCCGTGAGACCAACTTCTTCGGTGTAGTCGAGGGCAAATCCATATCTTAGACAAGAATTCGGGATTTGCAAGCACATACACGCACCCCACATGAGCTGCGCGGTATACTCATGACATGGAAAGACGCGAACATACATACGGTTATGAGGATGCCACGGGCGTCACGCCGCCTCCCTGGACGGGTCCGGCGGTGGGCCTCATGGACCTCGATGCGTTTTTTGCGAGCGTGGAGATGCTCGACCATCCCGAATGGCGCGGAAAACCGCTCATCGTGGGCGGAGACGCCGATTCGCGTGGCGTCGTGTCCACGTGTTCGTATGAGGCACGTCGCTTTGGCGTGCACTCTGCCATGGCCTCGGCCGAGGCGCGGCGCTTGTGCCCGCAAGCCATTTGGACGCACGGGCACTTTGATCGCTACCGCGAGGTGAGCGCGCAGGTCATGGCGATTCTCGCCGACGAGACCCCGCGCGTTGAGCGCGTATCCATCGATGAGGCCTTTATCGATATCACACCGGGTCGCTTTGCGCCCGAAGACCCGCTACTGGTTGCGCAGCGTATAAGCGACCGCGTGGCAGCGCTGGGTGTGACCTGCTCCATTGGCGTGGGCTGCAACAAGACGGTCGCAAAGATCGCAAGCGAGCGGGACAAGCCGTTTGGGCTGACCATCGTGCGCCCCGGAACCGAGCAGCGCTTTTTGGCCGCGCTGCCGGTATCTGCCATGAGCGGCATAGGGCGCTCGGCCGAGGAGCGACTGCGCCGCATGCGCATCTACACCCTCGGCGAGCTTTCGCGCGCGCCTGAGTCCACACTGGCCTCTATTTTTGGCGTCAACGGCGAACGCATGCGCCAGCGTGCGCTGGGACTCGAAATCTCCGAAGTCACGAGTCTCGATGAAGAGCGAGAGGTCAAGTCGGTCAGCAATGAACGCACCTTTGCTAAAGATCTGACTGAGCGTGGGGATATTGAGGCGGCAATTGCGCTGTTGGGAGAGTCAGTGGGACGCCGCCTGCGCCGTCAGGGGCTGACGGGTGCCACGGTAACGCTCAAGCTTAAGTATTCGTATGGCAGCGGGCGTACGGCACAGCGCCGGCTGCCTCATCCGACCGACGATGAGAACATCTTCGTGGCGGTTGCACTCGAACTGCTCGACAACATCTGGCAGGAAGGCATGCATGTTCGCTTAGCGGGCATCGGCATGAGCGACTTCGACCACCAAGGCGGCATCCAGACCGACCTGTTCTGCGAGATCGATGACCGCGGAGCCCAATCCAGCGACCGCCGCGACCTCTCCGTCGCCATCGACGCCGTCCGAGACAAATTCGGCGACACCGCCCTATCCTTCGGCCGCCAATCCCGCTTCAATAACTAGTCTTTTTTGGACGGGGGTTGCTGCCTTCCGTCCGACACGGCATTGGTAGTCAATTTGGGACGGGGCTATTTTAGCTACCCCTATATATCGGTTGAGATTCATTCGGCCTAATTCATTCACCGTCAGCCAAAGGGTAGCTAAAAAAGCCCCGTCCCAAATTGACTACCCCGGATGTCCGGTTTGGCGGCCGCAGCAAAATTATCCCGCCTAAAATGAGCTACTTTTCAACTTTAACTTTTTGAATCGTGCAATGGCCGATACCCGTGAGGCGCACGATCTGCTTGATCGAAAAGCCCTCGCTTTTGAGTTTACGGATACAGTCATCACGCACGCCCTTGGGCAGAGCGTTGAGATAGTGAGGCTCGTATGGTTTGAGCAACGCCTGCGCAAACTCAAGCGCGTCAGTATCACTCACATGAGCGCCATAACGGAAGCAATAGCCATTGGGCTCGCCCGAGGTGCTAAATGCAAAAAATCTCTGGGAATTCCCGAGCAACCCGAGCACGCAATCAGTCTTACAAATTCCCGGATAGCCCATATACTCGCTAAAGCTGCTCCAGCGATAGAGCGAAGCAGTGCCAATTCTGGCTTTCGCAGGGTTATCGTGAATGTAACGAACGCAGTTGAGCAGCTGATCATCATCGAGAATCGGCACACTCTTAAATCGATCCTGGAAAACAGGACCTCTCCTGCCTGTCTTAGAATTGAAATACATGGCATACGCCGTCGTAATCGAATGCATACAATCGCTCAGGTGAGCATGCCCGTCATCTAGCAACAAGTGAATGTGATTATCCATAAGGCACCATGCGATAACATCCACTTTGAACTTCTGGCATTTCGAAGCTATCAGTCGAATCAGATAGAGTCGATCGTCAGCATCCTCAAATATCAGCTGACCACCACAGCCCTTTTGGACGACATGGTAATAGCCGTAAACAGAGATTTCCCGCGCGGTCCGAGTCATACGCATCTCCTCCTCTACAGATAACAAATACGTTACCCGAGTCGGAAAGCTAAATATCACGCAATGAACCGCAACTCGCTTCTATCGGCGAACGGTAGGTAGTAGCTAAAAAAGCCCCGTCCCAAATTAGCTACTTTGGGCAAAAAGAAAGCCGGGTAGCTGCGGAAAACCGCAACTGCCCGGCGATATGCGTGAGGGTAGCTAAACCCCGTCTCAAATGAGCTACTAGAGGAGATTGAGGGGGAGCTGGGGGGCGTCTCCCCAGAGTTTCTCGAGGCGGTAGAAGTCGCGGGCTTCGGGAGTGAAGACGTGGACGACAACCGAACCGTAGTCCATGAGCATCCAAGTCTTCTGCTCGCGGCCCTCGATGGAGAACGGATGCTCGCCGCAAGCCTCGGCGACCTTCTCCTCGATCTCGTCGACAATTGAATCGACCTGGCGGTTGTTGGCACCGGTGGCAAGCACAAAGTAGTCGCACACATCGGAAAGCTCGGTCAGGTCGAGCACCTGAACGTCCTCGCCCTTCTTGTCGTAGGCGGCCTGCGCGGCGGCGCGGGCGACATCCTCGGCGGCGACACCGCTCGCGGACAGCGAGGCGGCAGTGCGGTCGGACGTGGCGGCGAAGCTCTTGTGCTCCACGCCTTCAAGAATCTGCTCGTCGGTCATGGTCTCGTCGGCCATGGAATACCTCTTTCTAGACAGCCCGAGCTAGCGCAGCTGGGCGTAATGGTTGTAAATCGTAATAGCCGTGGGATAAAGATAGCGCCCGGACTGGATCACATAGACCAGACCCTGCGCAAAACAGGAGAAGAACAACTCATCGAGCGTCGACTCCCCCACCATCTTGCGCAGCGCATGCGCATAGTCGCCGTGGCGGTTGGGCTCGATGGCATCGGCCACAAAGACCACCATATCGAGCGGCGTCATGTCGCAGGCACCCACGGTGTGACGGTCGACAGCCTGGAAAACGGCCGGCGACAGCTCGGGAAAAAGCTGCGGAAGCTCATAGGCGGCAACAGGGCCATGCAAAAGCGGCGTCGCGGCAGAAGGAGAACCGGCAACCTTGATGCCATAGTGAAGCGCGCGGGCCACGAGCTCGTCGTCGGAGAGCACTTTGTCCCAGTCATGGATCAGGCCGGCGGCAGCGGCATCAAAGCGGTCAACGCCGTAGACCTCGGCCAGATGAAGTGCGGTCTCGGCAACACCCAGCGAATGCACATAGCGCTTGCGCTTATCCTTCATGCGAACATCGAGCAGCTCTTGAATGCGCTTGAGCAGCGCGCGCTCATCGCCCTCAAACTGATCCTCTACCGACAACGTAGACCCCCCATCACTCAAAATCTTCTTGGCTCAAATCGGCATATAGTCTGCGTTTGCGAATGTAGCCGAGCACGGACTCGCTCGTAAGATAGCGCACGCTCATGCCGCGGGCAACTCGCTTACGAATGTTCGTCGAGCTGATCGCCAGCGCCGGAATCTGAATATAGCGCACGTCGAACGGCAGCCCCGACTCTTTGATTCGGGCACGCGCCGTATCGATATCAAAGCCCGGTCGCGTCGCCGCAATAAAGGTAGCAAGCTCAGCGATTCGTTCGGCATCATGCCAGGTCACGATATCGATAATCGCGTCGGCGCCCGTAATAAAGTAGAGCTTTACCTGCGGCGGGTAAAAGTCGCGAAGGGCATGAAGCGTATCGGCCGTATAGGTTACGCCCGGGCGGTCGATCTCGAACCGGCTCGCCAAAAAGGCCGGGTTCGCGGCGGTGGCGAGGACCGTCATAGCATAACGGTCCTCGGCAGGCGTCACCGGCTTGTCAAGCTTAAAGGCGGGAGACCCTGCCGGCATAAAGAGCACAGCGTCCAAGTCGAGCGACTCGCGCGCCTGCTCGGCAGTCACCAGATGCCCGTAATGGATGGGATCAAAGGTGCCACCCATAATGCCGAGCCTAAACTCCTGCCCGTCCTCTAGAGGAAGCTCGGGCAGACCGATTCCACCGCGCAGCGACATGGCTTACTCGCCCTCCGAGGTCTCGGCATCGCCCGCGGCATCCGCCGCATCGACAACCTCGACGCCTTCATCCGCAGCATCGGCCACGTCAATGACTTCAACGGCAACGTCCTCGCCAGCATCCTCGAGCTCCTCGTACTCCGAGAAGTCCTCAGCGCCCTCAAAGTCAAAGGCGCGCTGGCAAATGCGGACCTCGTCGCCCGCACGGCAACCGGCCTTCTCGAGCGCGTCGTCAACACCCATACGCGCAAACTTATGCTGCAGGTAAATGACGGCTTCCTCGTTTTCCCAGTCGGTCTGGATGACCATGCGCTCGATGGCACGACCGACCACGCGGAAGGCACCGGGCTCTTCCTGGACAATGCGGAAACGCTTCTCACGCTGCAGGCGGCGGCGCTCCCACTCATCGTCGCGCAGGTCGACCGGTTCATCGGAGACCGCCAGCTCGGCGCGGAGCTTGGCCACCTGCTCACCTACGGCAAGCATCAACGTATTGAGACCGGCGCCCGTCACGGCAGACACGGCAAAGAACATATGTCCATCGTCGAGCGCTGCGCGCTTAAGGTCGGCAATCTTGTCGGCCGTACCCGGCGCATCGCACTTGTTGGCGACGACGATCTGCGGACGCTCCGAAAGCTCGGCACCATACTGCTCGAGCTCGCGGTTGATGATTCGATAATCCTCGACCGGATCGCGATCCTCAAAACCACCCGTCATGTCGACGACGTGCATGATCAGGGCCGTACGCTCAATGTGGCGCAGGAACTGATGACCCAGGCCCTTGCCCTCGCTCGCGCCCTCGATAAGACCGGGGACGTCGGCAACGACGTAAGAATATTCGCCGGCACGCACCATGCCGAGGTTCGGCACGAGCGTGGTAAACGGGTAGTCGGCAATCTTGGGGCGGGCGGCACTCATGCGCGCAATGAGCGATGACTTACCCACCGAGGGAAAGCCCACGAGCGCGGCATCGGCCATAAGTTTCATCTCGAGCTCGATCCAGTGCTCCTCGGCCGGCTCGCCTAGCTGGGCAAAGGCCGGAGCGCGGCGCACCGACGTCACAAAGTGCGTGTTGCCCAGACCGCCGGCACCGCCGGGCGCCACGACGACGCGCTCGCCGTCGTGCACAAGGTCGGCAATCTCAAACATCGGGGTCTGTGTCTCGGGGTCGAGCTCGCGCACCACGGTACCCATAGGGACCTTGAGAATCAGGTCCTCGCCGCTCTTACCGTTACGACGGGCACCCTGCCCGTGCGTGCCACGCTCGGCGCGGAAGTGATGCTTAAAGCGGTAATCGATCAGCGAAGACAGCTGAGCATCGGCCTGGATGACGACATTGCCGCCACGACCGCCGTCGCCGCCATCGGGGCCGCCCTTGGGGACAAATGCCTCGCGCCTAAACGACATGCATCCGGCTCCGCCGTCGCCGCCGCAAACGTTAATGCGGCTGATATCGGTGAACTGTGACAACAGAATCGCCTCCTACAAAAAAGAGGGAGACCCTTGAATCCTAAAACTCAAGTGCCTCCCACATATGTGCTCTATGAAGGGTGAATTACGCGTTCGCGAGCGGGCGTACGCTGACCCTGTGCTTGATACCCTTGTGGAACTCAACGGTACCGTCGACCAGCGCGAACAGCGTGTCGTCCTTGCCACGGCCAACGTTCTCACCCGGGTGGATGTGCGTGCCGTGCTGACGGACGAGAATCGTGCCCGTGGTTACCGTCTGGCCGGCATAGCGCTTCGTGCCAAGGCGCTGACCGCGGGAGTCACGGCCATTACGGGAGGAACCGAGTCCTTTTTTGTGTGCCATTGTGTATACCTACTCTTTCATTACGAGTGTAATCTACTCGGCGACGGGAGCCTCGGCAACAGCCTCGGCCTCTGCCTTGACAGCCTTCTTGGCGCGGGACGTAGCCTGGACCTTCACGATCTTCAGCTTGGTGAGCTGCTGACGGTGACCCTTCAGACGACGATAACGCTTACGCTTGTGGAACTTGAAGACCAGCTGCTTCTCGCCCTTGAACTGCTCAACGATCTGAGCGGTAACCTTGGCCTTGGCCAGCTTGTCGGGATCAGTGACGATCTTCTTACCATCGTTGAGGAAGATAACCGGCAGGGTGACCTTGTCGCCCTCATTGCCCTCGATCTTCTCGACGGTGATGACATCGTCGGTGGCGACCTTGTACTGCTTGCCGCCCGTGTTAACGATTGCGTACATGTTTACTTGCCCTTCATGCATCAGTTAGTGCAACAGCCGAATATAGTAGCAGGCGAAAATACCCCCGTCAACGAGTATGTGGAGCAAATCCACAAGTTCGCACAGGTATGGGGCTGACGAGTCGGCCCTCGTCGTCCTCGCATGCTTGATTCTGACGCTCGACATCGTAGGAGCAGATGGTCACGAGGTCTTGCATACCGGTGGAAACAATAGGTGCATCCACGCCCGGGGTCAAGCCCTGCAACAAAACATCAGCAGCGGAAAGCAAAATTTCCGGACGCATGGAGCCCTCGTTGTCGGCATGGGTGTCGAGCATGAGCACCAAATGGTCCGGGCGCTCCCCCGCCGTGAGCTCATAGCCCACGAGCGTGTGATCCAAATCCAATCGCTTGCTCTTTTTTCCGCGCGCGTAGTCGATGCCATGGTCCGCGCGCAGCGTGTCGATCGCACGACGCACCTCCTCGGCGCTTACGGGCGCCTCGGGATCTAAGTGCAGGTCGATGCGATACGACAGGCGCGTGAGCTGCGCCGTCAACGCCGGCGTGCGCACGTCGATGTACGCCGCCTCAATGGGCGCCAGATCGGCCGGAGACGCCGCAGCCAGGCGCCCAAACGCCTCGTCGAGCGCCACGAACTCGGTCATAAACAGGTCATACCACTCGCAGGTCGACGACGTACCCACCGGTAGCGCCGAAGAGAAGCCCACGCGCATGTGCGGAGAGAAGCCCTGAGTGACGGCATAGGGAAGTCCCGCACGGCGCACGATGCGCTCAATGGTATGGATTACTTCGAGATGGCCCAGGTACTTAAGGCGATCGCGCTTGCCATAGCGAACACGAAGTCTAAAGAGCGAGGGGTTGTCGGTCAGGCGCTCACTCATGCGCGATCACCCATCAATACATTCTTGGCGTGGAGCGTGGGGCAGATCCCGCAGCCGGTGCACGACGTGCGGGTGCAGTCGGGAGTCGTGACGCCCTCGAGCGAGCGACGGTACTCGCGCTCGAGGAAGCCGCGCGTGCAGCCGGGGCTCACGTGCTCCCACGGCAGGCGCCAGTCCAACTCGTAGGGCAGGTGCACGAGCTCATTGAGGTCGATGCCGTTTTTGGCAGCAGCCTCCTTCCAGTTATCGAGCGAGAAATGCTCTACCCAGGCGTCAAAGCGAGAGCCCGAGCGCCAAGCATCGATGATGACGGGCGTCATGTCACGACCGGCGCGGGACAGCGCGGCCTCGATGAGCGAGGTCTCGGCATCGTGGTAATGCACGCGGACGGCACGGTTGCGAACGCTCGTGACAAGCAGCTTCTGGCGACGCTTGACGTCGTCGTAGTCGAGCTGCGGGCACCACTGGAACGGCGTGGCAGCCTTGGGGATAAAGACCGAAACCGAAATGGACACCGAGATCGAGCCGCGACGAGCCTTGGGTACCACGGAACGACCGAGCTCCAGCACGTGATCGGCCAGATTGGCGATGGCCACGATGTCCTCGTCGCGCTCGCCGGGAAGGCCCATCATAAAGTAGAGCTTCATGCGGTTCCAGCCGGCCTCGAAGGCCGCCTTGGCCGCACGGTCCAGGTCCTCCTCGGTCACGTTCTTGTTAATGATGTCGCGCATGCGCTGGCTGCCGGCCTCGGGCGCGAACGTCAGGCCGCCCTTCTTTTCGCCGGCGACCGACTCGGCCATATCCACGCCAAACGAATCCAGGCGCTGCGACGGAATAGACACGCGAATACCCGTATCCTCCAGGCGACGGTTGAGCCTGCCGAGCACGTCGCGAATGCAGGAGTGGTCGGTCGTGGAGAGCGAGGTCAGCGACACCTCGTCATAGCCGGTCTTTTCCAGACCCTGAATCACCGACGAGACGATCTGGTCGGCCGAGCGCTCGCGCACCGGGCGATACGTCATGCCGGCCTGGCAAAAACGACAGCCGCGGGCGCAGCCGCGCAGAATCTCGATAGACAGGCGGTCGTGGACCAGCTGCGCATAGGGTACGCACGACTGCGACAGCGGATTCGTGGCGCCGAAATCCTCGACGACACGCTTGTAGACCACGGTCGGCGCATCCTTGCCCTCACGCGGCACGGTGTAGCCATGCGGCGAGCAGGGCTCGTCGTGACGAACCTCATAGAGCGACGGCACGTAGTTGCCGGCAATGGATGCAAGCTGCTCAACAATCTGCGCGCGCGGGACCCCTTCGTCACGCAGGCGGCGATGCAGCTGACAGGTCTCGAGCAGCGATTCCTCGCCCTCGCCGATGAGGATGGCATCGAAGAAAGCCGCGTACGGCTCGGGGTTGTACACCGAGGGGCCGCCGGCGATGATGATGGGGTCGTCTTCGCCTCGGTCGGCCGCTAACAGCGGAATGCCAGCGAGGTCGAGTGCCTCGAGGAAGTTCGTCACCGCCATCTCGTGCGGCACATGCAGACCGACGATATCAAACGAAGCGACCGGCGCTGCACCCTCGAGCGACAGCAGCGGAATACCCGCCTCGCGCATGGCGTCACCCATATCGGGCCACGGCACATAGCCACGCTCACAGGAGATGCCCTCGGCCTGGTTAAGGATGTTGTAGAGGATGGCGATGCCCTGGTTGGGCAGACCAACCTCGTACACATCCGGGTAGATCAGGCAGCAACGGTAGTCGGCATCGGCTTTGGAAAGCGTGCCCCACTCGTGATCGATATAGCGACTCGGCTTCTCGACCTTGGCGAGCAACGGCTCAATTAAATGAAAACAATCTTGGTATGCAACGCGCAACGGAAAACCCCTAAGCAGCGAGATCTGATGCGTCCTGATAGGACGCCATAGGACGGGTAGCGCCCGCGACCGTGGTCACCAGATCGCGAACGCGGGAGAACGTGGCAGTGACCACCTCGTTGGCACGGCTGTAGTCGACATCGCGCTCGTAGAGCGAAACGAGCGCACGGCCCATGCCATAGGTGCCCGCGGCAGCAGTGAGCGCCTTGACGGCAAACCCAATATGCGGCGTCTGCTTGACGAGCGCGCGGGTGACCGCGCGGATCACAAGACCGCCGGCAAGCACGCCCGCGACCTCGTAGCCGCGCTCGGGCTTAATGCCGCGTCCAAAGACGGCAGCGAGCTCAAAGAGCATGCCCACCTGCGCCAGCGCCATAACGGGATAATCGGCGCCCGGCAAAAACACCAGTGCACCGGTCGCCATATTGGTGAGCGCGCACGAGGTGATGATACGATTGGCGGCCGCGATGCGCATGAAGGCAAAGTTCGCCGCAAAAGCCGTTTCCTTGTCGGTGCGATCGAGAATCCAGCGAGCAAGCGTCTCGAGCAGATACGTCTTATCGGTTGCCGCTACCACGCCAAGCATGGGCGTGGACTCCTCGATAAACGGCACCTCCACAGCAGACTCGGCAAGCACGCACACGGGCGCGCCGGCGATCACGAGCTCCTGCACGGCACTCTCCAAGCGGTCGGAACCACACGAGAGCACCAGCACCACATCGGTATCGGTCTTTGGAGCAATTCGCTCCTCCCCCAGACGCTCGACGCGCACAATGCCCGAGGTCGTCTGCGGCACAAAGGCATCACGCACCGTCTCGGCCAGAAAGCGCGAGGCAGACGAATCCAGATAGACCGAGACGCGCACCGGCGTATCGGAATCCTTCTTAACGGACGCGCCCATCTTAAAAGCGCGGGTCAGCTTATCTACGGGAATTTTCATAGCAAACCCCTCCAGCGGTTACGCGGCGCCCGAACGATGCCGCCATATGGATTGTACGATACCCACCGTCAGCAGCTGAATCATCATCGAAGACGAACCGAAGCTAATAAACGGTAGCGGAATACCGGTAATCGGCATCATGCCGATGCACATGCCGATGTTTTCGAAGGTCTGGAACGCCCACATGCCAACGATGCCAACACACGAAAGACGCAAAAACAGGGACTCGCACTTAAAGGCGACGCGAATCGTCGAAAAGATCAACAGCACGTAGAGGCACAGGAGCAAAAAGGAACCGCAAAAGCCAAAGGTCTCGGACAGGAAGGCGAAGACGAAGTCGGTGTGGAACTCAGGCAGAAAGCCGCCGGCCGACTGCGTCGCATGGCCCAAACCCTTACCAAAGAAGCCGCCCGAGCCAACGGCGATAAGCGACTGCTGCAGGTTGTAGGCATCGTCCGAATCGGCATTATCGGGGTCGATAAAGACCGTCAGACGGTTCATCTGGTACTGCTTGATGAGCACATCGTGGCCGAGCAACGAATCAAAGACCGAATCAAGCGCCAGAACGAGGGCCACCAGGCCCACGAGCAGGGCCAGGGTCGACAGCACCCATTCGCGGCGTGCACCGCTCATACAAATGACGATGGCGCCCGAAACAAGCACGACCAGGCCCGAGCCCAGGTCGCCCATGGCAACGACGGCCAAAAACGGAATGGACAGCATGCCGCAGAGCTTGACGTAGTCGCGAACGGTATCGATGCGACCGTTATACTGCGAGCCAAGCGTAGCAATAAAGAAGATGGTGATGAGCTTGGCAAGCTCAACCGGCTGGAATGTCAAGCCGATACCGGGAATCTTGATCCAGCCCGTCATGCCCAGACCGCCCGTATAGGACAGACCTGGAATCTTGGGCGAGAGGATCACGATCAGGTCGATGACGAGCAACGCCGTCGAGAAATTGGAAATACCGCGCAGGTCGGTACGCCAGACCAGCACCGCCAGCACCGTACCGATTCCAATTCCCAGCAGATGGCGTGAGAACGAAGCGTCGGCCTTAAACTGCGAAGCCGACCAGATAATGATGGCACCGTAGGCGACGAGGGCCACAGTAGCCACGAGCACACCGATATGCACCTTTTGGCGAAACGTGCCGCGCGAGGCCGAAAGTTGCTTGTTGACACGGTCCAGGCTGCTGCGAGAGCCGGTCTTGGTTGAACGGAACAGATCCGCCGGAGAAAAATCCATCGCAACCTCCTATCGAACCGAAGAATCGCCCGAGGCCGAAGAGGTATCGGGCTCGTCATAAATCACGCCGAGCACGTCGCGCACGACATGCATCGCGGTATCTGAGCCACCGCCGCCCTGCTCCAGGACGGTAGCGATGACATACTTGGGGTCATCGGCCGGTGCATAGGCGCAGAACCACGCGTATTCATCCTCGCCACTTTTCTCGCCCGTGCCCGACTTGCCGTATACCTGCGGCGTCAGGGTGCCAAAGTGAGCCGCCAGGGACGTCGATGCCGTGTAAATCACGTCGTGCATGCCGTTGCGAACAAGAGCCAAATCCGAATCGCTGTTGATCTTGGCCTCCAGGCGCTTCTTTTTGCCCTTGCCGTTGTACTTATAGGCATCGCCGTCGCCATCGCGCGACACGGCAGACAAAAACACGTGAGGCACGTACTGTTTGCCGCCGTTGGCAAGACCCATATAGGCACACGCCATCTGCAGGGGCGTCACCAGGATGTCGCCCTGACCAATGGCAATGTTGGTCATATCGCCGGCATTCCACTTGCGGTCCTCGGCAGATGCGTCGGTGAAGTACGACTCTTTCCACTCGGCATCGGGAATACGGCCCGCGCCCTCACTCGGCAGATCGATACCGCAGGTCTTGCCTAGACCCCAGCGACGAAAGACCTCCTGCAGACCCTCGGGATGTTGCTCGTCATAAAAGAACGCCTTGCCCATGTCATAGAAGACAGGGTCGCACGAGTTGGCGATTCCCGACTGCAGCGTCATGGTGCCGTGGCCGGAATGCAGCCAGCAGTACTTGCCCCACGACTTGCCCAGACCCGTCCAATAACCCGTGCAGTTGGTCGTCTGCCCCGACGTGTAGGTTCCAAACTCAAGACCGGCCAGCGCCGAGAGCGGCTTGATGGTCGAGGCCGACATGTACTGTCCGCTAATGGCGCGGTTGAGCAGCGGGTGCGAACCCTTGTCATCATTGAGCTCGGTCCACACGTCATTTGAGACGCCGCCGATAAAGACGGACGGATCGAACTTGGGCTGGCTCGCCATGCCCAGGATCTCGCCATTGTTGGGATCGAGACACACCACAGCGCCGTTGCCGGCATTGCTGTAGCCAGTGGTCTTGGCAAGCTCGATAGCGCTCGCCAGTGCCGTCTCACAGGCCTGTTGGATCTTAAGGTCGAGCGTGAGCTTAATGTCGGAGCCGGCCTTCGCGGGCACGGCGCCGGCCTGACCGGTCACATTGCCCGAGGCATCGACCTTGACGGTCTGCTCGCCACGAATACCCTGCAGCAGGTTTTCGTAGTAGCTCTCAACGCCCGCCTGGCCCACGATATCGCCCGACTGGTACGTAATCTTGCCAGCAGAAGCATCATCATCGCCAGAGGTTTTCTTATTCTGGGCCTCGAGCTGCTCGGAGGTAATGGTGCCGGTATAGCCCAAGATATGGCATGCCGTCTCGCCGTATGGATACTGGCGTTCGGTACGCTCGGCAATCTTGACGCCCGGGAACTCGCCGGCGTGTTCCTTGATATAGGCAACCGTGGAGCGACGGACGTCCGTCGCGATGGTATGCAGGCTCTGAGCGCCCTCTGTATTGTCCTGAATATTGCGAAGGACCGCCACATAAGGCATTCCAAGCACGTTGGCAAGATGGCGAACCAGAACCTCATCCTCGGCAAGGTCGCGGTAGGCCACGACAGCAAGTGAGGGACGGTTCTGGACAAGCGCCACGCCATTGCGGTCGAGGATGCGGCCGCGCACAGCGGGTGTGGTAACGGTGCGAGTCTGATTACTATTGGCCTGCTTCTCGTAATAGTCCGACGAGACCATCTGCATGCCCCACAGCTTGACGGCAAGTGCCGCAAACATCGCGCCCACACCCGTGGTGAGGATGGAAAAGCGGCCCTTAAAGGCGGTCGCCGCGGTATTGCCCTCGCCCTCGGTGGCGCGCGGGGCCGTTCCATGCTGCGTATCGTAGGTAAAACGGGAATCGCCACGACGCATGATGACCAACGCGACCACGATGGCCACAACCAGCACGATACCGGCGATAATAACCGTCATCTGGGAAGACATCTACGGGCCTCCCCTATTTGAGCTTACGGGTCTTGGGCTTAAAGCGCATACCCGTCTGGCGTCCGCCACGTGCGGAGAATCCATAGCCGGACTGCGGCACGACGCCGGACATCAAAAACGGAATGGCAACCAGACCCGTCAGGATCGAGGACGGCAGCGCATGGCCGAAGATCGCCACGACAAAGCTCGTCTCCAAACCCATAAACAGCAAGACGATGCTGTAGATCACATTAATGACGAGCGCGAAGGCGCCCACAGTGACGCCGCGCGCACTCGGGGTACCGCCCGTCTGACCGACGGCGCTGTGCACCAGGGCAAAAGAACCCACGGTCAGCAGGAGCGACATAACGCCCACCGGCACGGCAGCGGACAGGTCATAGAACAAGCCGCTGCAAAAACCGCACACGACGGCACGGGTCGGGTCGCCCGAGAACACGCTTAGGCACACCAGGATAATCATGAAGTTGACGCGACCGCCCGCAATGGAGATCTGCGGTGCCAGGCCTGCCTGCAGCAGCACGCACACGATGGCGGCGATTACAAACGTACGGGAGCTCATCCCCTGCTCGTGTAGATCCATGGACATGCCCCCTATTCGCTCGAGCCGGAATCGGTCGTCTCGGACGCGTCGGAACTGTCATCCGAACTCTCGTCCTTCGTCTTGGTCGCAGCGTCGCGCGACGTTCCCTGCGGCGTGCTATTAGCGGTGCTCACGTCCTCATCCGAAGCCGACTGTTCGTCGGTCAGCGAGGTGATGACCAGCACTTCCTCGTTGTTCTCGGCCGTGGTCTGAGCGCGCACCACAATGGTGTAGTACACGTCGTTTGCCGACTTCTCAACCGACGAGACGGTGCCGAGCGGTAGACCCTTGGGGAATACACCGCCAATGCCCGAGGTCACGATGATGTCGCCAACCTTAACATCGGAGTCGACGCTCACGTACTCAAGACGCAGCGTGCCGTCAGCCTGACCCTGCAGCATGCCCTGGGCGCGCGTGTCCTGTACCATGGCGGACACACCCGAGTTCTCGTCGCCAATAAGGCGCACGGTAGAGGTCTTGGCCGATACCTCGATAATCTGACCGATAACACCGGCAGAACTCGTCACGGGCATGTTGATGGTAAGGCCGTCGGCAGAGCCCTTGTCGATGGTTACGGTCGAGGTCCAGGCATCGCCCGAGGCACCAACGATACGAGCAGCGGTCGATTTGAGGTTGTAGGTCGACTGCAGGCCGACCAGCCCCTCCAGACGCTCGGCGGTCTTTTGAGCCTCGGAGAGCTCAGCAACCTTAGAGGTCAGCTCCTCGTTTTGCTTCTTAAGCTCGTCAAGCGTGTCCTGCGACGCCGTAAGGTTAGAGAACACGTTGCCGATCGCATTGAAGGGGGCCGCCACAGCCGAGCCCACAAAGCGCACCGGCGAGGTAATCGTCGTCACGCCCGAACGCACGGCATGAATCGGTCCTGCCTCGCCCTCGCGGATGTAAAACGTGAGCAGCAACACCGAAATCAGGCTGAAAACAATCAACGGGCGCATACCCGTTGATTGTCGCTTGGTATTCAGATTTGTGGAGAAACCCGAAGATCGTGCCAAATGGAATCCACCTTTTGGAAATTAAGCATTGGTCTGGACGAAGCCGCCATCAAACGCATTGGCCTCGAGCACGCGGGCACAGCCGTTAACGACGTTATCGAGCGCCGTGGGGCTGACGTTGACCGAAACACCGGTCTCATCGCGCAGGCGCACGTCGAGACCGCGCAGCAGCGCGCCGCCACCAGTCAGCAAAATACCGTAGTACATAAGGTCCGAGGCAAGATCGGGAGGCGTAGCGTCGAGTGCGTCCTTGACGGCCTTGGCCATCTCGTCGAGCGGCTTGTTGAGCGCGCGACGAATCTCCTCGCTCTCGATGCGCACGGTCTTGGGCAGACCGGTGATCACGTCGCGGCCGTTGACCTCGACGTCGAGCTCGTCCTTGAGCGGCACGGCGGAGCCGACCTTGATCTTGATGTCCTCTGCCGTACGCTCGCCGATGGCCAAGTTGTAGGCATCACGAACGTGCGTGAGGATGGCCTGATCGAACTCGTCGCCGGCAATACGGATGGACTGCGAGACGACGATGCCACCCATAGCGATAACGGCAACCTCGGTGGTACCGCCACCGATGTCGATGACCATGGAGCCGGTGGGTTCCTCGACGGGCAGATCGGCGCCGATAGCGGCAGCCATGGGCTCCTCGATCAGGTAGGCCTGGCGAGCGCCAGCCTGGATCGTGGCCTCAAAGACAGCACGCTTCTCGACCGACGTGACGCCGGAGGGAACGCAGACGACAACGCGCGGACGCGGGGTCCACGGATAGCGCTTCTCGGAAGCCTTGTCGATAAAGTAGCGAAGCATAGCCTCGGTAACATCGAAGTCGGCGATGACGCCGTCCTTCAGGGGACGAACGGCCACAATGTTGCCGGGCGTACGGCCGAGCATGCGCTTTGCCTCGATGCCGACCGCCAGGATGCGCTCGTCGTTCTTGTCGATGGCGACAACAGAGGGCTCGCGAATGACGATGCCCTTGCCGCGCACGGAGACAAGCGTATTTGCGGTGCCGAGGTCGATGGCAAGATCGCCCGCATAGCTACCGAAGAACATATCCATCAAAGAAAACAACGCAACTCCTGATGTGTTGGATGATTGCTGGAAAACTACTAGTTCATGATACTAGCGCAAGCCCGGCACCTCACTTGCGGTGAAGCGCCGGGCAAAGCTAAATCCCATAAGGTCACTACTGGTTGTCAGCAGCCGAGAAATCCATATCAAGCGAGGAAACGGCCCAGCCGATATGGTTGTCGGAGCGCACGAATTTGACGGTGTACTCCTGCTCGCCGCCCTTGGACAGCGATGCCTTCACCTTGGCGGTCGTCTCGGTCATGGACTGATCCATGCCCTCGACGGACACGGTGGCACCCTGCGGAATCGAGGAGATGATCATCGACTTGGCGTCCTCGGACAGGCTCGAGGCCAGGCAAGACTCGGCCTTTGCGGTGTCACCGTCGCCGGCAGCCTGGAACAGATCGGTAACGATAGACTCCTGAGACGGGAAGCCAAAGCCGCGCGTGTAGGCAAAGCCCAGACCGCCCGCAGCAATCAAAATGAGCAGAACCAGCACGATGAAGACTTTGAGACCCGTGTGGCGATGGCGACGACGGACCTTGGCCTGCTTACGATCCTGACGGTCCTGCTGGACCATCTCGGACTCGGACAGTGTAAAGAAGCCGGTGTCCGAGGGATCGGGCATAAACTGACCGGTCGCGCCCGTAGGATCGAGCGGATCGACGGCGGGAGCGTCCATCGCGGGCGCCGGAGCCGTGGCCATAGCCGTCTGGGCAGACAGCGCGGCAAGCGAATCGTGCACGCGGGCAAGCTCATCGGCCTGCTCAGAGGTGAGCTGGTAGATGCCATCGGCAGTAGCGGCGTTAAAGGCGTCGAGTGCGTCGGAGGGACGGCCGGCGGCAGAAAGTGCCTGACCCATGCCGGCGTTGAGCGCGCGCGTGTCGTCACGGGGACCGGCAAAGTCGATAGCCGTACGGTAGGTCTCCACGGCATCCGCCGGACGACCGAGCTTAATGAAGCAACGACCGAGCTCGCCGAGTGCGGCGGCAGGGGCCGGATTGGCGCCGTCGATGGCGGCCTGACGGAAGGCAGTACCCGCGTTGGCATAGTCGCCCGACTGGAACAGCGCATTGCCCAGGCCCAGATAGGCCTTGAACGGCGTGGCATAGGAAGCATCCTGCGTAGCAGCAGAGAACGCCTGAGCGGCCGTCGTGTAGTCGCCCACGGCGGCGAGCGCCTTGCCGCGGTTGGTGAGCAGCGCGCCGCGCTTGCCATAGGTGCCGTCGTTGAGGGCGGCGGCATAAGCCTCGGCGGCCTCAGCATACATGCCCAGGTGCATCAAGGCGTTGCCACGAAGGTGATCGGCCTCGCCCATAATCTCATCGGGAGTTTTTGCCGCCCCAAGCATCTGGGCTGCAGCGGAAAAATCACCCGCGCGGTAAGCGGCGCGGCCCTGTTGGATCAGCTGGCTATTCAAGGAAGTCCCCTTTACTCGTGAACGATCTCGACATGGACGATCTCGTCGCCGGCACGCAGCTGCGAAATCACATCGAGACCCTCGACCGTGGTACCAAAGACGGTGTAACCGGAATCGAGGTTATGCTGGGCGCCCAGGCAGAAGTAGAACTGCGAACCCGCGGAATCGGGGTCCATGGAGCGCGCCATGGCAAGGGCACCATCGACATGGCTGTTGCGCGGATTGGTGGCAAACTCGCCCTTGATGCAGTAGCCGGGACCACCGGTACCGGGCATGCCGTCGGGGCCCTCAAGACCGGCAGCGACGTCGGCGCCGGACATATCGCGGGTATTGGGGTCGCCGCCCTGAATGACAAAGCCGGGCACATAGCGATGGAACTTAAGGCCATCATAGAAACCCATCGTGGAAAGCTCGCAGAAGTTCGCGACATGAATGGGAGCGCCCTCGCCGTCAAACTTGACCTTGATGGTACCCTTCGACGTCTCGATAACGGCGCACTCGTCGCCGGCAAGCTGATACTCGGGCGTGTAGAGCTCTTTCTTAAAACCAAACATGTGGTTCCTTCCTCGTGCGTTTAAAGCATATTTGTACGAATTGTAGCAATAAGCATGCGCTTACATCAATTGCGCACGTAGGTTATGCCGACTATGGCGAACTAATTTTAGGAACGCTGCTGCGGCTTCCAGGAACCCACATTGGCGTCGTACTGGTTCAGTGCGCTGTTGCCGCCCTGCGCGATGGGCGCCAGGATATCGCTTTGGTGGGAACTCATCGACTCACCATCGGGAATGGCCAGCGAGATGTCCCAGCTCTGACAGATCACGTCGACACGCTCGTACATCCACTCGGCAAGCTGCTTTAAGTGGGCGATGTCGTCCGCATAGACCGTATCGTCCTGATACTTAAGGTTGTTAAGCTCATCTTGCGTCTTTTTGATCTGGTCGCGCAGGGCGTAGGCACTCTGCGACAGCTCCTGGCGGGTGGACAGCGGCGTTCGGAGATAGCCGTTGTTAAAGGAATCGATGACCTCGCCGATCTGGTCCTCATCACCGTAGGACACGATGGTCTGATACAGACCGTCGAGTCTGGTATAGAGCTGATCATCGGTGAGCACGGTTTCTTCCTGGACCACCTCGGCAGAATCGTCCTGCTTGGTATCGTCCTCAGTCGCCTCGCCCTTTTGGCGCGTGGGGAAGGTCGTCTGCGCGGCCTGGCCAAACTGGTCATAGAAGCCAGGCATGACACCCATGGGATCGGTCGTCACGAACCAATAGGCACCGCCGCAAACGACGGCAAGGACCGCGATGACGATAAGCGGCTTGGGGATATGACGCTTGTGCTTGTGATAGGCGTCCTCGTCGGGATGCACCTTGCGCTTGGTTTTTTGAGCATCGTCATGCAGGGAAACCGGCGTGGGAATATCGACCTTGGGGATACCGAAATCCTTATCGAAAGCCGGCAGCACGCAGGTCTCGTTGGGATCGGCGGCGTCCGAAAGAACCGCAGCAGCCGAGGCCGGCGCATGAGGCACCTCGGTATCGATCTGCTCTTGCGTTAGGCGCGGAAAGCCCGCCGTGCGGCCCGCAGCCAGATCGGATGCGGCCGCGTCCTTGGAGAGGATGCCCGGAGCGGGGCGTCCGCATTTGGGGCACGTGCGATCATGCGGAGAAAGACGGGCACCGCAGCCCTCACAGAACACGAACTCGGTGTGCTCGGGACCATCGCCCGGACCCACATAGGCGTTGCAGTAGGGGCAGAACGAGGCGCCGTCCTCGATAGTCTTAAGGCAATGCGGGCAGATCACGGCATCCTCTTTTCGAAGCAATTCAAACAATCGAGGTTAGAGCATAACATCGCCACGGCCCCACAGGAACAAGGCACCAATTCAACATCGCCAGGGCGCGTAGTTACTTCTTCTTTTTGCTTGGCATCGAGACTTTGATGCCTTGGGCGGACTTGGTCACGCGAGAGCGCCTGGCTCCGGTATTCTTCTTTTTCTTGGGCTGGGCCTGGGCCACGCCCTCGAGTGCGCGGGCCTCGGCCTCGCGAGCGGTGCGATCTTCGCGGCGCTGCGCCATGTCGGCGGCGACGCGCTTGGCAAAACGCTCGGCCGTCGAGCCCGTCGAGCTCACCTTGCCGCCACCGCGACCCAGGCGGACGCGCACACCGCGGCCAAAACCAGTTGCGGCATGACGACGACGCGGCTTGAGCGAATCCATCATCGTGGCGAGCTTAAAGAACACCGAGCAGGTAAAGACCACGATAACAGCCAAGATAACCATCTGGCCCATCGACAGGTTGGCAATAGACAGCAGCTCCGGGAATCCGATAACGCCCACCAGGATGCCGGCGACTACAAACACAAAGAGCACCACACGTAAGGGCGTGAGAGGCTGCGAGATGCGCCAGATTAGGCTGACGCTCGCCGCGCACGACGTAAGCAGGCACATCGTAGACAGCGTGAGCTGGCTAAAGCCAAACACGCGCGCCACAAAGATATCGAGCGCCGCAGCCAAAATGACCGCAATCGACGCCGGCAGTGCACGCTTGAGTACGTTGCTCAAAAACGCACCCTTCACACGAACATTGTTGGGCTCCAGGCCCAACACAAAGCCCGGCGCGCCGATGCAGAAGAAGTTAATGAGCGTCATCTGGATGGGCTCGAAGGGGTACGGCGGCAGCGCGATACACAGCGCCGCCAGGCCCATCGAGAACAGCGTCTTGGTCAGGAACAGTGAGGCCGAACGCTGCAGGTTGTTGATGGAGCGACGGCCCTCGGCCACCACGGCGGGCATCGAGGCAAAGTCGTTGTCGACGAGTACGATCTCGGCCACGTTACGCGCGGCATCGGAGCCGGCCGCCATGGCCACGGAGCAGTCGGCCTCCTTGAGCGCCAGCACGTCGTTGACGCCGTCGCCCGTCATGGCCACGGTGTGCTCACGGCGCTTGAGCGCCTGCACGAGCTCGCGCTTCTGCTGCGGGGTCACACGACCAAAGACATGGTAGCGGTCCACTGCGGCATCGAGCTTGGCCGGCGTATCGAGCGTCGTGGCGTCCACATAAGCGTCCGCCCCCGGCACGCCCACCACGCGCGCGATCGACGACACCGTACGCGGGTCGTCGCCACTGATCACGTTGAGGGTCACGCCCTGCTCGTTAAAGTAGCCGATGGTCTCGGCCGCCGAGGTACGAATCTCGTCGCGGATGGTCACAAAGCCCACGGGCTCGGCCTCGCCCACCATATCGCCATCGAGCGTAAAGCCTTCCACGCGCGCCACCACGAGCACGCGGCAGGTATCGGCAAGCTCGGCGACACGGTTCTCGACCTGCGAAAACACACGCTCCGAAAGCACAAACTGCGCGGCGCCCATCACATAGGAGCCCTGCGCAAACGAAGCGCCACTCCATTTTTTAGACGACGAGAACGGAATGACCGACAGCGGCTCAGACACCTCGACCGGGCGATCGGCGTAATAGTTGAGCAGCGCCTGGCAGGTCTCGTTGGCATCGGCCGAAGTCGCACGTGCCACGTTAGCCAGCGCAAAATCGAGCACCGTGGTATCGACGGGAACAGCCGCCTCGTCCGGGCCGGCGCCTAGGCTCACGCCCTCAACCGGCAGCGGATACGTGCCCTCGACCTCCATGCGGCCCGACGTGATGGTGCCCGTCTTGTCCAGGCACAGCACGTCGACGCGAGCGAGCGTCTCGATGCAGTAGAGCTGCTGTGCCAGCACCTTGCGGCGGGCCAGACGCACCGTGGCGATGGCGAGCACCGAAGAGGTCAGCAGTACCAGGCCTTGGGGGATCATGCCCAGCAGGGCGCCCACCGTGGACAGCAGCGCCGACGAAGGCACATGACCAGCCAACAACTCGGAGAAGCACCACGAAAGCGCGCTATCACCCGGGGTTCCCGCGGCATCCCACAGCTCGCTCACACTCGAGGCAAACAACGCCAAACCGAGCGGGATCATGATGATGCTCGCAAAGCGCACGATGGCGTTAAGCGCGTTCATGATCTCGGAATTGACCTTTTTGACGTACTTGGCCTCGTTATTAATTTTGGCCACGTAGTTGTCGGCGCCGACATGGATCACGCGGGCGCGCAGCAGGCCCGAGTCGATAAAGCTGCCGCTCATGAGCTCGGAACCGGGCTGTTTCTTAATAAGGTCGCTCTCGCCCGTCAGCAGGCTCTCGTTCACGAGCGCCTCGCCCGATACCACCACGGCGTCGGCCGGAATCTGGTCGCCGCGCCCCAGGCGGATGATGTCGTCGAGCACGATCTGGTCCAGGTCGAGCTCCACCTCGGCGCCGTCGCGCACCGCGATGGCCTTCTTGGAGGTCAGCAGTGTGAGCTTATCGACCATCTTCTTGGAACGCATGGACTGGATGACGCCAATAGCGGTATTAAGGAACACCACGAACAGGAACGTCAGATTCTTAAACGAACCGGTCAAAATGACCAGGAACGCCAAGATCACGTTGATCAAATTGAACAACGTGCAGAGGTTCTCGATGATGAGCTCTTTGACCGACTTGGTCTTGAGCTCCATGTTGCGGTTGATCTTACCGGCGGCGATGCGCTCCTCGACCTCGGCGGTCGAGAGTCCGCGCTCGATATCCGTTGCTGCCATACCACGTCCCATCACGTCGCGTCGGTATAAGAAAAACCGCCCGGACCATGCGAGGTTCGGACGGTCTTACGTTCGATGGTGCCCCATGTTGGATTCGAACCAACGGCCTTCTGCTCCGGAGGCAGACGCTCTAATCCCCTGAGCTAATAGGGCGAACGACTGGCATTATACCCAAGTGCGCCACGGGCTATCAAAATAAAAGAAAAAGCTTTGCAATTCCGAGGAAGACGCGGCGCAACGGCCCACTTTAGAAGGCAAAAGCGAGTCAGATAGTATAAACTCTCATGCACCATATATACACGGCTCGCGATGCGGGCCGTTTTTGCAAAAGTTATCCATCGAGGTGAGAGGCACACCATGATTGCAATTTTAAAGCAGAGCGCCAGCGACGAGGCCGTCGGCCATATCGTCAGCTGGATTGAGAAAAAGGGCCTGAAGACCGATGTCTCGCGCGGCGAGAACGAGACGATCATCGGCCTGGTGGGCGATACGACCAAGATCGACCCGTTCCTGCTCGAGTCCATGGATGTCGTCGAGCGCGTGCAGCGCGTCTCCGAGCCGTTCAAGCGCGCAAACCGCAAGTTCCACCCCGGGGACTCCGTCATCGACTGCGGCCACGGCGTCAAGATCGGCGGCGACCAGTTCCAGGTCATCGCCGGCCCGTGCTCCGTCGAGGGCGAGAACCTCATCCGCATCGCCCGCCGCGTGAAGGCCGCCGGTGCCACGATGCTGCGCGGCGGTGCCTACAAGCCCCGCACCTCCCCCTACGCCTACCAGGGCATGGGCCCCGCCGGCCTCGACCTGCTGTGCGAGGCGTCTGCCGAGCTCGACATGCCGATCGTCACCGAGATCATGGATCCACGCGACGTGCAGGTCTTCTTGGACAAGAAGATTGACGTCATGCAGATCGGCGCCCGCAACGCCCAGAACTTCCCCCTGCTCAAGGAGGTCGGCAAGACCCAGACCCCGATTCTGCTCAAGCGCGGTATGTCCGGCACGATCGACGAGCTGCTTATGGCAGCCGAGTACATCATGAGCGAGGGCAACGACAACGTCATCCTGTGCGAGCGCGGCATCCGCACCTTCGAGACCCGCACCCGTAACACCTTCGACCTCAACGCCGTGCCGGTGCTGCACCACCTGTCGCACCTGCCCGTCGTCGCCGACCCCAGCCACGCCACCGGCTACACCCGCTACGTCGAACCCATGGCGCTCGCCGCGACCGCCTGCGGTGCCAACGGCCTGGAGATCGAGGTCCACGACGAGCCGAGCCGCGCCTGGTCCGACGGCGCCCAGGCCCTCACCCCCGATCAGTTCGACGACACCATGCGCCGCATCCGAGCCATCCGCGAGGTTGTCTGCCAAGAGACCATGGAGTAGCCCATGGGTACGGTGAGAAACGCGCGCGTTAACCAGGGCGGCCCCAAGTGCGCCGGCATCGTCGGCCTTGGCCTCATCGGCGGTAGCTTTGCCCGCGGCTATGCACAGGCGGGCGTCCGCGTGCTGGCCTGGGACCCCGATGACGATGTCATGACGGCCGCCAGCATGGGCACTGTCGCCGGAGAGCTCAACGACAAGACACTCGGCGAATGCGACATCATCGTCCTGGCTTGCTACCCCGAGGCATGCATCGAGTGGCTCGAGACGCACGCCAAGGCGCTCGCCGACGCCACCGACACCGACGCCATCATGGGCCCCGTGGTAATCGACACGGTGGGCGTCAAGGGCATCGTGTGCGAACGCGCCTTTGAGCTTGCCCGTGAGCACGGCTTTTACTTTGTGGGCGCACACCCCATGGCGGGCACGCAGTACTCGGGCTACGCACACTCCCGCGCCGACCTGTTCCAGGGCGCGCCACTCGTGCTCGTGCCGCCCGCGGTGGACGATGCGCTCAAACTGGAGCTTTTGGGCCAGGTGCGCGAGATGGTGCGCCCCTTGGGCTTTGGCAAGTTCAGCGTGACCAGCGCCGCCGAGCACGACCGCGTCATCGCCTTCACGAGCCAGCTTGCGCACGTGGTGTCCAACGCCTACGTCAAAAGCCCCACCGCCCAGGTCCACCACGGCTTTTCGGCCGGTAGCTACCGCGATCTCACCCGCGTGGCGCACCTCAACCCGCAAATGTGGTCCGAGCTCATGATCGACGACGCCGACGCGCTTGCCTTCGAGATCGACCATCTGATCGACTCGCTTGGCACCTACAGCCGCGCCCTTAAGGACCGCGACCAGCGCTATCTGGAGAATCTCCTTGCCGAGGGCGACCGCATTAAGCGCGCACTCGACGACGAGGCCTCCCACTAGACCACCTATCACGCCAGGTCGAAAGGACCGAAGCTTATGGCGATTACCATCGATATCGACACTGCACGCCCCTACCGGGTGCATGTTGGCACGTTTTTGCTGGAGCAGGCGGGACCGCTCGTGCGCGCCACTGCCGGCGGCACCAAGGCCGTCATCGTGACGGACACCAACGTGGGCCCGCTCTACCAGATGCCCGTTAAGCAGAGCCTGGAGGCGTCAGGCTACGAAGTGAGCATCTGCACCTTCGAGGCCGGCGAGGCCCATAAGCGCGCCGAAACCTATGTTGCCATTTTGGAGTTTGTGGCCGAACACGAGCTTTCGCGCTCCGATGTGATCGTGGCACTCGGCGGCGGCGTCGTGGGCGACGTGGCGGGCTTTGTGGCCGCCACCTACATGCGCGGCTGCAAGTTTGTGCAGATCCCGACGAGCCTGCTCGCTATGGTGGATTCGTCGGTGGGCGGCAAGACCGCCATCGACCTGGCTGCCGGCAAGAACTTGGCCGGCGCCTTTTGGCAGCCGAGCGTGGTTATCGCCGACGTGGGGTGCCTAGCCACCCTCACGCCCGAGCAGTTCGCCGACGGCTGCGGCGAGGTCATCAAACACGCCGTGATCGCCGACCCGGAGCTTTTCGCCGAGCTGGAGAAGACCCCGCTCACGCTGGAGCTGCTCAACCGCGATGTGGCCCGCGTAGCGCTCATCATCGCCCGCAATATCGACATCAAGCGCGCCGTGGTCGTTGCCGACGAGCGCGAGACCAACCAGCGCAAGCTCCTCAACTTTGGACACAGCGCCGGACACGCCGTCGAGGCCTGCGAGCACTTTGAGCTCGGACACGGCAACTGCGTGTCGATCGGCATGGGCATCATCACGCGCGCCGCGGCTCTGCACGGCATTTGCGATGCTGCACTGCCCGGTCGTATCGAGGAGCTCTGCGCCCGCCATGGCCTCAAGACCCGCTGCGACCTAGATGCCGATGCCGTTTTTGCCGAGGCGCTCCACGACAAGAAGCGCGCGGGCGACACCATCGACCTGGTGATTCCGCACGGCATCGGCCGCTGCAGCATCGACCGCACGCCGCTTTCCACTTTCCACGAACTCATTGCCGAGGGCCTCGGCCAGAAGGGAGACGCATTCGCATGCTAGCCCGCATCACCCCGTCCCCGCTTAAGGGCACCGTTCCCGCCATCGCGTCCAAGTCGATGGCGCATCGCCTGATCATCTGCGCCGCGCTTGCCAACGGCGAGACGCACGTTACCTGCAACACCACCTGCGCCGACATCGAGGCTACGGTGCGTTGCCTTACGGCACTGGGCGCTCGCATCGAGACCGTCGAGGATGGCTTCCAGGTCCATCCCACTATGAAGAGTATTGAGTTTGGCCTGCTCAAGGCACTTGCCGGCGGAACGCTTGACTGCGGCGAAAGCGGCTCCACGCTCCGCTTTATGTTGCCCGTCGCCTGCGCGCTGGGCGCAGAAGCAACTTTTGTGGGCCAGGGACGCCTGGGCGCCCGCCCGCTCTCCCCGCTCTCCGATGAGATCATTGCCGCCGGCTGCGACCTGCAGGGTCTGGGCGGTTTTCCGCTCAAGACGAGCGGCCGCATGCGCCCGGGCACCTTTGTGCTGCCGGGCAACGTAAGCTCGCAGTACATCTCGGGCCTGCTGCTGGCAGCCCCGTTGCTCGCCCAGCCCTCCTGCGTGCAGGTGACCGGCCTCATTGAGAGCCGCCCCTACATCAACCTGACGATCCAGGCCATGAAAGCCTTTGGCGTCGAAGTCAACGTCGAGCGTATTCCCGCCAGGGACGGCCAGCCCGAGATCACGAACTTCCGCGTGAACAGCGGCTCGTACCGCACGCCCGGCAACGTGGCCGTCGAGGGCGACTGGTCCAACGCTGCCTTTTGGCTGTGTGCCGGCGCCATCGGCACCGACCCCATCACCGTCGAGGGCGTGTCGCTGAGCTCCGCGCAGGGCGACCGCAACGTGCTTGCCGCGCTTTCGCGCTTTGGCGCCCGCATCGTGCGCTCCACCAACGCCGCCACCGTGCAGTCCGACAAGCTTACCGGCTTTGAGATGAGTGCGCACGACATCCCCGACCTGGTGCCCGTTATCTCGGCCGTGGCCTCGCTGGCACAGGGCCGCACCTTTATCCGCGATTGCGCCCGCCTGCGCATCAAGGAATCCGACCGCCTGGTCACCATCACCCGCGAGCTCACCGCGCTGGGCGCGCAGGTGCGCATTGCCGGCGATGACCTCATCATCAAGGGTGTCGATGCCTTTACCGGCGGCGAGGTCGATTCGCACAACGACCACCGCATCGCCATGATGGCCGCCATCGCCGCGAGCCGTGCCACCGGCGAGGTCGTGATCCACGGCGCCGAGGCCGTCAACAAGTCCTATCCCGATTTCTTCGACCACTACCGCCTGCTGGGCGGCAAGGTCACACTCGAGGAGGAATAGCATGTCCTCGACCTTTGGCAATGTCTTGCACTTAAGCATCTTCGGCCAGTCGCACTCCCCCGCTATCGGCTGCTCGCTCGATGGCATCCCGGCGGGCATCGCCGTGGACCAGGAGCAGCTGCAGGCCTTCCTCGACCGTCGCGCCCCCGGTCGCGACGAGACCGCGACCAAACGCCGCGAGGCTGACGCCGCGCACATCATCGCCGGTGTGGTCGATGGACACACCACCGGCGCACCCATCGCAGCGATTATTGAGAACACCAACACGCGCTCCAAGGATTACTCCGAGCTGCGCCGCAAACCCCGCCCCGGGCACGCAGATTTCCCTGCGCGCGTGAAGTATCACAACATGCACGATGTCGCTGGTGGCGGGCATTTTTCCGGTCGCCTAACGGCACCCTTGTGCATCGCCGGCGGGATCGCGCTGCAAGCACTCGAGGCCCGTGGCATTCAGGTCATGGCGCACGTCGCGCAGATCGGCGGCATCTCCGACCTGCCCATGGACGATATGGTCTATCGCGAGGCCGACCGCAAGGCGATCCTTACGAACGATCTGCCGTGCATTGACGCCGCCGCAGCCGGCCGCATGCGCGAGGAGATCCTATCCGCGCGCGACGAACTCGACAGCATCGGCGGCATTGTGGAGTGCGGCATTTACGGGCTTCCCGCGGGCATCGGCGACCCCATGTTCGACGGCATCGAGAACCGCATCGCGCAAATCGCGTTTGGCATTCCCGCCGTAAAGGGCGTGGAGTTTGGCATGGGCTTTGCCGTGGCCGCCATGCGCGGCAGCGAGAACAACGACCCGTATCGCATCGACGCCGAGACCGACGAGATCGAGGTCGAGTCCAACAACGCCGGCGGCATTCTGGGCGGCATCTCCACCGGCGCGCCCGTCATGTGGCGCATGGCCGTAAAGCCGACGCCCTCAATTGGCCGCGAGCAGCAGACCGTAGACATGGACGCCATGGAAAATGCCGAGCTCTCGGTCCACGGCCGTCACGACCCCTGCATCGTCCCCCGAGCCGTCCCCGTAGCCGAAGCGGCCGCCGCCCTCGCCATCTGGGACGCCCTCCTCGAGGACGCAGGCCAGCTCTAACCCGACTCACCTGAGTTGCCCATCAACTCTGTCATTACGTGAAAGGGGCCTCCATGGACCTTGCCGATATTCGCCAGACCATCGATGGCATCGACACCACGCTCCTCAACAGCTTTGTCGAGCGTATGGACATTGCCACCGAGGTCGCCAAATCAAAGATCGAGATGGGCAAGGCTGTCTTTGACCCCGCCCGCGAGCGCTCCAAACTCAACAACCTCGCCAGCCGCGCGCCCGAGCGCTACGAGACGCAGACCATCACCCTGTTCCGTCTCCTCATGAGCATGAGCAAGGCCGAGCAGCAGCGCTACATCAACGAACTCAAGGGCATCACTGTCTCGCAAAAGGCCCACGCCACGGCTGCAGCCTCCGACACGCCCTTCCCTCAAACTGCCACCGTCGCTTGCCAGGGCGTTGAGGGCGCTTACAGTCAAATCGCCGCGTGCAAGCTCTTCGACGTGCCCGACATCGCGTTTTTCGAGACCTTCGAAGGCGTTATGCGCGCTGTGCGCGACGGCTTCTGCGAGTTTGGCGTACTGCCCATAGAAAACTCCACCGCCGGCTCGGTCAACGCCGTCTACGACCTGCTCGCCCAGTTCGACTTCCATATCGTGCGCTCGCTTCGCCTCAAGATCGACCACAACTTGCTCGTCAAGCCCGGCACCAAGCTCGCCGACGTGCGCGAGGTCTACAGCCACGGCCAAGCCATTGCCCAGTGCGCCGGCTTTATCGAGAACCACGACCTGCACGCCACCAAGTACCCCAACACCGCCATGTCGGCCGAGATGGTCGCCAGCTCCGAGCGCACCGATGTTGCCGCCATCGCATCGCGCAGCTGCGCGGCACTCTATGGCCTGGAGGTGCTGGAGCCCAACATCCAGGACTCGGACAACAACTACACGCGCTTTGTCGTCATCAGCCGCGAGCCGCGCGTCTATCCCGGTGCCAACCGTACCTCGCTCATGATCACCACGGCCAACGAGCCGGGCGCCCTCTATCGCGTGCTCGAGCGCTTCTACGCACTCAACATCAACCTCATCAAGCTCGAGAGCCGCCCCATCCCCGGTCGCGACTTTGAGTTTATGTTCTACTTTGATCTGGACTGCCCCTTTGGCAGCAAGGCCCTCGACGACCTGCTCGATTCCATCGACGACGTGTGCGAGAGCTTTACCTACTTTGGCAGCTACACGGAGGTGCTCTAGATGACCGATACCGCCGCAACCTGCCCCTACGGCGTGCTGGGCCGCGTGCTGGGCCACAGCTACACCCCGACCATCTACAAAGAGCTCGCTGGGCTCGAGTACGTGCGATTTGAGCGCGAGCCCGAGGACCTCGCGGCCTTTATGACCGGCAACGAGTGGGAAGGCACCAACGTGACCATCCCCTACAAACGCGCCGTCATGGAATACCTGGACGAGCTGAGCCCGCTCGCCGAGCGCATGGGCAACGTCAACACCATCACGCGCCTGCCCGACGGTCGCCTGCGCGGCGACAACACCGACTACTTTGGTTTTCAGTGCCTGGTCGAGGAGCTGGGCGTAGAGGTTGCCGGCAAGAAGGTCCTCGTACTTGGCGCCACCGGCGGCGCCGGCACCACGGCAAGTATGGTGCTGGGAGACCTGGGCGCCATCGTTGTGCCCGTGGGTCGCACGAGCGAGGTCAACTACGGCAACATCGCGCAGCAGTCCGACGCCGCCTTACTCGTCAACTGCACGCCCGCCGGCATGTTCCCCCATTGCCCCGACGCGCCTTGCACGCTCGAAGGGCTCAATGCGCTCGAAGGCGTTATCGACATTGTCTACAACCCCGCCCGCACGGGCCTGATGCTCGAGGCCGAGCGCCGCGGTATCCCTTGCATCGGCGGCCTGCTGATGCTCGTGGCCCAAGCGGCACAGGCCGTCGAGCGCTATACCGGCCAAGTCACCCCGCGCAAGCGCATCTTAGACGTAACGGAGCGTCTGTCCCGCCGCGAACAAAACATCGCGCTGATCGGCATGCCGGGTTCGGGCAAGACCCGCGTGGGTGAGCAGATCGCAATGCTGACGGGTCGCGAGCACATCGACCTGGATCGCGCCCTCGAGGAGCGCCTGGGCATGCCCTGTGCCGACTATATCGTCGAGCGCGGCGAGGCGGCCTTCCGCGAGCAGGAGACGACGGCGCTGTCCGACATCTCCAAGCGCAGCGGCCTGGTGCTCTCCACCGGCGGCGGCGTGGTAACGCGTGACGAGAACTATCCGCTGCTGCACCAGAACAGCCAGATCGTGATGCTCAACCGCAAGCTCGATGAGCTCGCACACAAGGGCCGCCCCATCACCGCACGCGACGGCATCGATAAGCTGGCCGAGCAGCGTATGCCACGCTACCGCGCCTGGGCCGACTACATCATCGACTCACGCGACTGCGCCGCCAACACCGCCCAAGCCCTCCTCGACACCCTCCCACCCGCTCTCTAACCAAAACCACCACAAAGGGGACAGGCGCCTTTGTGGTGTTTTTCCAACCGCAAAGGAAGCAACCATGAAAGCACTCGTCATCAACGGTCCCAACCTCAACATGCTCGGCATTCGCGAGCCGGGCATCTACGGCAGTGACAACTACGACTGCCTGGTCCAAATCTGCCAGGAGGCAGGTGCCGCGCAGGGCTTCGACGAGGTCGAGGTCTTCCAGTCCAACCACGAGGGCAGCATCGTCGACAAGATCCAGGAGGCTTACGGCAAGGTCGACGGCATCGTCATCAACCCGGCAGCCTACACGCACACCAGCGTGGCAATCCTTGACGCCCTCAAGGCCGTCGCCATCCCTGCCGTCGAGGTGCACATCAGCGCCGTAGAGACGCGCGAGGACTTCCGCCAGGTAAGCTATGCACGCCTAGCCTGCTTCGCCACCATCACCGGCGAAGGCCTCCAGGGCTACGCCCACGCGCTGGAGCTGCTGAAAGAGCATCTCGAAAAGTAAAATGCCAACCCCAACAAACAGCAGCGGCTTGCTCGCGCTCGGCTTCAGCAGCATACAAGATGAAAAAAGCCCAGACCACCAAGCGGTCCGGGCTTAATAAACGATGGTGCTCCATGGCGGATTCGAACCGTCGACCTTGGGATTAGAAGTCCCCTGCTCTATCCAACTGAGCTAATGGAGCAAATAACCACACGCCCAAGCAAGCGCAAGCCTGTCGGGCGCAAGTAATTATAACCTAGTTGAACTGCTCGCGATACGCCTTGCAGACCTCATCGACCGGGCCGTCCATGCGAAGGTCACCCTTCTCAATCCAAACGGCACGCTGGCAGATGCGCTCAACCTGCTCCATGGAGTGCGAAACGAACAGAACCGTCACGTCACCGCTCTGGATAAAGTGCTGAATGCGAGCCTCACACTTCTGCTGGAAGAACACATCACCGACGGACAGCGTCTCGTCAACGATCAGAATATCGGGCTCGGTAATCGTCGCGATTGCAAAGGCGATACGCGCCACCATGCCCGAGGAGAAGTTCTTAAGCGGCATATCGACAAAGTTCTGAAGCTCAGCGAACTCAATAATGCCGTCAAAGTTGGCGTCGATGAACTCCTTGGTATAGCCGAGCAGGGCGCCGTTCAGATAGATGTTCTCGCGGGCGGTCAGCTCGGGGTCAAAACCGGCACCAAGCTCAATCAGCGGCGCAATATTACCGTGAACCTTAACGCTGCCCTCGCTAGGCTCAAGCACACCGGCGATAATCTTGAGCATCGTAGACTTACCGGAACCATTGGTGCCAACCAGACCCACAACCTCGCCGCGATGAATATCGAACGAGATGTGCTTAAGCGCTCTAAACTCCTCAAAGAACAGCTCGTGCTTGGCAAGCTTGATGAAGTACTCCTTGAGGTTGGTCAGCGACTCGGACGCCATGTTAAAGATCATGGTGACGTCGTCGACCTCGACAGCCAGAGGCTGCTCGCTGTAATCAACAACAGATTCAGTCATCACAGCACTCCTTAGATGTAGAGGATGAACTTGCGCTCGGATTTATGGAACACGGTGTAGCCAATAACAAGCGCAAGAACCGCCCAAGCGACGCACATACCAAACGTCATAAGCGAGGGCGTAGTCTGGAACAGGAAGATATCGCGCATAAACTGCAGGTAGTTATACATGGGGTTCGCATAGACCAGAATGCGCACGAGATGCGGCATTTGCGCAACGAAGTCGGTCGTCCAGAAAATAGGCGTGATGTAAGTCCATGCCGTAATGACGACGCTCCACAGATGCATGACATCGCGGAAGAAGACCGTGAGGGCGGAGAGCATCATGCCCAGGCCCATGCAGAAGCACATAAGCAGCAGCAGGCAAACCGGCAACAGAATCAGGTGCCAAGAAGGCATAACGCGGAACCACAGCATGACGATGGCGACGGCGACCAGCGAGAAGGCAAAGTTGACCAGCGAGAAGAGCACCTTCTGCACCGGGAAAACCCAGCGGTGCACCTTAACCTTCTTGAGCAGAGGGGCAGCGCCCACGATCGACGTCAGGGCCTGGTTAGTAGACTCAGACATGACGGCAAAGGTGATGTTACCCACGATCAAGTACAGCGGGTACATCTCGGGCGTCATTGAGCCATTGCGGCCCTGGCCAAAAATCGTCGAGAACACGATGGCCATGACGATCATCATCAGCAGCGGGTTGAGCACCGACCATGCGACGCCCAGAACGCTACGGCGATACTTGATCTTAAAATCCTTGGTAACCAGCTGACGAAGGATAAACGCGTCCTTCTCAAATTCGTTCTTAGCAAACGTCGCAGGCAGACTGCGAGTTTCTTGTTGCTTTGTCTGATCCGACACGGATGCAACTCCTTTACTCGTAATCGTTGACAAACGAACAGTATAGACCCGACGGCCAAGCAAACGATTCGCGCAACAAAACTGGAGAACTAACCCACATCTTAGGATGCCAGGCCCAAACGGCTATACTTTCTAGGATTGAATGTATAAGGAGCATTAAGTGAATTCTGAATCCATCGCCGTCATCATCCCCTGCTACAACGAAGCGCTCACGATCGGCAAAGTCATCGACGACTTTCACCGCGAGCTTCCGCAGGCGACGGTCTATGTCTATGACAACAACTCGTCGGACGATACCTCACGCATTGCCACCGAGCACGGCGCCACAGTCCGCTTTGAGCCCCGTCAGGGAAAGGGCAACGTGTGCCGCCAGATGTTTCGCGATATCGACGCCGATTGCTACCTGATGGTCGACGGAGACGACACCTACCCCGCCGAGGCGGCCAAGGCCCTCTGCGAGCCCATCCTTAACGGCACGGCCGACATGACCGTAGGCGATCGCCTTTCCAACGGCACCTACGCCGAGGAGAACAAGCGTGCCTTCCACGGCTTTGGCAATAATCTGGTCCGCGCCATGATCAAGTGGATCTATGGCTACAGCTTCGATGACGTCATGACAGGCTACCGCGCCATGAGCCGCCCGTTCGTTAAAACCTTCCCAGTGCTTTCCGAGGGCTTTCAGATCGAAACCGAGCTCTCGATCCACGCCGTCGACCACCGCTGGCGCATCAAAGATGTGCCCATCGAGTACCGCGACCGTCCCGAGGGTTCCGAGTCCAAACTCAACACCGTGAGCGACGGCATTAAAGTCGTTGCGATGATCGGCACGCTGTTCAAGGACTACCGCCCGCTGAAGTTCTTCAGCCTCGTTGCGCTTCTGTTCGCGGTATTCGGCCTCGCCCTGGGCATGCCCATCGTTGTCGAATATTTCCAGACCGGCCTCGTCCCGCGCTTCCCCACCGCTATGCTCGCCGCCTCGTTTATGTTCCTGTGCGGCCTGAGCCTTGCGACCGGCTTCATCCTAGATTCTGTAGCAAAGGTCGAAAAAAAGCAGTGGGAGGTCAACGTGTACAGCAAATACGCCTACGACGACCAGCCCGGCCACCCTACTTCCATGCCAAGCGAGAGGTAGATCTTCCGCAAAATACTATTGGCACCACTGCGCAGATAGCCACCAACAAGAAAAGCCGCCGTTAAAGAACGGCGGCTTTTACTCTCGAAAAGTTAATAGCGGCTAGAGCGTCTTGATGTACTCCCCCAGCTCTTCCTCCCAGTCGGGCATGTGGAAGCCGGCAGTCTCGAGCTTGGACAGGTCGAGCGCGGAGTGGACCGGGCGCGGGGCGACGGGGCCCTCGGCGCTCGCGTAGTAGTCGGCGGTCGATACCGGCACGACCCTGTCCCCGTTGCCGTTGGCGGCCTCGAAGACGGCGCGGGCGATATCGGCCCAGGACTTGACGGTGCCGGAGCCGGTGCAGTCGTAGGTGCCGTAGGGGGCGTGCGTCCCCAGCACGTGGAAGATGGCCTCGGCCATGTCGCGCGTGAAGGTCAGGCGGCCCAGCTGGTCGTCAACGACCGTGACCTGCTCGAGCCCGTCCTCGGGGTCGGCGACGCGGTCGGACAGGCCCTTCATCGTCTTGACGAAGTTGCGGCCCTCGCCGATGACCCAGCTGGAGCGCATGATGTAGTGGCGCGGGCACCCGGCCACGGCGATGTCGCCGGCGGCCTTGGTCTGGCCGTAGACGGACAGCGGGGAGAAGGGCTCCTCCTCGTCGTGCACCTCGGCGGTGCCGTCGAAGACGTAGTCGGAGGACACGTGGACGAGCGTGATCCCGTGCTCGGCGCAGGTGCGGGCGAGCAGGGCCGGGCCGGTGGCGTTGGCCTTCCAGGCAATGGTTCGTCCCTCGGGGGTCTCCGCTTTATCCACGGCCGTGTAGGCGCCGCAGTTGATCACGGTGCCGTAGAGCGACCAGTCGTATTGCGAGTACGCGCCCGGGTCGGACATGTCGAAGGTGTCGATGTCGCAGAAGTCGAAGTCCTTCGCCACGCCGCGCTCCTCCGCCAGCGCGCGGACCGCATGGCCCAGCTGGCCGTTGCAGCCGGTGACGAGGGTGCGCCTGGGCGCCATGGGGACGACGTCCTTGAGGTACGGGTGGCCGAGGTCGGCCTCGGAGACGGTGGCCCGGTCCAGCGGGATGGGCCACTGGATGTTAAGCTCCGGGTCGGCGAGGTTCACGAAGGTGTAGGTCCTCTTGAGCTCCAGCGACCAGTGGGCGTCCACCAGGTAGGTGTAGGCGGTGCCGTCCTCCAGGGCCTGGAAGGAGTTGCCCACGCCGCGCGGGACGTAGATGGCCCTGGACGGGTCGAGCGTGCAGGTGAACACCTTCCCGTAGGTCTCGCTGCCCTCGCGCAGGTCCACCCAGGCGCCGAAGACGCTGCCGCGCGCCACGGAGATGAACTTGTCCCAGGGCTCGGCGTGGATGCCGCGGGTGACGCCGCGGCTGTCGTTGTAGGAGATGTTGTTCTGGACGACCCTGAGGTCCGGGATGCCCAGGGCGGTCATCTTGGCGCGCTGCCAGTTCTCCTTGAACCAGCCGCGCGAGTCGCCGTGGACGGCGAGGTCGACGACCTTCAGGCCCTCGATGCCGGTCTCGGCGACGGAGAGGTCCTTCTCGAATGCGATGTCTGCCATGTCTCTCCCCTCCTACTGGCCCTGCGCGCGGTAGCGGGCCTCGGTGGCCTCCTTGGCCGGGCGCCACCAGGACTCGTTGGCGACGTACCAGTCGATCGTCTGCTTCAGGCCCTCGGCGAAGTCGGTGTGGGCCGGCCTCCAGCCGAGCTCGCGCTGCAGCTTGGTGGAGTCGATGGCGTAGCGGCGGTCGTGGCCGGGGCGGTCGGCGACCCAGTCGAAGTCCTCGGGGTCCTTCCCCATGGCCTCCAGGATCATGCGCAGGACCGTGATGTTGTTCTTCTCGCCGTCGGCGCCGATGAGGTAGGTCTCCCCCATGCGGCCCTTGGTCAGGATGTCCCAGACGGCCGAGGAGTGGTCCTCGGTGTGGATCCAGTCGCGGACGTTCTCGCCGCGGCCGTAGAGCTTGGGGCGAACGCCGTCGATGATGTTGGTGATCTGCCTGGGGATGAACTTCTCCACGTGCTGGTAGGGGCCGTAGTTGTTGGAGCAGTTGGAGATGGTGGTTCGCAGCCCGTAGGTGCGGGTCCAGGCGCGCACGAGCATGTCGGAGGACGCCTTGGTGGAGCTGTACGGCGAGGACGGGCGGTACGGCGTCTCCTCGGTGAACTTCGCCGGGTCGTCGAGCGCCAGGTCGCCGTAGACCTCGTCGGTGGAGACGTGGTGGTAGCGGATGCCGTACTTGCGGACGGCCTCCAGCAGGCGGAAAGTGCCCTCCACGTTGGTGCGCAGGAACGGCTCGGGGTCGGCGATGGAGTTGTCGTTGTGGCTCTCTGCGGCGTAGTGCACGATGGCGTCGTGGCCCGGGACGATCCTGTCCAGCAGCTCGGCGTCGCAGATGTCGCCCACGACGAGCTCCACGCGGTCGGAGGGCAGGCCCGCGATGTTCTCGGGGTTGCCGGCGTAGGTCAGCTTGTCCAGGACGGTCACGTGCACCCCGGGGTGGTTGTCGACCACGTAGTGCACGAAGTTGCTGCCGATGAAGCCGCAGCCGCCCGTGACGATGATGTTCTTAGGTTCAAAAATCTCAGACATGAAAATCCAATCTGAAGCAAGTACAGCTTCTTTAGTATGCCGCAGGAAGTGACGCCGCGGCACTATTCAACAAAACTATCGGACATTTCGGCATGCGATAAGAGCCATGACCTTCGCAGAATTACTTCCCCTACAAAACGCCTCCGGAATGCAATCTTTGTCGTAGTGAAAAACCGAATCCCCAGTTATTTCACGTAAGTAATGTCCTGTTTTGGCGCCGATCGGGAAATAGCATAACGATGATTTCCGCGATCTTGATAAACAGGGACGAAAGAATGGTATTTTCCGCTCGTCTTAATCTTGTAAATCTCATCCACGCTATACGGAAGATTGGGGAAATCAGCCCTTGAGATCAGCACGAAATAATTCGAGGAATACAGCACATGATGGGCAAACTCATCAGAATGGATCTCTTTTAAGCCCTCATCGACAAATACAATCGAGTCATGAACGGACGAAAGCTGGTTTCGCCAATCATAATCGGTCAGGGCGACACAGGGACAATCGCATTGCAAGGAAACACCCGACTGCTCGCCCGTTCGCATGTAGTCTGCGACCATGTCAAACAGTGTCGTCTTACCCGTGCCACTATCCCCACGCACAATAGTAATGTTCCGTTTAATGGTAAATGTGTACTTAGTTCCCCTGCGGCGGGAAATCTTAACGAGATGCGAACCGTTCATAAGCAGTACCTACAGATACGGAATCGACTCGTGAATCAATTCGGCCATGTTGTGAACGATTCGGCCGCTATTCACGACTTTAATTTTAAAATCCTCGCGACCAAAGTCCATCACATGATAGAGATTCACAACGAGCTTGCGGTCTTTCGCCATGTCAAGAATCCACTTGGCACAGTTGTCACCACAGGTAGAGGCGTTAAAAATATGCTTACGATCAAATCTCATAAGCAGCAGCGTTTTCACGCCACCAGAAAGCTGGAGTGGGGAGATGGATCCAAGCACGGGGCTTTCGATGACGTTTTCGGAGACAACATCCGATCGATCGACATCTTTAATTATCGAGACTGCATAGGGATCCGTAATCCAAGTAGACCGGTAAGAGTTTTTGAAATATGTCGCTGTGTTGTAAATCGCTTCTGGCATATCGCCAAAGTAGACGCTTAACACATCCACTCCCAATCATATTATCTTTATGGTCAACGTAATCATAACGAAAGGGGCCACCAGATAAACGGTGACCCCTAAAAGAAAACAAGCTGGCGCTAGTACTCGCGCGGGCTGTTGACGATCTCGCCGGCGGCGACCTTCTTCAGGTGCTGCCCGTAGACCGACTTGCCGTAGGCCTTGGCGGCTTCCTCCAGCTCGGCGGTCGTGATCCAGCCGTTCTCCCAGGCGATCTCCTCGGGCACGGACACGGGCAGGTCCTGGGAGTGCTCCACGGCGCGGACGAACTCCGCCGCCTCGTGCAGGCTCTCCATGGTGCCGGTGTCCAGCCACGCGTAGCCGCGGCCGAGGGTGACCACGGACAGCGTCCCCTCCTCCAGGTACATCTGGTTGAGCGTGGTGATCTCGAGCTCGCCGCGGGCCGACGGCTCCACCCTATGCGCCTTGGCGGCCACGTCGCCCGGGTAGAAGTACAGGCCGGTGACGGCGTAGGAGCTCTTGGGCTCGGCGGGCTTCTCCTCGATGGAGACGGCCCTCCCCTCGCCGTCGAACTCCACGACGCCGAAGCGCTCGGGGTCGTCCACGTGGTAGCCGAAGACCGTGGCGCGGCCCGACTGCGCGTTCTCGACGGCTTTCTTCAGGTGGCGGCTGAGGCCGTTGCCGTAGAAGATGTTGTCGCCGAGCACCAGCGCGCACGGCTCGCCGGCGATGAAGTCCTCGCCGATGGTGAAGGCCTGCGCCAGGCCGTCGGGGCTCGGCTGCTCGGCGTAGGAGAGGTTCACGCCGTAGCGCGAGCCGTCCCCGAGCAGGCGCTCGAAGTTGGGGAGGTCCGTCGGCGTGGAGATGACCAGGATGTCCCGGATGCCCGCCAGCATGAGGGTGCTAAGCGGGTAGTAGATCATGGGCTTGTCGTAGACCGGCAGCAGCTGCTTGGAGGTCACGAGCGTGAGCGGGTACAGGCGCGTGCCGGACCCGCCGGCGAGGATGATGCCTTTCATAACATAACTCCTTAAAAAATAAAGCAGCCAGACATTGCATGCTTGCGGCAACGTTAACTTAAAGGTCTACGTTGCCGCAAGTATGCATCCATCACATTAAAACTATAGTATCAGTCATATAGGCGAACGACTCTATCCGTCAGTTTTGACCAGTCCCTCTCCTCCGCAGTCTTCAATCCCCCGTCATACAGCGTCTTACGAAGACCGCGATCATTAACGATGCGATTAATGCAGCTCACCGCAGCATCAATATCTCCCCGGTCATAAAGCAAGCAATTCAATCCGTCGCGAAGGAACTCTGCATTACCTCCATTGGGAACAGCAACAACAAAGCCGCCGGTCGCCATCATCTCCAGCGGGGGATATGAAAAACTTTCGAGAATGCTTGTCTTCAATAAAATATGACACTGGTTATAGATGTCTGATATTTGATCATGCGGTACTCTACCGAGGAAATTATCAATACGGTACCAAGGCTTCTTTTTACCAGTGTAGTTCATGTACCAAATCTCATATCTTTCAGAGTCAAGCCTTTCCACTACCCTGAAAGCTTCATCAACATTTTTATAATCAGAACCGCAATCCCCCTCAATTAGAATCCTAATTTTGGGCAAAGAAAAATCGCGCACAGAATGAGGGAACGCAGCAAGGTCAAGTCCGTTTGGCACAGACTTACAATCCTGACCGAACCTGTCCTGAAGCCATTCCTCACACCAAGTCGAAATTGTCAAATAGTCAATATCATTATTCAAATACGTGGCATTTGCTTGAAGGCGCAGTCTATCTCCTGGAAGATAAAAATCGGTCTCCAGATTCTGGACCAAGTACTTTTTCTTACCAATACGTGGATAGCGCCTAACAAAATCAAGAGTGTCCCAAAGGGTTGCAACTGCGGTATCAATTGCACCCGACAAAGGACATTTATCGAGCTTACCGCTAGGAACGACACGATTAAGAACAGGAATACGATGTCCGAAAACTTCAAGCCACTTTGTTGAATCATCAGTATTAAGCAACAATACATCAACGCCAGCGTCTTGAAGAATGCACAGATGCCTAAGGGCGACTAAGACACCACCGCTAGTATTCACGCTCGGCATGACCATTGCGAGATTGGGAGATTGTTCTTTTACAATAATATCTCGGATTGCTTTAGCAGCCGAAACAGTAGTGCAGTGCTCATGGCAGTATAAATATGCAGATTCGCCGACGCTCTTCCTAAGATCAGAATCTAATATCAGACGATTGAGGGCAGCACACCAGTCCTCAACACAATCGCAGAGAAATCCAGTAACGCCATCCTGAATCATCTTCTTAAAGGCGCCAACATTGCTAGCAACCGTAGGAACCTTAACAAGCGAAGATTCAATCCATTTATTCTCGGATTTAGCTCGATTGAATAGAGTATTCTCCAAAGGAGCGATATTGATATCACAGGAAGCTATATAATTTGGAAGCCGACGCCAATCGCAAAATGGGAACGTGACAATACGTTCAGAAAATGGCATCAAGTCATCAGGAACATCGAGTTCCCCGCCCACCATCAGGGTGACGTTGTGATGAGTCTCCATTACCTTAGATAATGCTGGGAGCACTGAATTGAAATCTGCATTATGGGTAATGCTTCCGCTAAAATAGCCGATTCTGATTTCCTGAGTTTTCTGTTTTTCATCCCTTCGCTCAACCGCTCGCTTATAGGGAACCCTATCCTCGGGCAAGACGCTTGAGCTTTGCAAGCTGGGGAGTACATCTCGACGATAGATAGCAATATTCGAATAATCAATCATCGATTCAGATGCTACATTTCTATTTATATAGACCCTGGGAACATATTTTTTTAGTTCTTCCGCCATACCCTCAGTAGTAGTGATAGCGCAATCGCAAAGCTTCAGTGTTTCACCCATTCGCCTGACTCCATCGTCATAGCAAGACTTATCATGAGCAGTCATTGCATTAACGAACGGAATAGAATCGGTATAAGCAGTGTCGATAACCAAATCATCAATGTCATAAATAACACGCTTATTGAGTTTTTTTGCCTGCCTAATTAAAGATTCAACTTCATCACTTAGGGGACAACGGAAAATAATAAAAGTACGCGCATGCCTAAGAATATCCTTTTCCATCTCCCAGGCATTAACCTTTTGGACCGTTAAGCCGGCAGCCTCAAGTTCCTCAATCTGATGATCGACACGGTACCTAATAGGATGCGGAACGGAATAATCACATCCATTAATAAAAATAACATCAAAAAAAGAATTGTCTTGGCGAGAGCCAAAATCAAATCGAGGCCTATGCATTGAGAGTACATGGGAGACCTTCTTGGGGACGTTATAAAAGCCCTCTTCTTTAACGGTGTAACCAATGCCCTCAAGAAGGTTCAACATGAAACACTAACTCCTAAAACGCAGAAAGAATTGAAATAAAGTCAACAAATAGAATAGTACTCATTATCAATGAAGAACCAAGCAAGACATGTCCTTCAGAACTTGATTTTATCGGTCGCAAGATATTCAACAGAACCGGAAGGACCAGTGGGAATAAATATCGTCCTTGGACCCCCATGATAATATCTTCACGCTTATCAACAGTAAGAGTCCAGTTCCTCATCGTCATAACAATCAGGAAGAAATTGACGAATACAACAGCAATCATTACAAAGCGATCCGTACTGCAGAATAATTTTTTATTATTCTCATCGTTATAAAACAGAACAACGGACTGAAGAATGATGTAAAGCCAAAAACAAAATGGCCAAACATTAATCGAAAGAGCGCCAAGATTGTAACCTGCATAGGATTGAAACCAAAATGGCCCCATCTCCCAAATAGACTTAATAAAGACCTTTGCGCAATGCAGCGGCGCTCGCATCAAATCAAAAGAATCTGGCATGAAACTACCATGATAAAGAGACACGAACGCACAGCTCGCAACAAAAGCTATCGCAAAGAAGGAAAAGATGAACTTTATATAGCTGTCTGTTCCTTTAAGTTTTTTCCAGTGAATAAGATTCAAGAGTACCAACGGGAAAAACATTATCTTTGAAAGAAGCAGTAAAACGGATAGCAGTATTAACGCCAGCAGAGATCGATATGAGTACAACGAGTCCGCATAAATCTTAACAACTACAGCAACGTACAAAATGGCAACAATGTTTGCGACAGAATCAGCCGAAACAGACGCTTCCTGCTGCAATAAAATGGGATTTAGTAAAAAAATCAAAACAGCATTTTTACCAACTGGCATCAGTTTGATTATCCAATAAGCCGCGAAGCAATATATTAATCCAGCGCACACGCGCGAAACTGAAAGGGCCACAAAGGCATTGAAACCCGTTTGCTGCGCAAATCCTAGAATTACTCCCGGAATTAAATAAAGATGAGGGTAATAGCTCCCCAAATACGTATGGCACACAAAGACGCTAGACCAATCGGTAGCCTGAGTCATTGCATTAAAATAATCTGCGTACGATGAAGGAAACTGACCCAATTGGAAGCAAGAGACAACATCAAAGCCATTGCCGTTACGAGACAATAAGGCGGCCGCCTGCCAAATATGAGAAGCCTCGTCTGGAACATTAGCGGGCAGCATGAAAAGGCCAAAAGCAGTTACAGCGGGCACACCAATCACCACAAAGCAAATTGCGGGATTGTGCTGCTCTTTAATTAATAATAGGACACCAACGAACAAGCAGGCGATTAAGGGCAGAGCCGAGAGCCATAGCCCAGGCAATCCGATAGCGCTGGCTTTAAAGGCGCAATAGTAGAAAAATCCCAAGCAAAGAGAGAGTGCAGCTATAAGTGGATAAACGATAAACGTCAGAGCTTTTCGATAACTATCAGATAGTTTCAGATGACCAGTAAAGGTATCTAGATTCATAACTCTACAACTCCGTCTCGATAAATGTTCAACTTACGCCGGCATTGTTGCAGCGTCATAAAGAATTGCTTCTCATGCTAAGCGAATACAGGCTACAGACTATTGGAGCAAACCACTTGGGCCAGAATTTTTGAAGCATAGTTTCATCCTCCGACCTCCTTGTATCATCTTTAATCAACGCCGTGGTCTCAGAGCCTTCATGAATTCGATGAAACATTAAAACCTCGGGAGAATAAACGAAAGATCCGTCGATTTTCGAGAATCTTTCCCATGCCTCCCAGTCCAAGTCACATTTCATGTCTGTCATAAATAACGGTGTCTGTAAGATGCTTAGATTAAATGTCACAGAAGGACAGCAGATGGCGGAACCGAACCTCAGGATATCCCTTTTATCCTTAACCGATGAAAGAGCGCCGTGGCGAGCAAACTTACGAAGTAAAATTCTCTTAATTTTCAGAATAAGGAGGTTTTCTTCATATACGCCATTTCTTATCTCACCATAATTAGAAAAGAAGATTAAAGGTCGATCCGCTTCTTTCATAGCCCGCAGCATAGTTTCCGTATAACTAGAGCTATAGATATCATCCTGATGAGCTATAGTCACAAGCTTTGTATTTGAATTCGCAATAGCACAATTCCAGTCATGAGATATGCTAGGCGACCCCTCGTTAACAATTACCGGAATCGAATAATTAGACGCTATACGATCAATATAGGAATTAGGAGTTGACGTCGATATAAGGATATTACTTCGGGTGCTTTGGTTCACTAAAGAATCTAAACAGTCAGACAAGTACGGAGACTCGCCGTATGCGCACAATACAAATGTATGATCTTTTGCCAAGCACATGGCATTACTCCCTATTTTTTGATTCAAGCTCTTTTTCAAGCAATGCAATTCGTTGAGTTAAGTTAGCAATTGCAGAAGATTGTTTACTTGACAGACATGCCATAGAAAGAACAATGCATATCAAAAATAAAAACCCTAAGACAAAAACAAAATTGGCTGGAGTCTGAAAACCAAATAAACTTGAAATGAAGTAAAGAGGTTGCGGAAAGAGGCCGCATACCAACAAAACCAATGCAAGAACAATCCAAAGAAGTGAATACTTGAGCTGAAGGCTATCCTTTAATACAAGACGCAGCACAAAACAAAGCAAAACTAAACAAGCAGTAATGACACCAAACTGTAAGGAAATATGCATAACAACCCGTCCTAATTCGAGAATGAAGAGATGATAATCGCCAAAGTAACCTTTATCATGTAATAAATGCTACTAAAACCAGAAATTGACGACTTTCCCCCCTGTCGTTCTTTCATTACGACAGGCACTTCTGTAACGCGAAGGCCCTTAACCATAGCCGCAACAGCAGAATCCGGCTCCGGATAGTCTACGGGATATTTTTTACAGAACAGATCTATGGCCTTAGATCCACATGCGCGAAAACCAGAAGTGGGGTCGCTAACACGAACGTGAGTTGTAAGATGAATTACCGCAGAGAGCCATCTAATTCCAAGACGCCTCAAGAAGGTTGACTTGAAGCCTTCAGATTCTTCAAGAAATCGCGATCCGATAACTAAATCAGACCCATTATTTATTTCATCAAGCAAGCGCGATATGTAATGGGCGTCATGCTGCCCATCACCATCAACTTGGATGTCTACATCATAGCCAAAGCGTTTGGCATATTTGTGTCCGGCTTGAACCGCGCCTCCAATGCCAAGATTCTGCGGTAAATCCAGGACATTAACCCCCGCATCGCGACAAACACGCAAAGTGTCATCAGTGGAGCCATCGTTAATAACTACATAATCGTATCCAGCTTCCTCCACAGAAGAAACCGTATCTAAAATGTTCGCCTCTTCATTAAAAGCTGGGATGATAACCAGCGCTCTTAATTCATGCATCATCTGAATCCTCAGTACAGAATATCAATCAAACAGCCCAAGTCGAACTGAAAAACCCTATCGAAACAAGGAGAGCGAATTTACAGTTCGGATGTGACAGATTGCTTCGCCTTCCGATTTAATAGGTTAATTATACAAAGGAAGGAAAATAATAATCCAAAACCGTATGCCACCAAGATAATGATATTGATGACATTTGCATCAGAAGCAAATACCGGATTCACAAAACAATAACGAGAAAGAAACACGGCCAACGCTAACGAAGCGGCACCAGAAATCGTGCCAATAATCGGTTTCCCAAATGCAATAAAGACATCAATAGTGAAAAAGTTCAAACCAGTGAATGCGGTAGCAACGAGTGCCAACGGAAGATAATCTGAGTGAAGGCCAACTTCTTTGCCATAAATAGCAGTAAGCACAGGTTCGCCTATGAAAGCACTAGCCATGGCACACATCGCCGTCAAAACGAATACGGAAACGAGCATCTTAATAAATACTAAGCGTAATCGGTGAGTTTCGTTTTCTCGCCACATTGCCGAAATAGGTCCAAGCAGGGGGGCATATAGATAAGATACGAGAGCCTGAATTACGGCAGTCGGAGTGGCAACGGCGGCATAAAAACCCAACGCCTCATTTCCATAGGAAAGGCCATAGAACTGTCTTGTTACGCTAACAACAGCCGTGCACGCAAGAGATGCAACAAAACCGGGAAAGCAGATACGCGACAATTTGATAAGGGAAGTAAAATCAAAATCAGGTATAACGGCACAAAACCGTTTTGTCATTCTAAAATCATATGTAAGCACAACAGCTATGGTAACAAAAGCCATTGAAGCAACGGCTATTACCAAGTTATCAAATAGCAACAAGCACAACGAAAAGGAGACTAGAACTCCTACGCCACGAACTATTTGAGAGATAGCCGCAATGTCCAATCTGTTGTTTACCTGATCCACACCGTGAAGAACATCGACAAATGAATCACCAGCTTTAAATAGGCAATAAACAGCAACAACTGCCCAATCGTTGAATGCAACAGAGACTAAACAATAGAAGAAGCAAATTACACAGGCAAGTATTGTTGCGACGATTCTATGAGCGATAAAATTCCCAGTCGTAAAATCAGAATAGCTCTCAGAAACCTGAACGGGGCGCGCTCTAAGCAAAACAATGGTCGCAAAAATATTACCAACAGACATAGCCACAGCAAGGCTACCAGACATGCTAATGTCGGAACCAAGTGTCACCACAAGAACAGTAATCAGCCAGTTGCAAATCAAATACGCCATCGAGCCGACGCTGTTCCAAACAAGACTCTGCTCAACAGAGAGTTCTTTCGTTTTTCTATTAGACACAATCACTCCAGCAGTGGATCATCAGGCCTTGTTGAATAAAAACAAAACGCGAAGAAGTAAATCAGAAATCAAAGTAGGTCGCAGACGCTTTGGGAAAAATGCTTTCCTAAGTCTTGAAATAATCCCATCATCATTGGTGAAAATATCAAGCTCATGTTTCTGCTCAAAACTAAGCTCATCATAAAACACCGCAGAAAAATGGCTTAACTTTTTACTCTCATCTTTCGATCTATCACCAAATAGCTCGTCCTTAAAATAGGTCTTTAAAAGATCAAAATAACGATTATCTCCGGACGTGACCGCAGAGGAATGACGAACATGTGAAGCCGTACAGACGGAATCAAACAATACCTTTCCAAATGCCGAAGCACACCGAATCAGCCAGCGATCATGCATTTCATTCCCTGGATCTACCTCAAGAATAAAGGCCCTGCAGGCAAGGCGATTAAATACTATCGTGAAGCCTAGTCCGGGAGTATAAAACAAGGTGTTATGAAAAGAGAGGTACTTGTCCTGCGGAGCCGACTCGCGTATCGTCTCGCCATCTTCGTTTACATATGAAAAGGAAGAAAAGTAGACAGTCGGCACCTTGTCTCCACTATTTTCAATTGCCCTGACTGCCCGTTCAATTTTATCGGTCTTCCAAATATCATCCTGATCGGCAAATGCATAGTAGTCATATTCGGGAACCCGTTTGATAATTTCATAAAAACTATTTGGGCACCCAAGATTACCGATTGAATCTTGAATTAAATGAATGCTGGAGTTTGACCGACAGTACCATTGTGCAATTTCAACAGTTTCATCCGTTGAACCATCATCACGAATATAGACGGAGCAATTAGGCCAAGTTTGCTCCAAGATACTATCAAGCTGTTTGGCCAAATACTTTCCGCCGTTATATGTGGGTAAAACAATGCAAACAGACTTGTCTTTGATTTTATCCATAATCCTATTTATTTCTTTGCGAGGCACGATATTTAAGAAATGCGGGAATCAACCCGCTGATCACTTTATAACGAAGCTGAGGAAAAGGCCTGGTTAGGAAATTAAAAGTCCGCCAAGCAAGAAAATAAGCGCCCCAACCATCTTCATCTTTCGCGTCCTTCCAGAACGTTTCTGATAAATAAAAGTGATACTCATTATTGAAGCGATGAGTATTCCCCCGCCGCCATGGCCTCTCTTCGCCGAGATAATGGACAACGATGGGCTTCGATCTTGCGGTATTAAAACTGTTTTCATCCGAAAAGCCCGGCATTAACGAGTTTAAGAATATAAACGGATAGTAGTCAAAGATATTGGAATAATTGAACGCAGGGGATAAACTGCAAATCTTATCTTTAAGTACTGCATTTAGAGCATCTTGATCATTCGCAAACAAGCGTCCTGAGCGGCGCTCGCAATAATCCAATAATTGATCTTCGCAACAAGTTGATCTCCATTGCTTTAAATCAACGAGCAACACGCCAGCATTGTGATACAGACAGCCATTTAAGTCTAAATCATTAAGTCGAGATGGGCCGACCGTTGGCTCGGGAACCATTCCAACCACGCAACCCTTAAGATCTTGATTCCAAAGAAGAGCAATATCCCCAAGAACAATCGTATCGCCATCGAGGTAAATAACTCTTTCGATCTCATTAGGTAGAAAATGTGCCATCAAAAGCCTAGCAAGAACTATTTCATTCCATCCCGATGTATCAAAATCAAACCCGAGAGCATCTTTGAAGTTCGAAATATCATAAAATACAAGGTTTTGGTTGTATTCGGTCACCATCTCCTGGAGCAAACGCTGGTTATCCTCTGTAATGCCATTAGAGAAGACATGAAAAGTAATGTCTTGAATACCGGAATGATTTGAAACAACCGAGCAAATATTGGCGGCCAACTGTGGGACAAAATTGTTATCAACCGTATAAAGCAAATTCATGATTACCAAACTTCACCTTAATTCACCCAATAGAAATTACTGATGACGACTTAATGAAAGAGGCCGAAACGAAATCCTTACACAAAGGATAAAGTCTAGCACGGTTTGTCTCTTTCAAATAACTTGCAACTAAGGAGGGTGAATTGAGGGGACTACAACCCCATCAATTCACCCCCACTTCATTAGCGTTGGTATATAGGCAAATCGGATCTATATTTAGCTTTTCTCAACCAGCCTAACCTCAAGCGCTTCTAGATGCAGAGCCTCACCAGTTGTACCGGCACACTCGCCCGATTTAACCCAGTCTAGCCAACCTTTGCTTTGAACGTGCGCCCTATAGACAACGTCATAATGCTTGGCAAGATCTCCCGTCAGTTTTATTTCAACAGCCTCAACAGCAAGAGACTTCCCCGTAGTACCGGCAACCTTTCCATTTTTGACCCACTTTTGCCAGCCGATATTTTGAACGTGAGCTCGATACTCGATGCCGCCGGAATACCCTAGGTCAGGCTTGCTAATCGTCAACGCCTCAACAGCAAGATTTCGGCCAGTTGTGCCAACGGTCATGCCTTCGTAAACAGGCGACTGCCAACCAAGGTTTGAAACATGTGCCTTGATTGAAAACGCTCTCTGAATAGAGGGCTGACTCGTATCCCCAGGAGCGGGCGAACCCTTTTCGACCAAAACGACCTGAAATGCCTCTAGCCTCAAAACGAAACCGGTCGTTCCGGCAACTTGATCATTGCAGGCCCAACCGAGCCATCCCTTATCCTGAACGTGAGCTCGATAATAAACGTCATAGTGATTGACCATCTCACCAGTCAGGCGAATCTGAATAGCCTGGACAGACTTGCTCTGGCCCGTAGTACCAGAAACTTTCCCCTCCTTCACATAGCCCTGCCAGCCATAATCGGAAACATGTGTCCTGTACTCCAATGCACCATCATAGGGAGCATTCTGCAGATTGAGAGTAATAGCCTCGACGGCTTTTGACTGCCCAACGGTACCGGAAGCATTTCCACCCTTAGAGGCCGATTGCCAGCCGTCATTTGAAACATGCGAAGTTGCCAAGACGTCAAGAGGGCCTCGTGACACCTTAACAACATCATAGCCCGACTCGCCCTTCTTGAAATAAGTCAGAGCACCGCTATTGTGCGAATAGATAGCAAAGTCGTAATTTGCCGAAGCAAGTATGGAATCCGAAAACTCTACGAGATAGCAAGAGTCTCCCTGTTTGCAAAGGGATCTGATAGCAGCATCCGTGTCTTCGGTAATCGGAGAAGCAAACCAATCCATAATGGAATAATCGATGACGGCACCCGGCTTCAAGGCCTCGGCCTTTGTGGAATTCCAAAGTCCACCAGCAGCATCGGCACTGGCCGAGTTATACGTACTAGACCCATAACCAGACAGACCGATCTCCGGATTAAAGAAGAGGATCAGCTCTGCAGCGACGGAAGAATCGACATCGGTAATGCCAAGACGGTCAAGCTGTTCCTGCTTTTGGGGATACATACCCGTCGGTGTGTTTGGATGCCCCTTGTAATAATACAAATAGTCATCGCCATAGATAACTTCGGTCAAGTTGGCATAGTCGTCAAAATTCTGCTCGTAAGAAACGTACGTTCCAAGCAGCATCATTACCTTTTTGCCCTGCTGAGTCGCCGCATCAAAATAGCCATCGTTAAAGTTGTACAGCGCCTTAAACGCTTGGACTGTATCCTCTCCCCTATTCTGCAGGCTCGTAAGCATGCCCGAAACATTCACCTTCTTAACGCCGGGATCGGACGCGATCTTATTCGCAAAGGCATTATCGTCACCACTCGTAAACAGATTCGTTCGAGTCATCCACCACTGAGTGCCAGGCTCAATACTCAGCACGGCATACATAGAATCCCAGTGATCGTGATAATCGCTATACGACTTTGAGACCTCACCGGTTTCGTATTCCTTATTCTTGGCGGCGTTCCATAAAGTAATCAGCTCCGCTTGCTTAGAATCTGGATCCTTAACGTCAAAGGCTTCGTTGGTAAAGACATACGTGGCGGATCCATCGGACAACAGCCGAATGGAGTATTGGCCTGCGGGAATCTTGTTGGCGTAAATCATCCTATGGATCAACGAACAGGTGATGTCATTGATATACAGATTGAACTTTGCCTTGGGATTGATCTTGTAGAGAGCAGCGACATAATCCGCGAACGCCTGATAGCTCGAACTAGAAGCATTCTCCTCATGAGTCAGATACGGAAGACCGTACATCCCGGATGGAAGCGAGTTCCAGTTATAGGCACTTGGACGATCGAGCATTACAATTGACGGAACGGTCGTTCCAGCAGAAGAGGTACTGATATCCCAGAAAGATAGCGAATAGAGAACAACGGGGAAAGAAGCACTCAAAGGGGCAAGGTTGTACTCACTCGCAGAAATGCCAATTGACTGATGGTCCTCTTGAACGATGTTTCCGTTCTTCAAATACTGCAACGTAACGTCAAACGGACCATAATCGCTAAATTCAATTTCACTGGAGCTAGAGCCCAGATCTCCGAGTGCAATCGTGCTTGAGACGGAACGGGTGACCCTCCCTCCATACGACATGGAGCCTGCCACCTTTATCGAATCAGCGATCCCGAGTCGTTTTATATCCTCGATCTGCGGAATATTCAGGGTTACTTTAGTCGTCTCCCCAACCTGAGAAAGAGAGCAATTAAAGACATATGGGACATAGGCACCAGCAGTATCGCCGGGCGCCGCGTCACCCTTTTTTACAATGACGATCTGTATTGCTTCAACGGCATAAGACCAACCGGTGGTTCCCGCAGTCGACCCATTTGAAGTCCATCCAAGCCAGCCGAAATTAGAAGCATGAACGCGATAATACAGGTCATAAGAAGCCGCCCTGTTGCCCGTCAGCTTGAGCTCGACGGCTTCAATCTGAAGGCCCTTTCCCGTTGTGCCGGAGACGGCTCCATTAGAAACCCAATCCTGCCAGCCTTCATTTTGAACATGAGAGCGGTATTCGATACCAAGGTCTTCTGAATTAGGGAGGGAAACCCTGAGTGCTTCAAGCCTACGGGACTGGCCTGTTGTGCCAGAGGTCGAGCCATTCGATGTAAACGTCGGCTCCCAACCAATGCCTGAAATGTGAGATTTATAGCTGACGTCCGGGGCCGCCTCTTTGGGCTCCACGGTAGCATCAATCGAAGGCGCCGTTTCATCGGCTACAGCAGCAGTTTGATCCGAGGGGTCGGATTGGGTCTCTGGAACGGATTCATATTCGTTGGAACCAACATTTTGATCTGCCCAACAAGCCAAAGGGCTCAAAAGCAGCATCGTCATGAAGCAGGAAATCAGAACAATAAATGCTCTAAATTGCCTTTTCAAAAGAATCGCCTCCTAGATAGACGGTCGTCAATAACCATACTATCGGGAGTTAGCTTCATTAATGTCACCAATTAGGTGAACGAAGACGATATGAGAAAGCCATTGGGGCCGCCTCCCCCGCGGCGCAGCTTCTTTCC
>CATZJG010000006.1:0-108224 GCA_958420355.1 uncultured Collinsella sp.
GGCCCGTGGGTTATACCCTAAGAGCAAACCACCCTTTTTAAGGGTGGTTCTGATTGCAGCCAACGTACGTCATGGCAATTCCCGGTAGGTCGAGGGTGCCCCGCGGCGGTCTGGTGTTTTCACCTGAACGACTTTGCGAAGCAACCGGAGTGAAGATGAAAACACCAGACCGCCGCGGGGCACCCGCAGACCGCAGGGACGGGAGCAGCTATACTACTCTCAGTAGTTAAGGGTCGCGGATTCGCCGCGTCACCGCTCTCAACAGGAGGTCTTTGTTTATGGCAGATCAAAAGCCGGTTGTCGGGATCATCATGGGTTCCAAGTCCGATCTGGGCGTTATGGAAGGTTGCACCGCCGAGCTCGAGGCACTGGGCGTGCCCTATGAGCTCGTGATTGCAAGCGCGCACCGCACGCCGGCGAAGGTCCACGAGTGGGCTTCGACTGCTGCCGATCGCGGTATCAAAGTGATTATCGCCGCCGCTGGCAAGGCCGCTCACCTGGGTGGTGTCGTGGCTGCCTTTACGCCGCTGCCGGTCATCGGCGTGCCTATGAAGACGAGTGACCTGGGCGGTATGGATTCGCTGCTGTCGATGGTGCAGATGCCTTCGGGTGTGCCCGTGGCCTGCGTTGCCATCAACGGTGCCAAGAACGCCGCCATTTATGCCACGCAGATTCTGGGCGCATGCGACCCCGAGTACCGCAAGGTTATCGAGAAGATGAAGCAGGAGATGGCCGACGCCTAGGCGTTCCGCCGTTTCGCCGCAGTATAAGGAGAGCCATGTCCGACTATCAGGGAAAACGATTCAAGGCTTCTCAGATTCCCGATCCGTCGAAGCCGGGTGCTGCCCATGCGGCACAGCAGGGTCGGACATCCTCTCCTCAGCAGCCGCGCGCGCCGCGTCCCGTAACGCCGATGTCCCATCATCGCCAGGATACGCCAGCTGCATATCGCCCTTCGTCGTATGATACGGCCAAGAAAGAATCGCGTTCTACGAAACAGTCGGACGCTGCTCCGTCGAGCTATACCGAGCCGCCGCGCAAAAAGCGCCGCTCCGTTATCCCCATCTTGCTCATCATTATTGGCATCGGCCTAATCGTTGCCGCTGCCGCCATCTTTATCAACGCCCAGATTGGCTACAAGCAGGCGAGTGAGTCGTATCAAAAGATCGAAAAACAATATGTGAGCGACAAGGACGCCAGCGGCGTGCCGATTATAGACTTTGATGCACTTGCCCAGACGAATCCCGAGGTTGTGGGTTGGATTTACGCGCCCGGCACCAACATCAACTATCCCGTCGTGCAGACCAACAACAACTCCAAATACCTCAACACGCTGTTTGACGGTACGGCTAACGCGTCCGGTGCCATCTTCTTGGATAGCGACGACACCGCGCCGGGCATGGTGGATCAGCAGACCACGATCTACGGCCACCATATGAACGATGGGTCGATGTTCAACGTGATTTCGGACACCACCGACCAAGCGACGTTCGATAGCATCGAGTACGTGTATTACATCACGCGCGATGCAACGTATAAGCTGCGTCCGCTGGCGACCAAGGTCGTTGAGGATACGTACTCCAAGGCGCGCGCGACCAACTTTGAGGGTGACGACGGGCTCAAGAACTACCTGTCCGAGATGCTTGACGGTGCCTCTGCCGTGGCGAGCGATGCCACCGATCGTGCCGCTTCGGCAACCAAGGTCGTGACGCTCGTGACCTGTCGTTCGCTGTCGCTGAGCAACACACGCGCCGTCATGGTGCTCACGCCGGTCGAGGAATAGATAATGGGCTACTCAATGACGGTGAAAGGGGAAATGATGCTCGAGAATGGCAAAACGATGCCTTCGGTTGATGCTTGGCTGCGCGAGGCCAAGGCCGATGCTTCGGCGGGAGACTGTGGGATGTATCTGACGCATAACGGTGTGGTGCGCGCGACGCCCAAGTCCGAGGTCCGCGGGATCAAAACCGATGGCGTAGCTCCCGGGCGCAGGGTTGGCGGCATGGTGTTCGGCTTCGATGCTCAGAAGGTGCAGGCTGCTATCGAGGCCACGCGCGCGATGCCGGGTATCGGCTATGTGCGCGTGTGGCTGGCAAGCGGCGAACTCGCCGTGGGTGACGACATCATGCTCGTGCTCATCGGCGGGGACATTCGCCCGCACGTGGTCGATGCGCTGCAGGCGCTCGTTGGCACCATCAAGAACGAATGCGTAAGTGAGGTCGAGCGCGAGGCGTAGAGGCTTGCGTCGATAGAAGACTCGTTTATAAAAATGCCCGCCGGTACGTGATACCGGCGGGCATTTTGCGTTTTGGACGCGGTGGGCGCTACACGCGCGTCGTATCCTTGGGGCTCATGGTCATGCTCTGGAAGCGGTTCTCCATGTAATCGTTATCGAAATACTTGCCGTAGAACTGCGCGACGGGAATATCCGGCTCCGTGCCGTTGACGCGCTGGTACCAGTAGTCGAGCGACTGCAGTGTCATAACGCCATCGACCAGCATAATGATGGTGAAGATGACGGTAGCCGAGTAGCGGCTTTTCCACGGAATCATGTTGATGAGCTTGAGCAGCCTCGGCAGCAGCAGCTTGATCCAGATAAGGCCACCCAGGCCCCACAGGCAGGCAAAGCCCGTGCAGGTGCGTCCGCCCGTAAGGACGGCGAGTGGGTCGGGCATGCCGAACAGCTTCATGTGCGAGTAGCTCCACGAGACCACGCCAAATGAGGTCTGCATAAACCAGCCCACGAACACCTCGAAAGCGCCGCCGATCAGGGCACTTACCAGGAAAATGATCAGAGGATTCTTTTTATAGAAGCGGTTGAGCGCCATGGTCATGAGCACCGCGCCAAATCCGTAGATGGGGCTAAAGGGGCCAAATAGCATACCGGCACGGTCCTGATAGACGCCGGGATCGACGACGACCATATGCCAGACTTCCTCGAGGATGAGACCTAACACGCTGCAGACGAAGAATACCCAGAACAGGTTGAAGTAGTTGAGCTTGATGTAGCCCTCGCCGGTTTCGTCGCGCCCGAGCATCCCCTCGGCGGCGGCATCGCGGTCGAGCATCTCTTGCAGACGGCGCTGCAGTTCGCGCTCCTGGCGTAGCGTGGGGTCGACGGTGGCCGACAGCGCAATGAGGATACCGAGCTGAATGGCGGGGCGCAGCAGGAAGGGTCCGATACCCTGGAGCATCACGTCAACTAAAAGCTCCACGACGGTAAATGCGATGAGGACGTAAGACAGGCGGGCGGCATTGCGCCGCTGGTCCTTGATGAGGTCCAGGCCAAAGATGATCAAGATGATCGCGCTTGCCGCCGAGAGCATAATGCCGGCGACGATAAGGCCAACCGCGACCAGGGTGTTATCACCGAGCTTAGCGGCGGCGTTGCCGTTAATGAGTGCGGTGATGACCTGCCACATAAAGACGGCGACCGACGGGAGTGTGCCCACGCCGGACAGGATGCACAGGACGGCGTACACTTTAATGATGAGGGGAATCTTCTTGACCTCCGTGGCGCTGGGGACGCTGGGGTCGAGTTCGTTTCGATCCATACAGAACCTTTCTCGCTTTGTCCTAGGTTACTAGGATACGCCGCCGACCTGCTAAAAGACAGGACGAACGTCCCAATTGCAACTTTGTAATCCCCAACGGTGGACGCGGCGGCCATCTGGGGGCGCGGGCGCTGGCACTGGACAGACCGATAAAATGTTTGGCCGCAAAACGGATTATTAGCTCGGTGGGCTTTTAAAAAGCGCTGCTCATGCGCTGGGGAGCGCGTCGCGCCGTGCGTATAATAAGGCGGGTAACGCCAAAATACGAGGCTCTGAGGGGATGCCATGTCTCAAGAAACCATCCGCGCGGCCGAGCGTGCCGCGGGACAGGTGAACGCCATGTCGACGTATGATCCGGACTCCGACCAACTGCATGAGGAATGCGGCGTTTTTGGTGTCTGGGCGCCCGATCGCGACGTGGCTCGACTGACGTACTTTGGCCTGCGTGCACTGCAGCACCGTGGCCAAGAATCGGCGGGAATCGCTGTTGGTGACGGCGGTACGGTTATGGTCCGCAAGGATCTGGGACTGCTCGACCGCGTGTTCTCCAATGCCGACTTGTCGACGCTCTCCGGTCAGCTGGCCGTGGGCCATGTGCGCTACGGCACCGCCGGCGCCAAGAGCTGGGAAGCCTCTCAGCCGCACCTCTCTACCATCAATAGCGTCATTATCGCGCTTGCGCACAATGGCACCCTCGTCAACACCGACGAGCTGCGCCGCCAGCTTATCGAGCTGGGCGTGCCGTTCCTCTCCAACTCGGATTCCGAGGTCGCGACCAAACTCATCGGCTACTTTACTCAGCGTACAGGCCATCTGCGCGAGGGCATTCGCAAGACCATGGAGCTCGTGCGCGGCGGCTACGCCATGACGCTCATCAACGAGCAGGCGCTCTACGCATTCCGCGACCCGCATGGCATTCGCCCGCTCGTGCTGGGCAAGCTGGTGGACGAGGGCCTGGACCAGGCCGATGCCGCATCCGTTTCGCAGCTGCCGTCGCAGGACGGCGCCGCGACGGTCGACGCCACCACCCATGTCACCCGCGCCGGCGGCTGGGTCGTCGCCTCCGAGACTTGTGCGCTCGACATTGTGGGCGCCGAGTACGTCCGCGACGTCCGTCCCGGTGAGATTTTGCGTATCAGCGCCGAGGGCCTTGTGTCCGAGCAGGGCGTGCCTGCCGCCGAAGAGCCTGCTAACTGCATCTTTGAGCAGGTCTACTTCGCTCGCCCCGACTCCATCATGAACGGCAAGAGCGTCTACGCCTGCCGTTATGACATGGGTCGTCAGTTGGCACATGAGGAGCCTGTCGAGGCCGACCTGGTCATCGGCGTGCCCGACTCCGGCCTGCCGCCCGCGGAGGGGTATTCGCACGAGAGTGGTATTCCCTTTGGCGAGGGCCTTATCAAGAACCGCTACGTGGGCCGTACGTTTATCGAGCCCACGCAGGAGCTGCGCGCCATGGGCGTGCGTATGAAACTCAACCCGCTGCGTGACAACATCGAGGGCAAGCGCCTGGTCGTCATCGACGACTCCATCGTGCGCGGCACCACCATGGTGCAGCTCGTCAAGATGCTACGCAACGCTGGCGCCAAGGAGATTCATATCCGCATCAACTCGCCCGAGGTCATCTGGCCGTGCTTCTACGGTATCGATACCGACGTGCAATCGCAGCTTATCAGCGCCAACAAGACGGTCGATGAGATCTGCGAGTATATCGGCGCCGATTCGCTGGCCTTCCTTTCGGTCGAGGGCCTGCTGAAGGTCATGCCCAAGGGCGGCTACTGCGATGCGTGCTTTACCGGCCGCTACCCCGTGGCGATTCCCGAGAGCTTTGGCCGCGACAAGTTCATGGAGGGCTTTAAGCCCCGCAACCTGGATAAGCCGCTGCACGTTGACGACGACGCCGTGGTCGAGAAATACGATGACCGCAGCTGGGAAGAGAAGCACGGCGAGGCCTAAAGCCTGCCATGTGGGGATAGGTTTATTTTGGTAGGTTTTACCTGCTGTTTTGTTGATATGACGGCGCGTGCTGTTATGGCGCGCGCCGAAATGAACGCAACTATGAGCACCGTTTGGCGCCCGCGCGGCGCCACGGTAGTGGGAGAGGAAGGCTCAGATGAGCGACAGCAAGCATGTGACGTATGAGGACGCCGGCGTCGATACCGCCGAGGGCGGCCGCGCCGTCGACGCTATTAAGCAAATGGTTAAGGACACCAACCGTCCCGAGGTCATCGGCGGTATCGGTGGCTTTGGTGGCCTGTTCTCGGCCGCCGCGCTTAAGGATATGGAAGACCCGATCCTGATCAGCGGTACCGACGGCGTGGGCACCAAGCTCGTGCTCGCCCAGATCATGGACCGTCACGAGACGGTGGGCCAGGACCTGGTCGCTATGTGCGTCAACGACATTCTGGCTTCGGGCGCCGAGCCGCTGTTCTTCCTGGACTACGTTGCCATCGGCCACATCGAGGCCGAGCACATGGCAAAGATCATCAAGGGCGTGGCCGACGGCTGCAAGCTCGCGGGTTGCGCGCTCGTGGGCGGCGAGATGGCCGAGCACCCGGGCGTTATGGCTCCTGCCGACTACGACCTTGCCGGATTTACCGTGGGCGTCGTCGACCGTCCCAAGATGCTCGACCCCGCGAACGTCCGCCCCGGCGACGTGATCCTGGGCCTGCCTTCCACTGGCGTGCACTCCAACGGCTACTCGCTCGTGCGCAAGGTCATTGGCGTCGACGGCATTAAGCCGGGCACGCCCGAGGCCGCCGCTAAGGCCGAGGAGCTGAGCCGTCCGCTCGAGGAACTCGGCGGCGCATCGCTGGCAGACGCCCTGCTGGCTCCCACGCGCATCTACGTCAAGCCGATTCTGGAGCTGCTGCGCGGCGGCGCCAACGTGCACGCTATCGCCCACATCACTGGCGGCGGTATTACCGAGAACCTCAACCGCGCGCTTGCCGACGACGTCGACGCCGTGGTCACCCGCAACGGCGCCGAGATGGGTTGGGACGTTCCGCCCGTCATCACCTACGTGTCGCGCCAGGCCGAGCTCGCGCCCAACGAGGCATGCAAGACCTTCAACATGGGCGTTGGCCTGTGCCTGATCGTCGCCCCCGAGGACGAGGCTGCCGTGACCGAGGCCCTGGTCGCGCTGGGCGAGAAGCCGTTCCGCGTGGGCGAGTGCGTCGAGGGCTCCGGTAAGGTCGTGTACTCCGATGAGCGCTAACGAGCAGATGACTGCTGCCGAGGGCCTGGATTTTGTGCCCTATACCCGTCCGACCGGTACCGATACGGCCGAGCCGCTCAAGATCGGTGTGCTCATCAGCGGTTCGGGTACCAACCTGCAGGCGCTGATCGATCTGATCGCTGTCGGCAAACTCAACGCTTCGATTGAGCTTGTGGTGTCGAGCCGTCCTTCGGCTAAGGGTTTGCAGCGCGCTGAGCGCGCGGGCATCCAGACGCTTACGCTGTCCAAGGATGTCTATGCCAACCCCATCGCCGCCGACGAGATCATCGCGCACGAGCTGCTCGAGCGCGGCTGCGAATATGTGGTCATGGCCGGTTACATGCGCATGGTGCACACGCCGCTGCTGGCGGCGTTTCCCAACCGCGTGGTCAACTTGCATCCGGCACTGCTGCCGAGCTTTACCGGCGCGCATGCGATCGACGATGCCTTTGCGCGCGGCGTCAAGGTAACTGGCGTGACCGTGCATTTTGCCAACGAGATCTACGACAACGGTCCCATCATCGCCCAGCGTGCGCTGGCTGTTGAGGAGGGCTGGGATGTCGACACGCTCGAGGAACACATCCACGCGATTGAGCACGTGCTGTATCCCGAGGTCGTGCAAATGCTCGCCGACGGCCGCGTCCACGTGCTGGAGAGCGGCAAGGTCGCAATTGACGCGCCTCGCGGCTAGCGGCGCACAGTACAATTTAGCCGAGTAGTCAGGGTGGTCATTGGCGCCAAGGCGCACGTGGCCACCCTTTGTTTTGGGTAGTCACCTGCGACGTTCTTTAACGACTAGTCATTTAAGAACGTCCCCGATGGCTAGGTGAGAGAGAGGTGAGCGCATGGCGGATAACGAAGCACTGTTTACGCCTGAGCTGGTGTTTTTTGATTGGGAGTGTGCGACGCCGGATGAGGTGTTCGCGCGGCTTGAGGGCGAGCTTGCACCACGTGGCTACATTGCATCCGGTTGGCTCGACGCCGTCCGCACGCGTGAAGATGCCTATCCCACGGGCCTTGCCATGCCGGCGGCCAACATCGCTATCCCGCACACCGACCCGGGGTTTGTGGCCAAGCCCTATATCGCGGTGGTGAAGCCCGCCGCGCCCGTGACATTTAACGCTATGGCTGGCATGGGCGCTCCGGTGCCGGCGCAGATCGTCATTAATCTGGGCATTGCCGAGCCGGGCGGCCAAGTCGAGGCCCTGCAAGCGCTCATGAACATCTTTATGGGCGCCGATGCCGCAGCCGACGTGCTCGGCCAGACCACGCCCCAGGGTATGGTCGACGCCATCCGCCGCCACTTCTAAGGTGGGGCTGAGTCGGCACTTGGGGGACGTTCCTTTTCCGTCGGCACTTGGGGGACTGTCCCTAACTGCCGGCACATAAAGAACGTCCCCAACTGCCAAGTGCCGCATCTGCCCCCTTTGCACCAAAATGGTGCAGATTAACCTGCCCCCAATGTACCAAGCGTGCCGCGGGGGCCGCGTTGTGACACAATGGCGTTTGTTCGATTCGTTATGCGAAAGGCCGACTATGGCAAATAAGAAAAAGAACTCCGAGGCCGCGCCGACGCCCGAGCAGCAGGCTCGCGCTGCCTCCAGCTCTCGCAAGAAGCAGCGCAAGACGTACGTGTCTAAGACCGTCAAGATCGTCCTGGTGGTCATCGGCGTGCTGGCGATGCTGCTTTCCGTCTCGGCGATGGCGTGCTCCGGCCTTATGTCGCGGGCTGAGGACACCTCGGGCTACAAGCTGACCGGCGGTGTTGCTGCTACTATCAACGGCACCAACCTCACCGAGGACACCGTGACCAAGCAGATCATGAGCATGCGCACGTCCTACGGCTACACCAAGGACAAGGACTGGGCGCAGTATCTGGTCGACAACGACCTCACGCCCAAGAAGTACCGCAAGCAACTCATCGACTCCTACACGCAGCAGATTCTGCTTCAACAGGCACAGAAGGAGAACGGCGTGACGGTGTCGGACGAGGAGGTCGAGAAGGCATGGAAGGACGCGTGCAAGAGCGCGGGTGGTGCCAAGACCTTTAAGAAGACCCTTAAGACCTACGGCTATACCGAGGACACCTACAAGGACTCGCTCAAGGAGAGCCTAGCACAGCAAAAGCTTAAGGATGCCGTGGCACCCACCAGCAAGCCCAAGGACAGCGAGATCGTCGATTACATCAACGAGAACCTGTCTAACTACAACGACGCCCGCCGCTCGTCGAACATCCTGATCAAGGTTGATTCCGACGCTTCCGACGAGGACAAGGCTGCCGCCAAGGCCAAGGCGCAGGAGTGCCTGGACAAGATCAACTCCGGTGAGCTGAGCTTTGAGGACGCCGTGGAGCAGTACTCCGATGACACCGGCTCCAAGGACAAGAAGGGCGATGTTGGCTGGGACAAGCTCACTACCTTCGTCGACAGCTACCAGGCGGCGCTCGAGGGGCTCAACAAGGGCGATGTGAGCGACGTCGTCGAGTCGACCTATGGTTATCACATCATCAAGTGCACCGACTACTTCCATGTCGATAATCAGGTCGATGACATTAAGCAGGTGCCCAAGGACATCAAGAAGTACGTCTCCAACGTGGTGAAGACGCAGGCGGCAAGCACTGCGTACAGCGAGTGGCTGGAGCAGTACAAGAAGGACGCCGACATCACCGTTAACCCCATGCCCAAGGACGTGCCGTACAACGTCAGCCTGAAGGGCGTCACCAAGAGTTCGACCGACGATTCGTCGACGACTAAGTAATCATGGGGCGGTGCACGCGTGAGTACCGCCCACGCTATTGAGGAGGATATGCAGATGACCAACGAAGAGCTGCAGAAGGAAATGATTGCGGCCATGAAGGCCAAGGACAAGGTTCGCCTGTCTATCATTCGCCAGGTTAAGGCCGAGGTGAAGAATATCGAGGTCAACGAGCGTCGCGATGTGACCGAGGAAGACGTCAACAACATGATCAAGCGTCTGATCAAGCAGACGAGTGAGACACTGGAGATGTCCATTAAGGCCGGTACCGACCAGGAGCGTACCGACAACCTGACCGAGCAGGTCAAGATTCTGGAGAGCCTGCTGCCCGCGCAGGTTTCGGGTGAGGAACTCGAGGCCCTGATCGAGCAGGTCATCGCCGAGCTGGGCGCGACCTCTAAGAAGCAGATGGGCCAGGTCATGGGCGCTCTGGGTAAGGCCACTGGCGGCAACTTCGATAAGCCGGCAGCAGCAAAGATTGTCGGAGCAAAGCTGGCTTAAGGGCCGAGCGGTACATAGTTGATGTTGAGGGGGCGTGGCCGTCATGGTCGCGCCCCTTTTTGCTGGGCTGGACGCTCGTTGGGGACAGACTTAAATGAGTGCCCAATGAGCGGGTACTCATTTAAGTCTGTCCCCAACGAGCGGGTGGAAGGTTGCGGGTTCTTTACGGGAATGTAGTGTGGGCTGCGGAAACGCGGTTCTTTCCGTACAATAGTTCAACTCGTGTAAACGCAGGGAAGGGACATTCATGGCAGACATGATCGAGATCAAGCATCTCAACAAGTACTTTGGCGACCTGCATGTGCTCAAAGATATCAACCTCACCGTCAAGCGCGGCGAGAAGCTCGTAATGATCGGGCCCTCCGGTTCGGGTAAGTCGACGCTCATCCGCTGTGTCGATTATCTTGAGGAGCCCACGTCGGGCGAGGTCGTCATCGACGGTACGCCGCTCACCAAAAAGAATCACCTGGAGATGGCTCGCAAGTATAGTTCCATGGTGTTTCAGCAGTTCAACCTGTATCCCAACATGACGGTGCTCGGCAACCTGACGCTCGCGCCCATTAAGCTGCAAAAGAAGAGCAAGGAGGAGGCGACCGAGGTCGCCATCGCCGCGCTCAAGCGCGTTGGCATGGCGCATAAGGCCGGCGAGTATCCGCAGAACCTCTCGGGCGGTCAGCAGCAGCGCATCGCCATCGCCCGTGCCCTGTGCACCAAGCAGCCCATCATCCTGTTTGACGAACCGACCTCGGCGCTCGACCCCGAGATGGTCCAGGAGGTTCTGGACGTTATGATTGAGCTCGCGCAGGAGGATATCACCATGATCTGCGTGACGCATGAGATGGGCTTTGCGCGCCAGGTGGCCGACCGCGTCATCTTTATGGAGGACGGCCGCATTCTGGAGGAGGGCACGCCTGAGCACTTCTTCGATAACCCCGAGAACCCGCGCTGCCGCGAGTTCCTGTCCAAGATTCTGCACTAGGCGCGGTGATGGACATGACGGATATGACGAGGGCGGCCGTGTCGCGCCGTCACTTTTTGCAGCTGGCTGGCGCTGGCATGCTTGCGCTGACGGGGACCGCGCTTACCGGTTGCGGCAACTCCACCAGCGGCGAGGACTCCGACAAGGGGTCCAAGCTTGCGGCCATCAAGTCGCGTGGCCATTTGAATGCCGGCGTTAAGAAGGATGTTCCCGGCTATGGCTATTACGACACCGCCAAGGGCCGCTTTGAGGGCATGGAAGTCGATTTGTGCTACCAGATCGCCGCTGCCGTCTTTGGCGTGAGCTACAAGGATGCCCGTGCCCAGGAGCTTGTCGAGTTTACCGACGTAACGCCCAAGACGCGCGGCCCGCTGATCGATAACGGCCAGCTCGACGTGGTCGCGGCGACCTACACCATCACCGACGAGCGCAAGAAGAGCTGGGATTTCTCGACGCCGTACCGTACCGACTACGTGGGACTTATGGTCAAGAAGCGTTCGGGCTTTACCTCGATTGAAGATCTGGATGGCAAGGTCATTGGTGTGAGCCAGGGTGCCACCACACAGGGCCTCATCGAGCAGATGATCAAGGACAACGGCTTTAGCTGCAAGCCCGAGTTTAGGGCCTTTAGCGGCTACCCCATCATCAAGAGCTCGCTCGACGCCGGCAATATCGACGTCTTCGCCATGGACCGCTCCACGCTGGCCGGTTACATGAACGAGACCGTTGAGCTGCTGCAGCCCGAGGTCAAGTTTGGCGAGCAGGGCTACGGCGTGGCAACCAAGAAGGGCTGCGACCTTTCGGCCGTGGTCGATCAGGTGATTTGCGATCGCCTGGCCGACGGCTGGCTCGACCAAGAGGTCAAGACCTGGGGTCTTGTATAGGCGCATCGTCCAAGGAAGGAATCAAATGCTCGAAGGATTATTTGACGCCGACCGTTGGTCGACGACATTTCAAAACATGGGGCCCTTCTGGGAGGGCTTTGGCGTGACGCTGCAGGTGGTCGTTGCCGGTCTGCTGCTGTCGCTGGTGCTGGGCACGCTGCTGGGCGTGTTCTCCACCACTCGTTCGCGCGTGCTGCGCGCCATAAGCCGCGTGTACGTGGAGTTTTACCAGAACACCCCGTTGCCCGTGCAGGTGCTCTTTATGTACATGGCCGGTCCACAGTTTTTGCAGGCCATAACCGGTGCCGACCAGCCGGTGCGCATCGCGCCGTTCGTGCTGGGCTTCTTGGGCGTGGGCCTGTATCACGCGGCCTACATCTCGGAGGTCATCCGCACCGGTATCGAGGCCGTTCCGCGCGGTCAGATGGAGGCGGCCCAGAGCCAGGGCTTTACCCGTGCGCAGGCCTACTGGTACATCGTGCTGCCCCAGACGTTCAAGATCATTCTGCCGCCGCTGTGTAACCAGGCGCTCAACCTGGTCAAGAACACGTCGGTGCTGGCGCTTGTGGCCGGCGGCGACCTTATGTACCGTTCCGACAACTTTGTGAGCCTGTACGGTTACCTGCAGGGATACATCGTCTGCTGCCTTATGTACTTCATCATCTGCTTTCCGCTCGCCATGCTGGTGCAGTGGCTCGAGCGCCGCTCCAAGGAGCGTCCGCGCGGCGTGAGCCTGGCCGAGCTGGGGCTCGACAACGTAGAGGAGGCCTAGCGCATGGAAATCTTCAACGCGACCAACCTGCTCTACATTTGGGGCGGCTTTGTTAAGACAATCGAGATCTCGGCGCTGTCGATCTTTTTCTCGCTCATCTTTGGCACGGTGCTGGCGCTCGTTAAAAGCTATGCGCCCCGCCCGTTTCGTATTTTGGTGAGCGCCTATATCGAGCTGTTCCGTTGCACGCCGAACCTGCTGTGGATCCTGTTTATCTACTTTACGGTGCAGGGTTTGGACATTGTGATTTCGACCATCGCCTTTACGCTGTTTACCAGCGCCGTTATGGCCGAGATTGTGCGCGGCGGTCTCAACTCGATTCCACGCGGCCAGTTTGAGGCGGCGCAGAGCCAGGGCTTCGGCTTCTTTGCCACCATGCGCTACATCATTCTGCCGCAGACGTTTAAGACGATCATTCCGGCGCTGTTTAGCCAGTGCACGACCGTCATCAAGGACAGCTCGTATCTTTCGGGTATTAACGTGGCCGAGCTCATGTACACGGCAAATGTCGTGATGGCCCACGCGATCGACCTGTCGCAGGTGCTTATGCTCTACGGCCTGGTGTTTGCGATGTACTTTGTGCTCAACTTTGGTATCTCGCTGCTGGTTCGAGCGTATCAGAGGCGAATGGTGGCAGCGTAGTCCTGCTTCCCCAAGCACGGCACCTTGCCCCTCAATCGTCGCTTGCGTACATTTAGTACGCGGCGCTCCTCTTTCGGGGCAATCTGCCGCACTTGGGAAACCAGGACGGTCGTAAGTGACAAAATGGGAATCAGGAATCGCCTATTTCTCATTTGTTAGAAAGGAATCGCGATGAGCGATCTGGTGAATAAGAAGAGTCCTGTGGTCATTACCATCGCGCGCGACTTTGGCGCCGAGGGCCACGAGATTGGTCGCATGCTTGCCGACGAGTTGGGGATTCCGCTGTACGATAACGAGCTGCTGGTACGTGCTTCGCTGCGCGCGGGCGAGTCGCTCGACAAGATGGCTGCCTACGACGAGCGCCTGGCCGTGGAGAACATGGCGTTTCTGCCCGACCGCTACGATGCGCGTTCGTACTCGGATAAGTTGTTCCAAAAGATGAGCCAGGTGATTTTGGATCTGGGCGAGACCGAGAGCTGCATTATCGAAGGCCGCCTGTCCGATTACCTGCTGCGCAACAACCCCAACCACATTGCCGTGTTGGTGACCGCTCCCTTTGAGGACCGCGTCGAGATCGTGCGCAAGAAGCGTGGCCTTAATAAAAAGAAAGGCGCCAAGCTGGTCAAGCAGCAGCAGAAGGCGCGCGAGGCGTTCTATAAGCGCTACAGCGCCGGAAAGTGGAAGATGACGAGCGGTAAAGACATCGTCGTCAACCGCGCCAAGCTGGGCCGCGAGGGTTGCAAAGACGTTATCGCCGCAGCTTACCGCTACAAGGTGGCGCAGCTCGAAGGCTAACCGATCAAAACCACCACAAAGGGGACAGCACCTTTGTGGTGGTTTTTGTTTTAGGCAGAGGGGAAGGCTTTGGCGAGACCGGCGCGCGTCTGCGTGTCGGTCTTTTGGTAGATAGAGCTCAGGTGGCGCTGCACCATGCGCATCGAGATACCGAGCTCCTCGGCGACCTGCTTGAGCGGGCGTTCATCCTGGGTCACGGCTATGAGCACGTCGACTTCGCGCGGGGTGAGGGCGTGGTTGGCGATGAAGGCCTGGCGCTGCTCCTCGACGGTGGGCGCGGCGAGCACTTCTTCTGCCAGCTGCTCGCGCTCGCGCTCCTGCTCGGTTTGGGGTAGGCGGAACAGGCCGGCTGCCACGAATGCCGCGCAGGCGGCGACGAGCAAAACGAGCGCACCGATCATGATGAGGGCAACGTTGCCCGAGGTCACAAGGGCAAGCGAGATGCCCGATGTAGTGAATGCGCATGCATTGTTGGCGGCGCGTCCCATGCCGGCCCAGAGAGCGGGCGCATGCATGTGCGGTGCCAGCTGTGTAAAGGTGGCGGTAAAGAACGTGACAAAAAAGCCCGAGCTCAGGTAAAAGACGACAAGGCCCAGGTTGGGATCGGCACCGGCCTCGACGGCTAGGATGGAAATGGTCGAGAGCACGGCAATGCCGAGCATGACAAGCCCCATGTATCGGCGCTCGGCAAGATCAAAGATAAGACCGGCGGCAAGGCCGCTTGCCGCCAAAAAGAGGCGCGGCCAGGTCTGCACGGCAATGGTGCCGTGGGCGTTGGAGAGTGTGACCACGTTGTCGAGGGTCGAGAACAAGCAGGCAAGAATCATGACGAGCGCGATGCTCCAGCATGCCTGTTTGGCGAGGGCATGAGAGGGCTCAACAAAGGGATTGATGGCGGGGCTGGAGCTCTCGGCAGCCTTTTGGGGAACGACGCTGAGGGCGGAGATGGCGATCGTCGCTGTGCCAAGGACGATGAGCTCTGCGATACCGCCGCAATTGAGCAGGTTGACGGCGAACTGCATCAGGATGCCCGCGGCATAGGCCGCTCCCGCACCGGTGGCGAGCTTGGGATCATCCTGAAATGCCAACGAAAAGGCGTGGTGAGTGGCGGCGCCCAGCAGGCCGAGTCCAAAGAACGCCACGCACCCCAGAATCTCGAGGGCAAGCGGGCCCGTGGGGGACTGGATCTGGGTCAATCCCAGGATGGCGACGGGAACAGCGGCGTTGGCGGCTGCCAATGAGTGGCCTTTGCGCTGTGCGAGCCCGAGCAGCGGCGCATATCCGATAAAGCCGAGTACACTCGCGCCCAGAATAAAGCCCTGTGCGATCACAACGCGTTCGGCACCGGCGAGCAGCCCGACGTTGACGTCGAAGCGAAACTCGGCGGCAAGGAAGGCGAAGGTAAACAGTGCGAGTGCCAGAAGCGCGTTGATTTTAGGCTTGCTCAGATTCAAGGACAGTCCTTTGGGTGGACGGAATAGTCGTGTCCTCGATTGTAGCGTCCCGGGGACGCGTGTGACGACAACGAAATCATATTGAATTAAACCGCAGGTAGAGGCCTAGGTTCGCATCTACGAACCTAGGCATATGGAGTCATTTGGCACATCTTGGTGGTACAGGACCGCCACAAAGGGGACAGGCACCTTTGTGGCGGTATGTCCCTACGACCAAGGAGGCCGTTATGAACGGAAGTCACTTCGATAAGCAAACTCAGCGTGAGCGCACCTGCTCGCTGGTTCACGGTACTTGGCGTTGTGTGGGTGCCAAAATCGCTTGCGCCGGCGCGTGTGCGCTTATGGTCGGTCAGTTGCTGCTGCCGAGCGTGGCGCTGGCGACGGAATGCGCCGATCCCGCCGCTGGGACGGATGAGGTTGCCGCGGCTCCGGTGACGCCGACGGTTGCGGAGGATGCGGCCGCAACGACCGCGCCTGCAACCGATGCTGCTCCGGCGGCGCAAGCCACCGCTGAGCCTCAGCAGACGGCCCCGACTGGCGCCACCGATGAATCCAACGATGCGGCACCCGCTGAACAAAATACTCCCAGCGACAACGCCGCCACGCCGGCGAATGACGCCATCATGCCCCGCGGTGTGACTGATGTTGTTGGCGGCAGCGACGTTAGGGTCAATACGACCGTGGTTTCCCGCTACACGGACTGCGCGCTTCCGAGCAATGTCACACTCGAAAAGGGCCAGTCGTATACCTATGATTTTCCCGATGTTGAGGGCGGCATGCCGGATGAGCCGCTCTGCGAACTTGTCGAAACCAAGTACTACCGGGCCGATGCTGCTTCGGGCACCCTGGCTGAAGTCCAGGACACATCTATGTCCGATGTGACGGCCCGCTTTGAGCCTGTTGGCGATTACATGAGGCTGACGCTGACCTTTACGGGTGGCGCGGCAGGCGGCTCGTATCGACTCACGCGCAATGAGGCTCTCTATATTGGCACGGCACTGGAGTATACCGGAACTGACTATGAAGGCAGCTCGACTATCCTCAACGAAACCAGGTACGATTATTACCTCCGCTACGTCATCAAGAGCGAAATTACGCTCGTTGCATCGGAAAACGAAGCCCTCCATAACCTGGACGTCAACGACGTGAAGACCGACTACGCGCCCGGCGAGGCGCCGCGCGCGACCGCGACGATCCCCGCTGCTGACGCCGACAAGTACGAGATCGCCTATGAGTGCTGGGAAGAGATGGAGCTCGATATGGAATCCGGGGAGTCGGTACCCGTTGCCTTCTGGTATTCCGACCCCGCGAAGTACACGCCGGGCATGAAGAAGATTGACCACTTCGAAGAGGGAAAGTTCTACATGTACTCCGTTGAGCTGAGGCTCAAGGGCGACAATACCGTGGCCGATGACTGCAATATGAACGTCAACGGTCATTGGGCGCACCACATCAAGACCGTCAACGGCGTCTTCGCGCCAAACGCTGACAATATGCTGTGCGAGCAGCCGATCGACGAATGGCGGGCCATCGACGTTATCGAGATCAACGGTGCCACGACCACCTTCAAGGCGGGCGATAAGCCGGTCTTTACGGCGAATGTTCCGACGGGCTCCAACTCCCTTCCTCAGTGTGAGTTCTGGACGGGCAGCGATGGCAGCGAAGTGAACTCTCAGAAGTTCTGGGATCAGAACATCACGAACCACATCGATGCCTTTAAGCCTGGCGTGACCTATCGCTACGGCATCTACCTTAAGTCGGCGCGCGGCTTCTACTTTACGCCCAACACCAAGCTGGTGATCAACGGCCAGGAGTGCGGCTACCAGGTCGCGGATAGCGTATCCGATGAGGACAGCGGCTGGATTTACACCCTGTGGCTCAACACCGATCTGACCTTTACGCTTGAAGCCACGCCGACTCCCGATCCGCAGCCTACGCCGGATCCCAAGCCGACACCGCAGCCTGAGGTTAAGCCCGAGACCAAGCCCGAAGTGAAGCCCGAGACCAAACCCGCGGCCAAGTCGGCCACGACAACCGCCACGACCAAGACGGTTGAGAAAACCACGCAGGCCAAGAAGAGCGATGCTGTCCTGGCTACCACGGGGGATACCACCGCGATGACGGTCGCCGCCCTAGGCATCGCCGGCGCAACCGTCGCCGCCGCCGGCCTCGCCGCGACAAAGCGCCGCAAACGTTAGAGCTGGGTGACGGCTCTCGTTCTCGGCCTCAGCAAAATCTCAATCTGTAACACCAAACTGCCCAAAACGCCTCTAGATGTTACAGATTGAGATGAACCGAATGGCCGCCAATCTAATGTCTCGATCTGTAACACCAAGCGGGGAATTTGACCTCTAACTGTTACAGATTGAGACAAAGCGGGGGCGGCTGGCACAATATCTCGATCTGCAACAACTACAAGGCTCAACGGGCTCCAGGTGTTACAGATTGAGACAAAACGAGCAAGCAAGTCCCAAACCACCACAAAAGTGCCTGTCTCCTTTGTGGTGGTTTGGGCGGCCGGCATAGAAAAAGTCCCCGCCGGGCGTGTGCTCGACGGGGACTTTGCCGTTTGATGGCTAACGCTGAGGGTGACTACTCGCCCAGCAGGCTCTTGGTGATGGAAGCGGCGGCCTTCTTGCCGGCGCCCATCGCCAGAATGACCGTAGCGGCACCGGTGACGATGTCGCCGCCAGCCCAGATGCGGGGATCGGTGGTCTGGCCGGTCTCCTCGTCGGCGACGATGTAGCCCCACTTGTTGAGCTCCATCTTGCCGCCGATCTTCTTTGCGAAGGGGTTGGCGTTGGTGCCGATAGCCGAGATTGCGACGTCGCAGGGGATCTCCTCGATGGCGCCCTCGATGGGCACCGGGCGACGACGGCCGGACTCGTCGGGCTCGCCGAGCTCCATCTTCTGGACCTTGACGGCGCACACGGAGCCGTCCTCGCCAGCGACAAACTCGAGCGGGGAGACGAGCGGCAGAACCTCGACGCCCTCGGCCTTGGCGTGGTGCAGCTCGGCACGACGGCAAGGCATCTCATCCTCGGTACGACGGTAGGCGATGATGGCGTGCTCGGCGCCCAGGCGCTTGGCGGTACGGACGGCGTCCATAGCCACGTTGCCGCCACCAAAGACAACGACGTTCTTGCCGTGCTTGGTGGGGGTGTCGTACTCGGGGAACTTGTTGGCCTTCATCAGGTTCACGCGGGTGAGGTACTCGTTCGCGAAGAAGACGTTGGGCAGGTTCTCGCCGGGGACGTTGAGGAACTTGGGCAGGCCAGCGCCGGTCGCCACGTAGATGGCGTCGAAGCCCTGCTCGAACAGCTCCTCGGCCGTGGCCATGTTGCCCACGACGGAGTTGTACTCAAACTTGACGCCCATGTCCTCCAGGCCGTCAATCTCGCGCTTGACGACCGCCTTGGGCAGACGGAACTCGGGGATGCCGTAGACCAGCACGCCGCCGCCGGTGAAGAAGGCCTCGAAGACGGTAACGTCAAAGCCGTTACGGGCGAGCTCGCCGGCGCAGGTGATGCCGGACGGGCCGGAGCCGACGACGGCGACCTTCTTGCCGTTCTTGGGGGCCATCTTGGGCGTGGAGGCGAGCTCGGGGCGATCACCCAGGAAGCGCTCGAGCTGGCCGATGGCCACGGGCTCGGACTTTTTACCACGGATGCACTTGCCCTCGCACTGGTTCTCCTGCGGGCAGACACGGCCGCAGATGGCGGGAAGCATGGAGTCCTCGCGGATGGTATCGAGAGCGCCGCCGAAGTCCTTCGCGCGGATCTGCTCGATAAAGCGGGGGATGTTGATGTTGACGGGGCAGCCCTCAACACAGAACGGCTTCTTGCAGTTGAGGCAGCGCTCGGCCTCGGCCAGCGCCATCTCCTCGGTGAAGCCCTTGTCGACGGGGCGGAAGTCGCAGGCGCGCTCGGCAGCCGGCTCCTCGTTATCGGGGGTGCGGGGCGACTTCATATCGGCAACGAAACGACCGTTAACTAGTGGCATGCGCAGCTCTTTTCCTCATAGGCCTTGAGGGACTCGCCCTCTTCGGAACGGTAAGCGGCCTGGCGGGCACGAAGGTCATCCCAGTCGACCAGGGTGGCATCGAAGTCGGGGCCGTCGACGCAAGCGAACTTGGTCACGCCGCCCACCTCGACGCGGCAGCAGCCGCACATACCGGTGCCGTCAACCATGATGGGGTTGAGGGACGCGGTGATGGGGGTGTCGTATTTCTGGGCGGTGAGGGTCGAGAACTTCATCATCGGAACGGGGCCGACGCAGAAGACCTGGCTCACGGCCTTGTCCTGCAGCAGGCGCTCCAACGGAGCGGTGACAACGCCCTGCTCGCCGTAGGAGCCGTCGTCAGTGGTGATGTGGATGTGGTCCTCGTCGAGGAGCTCGCGGAACTGGTCCTCCATGAGCAGGAGGTCCTTGGTGCGGGCGCCCATGATGGCGTGAACTTCGTGACCGGTCTCGACCAGGTGCTTGGCGACCGGGAAGGCAATTGCCAGGCCGACGCCGCCGCCAATGACGGCGCAGGGGCCCTCGGCCATCTCGGTGGGAACGCCCAGCGGGCCCACGACGTCGCGCAGCGACTCGCCGGCCTCGTAGGTGGAAAGCATCTCGGTGGTCTTGCCGATCACCATGAAGATGAACTCGACCCAGCCCTCGTCACCGTTCCAGCCGGCCAGGGTAAACGGGACGCGCTCGCCCGTCTCGTTGGCGCGGACCATGAGGAACTGTCCAGCGTGCGCATGCTTGGCGATTGCGGGCGCCTCGATGCGGAACTTGAACACCTTCTCCGAGAACTGCATCTTCTCCAGGATCTTATACATAGAACCCCTCTCTTGTTAGGGCCGCCGAACCGTGCCTCCACGGAAATGGACGGTAGCCCGAATAAAACCGTACGTGCACAGGCGTTGTGCAGACATACGGTGCAAATTATACCCTCATGGACATGTCACTTACGTGTGTCTTCGGCGGTTGGGAGCAGGGTTTATCCACTTTGGCCTACCAAAGGGGGAGAGGTTTATTTTGGCAGGTTTTATCGGGTAAAACGGCAAAGGGGCCAGCCTCGGGTTGCAATGAGGTCGGCCCCCTTTGGGGTGCTATGTGTGTATGGCGGTGCGCGGTTTATTGCGATGCGGCCGCTGCGGCGTTTCCGCAGTTAAAACCTGCCAAAATAAACCTATCCCTAAATGATAGGTTTTAGTGCTTGCCGTTGGCGGAGGCGGCGCCGTTGACGTGGTCGCGGGCATAGATCACGCCGTGCACGATTGCCAGACCGGCGGCATCTGCGGCGCGGGCGCAGGTGTCCTGGAAATCCTCGGCCTCGCGGGCGCGCAGCTGCTTAAGCACGTAGTCGGCGACGGCCATCTTGCCGGGAGGGTTGCCGATGCCGGTGCGGATGCGGCTGAAGTCGCGGCTGCCCATCTTGTCGATGATGGAGCGCAGGCCGTTGTGACCGGCGTGGCCACCGCCCACCTTAACACGTACGTCGCCGGCGGGAATGTCGAGCTCGTCGTGGATTACGAGCAGCTCCTCGGCCTTGATCTTGTACTCGCGGCAGAGCTTGGAGATGGGGCCACCCGAGGTATTCATATACGACTGCGGCTTGACCAGTACAATCTGGCGCTTACCGCCCTCTTCCTCGGGATCGTTGATGTTGATGAGCGCGACCTCGGCGCCGGCCTGGTTTTTCCAGTACGTGACGCCGGCCTGACGGGCCAACTCGTCGATCGCTTTGAAGCCAGCGTTGTGGCGGGTCTCGGCATACTCATCGCCAGGGTTGCCAAGTCCGGCAACCATGCGAATCTTAAGCGGCTGTGCAGCTGCCATGTTCATCCTTTCGTTGATTTGTCGCCTGCTATGGTGAGCGACCCTGTTGCCGCTGTCAAATGGAGGGCAATTGAGGTTATTTGAGGGCGTTTGGACGGCCGTCGAAATCGAGGTGGACAGTTAGTTCAGATACGTATAAGTTCTGAGGACTCGAAGTGCTCAATTCAATGCCGATACGTTGTTTTGGAGCTTTAGTTAGTCCATATGACGCTGTTTTGAAGTCTACCCTGCCTTCAAATCGGGCGAATGGTATAGAGATAACTGCAAAACAGCCTAATTCAATGTGTCCATTTATACGTATTTGAACTAACTGTCCAGCCCTGCTCGACGGTGCACGGGTGATTCGCCGTTTAGACCGGCGCAAGGCCGATTCCGGCCCGCAGGGCGTTGAGCCAAGCGGCCTGACGCTTGCGATAGCCCTTGATACGGTATCGGAATCGGACTCCCGCGAGTCGATGCATCGTTTGGGCGAAGGCTTCGAGTGCAACAAGGTCTTTCATTTGGTCGCGATTGATAACCAGGACGTGGATGCCCATTGCCTTGAGGCCATTATTTCGATTGCCATCGTGGATGCGAGCGTTTTGAAGCTCATGCCCAATTCCGTTGTATTCGTTGTCGACTCCGGCGGCCGGGCAATATAGGTCGCAGATGGCGTAAGGGATGCCGGAGGACATGTTGACCGCAAGAGTGTCGAAGTCGATTCGATAGTTGAGTAGCAGGCCTCCCATGGGCAGGCTGCAACATCCGAATCCGCCAAAGCGCATGGGCGCTCCGAGAACGGCAAACATTAGGGATTCGGCTGGGGATGCAGATCCGGGTCGGGCGAGCTTGACTGCCGTGCGAAACGAGGTGTATGAGCTGCTTTTGGCAAGCTGTGCAACAGTCTCGAGATCTTCGATGGTCGTGGCGGGCTCGCATTTGTAGTGTGCCTGTTCGTAGCGGGTTTCGTTCTGCTGTTCGGTCGCCGACTGGTCGCCCCGGCAATCGAGGTCGTCCATCGCTTCGTAGTCATCGCCCTTGGGCCAGATGTCGTCATAGGCAATGGGGTATGTTGCCCCGGGAGGAAGGGAGTAGGTTCCGAGCAGCTCCATAAGGAGCATCAAGGTTTTGGCGACTGATTCATTTTTGGAACAAAGCATGGCTGTCATGGCAGGAGACGTTGCGTAGATGTCGGCCTCGACGTGCATAATTGCACCTTCAGGAAGAGGAGTGGAGAGAATATGCTGAAGAAGTCGCTTGTCGGGGCGCCTGTTGTCTTCGTTTGAAACGAGAAGATCGAGCAGTTCGGAATCATCTTCATTCCAGGCGTCGAGTATCGAAAGTGCGCCAAAGTCTATCGCGTCATTGTTGGGAATGCAGCCAGCCAAGGCCTGTGCTTGCTGTTCGCTATCAACGGAGTCCCAGGGTAGGGCAGAGTACGCCCGTCGTGCGCGACGAATTGCGCGGAGGGCGGAGAGATGTGAAATCACGGTCGTCATAGCTATAACGTACTAAGTTGGCGGCAGAATGCGACCGCCATACCGTTCTTTTCGCTCAGCGGGGCGCTGCGCGCCATGAACGGCTGGGTGTTATGAAATCGGTGGAATCGGTTGAGGGGATTGCAGGAAATTGAGCTCTGCCGCGAAGGTTGACGATAGCTACTGGACAGTTAGTTCAGATACGTATAAGACGGCGGGCGTTCGAGGCGTTTCTAAGGGCTTTCGAGGGCGATTTGAGGGTAAATATGCGGCGGTCGTACTCGAAAGCGATGAGCTTTGGGCAGTATGGCGTTCGCCGGGGAGCTCAGAAGGCTCAGAACGGCCTTTGGAGCTTTAAAAAAATACGTATCTGAACTAATTGTCCAGGGAAGGTTGTCGAGGGGTAGAAAAAGGGTCGGAAGCGAGCTTCCGACCCTTTAAAAACACCAAAGATGATGAGATGCACGCTGGATTACAGCGCGAAGTCGCCGCCGACGAGCGTGGAGACGGGCTCCTCGTGGTAAACGGCGGAGATGGCCTGAGCGAACTCCTCGGCGACCGAGATGGTCTTGATTTTGCCGCCGACCTCGACGGGAATGGCGTCGGTGACGAGGCACTCGACGATCGGGGCGTCGTTCAGACGCTCGATGGCCGGACCGGAGAAGATGCCGTGGGTGGCGCAGACGTAGATGTCGCCAGCGCCCATAGCCTTGAGCTCCTTGACGTTGGCGCACAGGGTGCCAGCGGTGTCGATCATGTCGTCGTTGATGATGCAGGTCTTGCCCTTGATGTCACCGATGATGCCCATGACCTCGGCGGCGTTGTGGCGCGGACGGCCCTTGTGGGCGATGGCCAGGTCGCAGCCGAGCATGTCGGACAGCTTCTTGGCGGCCTTGGCGCGGCCCACATCGGGGGAGACGACAACCAGGTTGTCGGTGTCGAAGTGCATGTCGTTGTAGTACTGGCCAAACAGCGGCAGCGCGGACAGGTGGTTAACCGGGATATCGAAGAAGCCCTGAATCTGGCCCTGGTGCAGGTCGAGGGTGATGATGCGGTTGACGCCAGCGCGCTCGAGCAGGTTGGCGACGAGGCGGGCGGTGATGGGCTCGCGCGGGCCGGCCTTGCGGTCCTGGCGGGCATAGCCGTAGTGGGTGATGACGGCGGTGATGGAGCGGGCGGATGCGCGCTTGGCAGCGTCGGTGGCGATGAGCAGCTCCATGAGCATGTCGTTGACGTTGCCGCCGGCCACGGACTGAATCAGGAAGACGTCGGCGCCGCGGACGGTCTCGTCGTAGCGGGCGTAAATCTCACCATTGGCGAACTGCTTTAGCGTAAGGCCCGAAAGCTCGACCCCAAGGTACTCAGCGATCTTCTGAGCGAGGGGACGGTTGGAGGAACCGGAATACACGCGGATGGACTTGCGCATATTCTCCGACTTCTCGGGATCATTAATCGGCATTACCCTTCTCCTTTATATCGAATGCCATATAGATGCCTTGTTGCATTGTAACCGCGCGACGGGGTTAATCGGGTCTTGATAACGTCTTTACCGTCAACGGACACGAACCGACCACTCATCCGGTTGCGCAGGTCACGATAGAAAAAGGAGCCGCCCCCATGGGAACAGCTCCTTAGATGCTTGGTAAAACGTTATACCTCGTCGTCCTCGTGCAGACGGCGGCGGTAATCGGCGGCCCAGCCCTCAATGTTTACCTGGCGGGCACGACCCAGGCCAAGTGCGTCGGCCGGGACCGGCTCGGTGATGACGGAGCCGGCGGCCACGAGCGCGCCGTCGCCGATCTGGGCAGGCGCGACCATCATGGTGTCGGAACCGATGAAGGCGTCCTTGCCGATGACGGTCTTGTGCTTGTGCACGCCGTCGTAGTTGCAGGTGATGGAGCCCGCGCCCACGTTGACGCCGGAGCCCATGGTGGTGTCGCCGATGTAGGACAGGTGCGGCACCTTGGAGCCCTCGCCGATCGTGGACTTCTTGATCTCCACGTGCGTTCCGGCCTTGGATCCGTCGAGCATGTGGGTGCCCGGGCGCAGGTAGGCGCGCGGGCCGCAGTCGACGCCGTTCTCGATGACGGCCTCGATGGCGATGGTCTCATCGATGGTGCAGCCACTGCCGACGGTGGTGTCGGTGAGACGGCTGTTGGGACCGAGCTGGCACTCCTCGCCCACGGTGACGTGGCCGATCAGATGCGTCTGCGGCCACACGACGGTGTCGCGGCCGATGGTGGCATCGGGGCCGATCCAGGCCTGCGTGGGATCGATGAACGTGACACCCTCGGCCATCCAGTGCTCGTTGATGCGGTCGCGCGCGATAGCGGTGAGCTGCGCGAGCTGGATGCGGCTGTTGACGCCTAGGCCGTCGCGGTAGTCGTCGCAGTGGAAGATGGAGACCGCCTGGCCGTGACCCTTGAGGATTTCGAGCATGTCGGGCAGGTAGTACTCGGACTGCGCGTTGTCGTTGCCGATCTCGTTAATGTGGGCGGCGAGCTGCGCGCCGTCAAAGGCGTAGCAGCCGGCGTTGCACTCCAGCAGCGTGGCGGCCTGCTCGGGCGTGCAGTCCTTCTGCTCGATGATGCGCTCGATCTGGCCGTCGGCGCCCAGCTTGATGCGGCCGTAGCCAAAGGGGTCGGGCGGGGTCATGGTCATGACGGTGCAGGCGAGCTCGCCGGTGGCGACGGTCTGCGCGAACTTGGCGACGGTGTCGGCGGTGATGAGCGGCAAGTCGCCGTTGAGCACGACGACGGGGCCTTGCGTGATGCCGCAGGCCTCGAGCGCGACCTTCACGGCGTGGCCGGTGCCCAGGCGCTCGGTCTGCTCGACGCACTCGACCTTGGTGGCACTGCTGGCGTAGGCGCCGTCGATGAGGGCGCGCATCTCGTCGGCGTGGCTGCCGATGACGACCACGACGCGGCTGCAGCCGGCCTTGATGGTGGCGTCGACGATCCACTGAACCATGGGCTTGCCCAGGATCTTGTGCGAAACCTTGCAGTGGTTCGACTTCATGCGGGTGCCCTCGCCGGCAGCGAGGATAATTGCGGTTGCGTCCATGTGATCTCCTGTTACGTTATAGAGACGTGTGTTTGGAAACGATACACGGCGCAATATGATACCGCAGGCATATGTTGAGCGCGTAGCGATTGGTTTGCGGCGGTTGAGGCTTGCGCCGCCGGCGTGGCGTTTGCGCTGCTTGCGTGCGGCGTTGGCGGTGCTGCGGAGCTGTCGTTTGAGCGAGGGGACGGGGGTGCCCGTGGACAACATACAAGAGGAGTTTGGCGGCGAGCCCGTCGCGGCGTTCTCGATGTCGCATCCGGCTGTGCCGGCACTCTATATAGTGCTGACGCTGGGGCTCACCATGTTCTCGATGCAGCCGGTGCTGATTGCGCTGTCGCTTGCGGGCGGGCTGGCGTATGGATTTGCGACGCGTGGGGCTGCCCGCACGCTGGGCGCACTTCGCTGGCAGCTGCCGGTGATTTTGATTATCGCGCTGGTCAATCCGCTGTTTAGCGCCTCGGGCTCGACGGAGCTGTTCCGTATTGGCATGCGCGCGGTGTATCTGGAGAGCATGGTATACGGCCTGTGCATGGGCGGGCTGTTTGTGGCGAGCGTGCTGTGGTTTGAGGCCGCGGCGTCGATGCTCGAATACGACAAGGTACTCGCGCTGCTGGGCAATGCCGCACCGGTGATTGCGCTCATGATCTCGATGTGCATGAGGCTTATCCCGCAGTTTTTGCGCCGCGGTCGTACGGTGCTGGCGGTGCAGGATGCGATTGATGTGCCGGGCCGCGCGCCCACCGATCCCGTGCGATCGCGTCTGCGGGCGTCGAGCGTGTTGATGGGCTGGGGCATGGAAGATTCGCTGGAGCGCGCGGACGCGATGCGCTCGCGCGGGTGGGGTGCCGCGACACGTCGTATGACGTATGCGCGGTATCGACTGGGGCGCAGCGACGTTGCCGCGCTGGTCGGGCTCGTACTGTTTGGCGCTGCCGCGGTGGCGGTGGCGTGGACCGCGACGACGCAGTATTCGTTTTATCCGCAGCTCTCGGTGCCGGCGCCGTGGCCAGGCTATGTCGTGTACGCCGCCTGGATGGTGTTGCCTTGCGCGTTGCACGCGATTGATGAGAAGAGGTTTGGCTGATGGCTCGGTTTGATAGGAGCTCGGCGGCGGGTGTGGCATATGGCTCGGCCGCGCCGGCGATTGAGGTGCGAGGCCTTAGTTTTGCCTATCCCGGGGTCAAGGCACCGGTGCTCGAGGGGCTTGATTGGCATGTTTCCCAAGGTGCGTTTGCACTGCTTGTTGGCGGTACCGGTTCGGGCAAGTCGACGCTGCTGTCGCTGCTCAAGCCCGAGATCGCTCCAGCGGGCGAGCGCACTGGCGAACTGCGCGTGCTGGGCGAGAACGTTGCCGACATGGACGTGCGGGCATCGGCAGAGCGCGTGGGTTATGTGTTTCAGGATCCCGAGAACCAGATTGTGTGCGAGACCGTGTGGCACGAGATGGCGTTTGGCCTGGAAAACTTGGGGCTAGCACGTGATGAGATGCGTCGCCGTGTTGCCGAGACCAGCTATTTCTTTGGTCTGGAGGACTGGCTTCATCGCGATGCCGATACGCTTTCGGGTGGCCGCAAGCAGTTGCTGTCGCTTGCCGCCGTCTTGGCGCTGCGTCCGCGTGTGCTGCTACTCGACGAGCCCACGTCTCAGCTCGATCCCGTTGCCGAGAAGAATTTTCTGCACGCGCTGTTTCGCGTGAACCGTGAGCTGGGCTGCACGGTTGTTGTGGCTACGCATCAACCGCGGCCGATGCTCGAATATGCGACGCGTGCGTACCGGATTGAGGGCGGTTGCGTGCGCGAGGTGGCGGATATGGCTTCTTTGGGACGCCGAGAATTGCTGTTTTCCGATGACGTGTTGGGGTGGGGTGCCATCCGATGTGCAAAAAGCGGAGTATTCAGCAGGCGTGAGGACAATTTGGGCTCTCTGGAGCCGCCCGGGGACGTATCGAGCGCGAAAAAAAGTTCGGAATTGGACAAATCGTCCGAATTTGTGGCGCAAACGTCGCTCAAGAACGGCTCGGAAGCCTTCCCGCGCACGGATGGAAGCAGAATGCTCCAAAAAATGCACGGTGGGTCGGCTACCACCCTGTCGGAGGGCTGGTTTCGCTACGATCGAGCGTCCGGCTGGGTGTTGCGTGGGCTCGATGCGTCGTTTTCGGCCGGTGCGGTGCATGCGGTTGTTGGCGGTAACGGCTGCGGCAAGTCGACGATGCTCTCGGTGCTGGCGAAGACTGCCAAGCTGCAGCGCGGCCGCATGGTGCGCGGAGCGGCCTCGGCGGCGCTGCTGCCTCAGAATCCCAAAGCATTGCTGGTTGCCGAGACGGTTCGCGATGAGCTGATGGAATGGGCTTCAGCCTGCGGATATGACGAGACCGTGGCGCGGGAGCGCGCGGCGAGCTTGGGGCTGGACGGCCTGGAGACGCGCCACCCCTACGACCTCTCGGGCGGACAGCGCCAGCTGCTCGCACTGGCAAAGCTGCTGCTGATCGGCCCCGAGCTGCTGCTGCTTGACGAGCCCACGAAGGGCTTGGACCTGGAGAGTCGCCGCACCATCGCCCGCGCCCTGCGTGACCATGCGAAGGCTGGCGGCACCGTCATCATGGCTACGCACGATTTGGACTTTGCCGAGCAGGTAGCCGACGACGTCGCCATGATGTTTGACGGCGAGATTGCCTGCATGGAGTCCCCGGCCGACTTCTTTGCCGACAACGTGTTCTATAGGGCGTGATGGGATGACGGACTGTCGTTTCTCGCGTTTGCTTGCAAAACTGGAGATCCCGCTGTTGTTGGCGGTGCCGGCGGTGATGGCTGCCGCGTTGCTGGCGGGTGTTGAGCAGGCAGCGTTGGCCATGCTGGTTGTGGTGGCGTTGGTGCTTGCGCTGTTCTTTGCGGGCTATGAGGCATCGCGTCCAGGCCTGCGTCAGATTATGCCCACGCTGGTGCTGGCGGCGCTGGCGGCGGCGGGGCGCATCCTGTTTGGACCCATTCCCGACTTTAAACCCGTGAGTGCCATCGCCATTATCGCCGGGGCGACACTCGGTCGTCGTAACGGCTTTATGGTCGGTGCGTTGGCGGCGCTGACCAGCAATTTCTTTTTTGGGCAGGGCATGTGGACGCCGTGGCAGATGTATGCCTGGGGGCTCGTGGGATACGTTGGCGGTGCGCTGGCGTATGCGGGTGCGTTCGACCGCGCCGACGGCACCGTGCGCATGCCGGCGCTGCTGGCGTACGGCTTTGCGTCGGGCCTGCTCTATGGCGTCGTGATCAACGCGTATGACATCATTGGGTTTGTACAGCCGCTTACTTGGGCGGGTGCCGTGGCACGTCTTGCCACGGCAGTGCCGTTCGATATTACGCACGGACTCGCGACATGCGTGTTTTTGGCCGCCTTGTACAAGCCCTGGTGCCGTCGCATTAACCGTGTCGTCGTGAAATACGGGCTGTAAGGCATTTCGCGTTCCCTCACGAACTTGCGGTGGAATAGTTCTCGTTTTTGGCTATTTGCTGCCCAAACAGGAACTATTCCACCGCAACTTATAGGGGGAGAGGGGTCACATGATCTGTTTTCCTCTGTCCCCCAGGAATTGCTTGGCGCTAGAGCTCTAGCGTGAGGGTGACGGGGCAGTGGTCGCTGCCGAAGATATCGCCGCGGATACCGGTGTCGCGCACGGTATTGGCGATTGAATCACTTACCAAGAAGTAATCGATGCGCCAGCCGGCGTTGTTCTTGCGGGCATTAAAGCGATAGCTCCACCAGCTGTAGACGCCCTCGACGTCTGGATTAGCCGTGCGCCAGGTATCGGTAAAGCCGGCGTTGAGCAGCTCGGTAAACTTGCCGCGTTCTTCGTCCGAAAAGCCGGCGTTGCCGCGGTTGGACTTGGGGTTCTTAAGGTCGATCTCCTCGTGCGCCACGTTAAAGTCGCCGCAGGTCACGACGGGTTTGCCGCTCTCGCGCTCAAGCGCGCTCAAAAAGCCGCGATAGGCATCATCCCAGGCCATGCGCACGTCGATGCGGGCGAGTTCGTTTTGCGCGTTGGGAGTGTAGACATCCACAAACCAGAACTTGTCGAACTCGAGCGCGCAGACGCGGCCCTCGGTTGCGGCTTGGGCGACGAGCTCGGCCGCCTCGTTCTCGCCGGCGTAGGGTAGCAGTGCGTCGGCGTGCAGCACGCGCAGCGGTTCCTGGCGGCTAAAGACCGCAGTGCCCGAATAGCCTTTACGCTCGGCGTAGCTCCAGGTTTGGCGATAGCCGGGCAGGTCAATATCAACCTGGCCTTCTTGCAACTTGGTCTCTTGCAGCGCCAGGATATCGACGTCGAGTTCTTGCGCGATCTGGATAAAGCTCGGGTCCTTTTTAAGCACGGCGCGCAGGCCGTTAACGTTCCACGAGGCAAAGGTGTAAGTCTGAGGCATGGTGTCCTTTCGACGGGGTTGGCAGGCTTAAGATTAACGCAACAGAGGCGGGGCAGGCCCCGCGAGCGACGGAGCAATCGCAGCCGCTCCGGCGGCACAGATGGAGGACATATATGACGCAGGCGATAACGGACTCCAAACAGGCCTCCGCCGCGCTGGCGGAGCTGTTCGGCACCCACAAGCGCGTGGTCTTCTTTGGCGGCGCGGGCGTTTCCACGGCGAGTGGCATCCCCGATTTCCGCAGCGTGGACGGCCTATATCACCAACAGTTTGCCTACCCGCCCGAGACCATGCTCTCGCATAGCTTTTACGAGGTGCACCCGGCCGAGTTCTTCGACTTCTACCGCACCAAGATGATCGCGCTTGGCGCCAAGCCCAACCGCTGCCACACCAAGCTGGCCGAGCTGGAGCGCGCCGGCAAGCTTGATGCCGTGGTGACGCAAAATATCGACGGCCTGCATCAGATGGCCGGCTCACAGCGCGTGTTCGAGCTGCACGGATCGGTCCATCGCAACATTTGCCAGTCGTGCGGCGCGGTCTATAGCGCCGAGTGGATTTGCTCGCGCGAGCACGAGGACGCCGCGGGCGTGCCTGCGTGCCCCGCGTGCGGCGGCCGCATCAAGCCCGATGCAGTGCTCTACGAAGAGCCGCTCGATGAGCATGTGCTGACCGGTGCCGTTGCCGCCATCGCCGCGGCCGATGCCCTTATTGTGGGCGGGACCTCGCTCGTGGTGTATCCGGCGGCAGGCCTTACGCGTTACTTTACCGGCGATACGCTGGCCATTTGCAATCTTGCTCCCACCGATCAGGATGCAAATGCCGACCTGCTGATTTCTTGCGACATCGCTGCCGCGTTTGCGTTCTAGCCCGCGTGCGCGGATACAATAGAAAGACTGAGTGCAAAGCGACCCCGCCGCCAGCTCCCCAAGCTCGGCGGCGTGGGCATTTTAGGAGGATGTTCATGGCGAACGACAGCAAGACATGGCGGTGCGGAAAGTATGAGCTCAGCTTTGACCGTCCGCGCATCATGGGCGTCCTCAACGTGACGCCCGATTCGTTTAGCGATGGCGGGGAGCACTTCGACCCGGATGCCGCCATCGAGTACGGCCTGGCGATGCTCGACGCCGGCGCCGACATCATCGACGTGGGCGGCGAGTCCACGCGCCCCGGCTTTACCCCGGTCAACCCAGACGAGGAGGCTCGCCGCGTGCTGCCCGTGGTGCGCGCGCTGGCCAAGGAGGGCGCCATCGTCTCGATCGACACGCGTCATGTGGCGGTTGCCAAGGCGGCCGTGCGCTGCGGCGCCTCGATCGTCAATGACGTGACCGGCTTCACCGATCCCAAGATGGTCGAGTTTGTTAAGACGAGCACCTGCGGCGTCATCGTGATGCATGCCGGCGAGGTCGCCGCGCCCGCACGCACACACGCAACGGTGCAGCTCGATACCTCGGCAGCGGCGTTTGTTGCCGAGAAGGCGCGCGAGGCGGCTGCCGAGGCCGCGCGTGAGGCCGAGAAGCCGGCTCGCCGCCGTCGCGGCAAGTTGCTGGGCGAGCCTAAGCCGGAGGCCAAGCTTCCGGGCGGCGTGGTGCAACCCTCGTTGCCGTTTGGCGAACCGGAGCCCACGTCCGAGCCTTCAAGCGAGCAGGAGACGCCGGCCGCCGAGCAGGCTACTGCCGCCGAGACCGTCGCGCCCGCGCCCGCAGCCACCGAGGCCGCATCGGAGTCCAATGACCGCCTGGCCGCCATGATGCGCCGCAGCGCCCGCCGCGAGGAGGCCTACGTGCCCACCTCGCAGCTCCGCCGCTTCACCCTGCCCGATTCGGCGCCCATCATGCGCCGCGTTATGGGCTTTCTGTCCGACCAGGCCCGCACGCTCATCCATGCCGGCGTGTCGCGCGACCGCATCTGCATCGATCCTGGCCCGGGTTTTGGTAAGTCGGCTAACGAGGACATCGTCATCCAGCGCGAGACTGCCAAGATGGCGTCACTGGGCTATCCGCTCATGTGCGCCGTGTCGCGCAAGCGCTTTGTGGGCGCTGTCTCGGGCGTGACCGAGGCCGCCGAGCGCGATGCCGCTACGTTTGGCGTGTGCCTGGGCGCCATCCAGGCCGGTGCCAACATCGTGCGCGTGCACGACGCTGCGGGTTTTGCGCAGTTCCTGAACGGCTACTGGGCGGTTGCCAAGCCGCAGCCGCGCCGCGCGTTTGTGGCCGTTGGCTCCAACCTGGGGCATCGCTGCGACAACATCCGCGCCGCACGCGACATGATCGCCGAGATTCCGCTCACCTGCGTGTCCAACTCCTCCAAGATCTACGAGAGCGAGCCGGCCTACGAGACGCGCCAGGACGCGTTTGCCAACGCCGTCATCGAGATTAAGACCGAGCTGGCGCCGTTGGTGCTGCTCGACGAGCTCATGAAGATCGAGGCTGAGCTGGGCCGCGACCGTTCCAAAAAGGCCAAGGCCAACGGCCCGCGCACCATCGACCTGGACCTGCTGTGGATGGACGGCGAGACCCACGGCGGCAAAAAGCTGCGCCTGCCGCATCCGCTCATTGGCGAGCGCGACTTTGTGCTGGTGCCGCTCGAGGACCTGATGCACGACCCGGCGCGGTTCTTCCGCTACAATGGCGTCGAGGTCAAGGAGCCCGAGGACCGCGTGGGTCATATCGTGGGCGAATTGGGGCGTATGTAGATGATCGAGATGAATGCTGTTGCCGCCGGCACCGAGCTCGACGCGGCGCGTGACGCAGGCCGCGAGGGCGTGTCCGCGGGCTGGTGCGCGTGGAGCGCGGGCGATGCTTCGCTGACGTTTTCGCTGGTCGTGCGTCCGGACGTGAACATGCATGCCTTCCACGGCCTGCCGTTTGTGGCGGCGATGGGCATGATGGATGCGCTTGTGGGCACGGCTTCGACGCCGGGGTTGGGCCTTGCCGGTAAGGTGGGTATCCAGTGGCCGAGCGATATCGTGTGCGGTGCGCCTGCGTTTGAGACGTCGCTCGCGCGTGTTGCCGTGAACGGCGGTGCCGGTGCTGCGGGCATGTTCGGTGCCGTGACGGTGGATATTGAGCGTTCGGCGTTGAGCGAGCTCGGTGTGGATGTGGCTGACGAAGCGCTGGTCGAGGCACTGGCCGCCGCCATGCTGGCCCGCGTGGACGCCTGGGCGGTTGTTGCCAACACGCCGCAAGGCGCCGCAGGGCCGCTGGCTCCCGTGCTGGGCGAGTACTTCGACATGGTGCCGCTGCTGGGCCGCCAAGTTGCGGTGGTGTCGCACAACGGTTTGCCGCTTGCGGTCGGTGTGTTTGCGGGCCTGGACATCTGGGGTCGTGCGACTATCAAGACCGATGCCGGCGAGCAGGAGTTTCCGCCCGAGGCTGTACGAATTCGCGGACTGTAACGCGAGGCGCCCGCGCTCAAAGATAACGATGACAACGAAGCCCTCTTCGGCCTGTGCCGGGGAGGGCTTCGCCTATCTGAGGAATAGGCTTGGCGAACGTTTGCGGGGGAGCTGTGGCATCGGGTGTACTCGACTTAAGCCCCTGCTCTATCCCAGCTCCTGCATGCGGCGGTAGATTTCGCAGATACCCTTGATGGTGAGCTGTCCGTCGACTACGTCGAAGGCATCGGTCGAATCGGCGACGATGCCGGCGAGACCGCCCGTGGCGATAACGGTGGCATCCTCGCGGCCCAGCTCGCGCTTCATGCGCGCGACCAGGCCCTCGGCCATGGCGGCGGCGCCCATCACGGCGCCGACCTTGATGCACTCCTCGGTATCGCGGCCGATGGCGTGCTCGGGCGCCTCGAGCGGCACGCTGGCGAGCTTGGCGGCTCGGGCGGCGAGCGCGTCCATGGAGATGCGAATGCCCGGCGCGATCGCTCCGCCAATGTAATAACCGTCCTCATCGATGACGTCGATATTGGTCGCGGTGCCAAAGTCCACCACGATCGCCGGCGCGCCATAGAAGGTCTCGGCAGCGACGGCGTTGGCGATGCGGTCGGCACCAACGGCCTGGGGGCGCGCCGCCCGCAGCTTGGTTACGGCGGCCGTCTGCGGCCCGATGACGATGGCGTCCGCGGCAATGCGGTCGGCCACGGCGTGCCACTCGCGCGAGAGCTGCGGCACCACGCCCGCAAAGGCGATCGCGTCGACCGCATCGAGCGAAAGGCCGTACATCTTAAAGAAACCCATCAGGCGCACATGGATCTCGTCGGCGGTATAGGAGCGGTCGGTGGGCATGCGCCACGACTGCACCAGCTCGTCTCCGTCAAACAGGCCCATGGCCGTCTGCGTGTTTCCCATATCGATAGCGAGCAGCATGTCTACTCCCGGTGTCGGCATAAAAGGACGCGCACCATTGTATACGTGCCGTCGATGGCGCTCGGCTGCGATTCGTTTACGGTGATAGGGGCTGAGGGGTTTAAATATGAAGGAATTATGCTCTACGAGATTTTCCTTGCCGTTTACCGAACTCCCGCGTAATATTCTTTCTTGCGCACATGAGGCGCCCAGACATTGCGGGGTGGAGCAGTCTGGTAGCTCGCCGGGCTCATAACCCGGAGGTCGTAGGTTCAAATCCTGCCCCCGCGACCAAGAACTTGCAGCTCGTCGGCCTAGCCGGCGAGCTTTTTTGTTATTCCGGGACCGTGTTTTCGGTCCAATTCTCGGCCTCTCAAACAAAATCTCAATCTGTAACAGATGGGCCCGATTTGGGCGGCTAGGTGTTACAGATCGAGATATACCGGTGGGTTGGGTCCCGTTTGTCTAAATCTGTAACACGAGGGACGGTTTTTGCCGAGTTGTTGTTATAGATTGAGATTTTCTAGCAGGCTTTCTAGCAGGCTAGATTGGTTTGTCTCGATCTGTAACAGGTAGGGGTCAAAAGTGGGTCTAGATGTTACAGATCTAGATTGTTGAGGTTGGGCCGAGAGGAATGTCTCGATCTGTAACAGTAAGACCCGGTTTTGCCGCGTAACTGTTACAGATTGAGATAAACCGGCGGGCAAACCGACGGGCCGCCCCGTCCCATCCACCTGCCGCCACCTGCTGTCCGCCGATTTCCGTTGCGCTGTTGTATTCCCATGCCATATCCTCTAGACAACTACGCGGCACCATCGCCGCCGCGCCTACAAGAGAGGAATGTCCATGACCGCACCTGCATCCAAGCTGCTTCAGCCCATTACGGTTGGCCCCCTTGAGCTCAAAAACCGCATTATGTTCCCGCCGTTGACCACCGGCTACGAGGAGCGTGACGGTTCCATTGGCGAGCGCAGCCTGGCTTTTTACGAGCGCCTGGCCCGTGGCGGTGTGAGCTACATCGTCATCGGCGACGTCGCTCCCGTTATGACCGCAAGCCCCACGCCCAAGCTGGCGACCGACGCCCAGATTCCCACGTTTAAGGCCCTGGCCGACGTCGTCCACAAGCACGGCGCCAAGGTCGCGCTGCAGCTGTTCCACCCTGAGTACGATGTGCCCGGTGTCGGCCGCATGGTCATGGGTTCCATGGCCGCCGCCAAGGCCGCGCAGGAGGCCAAGGCCGCCGGCGACGAGGAGACCTTTGCCGCCAAGATGGCCGAGTCCAACGAGATCCGCAACCAGGCCTACGCCAAGCTGCATCACGACATGCAGCACTTTGTGAACGAGGCGAGCGTAGAGCAGCTCACCCAGATCAAGGAGGCCATCGCTGCCTCGGCCGCTCGCGCGCAGCGGGCCGGCATCGATGCCATCGAGGTCCACGGCGACCGCTTGGTGGGTTCGCTGTGCTCGGCCATCCTCAACCAGCGCACCGACGAGTACGGTGGCTCGTTCGAGAACCGCGTCCGCTACGCGCTGGAGGTTGTCGCTGCCATTAAGGAAGCCGCGCCGCAGCTGATGGTGGAGTACAAGCTCCCCGTGATCATGGAGAACCCCGACGGCACGCCGCGCGGCAAGGGCGGCCTGCGGCCCGACGAGGCCTGCGAGTTCGCCAAGCTGCTCGAGGGCGCGGGCATCGATATGATCCAGGTCGCACAGGCCAACCACACCGGCAACATGGGCGACACCATTCCGCCCATGGGCGCCATGCCCTACAACTGGACGCTGCCCGTGGCCGAGCGCGTCAAGGCCCTGGTCTCCGTGCCGGTGGCAACCGTCGGCCGTGTTGTCTCGGTCGAGGCCGGCGAGAAGATTCTGGAAGACGGCGCCGCCGACATCATCGCCTATGGCCGCTCGCTCATGTGCGACCCCGACATTGCGCTGAAGGCCGCCACGGGCGAACCCATCCGCGAGTGCCTCAACTGCAACAAAGGTTGCGTCGACGCGATTCAAAACCGCAAGTACATCTCGTGCGTGCTTAATGCCGAGAACGGTGACGAGGCGACCATCGCCATCAAGCCGGGCGAGGGCGACAAGAAGATCGCCGTGGTGGGCGGTGGCATCGCCGGCCTGGAGGCCGCACGCGTGGCGGCCAAGCGCGGCTACGACGTGACCATCTACGAGGCGAGCGATCACTTGGGCGGCCAGATTGTGCTGGCGGCTGCGCCTCCGCGCAAGGACGAGATTATGCGCTCGGTCGAGTACTACGAGAAGATTCTGCCTGGCCTGGGCGTGAAGGTTGAGCTCAGCCATGCCGCTACCGCTGAGGACCTCAACGCCGCCGACGCCGCGATTGTGGCCGTGGGCGCGCACGACGTGGTCATCCCCGTTCCGGGCGCCGACTCGGAGAAGGTCGTCTCGAGCTGGGACGTGCTGGCCGGCAAGGTGGAGCTCAGCGGGCGCGTCGCCGTCATTGGCGGTGGCCTGGTGGGCACCGAGACTGCCGAGTACCTGCTGCAGCACGGCTGCGAGGTGGCGATCGTGGAGATGCTCGACAAGATTGCCGCGGGCGAGTCCGAGACCATTCTGCCGCTGATCATGAGCGACTTTGCCGAGCACAACGTGGAGCAGCACGTGAAGACCCGCCTGACCGCCATTACCGACGAGGGCGTGGAGGCCATTCGCACCACCGAGGACGGCACCGAGGAGCCGGTAAAGATCGCCTGCGATTACGTGGTGATGGCCGTGGGCTCCAGGGCCAACGCGTTTGACCTGGACGGCGTGACGGTGCCCGTGACCTGCGTGGGCGACTGCTCGGGCGAGCGCACCGCCGACATCGCGAGCGCCATTCGCACGGCGTATCACGCGGCCAACGAGCTGTAGTTGAACATCGCGGCCAGGCGGGGCGGTAGCACGGATCCGTCTCGCCCGGCTGTGTCCCGTCGGGTGTCAACCGGTGCGGGGCCTGCAAGCGCAGCGGGTCCCGCCCTTTTTGTTTTGCTCCGGTGGATGGCAATGCGCGGTAATCATGAGGAGTGAGGACGTCTACTGCCTTGCAGATCACTCAAAATTATTGGAGGAGGGGTTAATAACTATATCCGCTATACCAAAGGACATAAAGAGATGCCAATTTTGTTGACAAGCGAATGACGATTAGCTGCGAGTCAGCTACCAGCGTAAATAATCGATAAAGAAATGTCGTAATTTGGTGCCAAATGCCCAGATAACGCCGCGTCTATTTTAATTAACTGCTTTGAGCAAACAGTAAAATGCTACTATCTAACTTGCACGTAAGAAGGCAGATTAACGGTTAAGGCTAAGAAGTGGCAGGTATGTCGGAAGCAACTAGGACTCGCACGCATGCGACCGAGGTTAGGCAGCGCGCCGTCGAGATCCTCCAAGAGGGGGTCGGTCATCGCGCCCTCGCTGCGGAGCTTGGCATTCCCCAGGCCACGGCTCGTCAGTGGGCCCGCGCGTATGCCGTGGGCGGTGCCGACGCCGTTCTCAATGCCGGTTCGCATCATCACACCTATTCGTACGACGTAAAGCTCGCTGTGGTTAAGGACCGTCTGGAAAACGGCTTGACGGTTCGCGAGGCCATGATCAAGCACAAGATTCCCAGCGAGTCTTCGGTCAAGGCTTGGTGCCGTCAGTACCGCGAGAGCGGTGAGGCCGCACTGGTCGATAAGCCGCGCGGTCGCAAGCCGCGCGTTAAAAAGGCGGAATAGCAAACGGGATGGTGCGCCCACAGGGGCGCATTTTTCTTGCCGCGCCAACTTTTTGGACCGGCGCGAGCCTGTCGGGACATCCTCCAAAGTGGCCAATAAACCGCGCGCAGTGGCTCGCGTGCCTGCCGCCGCGGTACGGAAACGTCGCCTCTCTGCTCCAAAGCGGACGTGCCCTTGCCCCGTAAGCCTAAAACTCCCCAGTTGACCGAAAACCTGCCGCCGCTACTCCTCAATTGAGCTATAACGTTAAACAATTGCAGCGTTTTTGCATGGGGGAGTGATGGTATGACGCTACTGTATTTCCTTACCCTGTTTCCGCTGGTACCTGCGCTGGGCATGCTGCTCGCGCGCGGTGACCGCGCCCGCGATGCGGTGGGGCTCATGGGCTCCGGCATTATTATGGCGGTGACAGTTGTAGTCGCCGTCATGTTTTTTGGCACGGGTCCGCAGAGCTTTGAGGTTGCCCCCGGCACCTCGCATGTGCTCTCGATCATCAGTTCCGTTATCGACGTCATCCTGTGCGCCGTCATCCTGTACAACGCGTACAAATATAGGAACGCGCTCACCACGGTGCTCGGCGTAGTCCAGTTGGTGGGCTCGCTCGCCTTTGCAGCCATGACGCTGCCCGCGACCGAAGCCGTCACCGCAACCCCGCTCTACCTGGACTACATGAGCGTAATCATGGTCCTCGCCGTCGGCATCGTCGGCAGCCTCATCTGCGTGTATGCCTTGGGCTACATGAAGGACTTCCAGGCCCATGACGAGCACGAGGCCGCGCTGCGCGGGCAGATCGCGCCCGACCGTCGCCCGCAGTTCCTGGCGCTCATGTTCCTGTTCCTCTCGGCCATGTTCGTCATCGTGACGAGCGACAACCTTGAGTGGCTGTTCTGCGGCTGGGAAATCACCACCGTGTGCTCGTTCCTTATGATTGGCTACACGCGCACGCCCGAGGCCATCAAAAACGCCTTCACCCAGATCATCCTCAACATGCTGGGCGGTATCGCGTTTTTGGTCGGACTCATGTACCTGCACGTTAACGGCATGCCGCTGACCATCTCGGGCATGATCGAGCTTGCCGGCGCTGGCACCGCGCAATCTGCGCTGCTGGTGATGCCGGTCGTCCTGCTGTCGCTCGCCGCACTCACCAAGGCCGCACAGATGCCGTTCCATACTTGGCTGTTGGGTGCCATGGTTGCCCCCACGCCCACGAGCGCTCTGCTGCACTCGTCAACCATGGTCAAAGCCGGCGTGTTCCTGATGGTCAAGCTGAGCCCGCTCTATGCCATCTATCCCGTGACCGGCTTTATGGTCACGAGTGTGGGTGCCATCACGTTTTTGCTCGCTGCCCTCATGGCCATCTCACAGAGCAACGCCAAACGCGTGCTCGCGTACTCCACCATTTCCAACTTGGGCCTCATCAGTGCCTGCCTAGGTGTCGGCGCGCCCGAGGCCGTATGGGCGGCCATCTTTCTGATCCTGTTCCATACGGTGGCAAAGTCGCTGCTGTTCCTGTGCGTGGGCACGGCCGAGCATCATATCGGCAGCCGCAACATCGAGGACATGGACGGTATGTTCAGCCGCATGCCGCACCTGACGCGCCTGATGATGCTGGGCATTATGGGCATGTTTGTGGCGCCGTTTGGCATGCTCGTGTCCAAGTGGGGCGCCCTGGTGGCGTTTGCGCAGACCGGCAACGTGCTCATGATCATGGTGCTGGCCTTTGGCTCGGCCGCGACGTTCTTCTTCTGGGGCAAGTGGCTGGCCAAGCTTTCGGGCGTCGACCCCACGGCTCAAAACGTTGAGGTCAATGTCCATAAGACCGAATGGATGGCGCTCAACACCATCGCCGCGCTGCTGATTCTGTGCTGCGTGGCGTTTCCGGTTATCTCGAGCGGCCTGGTGTCGCCTTACTTGGCCATGGTGTTTGGCCGCGTGCCGTACGTTATTGGCAAGGACGCCATGTATCTGATGGTGGTTATTGTGGCTTTTATCGCCGTGGTGCTGCTGACGTCGTTCCGCGTGAGCAATAAGCCGCACGTCAACGTGTACCTTTCGGGTGTGGGAACCGACAAATATCGCCATTTCCGCGGCTCGATGGGACACGAGGTGAAGGCCGAAAAGCGCAATTGGTACTCGGAGGACGCCCTTGGCGAGAAGCGTATTAGCCCCGTGGGTAGCGTTGTGTGCTGCAGCATTATCTTGTTTGCGCTGCTGTGTTGCGCGTGGATTGGACCCGAGAGACTTGCCATGAGCGCGCCCTCGGTGCTGCGCGGCAAGTATTTCGAAGGTTCGGGCGTCGTGGGCATATTTATTGGTACCGTGGTGTTTGCCCTGCTGGCGCCTTTGGTTGGTGGCCTGATCGACGGCGTTGACCGCAAACTTTCGGCCCGTATGCAGGGCCGCGTGGGCCCGCGCCTGCTCCAGCCTTTCTACGACGTTGCCAAGTTGCTGCGCAAAGCCCCTGCCAGCGTAAACACCATGGACGATACCTATATGGCGTGCGCGCTCATCTTTACCGTCGTGGGCGGCGGCATCTTTGTGTCGGGCTCTAACACGCTACTGTGCGCTTTTATGGTGACGCTCGCCGCGATCTTTGTGGTGTTGGCGTCCGCCTCGACGCAAAGCCCGTTTGCCCAGGTTGGCGCCGATCGTGAGTTGCTGCAGGTTATGAGTTACGAGCCCGCCGTTTTGCTGATGAGCGTGGGCCTGTACCTTGCCACCGACAGCTTTGATTCCATCGCCGTGACGGGGCAGTCGGCCCCCATCATCGTGTACAGCGCGCCCATTTTCCTGGCGCTGCTCGCGGTGCTTACCATCAAGCTGCGCAAGTCGCCGTTTGACCTTTCGTACTCGCATCACGCGCATCAGGAGATCGTCCAGGGCGTCGCCACCGAGATGAGCGGCGGCACGCTGGCCAAGATGACCCTTATGCACTGGTGCGAGACCGTGCTGTTTTTGATGTGGGTGGGCATGTTCTTTGTTTGGGACAACCCCGTGAGCTGGGTTGTAGCCCTGGTCGTGATGGCCGCGACGTATTTTGTCGAGGTCCTGATCGACAACACCTTCGCACGCAGCACCTGGCGCAGCTGCTTTAGGCTCGGATGGGGCGTGGCGCTGGTGTTTGGCCTGCTCAACCTTATGCCCATCCTCGTTGACGTGTTTATTTAGGAGGCGGCATCCATGGATCATAAAATGTCGCGCTCGCCGTGGGTTATTCATTACGACGGTTCGAGCTGCAACGGATGCGATATCGAGGTGCTGGCCTCGCTCACGCCGCTGTTCGATGCGGAGCGCTTTGGCGTGGTCAACACCGGCAACCCCAAGCATGCGGACATCTTTTTGGTGACGGGTTCGGTCAATGCCCAGAACCTGCCCGTCGTGCGCCAGATTTACAACCAGATGCTCGAGCCCAAGTGCGTGGTGGCGTGCGGCATCTGCGCGTGTTCGGGCGGCGTATTCCGCGATGCCTATAACGTGATCGGCGGCGTGGACCGCGCGATTCCCGTGGACGTGTATGCGCCCGGGTGCGCCATTCGTCCCGAGACCGTGATCGATGCCATCGTGGAGGCGTGCGGCATCCTTGATCAGAAGGAGGCCGTGATGCGCGCCGGCGGTGACCCGCTTACCGTGGGCGGCGCTGCTACCTGGGATGGCGGCGTCGAGTTGGGCGAGGACGGGTTCGTGGCTGCAGCTGGGGCCGGGGCTGACGGTGCCGGTGACGCGCCTGCCGAGAAACCCGCAGCGCCTGCCGCTGGTGACGCACCTGCTGAGACGCCCGTCGCTGCAAAGGAGGCCGAGTAATGCAAAAGGCTATCTATACCACCGTCGGGCTCGACGAGCTCCTGCCGCATGTGCAGGCGCTCAAGGGCGTCGGCGCGCGCTTTGTGCAAATGCACGCCGAGCGCTGTGTGGACGACGGATCGTATCGCCTGGTCTATACGTTTATCAACGTCCGTGCTGCTCAGGAGCAGATTGCGCAGGACGGCAGCTATGCGATCGAGAACCTGGTGGTTGAGGGAATTAATCAGTACCAGGAGATTCCGTCCATCAGCTCGTACTATCCGGCAGTATTCCCGTTTGAAAACGAAGCGCACGACCTGTTTGGTTTTGCCATTACCGATATGCAGATTGACTTTAAGGGCTTTTTCTACCAGGTCTCGACTGCCGAGCCCATGAGCGTTATCACGCCCGAGGTGAAGGCCGCGCGCGAGAAAGCCATGAAGGTCCGTGCCGCTGCCGAGGCCAAGGCGCGCAAGGCCGCGGCCGAGAAGGCTGCTACTGCCACGGCCGCTGCGGGGGAGGGCACTGCGGGCGCTGGCGATGCTGCGGGCGCTGCCGTCGCTCAGCCCGCTGCGGCTGCCGGCTCCGATGCTCAGCACGATGAAACTGCTGCGAAGGCCGCGCTCAAGGCTGCCGAGATGGAGGCAAAGCTCGCCGCCATGGATCCCGAGAAAGCGGCCAAGGTCCGCGCGGCGCTTGCCGCCAAGGCCGCCCGCGACAAGCAGAAAAAGGAGGCGTAAGGTCCATGGCACATCGCTCCGTTATTCCGTTTGGCCCGCAGCACCCGGTGCTGCCCGAGCCGCTTCATCTGGACCTGGTAATCGAGGACGACCGCGTCATCGAGGCAATTCCGCAGATCGGCTTTGTGCACCGCGGGCTCGAGAAGCTCACCGAAAAGCGCGACATGCACCAGTTTGGCTACATCGCCGAGCGCATCTGTGGCATCTGCGCCGTGGGCCACAGCTACGGTTATGCCAGCGCCTGCGAGCGCATGCTCGACATCGAGGTGCCCGGCCGCGTGCAGTATATCCGCACCATTTTGCACGAGCTTTCGCGTATTCATTCGCACCTGTTGTGGCTGGGTCTGCTCGCCGACGCCTTTGGCTTCGAGGCGCTGTTCTATCGGTCGTGGACGCTGCGCGAGCAGATTCTCAAGATCTTTGAGAGTACGTGCGGCGGCCGCGTGATTCTGTCGATCAACGAAATCGGCGGCCTTAAGCACGACATTGAGGACTCCGAGCTGGCGGGTATTGTCCAGACGCTCGACGCCATGCGCCCCGACTACGAGGCCCTGGTGCATACGTTTTTGGACGACAATAGCTGCGGCGAGCGCCTGCATGGCGTGGGCGTGATTAGCAAGAAGGACGCGCTGGAGCTTTCGATGGTCGGCCCGTTTGGGCGCGCATCGGGCGTGGATTACGACGTGCGCATGTTTGACGACGGTGCCTATGCGGATCTGGCTGCGTTTGAGCCCATTGTTGCTACCGATGGCGATTGCTATGCCCGCTGCCAGGTGCGCTGTGCCGAGGTCACGCAGGCCATGGACATCATTAAGGAGCTTGTGGGCAAGATTCCGCACGACGGGATCGGCGGGCGCACCAAGCTCACGCCGGCCGACGGCGCGCGCGGCGAGGTTGTGATTGAGCAGCCGCGCGGCGAGGCGTATTACTATGTGCGCGGCAACGGCACCAAGAACCTGGACCGTTTCCGCGTGCGCACGCCGACGTCGCAGAACCTGGCGGGTCTGACGCATGCGCTGCAGGGCGTGCTCCTTGCCAACGTGCCCATGATTATCCTGACCATCGACCCCTGCATTAGCTGCACGGAAAGGTAGGCGCGGCATGAGTTTACTGACATTTGCCAAGACGGCCTTGGGTTCTATGGCCAAGCAACCGGTCACGGTGTGCTATCCGCAGGAGAAGCTCGCGGCGCCCGAGCGCCTGCGTGGACACATCGTTAACGACATGGACGTGTGCATTTGCTGCGGCATGTGCGCGCGTCGCTGCCCGGCGGGCGCGCTCGCGGTCGATCGCAAGGGCGGAACGTGGTCGATCGATCCGTATGCCTGCGTGGTGTGCGGCGAGTGCATCGAGAACTGCCCCAAGCACTGCCTGACTATGGACACCGCTCGTACTCCAGTTGCGGCGAACAAGACTCCCACGGTAGAAACCAAGTCGGAGTAACGCGGGGCTAGAGCTGGAATAGGGGCCGGTGGGGCAAAAATGCCCCACCGGCCCCGCGCGTAAACGCGCGGTTAAGCCTCCACGAGCAAAACTATGCCGGATTACGGGACTGAATAGCGAACCGCGACCATATCGAAAATTGCAAAAACAAAACCGCAGGTAGATAGCCTACCGTTTTTCAAAAAATGAAGGTATGGATGAGGACCCCGACTTTAGCCCCGTAATCCGGCATAGTTTTGAAATGGCACCATATCCGTAACAGCCTTTGATCTCCCGTGGACGGAGGAAAACGGATCATTGTGGCCTGTCGACTCCGAGTCGCACCTATTTTCCTGCGAAAACGCCGTGTCTCAACTTCGGTGAGACATTTGTCTCACGCCCAAAACCGAATCTGGAACATGTGTCACCTGCCCTAATTGTGTCTCATTTCGTAACTTTAGGCTGATGCAAGGTCTGAGGCCGCGAGAAGGGAGACGCGATGAGTAAGTACACGAGGGGTCTCTTGGCGGTGATACTGGCCGTAGTGCTGGTGTTGCCGGCTGCAGCATTCGCCATGCTGCCCGAGGCCAACGCCAGGTCCAGCACCGGAATGGACGGACCGACAATGAGCGGAAAGGACGTCGTCGATCCCGACACCAGCGGACGCTGGGAAATCTGGGCGGCCGGTCACAACGGTAATAAAGTAACGACTCAAAACGTCGGCCGAATCTGGACCGACAAGACGGTCGAGGCAACTGAGGAAAACGAAGAGTCGGATTTTCTGACCACGCTTTCGGCCATGTCCTCGACGTCTAATTCAACCGTGACGGTTACTACGCCGCTCGACATCGTGATGGTGCTGGATGCATCTGGCTCGATGGATGATCCTATGGGTGGCGGAGATCGCACCAAGCGTATCGATGCACTGAAGAACGCTGCGAACAGCTTTATCGATACCATCGCCAAACAAAACGAGGCTATCGAGGGTGTTGATAGGCAGCATAGGGTTGCCATTGTTAAGTTTGCGGGCAAGAAGTCCAACGATATCGGTAACAATACGTATCGCGACGGAGGGTACTCCTACAATTACACCCAGGTTATGAAAGAATTGACCTACTGTTCCGGCAGCAATGCGGATGATCTCAAGAAGAATACAATTAATCAAATTCAGCCTGCCGGCGCCACGCGCGCCGACTATGGCCTAGAGCTGGCCGAGAAAATCACTACCACTTATGGCCGCAAAGACGCCAAGAAGATTATTGTGTTCTTTACCGACGGTACGCCAACAAAGCAAAATATATTCGATGCGGGTGTCGCCAACGCTGCCGTGACAGCTGCTAAGAATATGAAGGACGGCAAGGCCACCGTTTATACCATCGGCATCTTTGATGGCGCGAACCCCAGTGCTGGTATCCAGGATTCGGGAAAAAGCCAAAAAGAGAACAAGTTCATGCAGGCCGTTTCGAGCAACTACCCCAATGCCACGGCATGGGATGCTCATGGTGCACGCGCTGAAAACTCCGACTACTACAAGTCGGCGACCAATGCAGAAGAGCTCAAGAAGGTCTTTGACGACATCTCACAGGCCATCACATCGGAGGCGCCTTATCCGACCGAAATCCATAAGGGCTACGACGAGACCAAGTCCGGCTACATCACGTTTACCGACGAGCTGGGCGACTTTATGCAGGTCGACAGCTTCACCGAGGTCGTCATCAACGGCACGCCGTTTACCAAGACGGACAAAACGGTCAATAAAGAAACCAATACCGACACCTACGAGTTCACCGGCAAGGCAAAAGACCTGCTCATTACCGTGCAGCGTGCTGGTGATGACAATCCCCAGAAGGGCGATGTCGTAACGGTCAGCATTCCTGCGTCGTTGATTCCGCTGAGCCACTTTAAGACCGTAGACGGCAAGCTTTCGGTCGACAGCGCTCAGCCTATCCGCGTGAAGTACACCTCGAGCGTGAAGAGCACTGCGCTCGACAACCTGTTTACGCCCGAGAAGGTAACGGGGCTCAAGGGTTACATCGAGAACAATACGACCGTTGCCAACGGCGCCAAGACCGTGAGTTTCTACGCGAACAAGTGGGCTGCCGGCGATCTGGGCAATACGGTTGCGACCTTTGAGCCGGCCGACACCAACCGCTACTACTACTTCCAGAAGCAGACTCCCATTTACACGGACAAGGACTGCACACAGCCTGCAAAGAATTCACTGGCAGAAACCGGCGCCTATTACTACAAGGATGAGTTTGAGGAGCAGGGCGAAAACGGCGAGGCCAAGCCCGCCTCTGCCGTCATCGAGTTTATCGGCGGCGACGCTGCGAAGTTTGACGGCGCTATTGTTGCTGACGAGGACGGCAACCTTTCGTTTAGCGTGGGAACCGCGCGCCTAGCCTTTATCGACGAGCTCCACACCACCAAGGAGAGTGTGGGCGGCAACAACACTGGTACCGCGACCGACGTTCTTAATCCCAAGTGGAACAACGTGTCCGCCAAGGCGACCGCGACGCATGTCAATTCCTACCTGGGCAACAACGGCAAGATCAGCTTTAACGTGACGCCGACAACGGTGGATACCAAGGCCAGCTTTGGCCTGACCAAGGTGCTCGAGGGCCGCAGCTGGACGGATACGGACGAGTTTAAGTTTGAGCTCTCCGCGACGCCCAAGAATGACGCTCCGATGCCTGCATCCACGGACACGACCGTGCACAAACCCGACCCGGACGGCAAGGGCAAGGCTGTCATTGACTTCGGCGAGATCACCTTCAACAAGCCGGGCGAGTACACCTATGAGGTCCGCGAGGTCAAGGGCGACGCCGGTGGCATCACCTACAGCGATAACGTTGCCACGTTCAAAGTGACCGTGACGGTTGAGGCCACGGGTGGGCTTAAGGCTGACGTTGAAAAGATCTCGGGCGAGCGCGAGTTCAAGAACACTTATAGCGCCAAGACGGAAACCCCGCTGACTCTTGAGGCTACCAAGACGCTCTCAGGGCGTCCGATGGCCGATGACGAATTCAAGTTTGCACTGAGCTATGCGGGGCACGACGAGGTTCTGTTGAATGCAACCAACAAGGGTGGCAAGGTTGAGTTCGGTCCGCTGACGTACACGACCAAGTCGCTCGCCAAGCTGGTCGAGGAAGGCAAGGCATCGCTTGATGCTAGCTCAGACAAACCGACGTGGACCATTCATTACATTGCTGCCGAGCAGACCGGCAAGCTGCCTGCGGGCGTGAGCGCCACCGTGTCGGCAATTGACGCATGTGTAACCGTTGTCGACAACGGCGATGGTACCCTGACGGCGACGGCTGTCTACGGCGATGCCGGCAACGAGTTCGTGAACACCTACACTGCCGCGCCTGCCGAGGCATCGCTTGTGGGCAAGAAGAATCTGCAGGTTCCTGATGGCCTGACCCCGGCTGACATTGCCGGCAAGTTCACCTTTACCGTGACCGGTGAAGAGGGCGCACCCATGCCCGCGAACGCGAGCGTGACCAATGATGCCAAGGGCAAGGTCGACTTTGGCAAGATCACCTTTACGCTCGACGACCTTAACAAGGCTCTGGGCGAGAAGCCCGAGAAGCGCGAGCACACCTTTACCTACACCGTGACCGAGTCCGGCGAGGTCGCTGGTGTTACCAACGACGCCAAGCTGTCGCGCGAGGTTTCCTTCACCGTGACCGATGACGACAAGGGTAATCTGATCGTATCCCGCAAGCCGGACGGCGATGTGGCATTTACGTTCACCAATACCTATAACGTGACGCCTGTCGAGACGAGCGTCACCGACCAGATCACCGCGACCAAGGTCCTGACCGGGCGCGACCTCAAGGAAGGCGAGTTCTCCTTTGAGCTGGTCGAGGGCGATAAGGTCGTCGCTACCGGCAAGAACGACGCCGAGGGCACAATCGTCATGGACAAAATCACTTACGATAAGCCCGGCACTCACACCTACAAGCTGCGCGAGAAGCTCCCCAACGAAGCGGGGCTGAGCAACGGGATTACGTACGATAAGACGAACTACACCATCAAGACGAGCGTCATCGATAACGGCGACGGCACGCTTAAGGTGACCCATACGCTCGAGGGCACCAAGCCGGCGCGCTTTGAGAACAAGTACAACACTGCCCCGAACGAGTCCAGCGTTACCGACCAGATCACCGCGAAGAAGGTCCTGACCGGCCGCGACCTCAAGGCCGGAGAGTTCTCCTTTGAGCTCGTCGAGGGTAACGATGTCGTCGCCAGGGGCACCAATGCGGCCGACGGCAAGATCACGATGGACAAGATCACCTACACCGAGGCCGGCGAGCACACCTACACGCTGCGCGAGGTCAAGGTCGACGCCGACAACGGTATCACCTACAGCACCGCGGCCTACACCATCGTGACCGCCGTCACCGATGATGGCAATGGCAAGCTCACGGTTAAGCATGAGCTGCAGGACGTCGAGAAGGCTATCTTCAAGAATGCCTACAGCGTTACTCCGAATAACTCCAGCGTCACCGACCAGATCACCGCGACCAAGGTTCTGGACGGACGCGACCTCAAGGCCGACGAGTTCTCCTTCGAGCTCGTCGAGGACGGCGAGGTCGTCGCCACCGGCGCTAACGACGCCGATGGCAAGATTACGATGGGCAAGATCACCTACACCGCCGCCGGCAAGCACACCTATATCCTGCGCGAAGCCAAGGGCGCCGAAGGCAACGGCATTACCTACGACAGCACGACCTACACCATCGTGACTACCGTTACCGATGACGGCAATGGTAAGCTCACGGTCAAGCACGAGCTGCAAGGCGCCAACGAGGCGAAGTTCAACAACAGCTACAAGCCGAATCCTGACGAGTTCAGCGTCACCGACCAGATCACCGCGACCAAGGTCCTGACCGGTCGCGACCTCAAGGACGGCGAGTTCTCCTTCGAGCTCGTCGAGGGCGACGATGTTGTTGCCACCGGCACCAACAATGCCGAAGGCAAGATCACGATGGGCGCCGTCAAGTACGACAAACCCGGCAAGCACACCTATACGCTGCGCGAGGCCAACGGCGGAACCACCGGCAAGGGCATCACCTACGACGGCACGACCTATACCGTCGAGACGACCATCACCGACAACGGCGACGGCGCACTCAAGGCCGAGCATGTCCTGAAGGACGCCACGTCTGCGACCTTCAAGAACGCCTATAGCGTGACCCCGCTCGATGCAGAGCTCGACTTTGACCTGAGCAAGGTCATCAGCGGCCGCGACTGGACGGATGGGGACGAGTTCAGCTTTACCATCACCGCCCCCGAAGGCGCCCCGCTGCCCGATCCCGCAACCGTAACCGTGGTCAAGAAGGACGCGAAGGACGGCATCGCCGCCATCAACTTCGGCAAGATCCGCTACACGGCTGCCGGAACCTACAAGTACGAGATCCGCGAGAACGCGGGCAATGCGGCAGGCATGACGTATGACGGACATGTCGCGACCGCCGAAGTGACCGTGACCGAGAACGGCGAGGGCGTCCTGACCGCCAACGTCACCAAGAAGGAAAGCGGACGTTTTACCAACACGTACCGCACTGAGCTCGATTACGCCGCGGCCGGCGGCCTCAAGCTCAGCAAGAGCCTCTCCGGACGTCCCATGACCGAGGGCCAGTTCACCTTTACCGTGAAGCCCGCCGACGAGGCTTCGGCCAATGCGCTCGGCCTGCTGCCCGGCGCCAACAACTTCCAGTCCCCTGCAACGGCAGAGGCGACGGTCGGTCTGATTGATATTCTGGCGGGCCATGAGGTCAAGTTTACGCAGGCTGACGCCGGCAAGACCTTCAAATATACCGTGGCCGAGAAGAACGACGGCAAGCCCGGTTACACCTACGACAACGCCGAGCGCACGGTGACGATCGTTATCGCCGATGACGGCGCCGGTACGCTTACCGCTACCACGACCGTTTCCGGCGGTCCCGAGGGTACGCATACGACGGTCCACAAGAGCGGTGAGAACAAGGTCGAGAGTGCCCTGGTCCCGTTCCACAACAGCTACAGCGCTACGACCAATACGCCTGGTGGTACCGCTGCTCAGGTTGTCGCCACCAAGACCCTGACCGGTCGTCCGATGGCCGACGGCGAGTTCTGGTTCGGCATTGCCTATCAGGGCGAGCTTGTGGGTTACGAAAACCTCAAGCCCAATATCGGCGGGCATGTGAGCTTTGATGCGCTGCACTACGACACCGAGATGCTTGCCAATCTTGAGGCGGCTGGGCTTGCCCATCGTACCGACAAGGACGGTAAGCTCGCTTGGACCATTAACTACACGGCCTACGAAGATTTATTCGGGCTGCCGAATGGCGTTTCCGCTACAACGTGGAGCTTTGGCTTTAAGGTTATCGTTGTCGACAACGGTGACGGTACCCTGACGGCAACGGTCGACTACGGTGGCGTCGAGCCCTTGTTCGAAAACGTCTACGGCGCCGAGGCCGTGGATGCCGCACTCACCGGCACCAAGAAGCTCCAGGCAGCCGAGGGCCTGACCCCGGCTGACATCGCGGGCAAGTTCACCTTTACCGTGACCGCCGACGAGGCTGGCGCCCCGATGCCCGGGCGCACGACCGCAACCAACGACGCGGCTGGCAACGTGGACTTTGGCAAGATCCACTTTACGCTCGAGGACCTCAACCGCGCTCTGGGCGTGACGGCCGATGCTTCTGACGACGCATCGAGCGATGCCGAGGCCAACGCCGACGAGGCCGAGGTTGACGCCGACGCTGCCAACGCCGACGAGCCCAGCGACGAGCCCGAGCCCGCAGCCCCCACCGCTCCGCGCTCGCACACCTTTACTTACACGGTGACCGAGTCCGGTAGTGCCCCTGGCGTGACTAACGACGCCAACGCCACGCGCAAGGTTTCCTACACCGTGTCTGACGACGGTGCCGGGCATCTGAGCGTCAAGCGCGAAGGCGACGACGGTGCTGCCTTCACGTTTACCAACACCTACGGCGTGGCACCTACCGATTCGTCCGTGACCGATCAGGTCAAGACAGTCAAGCGTCTGACCGGACGCGACCTTGCGGCTGGCGAGTTCACGTTTGATCTGCTCGAGGACGGCGTGGTTGTCGCTAGCGGCACCAACGACGCCAACGGCACCGTTACGCTGAGCCCGATCCGCTACGAGGCACCCGGCACGCACACGTACACGCTGCGCGAGGCTTGCCCCAACGCGCTCGGCCTGTACAAGGGCGTCACCTATGACAGCGCGACCTACACCGTCGTGACCACCGTCTCCGACAATGGTGACGGCACGCTGACCGCGACGCACAAGCTCGAGGGAACCACCGAGTCGGCTGGCTTTACCAACAAGTACCACGCCATGCCCACGCAGGTTTCCATCGGCGCCATCAAGGTGCTCGAGGGACGCGAGCTCAAGAAGGACGAGTTTAGCTTTAAGCTCGTTGGCGAGGACATCGAGTCTACGGTTACCAACGATGCCGACGGCAAGATCAACTTCGACAAGTTCGAGTACGACGAGCCTGGTACGTACGTCTACACCATCAGCGAGGTCAAGGGCGACGAGGCCGGTATGACCTACGACAAGTCCGTCTTTACCGCGACCGTCAACGTGGTCGACGACGGCGAGGGCAACCTCAAGGCGAACATCGCCTTTATCAAGGGCGACAAGAGCGTCGAGGGTATCGTGTTCAACAACACGTACAAGAAGCCCGAGACGCCCGTGCCGACGCCCGATCCCGGCACGCCCAAGACCGTGACGAACATCGTCAAGACGGTCAAGGGTTTCCTGCCCACCACGGGTGACCAGCAGGCCGCCGCACTGCTCATGGCATTCGTCATCGCCATGGCCGGCGTCGGAGCCCTGGTCTGGGGTATCCGTAAGCGCTAGGCACGCTGGCAGCGCCCGGGGCCAAAAGGCCCCGGGCGGCCGGCGGGGAGCCAGAACATAGCCCCCACCCCCACCCCAAGCCGCCACGGAGGTATCTCCCTCCTCCGTGGCGGCGCTTTTGTGCGTAGGCGAGAAGGGTTCGCCACGAAACCGGCTCATCTACTACGTTTAGTCCCTTACCCCCAACCATGCCAAAAAACGCGAAAACAAAACCGCAGGTAGAACGCCTGCGGTTTTCTGCAAAACGGGGGTATGGTCGGGGGTATTGAGTCAAACGTAGTAGATGGGCCGGTTTCGTGGCGAGCGGTTCCGGCTGATCCCTTGGGGACGGAGGAAAACGGATCATTTTGGTCCCGCGAGGCTGGCGGAGACACTCGTGCAGTGCCGCCCGAACAAAACTATGCCGGTTTACTACGATGAATCCGAGATTCCTGACCACACCCGCATTTTTGCAAATATCGCAAGTGTTCTACCTGCGGTTTTGTAAGTGCACAATTTGCCGTGGTCGGAGATATGCGGTTCATCGTAGTAAACCGGCATAGTTTTGAAATGGCATCAAATTGGCGGCAGCCAGCGACTAGCCTCGCAGATAGGCGATGGCGATTTGGGTGCGGTTGCGTAGCCCCATTTTGGCTAGGATCGAGCTGATGTGGTTGCGCACGGTGCCTTCGCCCATGTAGGCGGTGGCGGCGATCTCCTTGTTGTCGAGGCCGCGGGCGATGAGCTCGGCGACTTCGAACTCGCGGTCGGTTAGGCCGGCAAAGGCTGTGGGCCGGCGGGGCGCGTCGGCTTCGGTGCCCGCCCCATTAAAATCGATATCCTCGATCGCCTTGCCCTCGAGCACGCGTTTGCCATCCATGACCTGTGCCAACGCCGGCGGAATGGCGGCGACATCGGTCTTGATCAGGTAGCCGCGGGCGCCCAGTTTAAGCGCCGACACAATGTACTCGTCATCCGAGAATGTCGTCAGAAACACCACGCGCGCCGTGGGGTCGCGCTCAAGGATTTCGCGTGCCGCCGAAAGGCCGTCGCGTCCCGGCATCTGAATGTCGAGCAGCGCGATGTCGGGCGCGTGCTCGCTGTAGAGCGCGACCGCCTCGTCGCCATTGGCGCCGGTGCCCACCACTTCGATCTGCGGCTGGGCGCCCAGGATAATCTTGAGCGAATCGACCACTAAGCGGTCGTCGTCGACAACGATGAGCCTCATCGGTCCTCATCTCCTTGCTGTTTGGGAACGGTGGCAAACACGCGCCAGCCGCCGGCGCTGGCACGCGGGCCGGCGGTGAAGGTGCCGCCAAGCGCCTCGATGCGCTCGCGCATGGAGGCGAGCCCCATGCCCTCCGCAGCGCCGCGGCCGCTTGCTTGGACCCCGCCCGCGCCATCGTCGGTAACGACAAGCTGGTAAAACGACGGATGTTCCATGCATCGTACGGTGACGGTCTGGGCGCAAGCGTGGCGCATGGTATTGGAGAGTGCCTCGCGCAGGACCGCTGCAAAGCAGTTGGCGACATTTGCGGGCGCATGCTCGGCCAAAACTTCAAGCTCAATCTGCGGGCCGCCGTCCGAGCGCGCGCCTTCAACAATGCGTTCGAGCTGCACGGAAAGGTCGACGGCGTTGTCGTTGAGCGCGTGGACGCTGGTGCGCACAAGCTGGAGCGCCTCGTCAACCGTGCGTTTAACGTCGGCGAAATCGGCGGCGACGCCAGGCTCGTCGGCGTGGACCACGCGTAGGGCTTCGGCCTGCAGCGAGGCGCGCGTGAGCTGGTGCCCGACGTTATCGTGGATCTCGCGCGCGATGCGGGCGCGTTCGGCGAGCGTCGCGAGCTCGACTTCGTAGTCCTGGCGGTCGGCAAGGTCGCGGTTGCGCGCTTCGAGCGCGAGGGCTCGTTCTTGCAGCCCGTCGCGGGTACGGCGCATGCGCTGTTGCTCGCGCTCCAGCTGGGCGGTACGTAGCGATAGCAAGGTGGCGGCAACCGAAAGGATGGCGGTCAGCAGGAGCGTTCGGGTGGTGAGCGCGCCGCCGCGAAGGTCCGCGACAAGCGCGCAGACAAACACGGCGCCAATCGCCAGCGCGGGCCAGATTCGTTCACGGCGCACGCGTCGCGCGATGTCATAGAGGGCGAGGGGCGCAAACGGCACAAACGGCGGTATAAAGACGGCCGCGATGATGTAAACGTAGCTCGCGGCCTCGCTTGCACGGCGCGTGCGTTCTCCCTGTGCCACCTCGGCCAGCGAGGTGGCAATAACGCCAAGGCAAAACGCCGCGACTAGGCGAGCGTCCACAGCAAGACCCATGGCGGCCGCAATACAGCACGCCAGCACGATCGATTTGTCGAAAAGCCTGTTCATACGGGTATTGTACGCGAAGCCGCGCGTGGTGGAGGGGCCGCCTGCGCAACTGTGACATTCCTCCCACGCGGCAAATCGGGGGCGTCGGCAGGCCACGCGGCCAAGCCTCGCACTCGTGACAAAGCTCACTGGTGCGCGCCGGCGGCTCCTGCGATGATGCAATCGTACCGGGCCGCAATCAACGGAAGGGCCGCCTCATGACAGACATCGTCCACGTCGAAAACCTCGTCAAGCGCTATGACGATCTTATCGCGCTCGACCACTTTAACCTGAGCATCGCCCCCGGCGAGATCTTTGGCCTGCTCGGCCCCAACGGCTCGGGCAAAACCACGTCCATCAACTGTATCCTGCAGCTGCTTGCCTACGATAAGGGCACCATCGAGTTGTTCGGCGAGCCCATGACGCCCGCCCGCTACGACCTCAAGCGCCGCATCGGTGTGGTGCCGCAGCAGGTGGCGGTGTTCGACGAGCTCACCGTGCGCGAGAATATCGACTATTTCTGCAGCCTTTACGTTAGCGACCGTAAGCGCCGCCGTGCGCTGGTGGACGAGGCGATCGACTTTGTCGGCCTGGGCGACTTTGCCAAGTTCCGCCCCTGCAAGCTCTCGGGCGGCCTGGCACGTCGCCTCAACATTGCCTGCGGCATTGCGCACAAGCCCGAGCTCATCTTCTTTGACGAGCCCACGGTGGCAGTCGACCCGCAGAGTCGCAACGCCATCCTGGAGGGCATCTGCCGCTTGCGCGACGAGGGCGCCACGGTGGTGTATACCAGCCATTACATGGAGGAAGTCGAGCAGATTTGCAGCCGCATCATGATCATGGACGGCGGACGTGTGCTGGCGCAGGGCACCAATGACGAGCTCAAACGCATGATTCAAATGGGCGAGCGCGTGACGGTCGAGGTCGGCGCCGTCGAGACCGCCACGGTCGAGCGGCTGCGCGCCCTCGAGCACGTGCTTTCGGTTGAGCTGTCCGGCGGCGAGCTCGTCTGCACCTGCGAAGCGAGCCCGCACAATTTGGTCGACATCCTCGACACGCTGCGCGCCGCCGACGTGGCGCTCGGCCGCGTGTGGAGCGAGCCGCCGACCCTCAACGACGTGTTCCTCGAGATCACCGGCCGCGAGCTGCGCGACTAGGGGGCAGTCATGTTCAACACCATCATCACTACGGTCAAGACGCTGCTGCGCCGGCCGAGCACGTGGGTCTGGGGCGCTCTCTTTCCCATCGCGCTTTCCACGATGTTTATGTTTATGTTTGCGAACCTCAGCTCCGACGGCAAGATCGACCCGGTGCCAGTGGCTGTCGTAGCGGATGAGGCCTGGGACGCCTCGACCTTTAAGGATGCGGCGGCTTCGCTTGCCAAGGAGAGCGACAATCAGCTGCTCGAGATCCACGAGTGCGACGACGCAGCCGATGCGAACCGTGCGCTTAAGGCCGGCGAGGTCGCGGGCATCTATACGGTCGACGACGCAGGCGCACCCAAGCTCACACTGCTATCGAGCTACGACAGCTCGCGCGCATCATCGGTGCTCACCGATCGCAGCATCCTGGAGACGGTGGCAAGCTCGTATACACAAAATGCCGAGCTCATGTCCCAGATTGCCCAGGACAACCCGGCGGCACTCGCCGACCCCGAGGCGGTTGCGCGCGCTCTGTCGCTCGAGGGCGGCACCCGCCGCGTAAGCCTGACACGCACCACGCCCGATGGCACGGTCATCTACTATTACGCGCTCTTTGGCCTGGTGGCGATGATGTCTGCCGAGTTTGCCGCCTTGAGCGTCGTCGATCTGCAACCCAATCTGTCGGGCCTTGGCGCGCGCCGCTGCGCGGGTGGTCTTTCCAAAACGGCGTCGCTGGCCGGTATCTTTGTGGGCTCGTGGCTGGTCTCCTTTGCCTCGATGGCGATCGCGATCGGCTACGTGCGTCTGGTCGTGGGCGTCGACTTTGGCGGGCGCGAGGGGCTGTGTTTGGTGGGCGGCGCCGCTTCCGCGCTTGCCGCCACGGGCTTGGGACTCTTTGTGGGCACGCTTCCCGTTAAGGGCGGCAAGGCGTCCAAGTCTGGCATCCTCACGGGCTTTGCCACTACGTGCGCCCTGTTCGCCGGCCTCTACGGCGAGCCAGCGATGGCGCTTGCCGACGACGTCGCCCGCGCCTGCCCGGCTGAGTGCTGGCTCAACCCCGTCAAGCTTATCTGCGACATGTTCAATCGCCTGTATTTCTTTGAGGACCTGGGGCCCTTCGCTGTTCGCGCGGGCGCGCTCGTCCTGATGGCCCTGGTGTTTGTCGCCGCCGCTACGCTGATCTTTGGAAGGAGTCGCTATGAGCACCTTTAAGACCGCGCTTCGCATGGCGCTGGCGCACCCGTTCTACCTGCTCATCTATACGGTGTTCATCTCGCTCATGGGCGTATTCATCGCGGCATCGGTGAGCTGGAACTCGTCGCAGCTCACCGAGTACAAGCCCTACGATGCCAACGTGATCGTGGTCGACCGCGACGACAGCGACCTTTCGCGTGCGCTTACCAAGCATTTGGGTTCGCGTTTTGAGCTGGTCACGGGCATCGGCGACGATACGTACGACCTTGCGGACGCGCTCTCCAAGAGCAACAGCGCCAAGGGCAGCGCCGACTGCGTGTTCTTTATCCCGGAGGAGTTTGAGGACGACCTCGTTGCGGCTGCCCGCGCGGGGGAGGCCCTGCCCAAGCTCGACGTGACCTACGGTTCCGGCACCATGGCGGCGGCGCTTTCGTCTGCCGAGGCCTCGCGCTGGATCTCGCTCGCGGGCGCTGCGGCGGCGCTTGGGCCCGCTGCTTCTAACGGCGACGTTGCCAAGGCCGCCGAGCATGCCGCTGCAAAGCGCGCGGAGGTCCAGATCGAGCAGGTCAAGGTCGACTCGACGGCTGCCGCCACGCTCGAGTCGTATTTCAACTTTGGCGCGTACGCGATTATCTCGTCGGTCATCGTATCGGTGGGGTTGGTGTTCTCGGGCATGAACGAGCCCGAGCGCGTGCGTCGTATGGATGCCGGCCCGGTCTCCGAGTGCCAGCGCTCGCTTGCCGTGTTCGCGGCTGCCGCTGTGCTCACCGTCTGCATCTGGTTTGTGTCGAGCATGATGGGCGTCGTGGGCTTTGCCGGCGCGGTTGCCGAGGTCGGCGTGGGTCGTGTGTGCCTGGCGCTGGCGGCGACGTTTGCCCTGGCGTGCACGCCTCTGGCCGTTGGCTTTGCGCTGTCGAGCCTGGGTGCGCGCGAGGAGCTGCTTAACGGTGTGGGCAACCTGCTCGGCATGCTCATGACGTTTTTGGGCGGCGCTTGGATGCCGCTGTCGCTGATGGGCTCGGCCGTGCAGACGGTGGCGCACTTTGTGCCGACGTATTGGGTGAACGATGCGATTGGCAAAGCGCTCGCTTCGGATCTGACGTCCACCGTGTTGGGCGACATCGCCTGCGACCTGGGCGTCACCGTGCTCTTCGCCGCCGCCATTGCCGCCGTAGGCCTGGCCCTCTCACGCGCCAAATCCCGCGCCTAGTCTGAAATAAATCCTAGGCCTCGCCCCAAAATAGTTCGCCAAGGTTTACTATTACGTTCATAAAGTAGTACGAGGCTAACAATGGGGGATACCATGGCAACGCAGGAAGCCTACGTCCAGGTTAAGGATCTCAAAAAGCACTACGGCGACGGTGATGCGCGCCTGACGGTACTTGATGGCATCGACGCGTCCATCAACCGCGGCGAGATCTGCGTCATGCTGGGGCCCTCGGGCTCGGGCAAGTCGACCTTTCTCAACCTGATCGGCGGCCTGGAGGATGCCGACGGCGGCTCCATCATGGTGGACGGCTGCGACCTCACGGTGCTCAAACCTACCGACCTGGGCGAGTATCGCCGCCGTGAGCTGGGCTTTGTCTTCCAGTTCTACAACCTGGTGCCCGATCTCACCATCAAGGAAAACATCGAGGTCACGGCGCACCTGTCCAAAAACCCGCTCAATGTCGACGACCTCTTGCGTTCGCTGGGCCTTTACGAGCATCGCAACAAGTTCCCGCGCCAGGTCTCGGGCGGCCAGCAGCAGCGCTGTGCCATCGGCCGTGCGCTCGTCAAAAACCCGGGCCTGCTGCTGTGCGACGAGCCCACGGGCGCGCTTGACTATAAGACGTCCAAGGAAATCTTGCAGCTCATGGAGGATGTCAACCGCACCTACGGCTGCACCATCATCATTGTCACCCACAATGCCGCCATCGCGCGCATGGCCAATCGCGTGCTGCGCCTGCGCGACGGGCACATCGTCGAGGATGAGCTCAACGAGTCGCCCGTCGCGGCCGCCGAGCTCGATTGGTAGGCGGCGCCATGACACCTCTCGCAAAACGTCTCCCGCGCGAGCTGCGCCGCAATATCGGCAAGTACCTGGGCATCTTTTTGCTTATGTGCGGAAGCATCGCTCTCACCTCGGGCTTTTTGCTCGCAGCGCATTCCATCGGCTGCCTTATCGACGACATGCGCGATGCGTACACGATTGAGGACGGCCGCGTGACCACCTCCTTCGAGGCCACCGACGATCAACTCAAGGCCGCCGAGGATGCAGCCGGCGACGTCGGCGGCGTCACGCTCTACAAGAATTTCTCCATCGACGCCATCATCAAAAAGGCCGCTGGCGACGATGGCACCAAGCGCACGCTGCGCACCTATGCGCACCGCAGCAAGGTCGATATCGCGTCCTACTGTGAGGGCAAGGAACCCAAGGCGGATGACGAGGTGGCCATCGACCGTGTCTTTGCCACCAATAACGACCTCGCCGTGGGCGATAAGGTCGAGCTTGAGGGCCGCACCTACACCATCTGCGGCATCATGACCCAGCCCGATAGCCAGGCGCTGTTCCTCAACAATTCGGACTTTACGGTGAACACCATCACGTACGGCGTGGCCGAGGTCACCGATAGCGGCTTTGCCGCGCTCGAAGATGCCGGCGGCGCACCCGCCTACACCTACTCCTTCACCTTTACCGATCGCGACCTCCCCACCGCGGACCGCATCGACGCCGAGCAAGATATGGTCGAGGCACTGACCGACGCCGATGCGCGCGTGGACGATCTGATCGACGCCGATTCCAATCAGGGCATTGGCTATGCGCGCGATGACGTGGACGGCGACTCTATGATGTGGATGACGCTGCTCGACATCATCATCGTGATCATGGCGTTCGTCTTTGTGGTCCTTACCGACGCTACCATCGAGGAGGAGAGCGCCATCATCGGCACGCTGCTCGCCAGCGGCTATCGCCGTCGCGAGATCGTGCTGCACTACCTTGCGCTTCCCGCCATCGTGGGCGTGATCGCGGCGCTTTTGGGCACTGCGCTCGGCGTTGTGTTCTTTACCGAGCCCATGCGCAGCCTCTATTACGGTTCGTACAGCCTGCCGCCCTTCCAGGTGTACTGGAGCTGGGAGATCTTTGTGAAGTGCGCCGTGGTTCCCGCCGCCGCGCTCATCCTCATCACGCTGGTGGGCCTGCTTCGCAAGATGGGCAAGACGCCGTTGCAGTTCCTTCGTCACGAGGCGAGCGGCAAATCGGGCACCAAGCGCGGCTTGCAGCTGCCGGAGCGCATGGGTTTTGTTTCCCGCTTCCGCCTGCGTATCTTCCTGCGCAACCTGGGCAACTTCGCCACGCTCTTCGTGGGCATTGCGTTTGCCTCGCTGCTGCTGCTCTTTGGCCTGGCGATCCTGCCCACGATGACGCACTATGCGGACAACCTCGAGACGAGCCTGGTCGCTGAGCACCAGTACACGCTCAAGGCGCCGCTGGAGCTCGAGGGCACCGCCGAGGAGCGCGAGCAGTGGTCGGCACTCGAGCGCTTGCAGTCGGTTGACGGCGCGCTGCTAACCGCTGCCCAGGATGCCGATGACGAGCTCGACGACGCGGCCGATGCGACGCAGGCAGCAGCCGATGCCGCGACCGCATCTCCGTCTGCCGAGAGCCTGGCCGCGGCGCAGGACGCGCTTGCCAAGGTCCAGGACAAGAAGGATGCGCTTTATGCGCGCCTCGATGACCTTGCCGATGCCCTCGGCTGCAACCGCGACGAGGCTATCGACCTGATTGACAAGGCCTCTAAGATCGACACTGACAACGATGATATCCACCCGGTCAACACGACCGACAACGGCGCGGGCGCAATCGCACAGGCCGAGAAATATGCCGTTTACCAGCTGCAATACGACCGCGGCGATGGTAATGGCGAGGAGACGATTTCCGTCTACGGCATCTCGCCCGATTCGCGCTATTGGAAAGACCTCAACGTCGGCGATGGGCGCGTTGTCTTTGGCGGCGGTCTGCTCGATAAGTTCGGCTGGAGCGAGGGTCAGAAGGTCACGCTCGGCGACAAGTACGAGGGCGAGCATTATTCCCTTGAGTACACGGGCAAGGACTGTGCCTGGGGCTCCAAGTCGGACATGAATATCTATATGAGTATCGACGACTTTAACGAGCTGTTCGGCAACGACGCCGCCTACTTTAACGGCTATGTGAGCGACGAGAAGCTCGACCTCGATGCTCGTTACTTTGCCGGCGACACCACGCCCGACGACATGCGGGCCGTGGGCGACCAGTTCATCGGCATGATGAGTAAAATGATCGGCATGATGATCGGGCTCGCGGTGTTTATCTTCCTGCTGTTTATGTACCTGCTGACCAAGGCTGTGATCGACCACAGCGCCCGTTCGATCAGCTACATGAAAGTCTTTGGCTATCGCGATAGCGAGATCTCGCATCTGTACATCCGCTCGATCACGCTGTGCGTGGTGGCGTCGCTCATGCTGAGCCTGCCGGTCATTATTGGCTCGCTCACGGCCATCTTCCGCTCGATGCTGCTCGCCTACAACGGCAATATCGAGATCTACGTGCCCGCTTGGTCCATGGCGGCGTGCGTGGGCATTGGCTTTGTGACCTACCTGGTCGTGGCGCTGCTACACACGCGTTCCATCAAGCGTGTGGGCCTGGCCGAAGCTCTCAAGGTGCAGGAGTAGTCATCGGGGACAGTCTTTGCCGATTCGCCGGTTCGCCGGCCGTGCTGGCAAGGACTGTCCCCAGCTGCCGGCAGGAAAGGAACGTCCCTGGCTGTCAGGTGGCGAGGCACTCATTTAAGTCCGTCCCCAATGAGTGGTTTCAGTCATTTAAGTCTGTCCCCAATGACTAGGTGCCGTACTTGACTTTAACTCTGCTTTAACTGGTACCATCCTCTATGTCTGTAACGCCATATAGACCGAGGGGATATATCTATGACCGCAACTGCACCCGCTAAGGTGTACTTCACCAACCTGCGCACGCATGCTCGCGAGAGTCAGCTCGACAAACTCAAGCGCCTCATCCGTCACGCCGGTATCGAGCAGATCGACTTTGAGAACAAGTTCGTCGCCATCAAGATTCACTTTGGCGAGTTGGGCAACCTGAGCTTTTTGCGCCCCAACTACGCCCGCGCCGTCGCGGATGTCGTGAAGGAGCTGGGCGGCAAGCCCTTCCTCACCGACTGCAATACGCTCTATGTGGGTAGCCGCAAAAACGCGCTCGAGCACATCGATACCGCCTACCAGAACGGCTTTACCCCGTATGCCACGGGCTGCCAGATCATCATCGCCGACGGCCTCAAGGGTACCGACGAGGCACTTGTCCCGGTCGAGGGCGGCGAGTACGTGCACGAGGCCAAGATCGGTCAGGCACTCATGGACGCCGATATCGTGATCAGCCTCACCCACTTTAAGGGCCATGAGCAGGCCGGTTTTGGCGGCGCCATGAAGAACCTGGGCATGGGAGGCGGCAGCCGTGCCGGCAAGATGGAGCAGCATGCCGCCGGCAAGCCGAACGTCGCGACCGAGCACTGCATTGGCTGCCATGCCTGCGAAAAGATCTGCGCGCACAACGCTATCTCGTTCGACGACACCCGCGACCGCGAGCTTGCCAGCGGCGCTACTCGCACGGTGCACGTGGCTGCCATCGACCACGATCGCTGCGTGGGCTGCGGCCGCTGCATTGCGGCATGCAACCAGGACTGTATCAAGCCCGGCTATGACGCTGCGGCCGACGTGCTCAACTGCAAGATCGCCGAGTACACCAAGGCCGTCGTCGACGGCCGCCCGAGCTTCCATATCTCGCTTGCCATGGATATCAGCCCCAACTGCGATTGCCATCCCGAAAACGACACGCCTATCGTCAACGACATCGGCATGTTTGCGAGCTTCGACCCGGTCGCCATCGACCAGGCCTGCGCCGATGCCGTCATGGCATCCGAGCCGCTGCCCAACACCGAGCTTACCGATAGTGCTGCCAAGATGGAGCACAATCACGAGCATCTGGAGGGCGAGCAGGCCAAGGACCCCTTCTGCATCACGCATCCCGACACCGATTGGCGCGCGTGCATCGCGCATGCCGAGAAGATCGGCCTGGGCACGAGCGAGTATGAGCTCATTGAGGTCAAGTAGCGCCTAGCTATTGGACAAAATAAGCGCCTTTGTAGCACAACGTTAGTAAAAGCCGCCCGTGAGCACAGTGCCCACGGGCGGCTTTTTGGAAGTGCTAGGGGGTCAGATAGACCAGTAAACCGTCCTATTTCCTAAAAATACTCGTCGAGGAAGTCGTCGACCGTATTCCAGTAGAGCTCGGGGTCAACTTGCGCACTCTTGGCGTGGGTGGCGCCATGGATAGTGAGCTTTTGCTTGACCTTGCTGGCGCACGCGTCGTAGTTTTGGTCGAGCATGCTGTACGGTACAAAGGTGTCCTGGTCGCCGTGGATAAACAGCATGGGAACCGTCGCGTGTTTGAGTTGCTCCACACTGCTTGCCGTATGAAAGTCGTAGCCTGCGCGCACGTTGCACACTAAGTTTGCTACATCGAGCAAGGGAAAGCTGGGCAGGCCGAACACGTCCTTGAGCTGCAGGGAAAACTCGTCCCAAACACTCGTATAACCGCAGTCCTCGATAATGCATTTCACGTTTGCGGGCAGAGATTCCCCCGCGACGTTCATGGCGGTTGCCGCACCCATCGACTCGCCAAAGACCAGGATGCGCGCCTCGGGGTCAGCCTGAACGATTTGCTCGATCCATGCGACGATGTCGAGGCGCTCGGGCCAGCCCATGCCGATATAGTCGCCGCCGGAGCGCTCGTGGGCGCGGGCGGCGGGTGCGAGTACGTTCATGCCGCGGTCGTGGAATCGCTTGACGTATCGGGCCATACCGATAGGCTCGTTGGTATATCCATGCAGGCAGACGGCGTAGTCGTGTGTGCTCTCCGACGCAGCAAAATACCAGGCGGCGAGCTCAGTCCCGTCGTCCGCGGTGAGGCTGCTGCTCTCGCGGTTCTCTTTAAACCACGCCCGTGCCTCGCCCTCCTCGGCATCCATCTGCTCGCCCTTTTCGGCGTCCTTGCCGTCCTGCATCATCTTCATGGTGTATGGCGCGCGGGGATTCAGCGCGAAGTCAAACAGAAAGTTGCCGGCAAACCCCAGCAGCGCGACAACGAGCACCAGCGCAACGACGCCGGCTATCTTGAGCTTTCGATGGGAACGTGCGTTTTGAGACATAAGAAGCTTTCCTATAAGATGTTAATACATCAACATTTAATGCAAGCGCATTATGGACGTTCGCCGTTGATGCGTCAACAGGCAAAGAATGGGTAAACAAAGGGTCACGTATGGTGCAAATTTCGCACGTACCTAGACGCTTTGATATAGTGTTGAGAACTCTTTACGTTGGAGGATGTAACCGGCATGTCCGATTCGAGCGACAGTTCTAAGCCGCGGCCCAAGACCGCGGCCGTTCCACACTACACGGTGGGCGAGGAGATCATGAACTCCGTCACCCATGGTGTCGGCTGCCTGCTGGGTATCGCGGGCCTGGTGCTCCTGATCGTATTCGCTGCCCTGCGCGGCGGAGGCCCGGCCCACATGGCCGCGGCAATTGTCTATGGCGTCAGCATTATCCTCGAATACCTAGCCTCCACGCTCTACCACGCGATTCAGCCCGCGCGCGCCAAGCGCGTGTTTCGCATCATCGATCACAGCTGCATCTACCTGCTCATAGCCGGCAGCTATACGCCGTTTTGCCTCATCACGCTCGCAAACGACGGCGGCGCTGTGCTGTTCTTTGCCGTATGGGCCATCGCCATCATCGGCATCGCCCTCGAGTGCTTTATGCGTGAGCGTCAACCGCACTGGGTAAGCGGCCTGGTCTACCTGCTGATGGGCTGGCTCGTTGTCTTTAAGCTGCCCGAACTTGTGGCGCTGCTCAACCCCGTGGCACTTGCCCTGCTCGCCGTCGGCGGCGTGTGCTACACCGCGGGCGTGCCGTTCTATATCGCCAAAAACGTGCGCTATCTTCACAGCGTGTTTCACCTGTGGGTACTCGCCGGCAGCATCTTCCAGTTCATGGCGGTGATCCTCTTCGTAATCTAGCGACCACGCCTGCGCACCCGCGTCCTTGTTTGGGCGCCGGTGCAATTGCCGTATCCGCCGTCAACGTTTTAATCCGACGTCCCGAATCTTGGAGGTTCGAGAAACTCCCGATGGACATAACCATCTCCCTTATCACCACCCTCGTTTTGACCCTCATCAACGGCTACTTCTCTATGTCTGAGATGGCGCTCACCACGGCCAAGCGCGCCGTGCTGGAGCACGAGGCCGAGGAAGGCGACAAGCGCGCCGAGCGTGCCATTAAGCTGGCTGCCGACTCCGACCAGCTGCTCGCCACCATCCAGGTCGCCATCACGCTCGTGGGCTTCGCCTCGTCCGCCGTCGCCTCGACGAGTCTGTCCGACCCACTCGCCACGTGGCTCATGAGCTTTGGCATCGCGCCGCTCTCCGCCATCGCGCGCGGCCTGGCGCCGGTCATCATCACCGTCGCGGTCGCCTTCGTGTCCATTGTGATCGGCGAGCTTGTGCCCAAGCGCATCGGCCTGGCCAACGCCGAAGGCGTGTCCAAGCAGGTTGTGGGGCCGTTGTCGTTTTTCCAAAAGATCGCCCGTCCGCTCGTGTGGCTGACCGGTGCTTGCTCCGATGGCCTGGCCCGCATCCTGCGCATCAAGAGTGCCGACGACCGCCAGAACGTCTCGGAAGAAGAGATCAAGTACATGGTCTCGGAGCAGGACGACCTGCTCGACGAGGAAAAGCGCATGATCCACGAGATCTTCGACCTGGGCGACACCGTTGCCCGCGAGGTCATGGTGCCGCGCGTGGACACCACCATGTGCGAGGACGACGAGACGGTCGCCGACGTGCTGTCCACCATGCGCCAGACCGGCTTTAGCCGCATCCCCGTCTATCACGAGGATCCCGACAACGTCGCCGGCATCGCGCACATCAAGGACCTGATTCAGCCCGCGCTCGACGGCAAGGGCGACCAGCCCATCGCCGGCTTTTTGCGCGACGCCACCTTTGTGCCCGACACCAAGGACATCCTGCCGCTGCTGTCCGAGATGCAGACCTCGCACGACCAGATCGTGGTGGTCGTGGACGAGTACGGCGGCACGGCCGGCATCATCACCATCGAGGACATCGTCGAGGAGATCGTCGGCGAGATCGAGGACGAGTTCGACCCCGACAACAAGTATCTCACGCGCCTTTCGCGCCGCGAGTGGCTCGTTGATGGGCGTTTTTCGTGCGATGACGCGATTGAGCTTGGTTGGCCGCTTGAGGAAAGCGATGATTATGAGACCATCGCCGGCTGGATTTTGGAGCTTTGCGACTCGGTGCCCGACATCGGAGAGGTGTTTGAGGTTGCGGGGTACAAGTTTAAAGTGCAGTCGATGCGTGGCCAGCGCATCTCGCTCATTCGCGTGATCGCTCCGGCCGAAACCGATAAGAAGGATTCCGAGTCTTCGGTAGACGAGCCGACGACGTCGGGTGCGGGTTCCGCGAATCCGCACGACGGCGACGAGTAGGACAAGGAAGAGTAGGGGAGAGTTATGGCAGGCCTGTTCAACATCCTTAAGGTCACCGTCAGCGAGGACAAGATCTGCGCGCACGTGCTGGTGAACCCCGGCATGCCGCTCATGACCTCGGAGGATATCGAGGCTACGGCGCGCGTGTATTACCTGGTGCCGGCGATTGCCAAGCACCTGTGCCTGGGTGATTCCGGTCGCGAGTTCCAGGACTGCATGGGCCAGACCGAGCTCTGCCACCTGCTGGAGCACGTGACGGTCGAGCTCATGAACGAGACCGGTCTTGCCGGTAGCATCTCGTGCGGCCGCACGCGCGTAAGCGAGCACGACGAGCGCGTTTTTGAGGTTGAGCTTTCGTGCCCCGACGACGCGCTGGCCATCGGTGCACTGTCTTCGGCCACCTTTATGATGGACTGGGCGTACCTGCACGCCGACCAGCCTGCCCCCGACGTGGAGGGCACGGTCGCGGGCCTGCGCAACCTGGTGCTGGGCATGCGCGCCGAGGCCGAGGGCAAGGATCCTCACGAGGCCGTCGCCGCTGCGAACGGCGAAGATGCTGCCGAGGACGAGGGCGCTGACGAGGGCGATGTGCCGGTCGACGCCGAGCCCGTTGCCGATGCGACCGCCGAGCCCGTTCCCACCGAGCCCCAGGGTGTCCCCAACTTTGACGACGAGCCCCAGGTGGCGATTGATACCGAGGGTGCGGTTGCCGAGAACCACGAGGCCTCCGCTGCCGTCTTTGGCGGTGCGGCGACGGTTCCGGCAGGACCTGCGCATGAGGGCGGCCTGCCGCTCGTGGACGGCGCCGGCGAGGACCCGGGTGCCACGGTGGCCATGCCGGCTATGCCCCAAGAGTAGGCCTACGCGTTTATCACCATCACGTACCTGCGCCTTTGCCGTACACAGATGAGCGGAGCGGCAAGTGATGCGCTGCGGGTATAATGGACAGCATTCAAACGGTGGGCACCGACGTGCCCGCAGGAGAGGAATGATCATGGGTAAGACTTTCAGCTTTGTCTCCGGCGCACTTTTTGGTGCCGCTGCCGGCGCTATTGTCGGCGTTGCTCTGGCCCCGCGCTCGGGCGCCGAGACCCGCGCCATGGCTGCCGATATCGCCAACGACGCCTGGGACAATATGCGCGACACCTACGAGCACAGCGCCGAGGAGGCCCGTGCTGCGGTGAATGACTTTGGCCCGATGGTCGACGCCAAGACCGACGACCTGCGCGCCAAGGTCGACCTGGCCCGCGAGCGCATGGACCAGCTGCGCGAGCAGCTCAACGACGCCATTTCGGGCGGCAACGTGACGCCTGCCGCCGACGTCGTGGTCGAGAACGCCGTCGAGGCTGATACCGAGGCTGCGGAGCCCTCGACCGAGGCATAATGCGCGCCGGGGATTTTGTCGGCGCCAAGATCTATCGCAAGCCTACCGAGGACAAGCGCACCAAAAAGGACGGCACGCCGCGCAGCCCTAAAAAGCTCGGAAAGATTCACTTTCCGGTCTTTACCCCGGGCGGTACGCGCGTGGTCGGCTTTATGGTCCGCCAGTCCGATATCGCGGGCATGATCGAGCGCCCCGACCGATTCGTAGCGCTCGACGCCATTGGTGTCTACGAGGGCGCCATTGCGGTCGATGACGTCAAGGACACATACGATGCCGCCGCCGCCAAGCGCCTCGACATCAACCTGGACGATTGCATCATCTGGGTCGGTATGGACGTGCGCACGGAATCGGGCGACGTCGTGGGCTATTGCTCGGACGTTGAGTTCAAGCCACGCTCGGGCATCGTGCAGGCATTCTATGTGACCGCCGGTGCTGCTTCGAGTGTTTTGGTCGGTGACACGCAGGTGCCGCCGACGATGCTGCGCGGCTACGAGAACGGCGCGATGGTCGTCTCGGACGAGGTCAAGTCGCTCGGGTATTCGGGCGGTGCGGCTGCCAAGGCCGCCGAGGCCAGCGTCGTGGTGGGCGACAAGGTCAAAAAGGGCGCCAAGGTGCTCGACGACAAGGGATCGGTTGCCGTGGACAAGGGCAGTCGCGCACTGGGCAAGCAGCTCGGCAAGACGCGCGGCATGTTCAAGGCCTTTAAGGACGAATACCAAAAGGCGAGCGGAGGCTCGTCAAAAGCTACAAAATAGCGACGTACCAAATGATGGGAGGCAAGCCGGAGACCTGTTGCTCCGGCTTGCTGTGTTTATGGGGGAAGGCACATGCGCCAAAACGGATCCAACTTAAACGGGCGTTCGGGTGCGCGTCCGACGGCGCGCCGCGATCTGGGGCAGCTGCCCAGCGGTCAGCGCAAGCGTCACCGTAAGCCCGGCGCGATGTATCTCAACCATAGCCGCGGTTTTAGCGATCGCAGCGCGCGCATCGGCAACAGCCGCACACCCCGTCGTTCGTCTCGCCTGCCCTATGCGCTCATCGCCGTGGGTTGCGCGCTCGTGCTGTTTATCGCTGCCGTCGTGGGCTACGTCAACCGCAGCGTGGACGTGGAACTCAACGGGCAAAAGACCGCGGTGCGCGTGGGCTCTACGTTGCAGAATCTTATCGACGATCAGGAGTTGACTGACACCTACGACGCAGGCGACCTGCTAGCCGTCGATGACAGCGTGCTCAAGCGCCATGGGGGCGAAAAGCTGTCGGTGAAGGTCGACGGCAAGCGCGTGAAGCAGGGCAAATGGGATAGCCGCGAACTTGAGGGTGGCGAGAAGGTGACGGTCAAGGATGGCCGTAACACCTACGAGAAGCACGAGGTTCAGGCTACGGTTATCGAGCCCAAGCTCAAGGTCGAGGGCACGGGCGCTATCGAGTATGTGCAGACGTGGGGTGTCCAGGGCCGCTCCGAGGTGTGGGTTGGTGAGCAGTCGGGCAAGACGCAGGACCGCGGCGAGGTTGTGCCCGCCACCGATTGCGTCGTTGCGTGCGCCAGCGTGGCGCCCAAGGGCAACAAAAAGTACGTGGCGCTGACGTTTGACGAGGGTCCGAGCGGCGCTACCAAGCAGATCTTGCAGGTGCTCAAGGAAAAGGGCGTCACCGCGACGTTCTTCCTTTCGGGCGATGCGGCCGAGGCCTCGCCTGCCACGGCCAAGGCGATTGTCGATGCCGGGTGCGAGATCGGATCCAACAGCTACAGCGACGATTCGCTCAAGGGCCAGGACCGTGAGGCGGTACGCGAACAGATCACGAAAGGCACCGATGCGATTAAGTCGGCGACCGGCGTGAAGACGATGCTACTGCGTGCTCCCTACGCTGCCTTTGACGAGCAAAACTGGATTGATGCGATGGACCTGGTCTCCGCCGTGGTCTCGTGGAATATTGACTCGGGCGACTGGCTGCTCAACGGTGCCGACGAGCAAGTCTCGACGGTGCTCGATTCGGTGACGCCGGGCAATATCGTGCTGCTCACCGATAGAGACGAATGCGCTGAGCAGACACTCGAGGCGCTGCCGCAGATTATCGACGGCCTCATTGCCGACGGCTACAAGATCGTGACGCTCAGCGACCTGGTCAAGACGGACACGTCGCTGAGCAAAAAGCTCACCTTGCTGACGAAGGTCACCATGCCCAAGGACGCCGTGTTCCCCCAGCTTGCTGAGGACAATGACACCACAGGGTAGTCATTGGGTAGTCATTTAAGAACGTCCCCAATGACTATGTCACGGATGCGTCAGCGTTTGGTATGCCTGCAATGTGCAGCGCATAAATTCGATGCCGCAGGGCGATGCTGATGCTATAGTTACTGCGGTTAATGAGGGTCAAGAGAAAGGTTACAGGTGAAATCCAAACCTCGACCATACAGTCGATGACCCCATGCAGGTGCTTTTTGCGCATGCACGGGGTGTAAGCGTCGAGCGGCGTGCCGCCCGCGCATGCGTATACATATCCAGAAGCCCCCAGACGCCGCACGCGCGGCCGCGTCCGGAGGAATAATGATGGGGAGCACCATTGAATTATCTGAGTGAGATGCTCAAATTGCCGGTCTTGGACGTCGACGGCGAAAAGCTCGGCGTGGTCAACGATTTTGGTATTGCTACCGGCGAAGTTTTTCCGCACGTGACGTCGCTCGCGTTCCGCGGACCCGGCAAGACGCCGTTTATGATCAGCTGGCGCAAATGGGTCGACCGTATCGACGAGACGGGTGTACACCTTAAGACGTCGGCCACCGAAATCCGTTTTTCGTACCTGCAGCCGACCGAACTCTTGCTTGCCCGCGACGTGCTCAACAAGCAGATTGTCGATACGCAGGGCATGAAAGTCGTGCGCGTAAACGACATCAAGTTTTCCATGTCGGGCGAAAATCAGCTGCGCCTGCTGGGCGCCGAGGTCGGTGCCCGCGGTCTGCTGCGCGCCATCAGCCCCGCGCTCGAGCATATCGTCGAGGGCTTTATGAAGCACCTGGGCAAGCCGCTCAGTGAGGACATCATCGCTTGGTCCTACATGGACCTGCTCGATCGCTCGACTAAGAACATCCAGCTCTCGGTGTCGCACAAGACGCTTGGCGAGCTGCACCCTGCCGACATTGCCGACATCATCGAGCAGCTCGACCCGCGCCTGCGTGCGCAGGTGTTCGCGCAGCTCGACACCGCCCAGGCCGCCGAGGCCATCTCGGAGTTCGATGATGACGAGCTCATGACCGAGATGCTCGAGGGCCTGTCCGATACGGACGCATCGTCGATGCTGGCCATGATGGACCCGGACGACGCCGCCGACCTGATCGACGAGCTCGATTACGAGAAGGCCGAGAAGCTCCTGCGCCTGATGGGCGTCAAGGAGGAGAAGGCGATTCGTAACCTGCTGGGCTATGAGGACAACACCGCCGGCCGCATCATGACCTCGGAGTTTGTCTCGCTGCCCGCCACGGCGACGGTCGGCGATGCCATCGAGGCGATTCGCAAACTCGATGAGGACTTCGAGAGTGTCTATTACGTCTATACCGAGGATCCGAGCGGCATGCTCACCGGCGTGCTCTCGCTGCGCACGTTGATCGTGGCCGACCGCGATGCCACGCTGGGCCAGCTCGCCTATCGCGACCTGGTCTACGTGTCGCCCGACGAGGACCAGGAAGACGTGACGGACGAGATGACCAAGTACGACCTGGTTGCCATCCCTGTCTGCGACGAGAACCGTCATATCCTGGGCATCGTGACCTTCGACGACGCCATGGACGTTATCGCCGAGGAGCATCAGGAGGACCTGCAGATCGCCGGTGTCGGTTCGGGCGATAGCGCGTCGGACGACTCGACGAACGTGCTCAGCTGGTTCGTGCATCGCCAGTACTGGGTTGTCGTGTGGGGCATTGCCTCGTGCATCATGGCAACGGTGCTGGGGACGTCGCTCGGCTCCGCGCATCTGGTGGTGTTCCCCATGTGCGCCATGCCGCTCGTGCTGCTTGCTGCCTCGCGCATGGTGTCGTTCGTCAAGAACTACTTCTTGGAGTATGACGGTCACGACGACGAGCCCAAGCCATATCTGGGATTCTTCTTCCAGAGCACGGGTATGGGCCTGATCCTTTCGCTCGTGACCTACCTGTGCGCCCAGCTGGTGCGCACCGCCGCGTTCCCCGATGCGCCCATGTTTGAGGAGCAACTCTTTACCGGGTGCTTTAATATCGCTGCCATCATTTGCCTGGTTGGCAACATGAGCGCCGTGATTTACCTGATGGTGCTGTTCTGGCGTGACGAGCATGACCTCAACACGTCGGGCACCGCCATGAACGTTATTGCCGTCATGATCTCGTGCGTAGCGTACTGCGCCGCTGCGGTGCTGCTCACCATGTCGGTCATTGGTTAGGTGGTCGCGTGCAAAATACCAAGCAAAAGTCGGGCACCAAGCAAAAGTTGACCATCGCGGCCATCTTTGGCGCTATGGGCCCCGGTCTGCTGGCGGCGCTTTCGGGCAATGACGCCGGCGGCATTGCAACGTATTCCAGTGCGGGCGCCAACTATGGCTACAAGATGCTCTGGATGCTTCCCGTCATGACTGTGCTGCTCATCGTGACGCAGGAGACCGCGGCGCGCTGCGGCTGCGTCACGGGCAAGGGCCTGGCATCGCTCATCCGCGAGCGCTTTGGCGTGCGCAAGAGTGTACTTGCTATGGCGGCGCTGTTGATCGCCAACACGGCTGTGACCATTTCGGAGTTTGCGGGTATCGCCAGCGGCCTTGCTCTCTTTGGCGTGCCGGCGAGCATCTCGGTGCCTTTGGTGGCGCTGCTGGTGTGGATGCTTACCATGTCGGGTAGTTTCCAGCGCATCGAGAAGATTCTGCTGCTGGTAAGCTGCGTCTTCGTGACCTATATTGTCGCCGCGTTTATGGCTGGCCCCAACTGGGGTGAGGTCGCGGTCGACCTGGTCGTGCCTAACATTCAAAATGACCCCAGCTACGTGTCGCTCGTGGTCGCAACGATCGGTACCACCATCGCGCCGTGGATGATTTTCTTGGCGCAGAACAACGTGGTCGATAAGAACGCGGGCGAGGACGACATCGTGCTGCAGCGTATTGATACCGTGAGCGGCTCGATCGCTGCTGATATCATTGCGGGCTTCATTATCATCACGACCGGTACGGTGCTGTTCCCGGCGGGTATTCAGATTAGCGATGCCGCCGATGCTGCCCGCGCGCTGGAGCCTATTGCGGGTCAGTGGTCCACGGTACTGTTTGCCTCGGGCCTGGTCGCGGCGAGCTTCTTGGCCGCCTGCGTGCTGCCGGGCGTTACGTCGAGCGCTATCTGTGAGGCATTTGGCTGGGAGCGCGGTGCCGACCGCAGCTGGGACGAGGCCCCGGTCTATCGCGGCATCATTACGGCCATCATCGGTATCTCTGCCGTGCTGGTGCTTATGCCCGGCGTCGATCTGTTCCAGATTATGATGACCTCTCAGGTCATCAATGGCGTGCTACTGCCCGTGGTTCTGGTGTTCCAGGTGGTTATTGCCGCTGACCGTCACATTATGGGTGCTAACCGCAACGGCCGCGTGTGGAACGTGCTTACTTGGGCGACTATCGCCGTGATTACGGTGCTCACGGTCGTCATGTTTGTCCTGCAGGCGATGGGTTACAGCGCTTAGCGCCTCTTTTGGACTCCAAACAGGCCGCAGCGATGGGCTACGGCCTGTTTTTGTCTGCTATAGGGTGTTAGTTATATGGCAGTGGGCAATAAATGCCAAATATGAGTACTGTTGCTAAGTGAATAGCATTTACATTCAAGAAGATAATAAACATAACCTATAGTATGTTCATTAAAATTGGCTCCAATACGCCTTAAACCAGTCAGGTTGGCTGTCTTAGGGGGTTGTAGGGTTCGCTCGGACGTCATTTTGGGTGGTTTTGCCTGCTACTAAAATGGTAACAGTACTCATATTTGCCCTTTTTTGCCCACAGACCTTTGAGGGTGCGGCGAAAAGGGCTTGTTTTGATTGTTTGGGGCAGGCGCGAGGCGCGGAAACGATGTCTGGAGCGACGGAGCGGCCTGGAATTCATCCGTAGAGGTCTTCATTGGCTGCGCCAGGAGTGTCCCTAGGTACCGGCACATAAGGAACGTCCCTAACTGCCGGAGGGGGTGTCTGCCGTGGCAGACACCCCCTCCGGATGTGGGAAGTTTACGCTGCAGGTTACTTGTCGGTGCCCAGCTTGTGCGGCTTGAAGGCAAGCGCATTGACGAGTGCGTCGGTGGCAGACTTGACGGCTGCCGGCTGCGGATCGTTGACGTGATCCTCGGGATGCACGGGCAGGTCCTTCTTGACGGCATCGTGGATCAAGTTGAGGTACTCAGTCACGCCAGTGGTCGATAGGTGCGTGCCATCGCCATCGAACAGGTCGTTGCGGTTGGCGCTGTATCCGTACCAGTCGATAACGCGCACGTTCTTGTAGCGCGTAGCGGCGTTAGCGATGGCCTGGTTGGTAGAGCCAACCCACGGCTGCGGGCTGCGCGTGTTCACAAACACCACAATACGCTTATCTCCTGCATCGTCCATGATGGCGTCGATCTGGTCGTCGGTTACCAAGCCGTTGGTGCCCAGTGCAAAGACCACGATCTTGCCGGCAAGGTTCTGCTGGATATAGCCCTCAAATGTCGCGCGGCCCGCATCAAACTGGCGGCCCTTTTCGGCATCGATATGGCTGTGCGGGAACACACCGTCAAAGGTGTCTACGGCACGCAGCGACACGGAGTCGCCGATCATAAGCAGATCGTAGGAGCCATCGGGGAAGCCGTCGTTGTCCTTGTCGGTGTCGTCGGCCGCCTGCTGGTCGGTGGGCGCGGTGTTCTTGGCTTCCTTGTTGAGGACTTCGGCGCCCTCGCCGCTCAGCGCAGACGTCTCGGGCACAAAGATCAGGCCGCCCAGTGCAACGACCAATACGACAGCGCAGGCTGCGCAGACGGGGACGTGCGTGCGTGCCCAGTTGGCGGGCGTGGTGGTGCCATCGCGGAATTCGGCAACGGTGCGCCCAAAGGCGCCCTTCCTAAACGGCGTCTCGATAAAGCGATATGAGCATTCGGCCACGGCGACCACCAACAGCACCTGCAAAATGTACTGCCACCACGGTGTATCGTTGATGTTGGCGACCGGGTTCATGAGCAACAGCAGAGGATAGTGCCACAGGTAGATGCTGTACGAGCGCTTGCCAACCCATACGAGCGGCTCGGCGGACAGCGCGCGGGCAACCATTCCCTGGGGCTGCACGCAGGCCGCGATGACCATGAGTGTGAGGATCGAGCACAGCAGCGTGCCTCCGCGATACTGGAACGCGGTGTAGCCGTTGGTGAGCGCGACCATGGCGGCAAGGCCAACCAGACCCACGAGGCCCAACACATCGATGGATGCGGGCGAGGACCAAAAGCGCACGAGGGCGCTCGGCTGTGCCGGGCCGGTCTCGGCTGATTCGTCGGCCTTCTCGCCAGGCTTGCCCTCGGCGTTCTTGCCGTGCTTGGCGGCGCCGGCCAGGCGATTGAGCCCCAAACGACGAGCGAGACGCACCGGCGCCAGGTCGCGATCGGGGATAAAGGCCATCCAGGCACCCAGCAGCAGCGAGAACACGCGGGTGTCGGTGCCGTAGTACACGCGGCTGGGGTCGGCGGCAGGGTTGTAAAGCACCATCATGGCAAGGGCAGATACCGCGGCAAGGCCCAGAACCACGCGGCGCGTGTTGGGCTTGCTCATGTGCATGGATACCATAGCGAGCAGCAGCGGGGGCCAAACCAGGTAGAACTGTTCCTCGATGGCGAGCGACCAAAAGTGCGTAAGCGGCGAGGGATCGCCCAGGGCGTTGAAGTACGAGACGTTTTGGGCAATCTGCCACCAGTTGTTGAAGAACAGCAGCGACGGCAGGATATCGGGGCGCATCTTGGTGAGCATCACGTGGTTGAAGACGGTGCACAGAGCACAGGTCACCACCACGACGGTCACCACGGCGGGGACCAGGCGACGGATGCGGCGGATCCAGAAGCTCTTGAGGTCGATGCGGCCGGTCTTAGCGACTTCGTTGAGCAGCAAGCGCGTGATCAGATAGCCCGAAAGCACAAAGAAGATCGTGACGCCGAGCAGGCCGCCCTGAGCCCACGTGAGGTTAAGGTGATAGAGCACCACCGCGACGACGGCGAGCGTGCGCAGGCCGTCGAGTGCAGGGATGTAGCGGGACTTGGGGCGAGCAGGCGTCTGCTCCGCGGCGGGAGTGTTGGCGCGGCCCGCGTTGTTGGCAGAAGCGCGATGGGGGCTCGTGGTGCGTCGCGGCTCGTTGGCACGGCGTTCGCTCTTCACGCGTTCGTGCGGCGCCGGCTCGTTGCCCGTGCGGCGTCGACCGCGCGAGCCCGATTGCGAGAATTGTTCCATAAAACATCATCCAATGACGAGAATAATCAGCACGTATTCATTGTAGCTGCCTGCTCCTGTGAATGCTTGCTGCTGGCGCAACCTCAAGGGTGCGTTCACATCAAAGTGAACTAAAGTTATAGAGGTGCGAAGGCGCGCAATCGACGGTCGACGGTGGGTGCAAAGCCCGCAGATGAGGAGGTTTCCATGGCAGATCGCGGCATCGTTGCGGTGTTCGGCAGCATGAACATGGACCTTTCGGTGGCGTGCGAGCGCATACCGCGTGCGGGCGAGACCGTCGGCGGCAGCGGGTTTATCACCAACGCCGGCGGCAAGGGCGCCAATCAGGCTGTAGCTGCCGCGCGTATGGGCGCGTGCACGCACATGATCGGCGCGGTCGGTCGCGACGCGTTCGGCGCGTCGCTCGTGGTGGGGCTCCAAGACGCCGGCGTGGACTGTGACTTTGTAGTGCATCGCGATGACGTGGAGACGGGAACGGCGACCATCATTCGCTGCGAGGGCGACAACCGCATCATACTGTCACCGGGCGCCAACCATGCGCTTGCGGGCGCGGACGTTGCCTGCGCGTTGAGGCGTCTGGTGGCCCATGAGCTCGACGACGACGCCAGCGAGATTGCCCCGGCTGCCGGAAGCGTCTTTATCGCCCAGGGTGAATGTGACCTTGCGGCGACGGCCGAGGCGCTTGTTTGTGCTCACGAGCTGGGGTTCTATACGGTCTTTAATCCAGCGCCTGCCTGCGAGCTGCCTGCGGAGGTCTGGCCTGCGGTCGACCTGGTCTGCCCCAACGAGACCGAATGCCAGGTTCTGACGGGCATTCTGCCCACGGATGATGCAAGCTGCGTCGCGGCGCTCAATGCGCTGCTCGACAAGGGTGCCGGGGCTGCGGTCATCACGTTGGGCGGTGCCGGCTCGGTTACGCTCGGCGATGGCGGTGAGCTGCTGCGCATGCCGGCACTTTCGAGTACGGTAGTCGATACCACGGCCGCCGGCGATACGTTTATCGGCGCGTTGGCGGCGGCTCGCCTAGAGGGCCTGCCGCTCTTTGAGTGCATGGCCGCGGGCGCTCGCGCCTCGGCGGTGACGGTGTCGCGCCTGGGCGCTCAGCAATCGATTCCCACGCGCGCCGAAGTTGAGCGCGTGTTTGATTTAGACGATTTAGTACAAGACGGAGAAGCGGAGTAGAACAATGGCAATCAAGAAGCTGATCCTTGATCTGGATATGGGTGTTGACGATGCGATGGCGCTGGCCTATGCCATCGCGAGCCCCGAGGTGGAGCTCGTGGGCATCACCACGTGCTTTGGTAACGTGCGCGTCGAGCAATCGGCGCACAATTGCCTGGCGGTGCTCGATCTGCTGGGTCGCCCCGAGGTTCCGGTGTACCTGGGTGCCGACCGTCCTCTGCAGGCGACTGAGCCCTATACGCCGCCGGCGTCCACCGCGCTCATTCACGGCAAGAACGGCATCGGCGGCGCGAGCGTGCCCGCGTCGCCCTACGAGCCGGTGGGGGCGACCTCGGCCGACGGCAACGCTGCGGTCGATTATCTGATCGATGCCGCGCGCACCTATGGTCCCGATCTGGTCTACGTAGCGACTGGCCCGCTCTCCAACCTGGCGCTCGTCCTGGAGCGCGATACGGCGGCGATGATGTCCATCGGCCGCGTGGTCGTGATGGGCGGCGCCCTTACCGTGCCCGGCAACGTGAGCGCGGGCGCCGAGGCCAATATGGCGAGCGACCCCGAGGCAGCCGACGCGGTGCTGCGCTCGGGCCGTAAGCTCACCATGGTGGGTCTGGACGTGACGCATCGCGTGGTGCTCACACGCCGCGACATTGCCGGCTGGACGGGCTCGGGCACCATGGCGGGCTGCGCATTTGCGAGCATGGTCGAGCACTACATTGGCTCGTACGAGATGAACGCACCCTACCTGGGTGGTTGTGCGCTGCACGATCCGCTGGCCGTTGCCGTGGCGATCGACCCCACGCTCGTAGGTGCGCTCGGCTGCAACCTGCGTGTTGATCTGCTGGGCGAGTACCGCGGTCGCACCATCTGCGATGAGCGCCGCCTGTCCGATCCGGACAAGAGCGCGCTTGTGGCACTGACCGTGGATGCTCCGCGCTTCCTGTCCGAGTTCAAGACGCGTATGGCCCGTGTCCTTGGCTAAGTTGTCTTTTTGGGACGGGGCTTTTTTGACTGGTATGATTGGTGCGACCATTCGAACCAGCTAAAAGAGCCCGTCCCAAATTGACTACCGAGAGGATCTGCCATGGAGCGCATCGCCAGCTTTTCCGTTGATCATCTGCTGCTTGAGCCCGGCGTGTATGTGAGCCGCATCGACCGCGATCCGGCGACCGGTGCCGCCGTCACCACCTTTGACCTGCGCCTGACCACGCCCAACAAGGAGCCGGTCATGAACACGGCCGAGTGCCACACCATCGAGCACCTGGGCGCGACGTTCCTTCGCAATCATGCCGAGTGGTCGAGCCGCATTATCTACTTTGGCCCCATGGGCTGCCGCACGGGCTTTTACCTCGTCGTTTTTGGTGAGCTGACGAGCGAGAAGATCTTGCCGCTCGTCCGCGAGCTGTTTGAGTTTGTCGCCGGCTTCGAGGGCGATGTCCCCGGTGCCGCTCCCGAGGAATGCGGTAACTACCTGGACCAGAACCTCCCCATGGCCAACTGGCTTGCGCGCCGCTACCTCGACCGCGACCTGGTCGATATCGACGAGAAGCACCTGCACTATCAGCAGGCGTAAGGGCTTTGTCGTCCAAAACGCGCGCATTGGGCGCCTTCGCTTATGCGGGAGCGCCTTTTTGTTGATTGGTCGGGGTGAGCGTTCAAAATCGCTCATGTTTGTTCTAGAATGTTCGTATAGTCACATTTACGAACAGGAGTGAACATGCATATCTACTCTGTCAACGATCCCGAGTTCAAATCCTATGGCAACGTTTGGGATAACGTTCCGTCCGAGCTCATGTCGCCCGTACTTGAGGCGCTTTCTGCCACGCCCATTCCCGAGGGTAGCAAGTACGTAGCAAGTGCGCCGGAGCTCGAGGGCGTCAAAGATGCCGATAAACTGGGCTTTCTCATGTTTGGCGGCCGCCCCTTCCAACTGGGCTGGTGCAACGGCCACAACACGCAGCTCAACTGCCTGGAGTATCACCGCGCCAGCGAGTTTAACCTGGGCGCCCGCGATTTTATTCTGCTCGTGGCGCATCGCTGGGAGATTGAGGACGGCAAGCTCGACACCGCGTGCGTCAAGGCGTTCCGCGTGCCGGCGGGCGAGGTTGTCGAGGTTTTCAACACCACGCTGCACTACACGCCGTGCATGGTCGACGAAGGCGGCTTCCAGGTGATGGTGGCGCTGCCCGCTGGCACCAATGGTCCGCGCCCCGAGGCTGCGGCCGACATGCCTACCGCCGGTGACAGCTACTGCTACTGGAAGGCTGACAAGTGGGTTCTCTGCCACGCTGACAGCCCCAAGGCAGCCGAAGGCGGCTACGTAGGCCTCATCGGCAAAAACCTCGATATCGCCTGCGACTAGAATCTTCTGTCTCGATCTGTAACATCTAGCGGGCTAAATCGTCTCTACCTGTTACAGATCGAGACAAACTGCAGGGACAGACCGAACAATCTCAATCTGTAACGCCAAGCCCGGTTCTGGCGGTCTACCTGTTACAGATCGAGACAAACCGGGTCCCAAACCACCACAAAGGTGCCTGTCCCCATTGCGGTGGCTGCCTAGAGTTGGCTGCGCAGATAGTCAGCCATATATGGAACGGCGAAACGCACGTAACCGCGGCGTGCCTGTTCGATTACGCCGGCGTCGATGAGGCGCCGGCGATACTTTTGCGCATAGTCGGGTGTGACTGACATACGTTTCGCTACATCGGAAATGCGCGAAACGGCGTCTTCGTCATCAGTCATTGCGTCGAGAAACGCGACGTCTTGGTCCGATAGCGCGGCGAGCGTCGTTTCACAAACATCGTTTTCGAAATCGGCTTTTGACGCTTCGATAGCTCCGTCGACTTGCTCTGGCGTTACGTGTTCTCCTGTCTTGCAGCGATTGCCGATGTTATAGCCGATGAGCTGCAGCATATAGGGCGAGCCTTGGGTTGCGCGAGCGGCACGGAGGCGAAGATCGCCTGGAATATCAAGGTCGAGCTCTTCGAAAGCCCGCTGATAATAGGCATCGACATCTCCGACTGAAAGCGGTTCGAGCGTGACCTTGCGAGCGCGGTTGAGAAATGTCAGCACGCGGTCATTGAGCGTTGCGCAGACGGCTCCCGGGAGACCTGCCATAACAAGCGCGACGTTGAGTCCCTCACCGACCAGCTCTTGATAGGCGGTGACGAGCTGTCTAATCTCAGGTGAATTAGCTTGGAGCTCATCGATAAGGATGAGGATGCCGTGCCCCTGCTCGGTCAGCTTGCGCGCCAGCTGCGTGAGTTTGAACTGGAAACTCTTGGTCTCCTGCACATCGCGTGTGAACTCGAGACCGGCTGAGAAGCCGAAGACGCTCAAGCTACCGCCAGAAAGTTTGGGGAGATGACGCTTGCTGACATAAGGCTCGCCTGCTTCTTGGATTTTTTCAACAATGCGCTCAAGCATATCTTCGGAGGCTACGGTGGGTGTGGCGACAACAAAACCGAGCTTGCGTGCGCGGTCGGCAAGTTCCCACAGAAGAACCGTCTTGCCGCTGCCTCGCTGGCCGAGCATGAGCATGGCTCGGTCTCGATTGCCCGGCTCCTGCTCAAGACCGGAGATGAATGTCGAAATCACGTTCCCGCGACCCACCAGATAGGACGGGCGATTTCCAAATGAGGGGGAGAAGATGGTTTCAGTCATAAGTCTCCTTTCCTTTTTTTCCTATTTTTTCCTTTCTTTCCTATTCAGTCAAATGAATTGCTGAGCGAAGGCGGTTACGTAGGCCTCGTCGGCAAAAACCTCGACATCGCCTGCGACTAGAATCTTCTGTCTCGATCTGTAACATCTAGCGGGCTAAATCGTCTCTACCTGTTACAGATTTAGACAAACTGCAGGGGCTGCCCGAAAGATCTCGATCTGTAACACCAGGCCCGGTTTTGACGGCCTACCTGTTACAGATCGAGACAAACGGGCCCAAACCACCACAAAGGTGCCTGTCCCCATTGCGGTGGTGTAGGGCGGCGGTATCAAAAAGTGTCAGGCGGGGGCGGCTGCCGGGCCGCCGTGTGCGAAAAGAAGTGTCGGCCTGCGTCGCTGTCGTTGGGCGAGGCCCTATTTGCGGGGATACTGAAACCACGACAAGCAGCGTATGAAAGGATCGATGCATGGCTTTCCGTAATGACTTCCTGTGGGGCGGCGCGACGGCTGCTAACCAGTGCGAGGGCGCCTACAACGTGGACGGCCGCGGCCTTGCCAACGTGGACGTGGCTCCGCACGGCCCCGAGCGCTATGCGGTGGTCTCCGGCCAGCGTAAAATGCTCGACTTCGAGGACGGCTATTACTACCCCGCGCAGACCGGCATTGATTTCTACCACCACTACAAGGAGGACATCGCCCTCTTTGCCGAGATGGGCTTTAAGACCTTCCGCATGAGCCTGGCGTGGACCCGCATCTTCCCCAACGGCGACGAGACCGAGCCCAACGAGGCTGGCCTGGCCTTCTACGAGGACGTGTTCCGCGAGTGTCAGGCGCACGGCATCGAGCCGCTCGTGACCATCACGCACTTCGACTGCCCGATTCACCTCATCAAGGAGTATGGCGGCTGGCGCAACCGCAAGCTCATCGACTTCTACAAGAACCTCGCGACCACGATCTTCACCCGCTACAAGGGCCTGGTGAAGTACTGGCTTACCTTCAACGAGATCAATATGATTCTGCACCTGCCGTTTATGGGTGCCGGTCTGGTCTTTGAGGAAGGCGAGAACAAGGAGGCCGTCGAGTACCTGGCCGCCCACAACGAGCTCGTCGCCAGCGCTTGGGCAACCAAGATTGCCCACGAGATCGACCCCGAGGTCAAGATCGGCTGCATGCTCGCCGCAGGTAGCTACTACCCCTACAGCTGCCGTCCGGGCGATGTGCGCCAGGCGCAGCTCGATAACCAGGACAACTATTTCTTCGTCGACGTCCAGAGCCGCGGCTACTACCCGGCATATGCCGTCAAGAAGCTCGAGCGTCTTGGCATCGATGTGGGCATGACCGACGAGGACCGCGAGATCCTGGCCGCCAACACCGTCGATTTCATCAGCTTTAGCTACTACAGCACCCGTTGCTCCGCCGGTGCCGATAACCCCGATGTCGAGCGCACCCAGGGCAACGCCTTCGCCGGCGCCAAGAACCCCTACCTGCAGGAGAGCCAGTGGGGCTGGGCCATCGATCCGCTGGGCTTCCGTATTACGCTCAACGACCTGTACGACCGTTATCAGAAGCCGCTGTTTGTGGTCGAGAACGGCCTGGGCGCCAAGGATGTTGTCGAGGAGGATGGCTCCATCAACGACGACTACCGTATCGACTACCTGCGCCAGCATATCGCCGCGATGCGCGATGCGGTGACCGAGGACGGCGTTGACCTGCTGGGCTACACCACCTGGGGCCCGATCGACCTGGTGTCTGCCGGCACGGGCGAGATGTCCAAGCGCTATGGCTTTATCTATGTGGATCGCGACGATGCGGGCAACGGCACCCTCAAGCGTTCCAAGAAGAAGAGCTTCGACTGGTACAAGAAGGTTATCGCCACCAACGGCGAAGATTTGGCCTAGGCTTTCCCGATAACCGTAGCCTCCTGACCAAGGCGCCCTACGAGCAGTTAATGCTCGCCGGGCGCCTTGCCGTCTGCGGATTTTGGGACATGCGGCCCGCTTTTTCGACCCATCTGTCGGTACACTAAAAGTACTATGGGTACCCGCGAGCGACATATCGGCCACGCGGCCGCCCGATCCGCTCCCGTGGCGGATCCCAGGGGCGGCAGGTTGTTCGCTATGCCGCGATTCCTGGTTGGCATAACACATCAGGTGTACCGCCACCGCGTCTTTGCTATCGCCGGTGTCATCACCGCGCTGTTCCTCATGCTTTTGGCAGTCTTGCCGGCGCTGTTCGCCTTCGACCCCAAACTTTCTAACGCCGTGCCCGCCTATAGCGAGGTGTCCGAAGAGGTCGTGGATGCGCTCGTCCATTCGAGCTCTCTCCCGCTGCTTGTCGCCGCAATTATATTTTCGATCTGGGGCGTATCGGTCTATCTGCGCTGTTTGGACTATGTGTTGCGCCGCCGCCTTGTTGCCATCGCCTCCATCTGCGCCCTGTGGATGATCGAAGTCATTCTCAAGTACAAGTCGTTCACGCCGTTCTATGCCACCGTGCTGTGGTACCTGTACTACGTGCCCATGACGCTCATTCCGCTGCTCTACCAGTTGTGTGGTCTGCGCCTTGCGGGCCTGGAGCAACACCGCCTGGGTCGCCGCTACTGCGCCGCGCTGTGGATTGTGGCCATCCTGCTTATCGGATTTGTGCTCACCAACGATTTTCACCAGCAGGTCTTCCGCTTTGACCGTACGAGCGACACCTGGAGCAACGATTACACGTACGGCTGGGGTTATTTCGCCGTCTTAGTGTGGACGGCCTTTAACTTCGTGACCTTTTTTATCCTGGTTGGTCGGTCCTCGTCCTTTCGCATCCAGCGTTTCTCGGGTACGGCGGCGCTCGTACTGCTGGGTGGCGCATTCTTTGCCATCTCGTATGCGTTGCGCGTGCCCTGGGCATGGAAGCTCAACTTTTCGCTCGTCTATTGCGTTCTGTGCGTGGTGGCGATGGAAATCTGTCTCGATTGCGGTGTCATTCCGTCATATCACGACATTGCCGGCATTTTCGACACCTTGCCGCTTGACCTCAAAGTTCTAACGCGCGACCTGCAGGAAGTCTATGTCACGCCAGTGTCAAAGCCAATGCCGGTAGGCGTGCGCGAGGAGTTGCGGGCCCAGGCGCACGGCCGCGCCCATGCCTTTGCCGTGGCGTCCGATCCCGATGTGATGTACCGCGCCTTTCCACTGCTGGGCGGATCGGCCCTGCTTGCCCAAGACGTGTCGGATCTCAACGAGCTTAACCGTGAACTGGCACATCGTCGCATGGAGCTGCAGCGTCAAAACGAGCTGCTCGCCGCCGACTACGACCTTAAGACGCATTTGGCAGATCAAGAGGCCGAGACCTTGCTGGTCCAAGACGTGGACCAGGCGCTTGCCCGCGCGCTCGAAGGGATGTACGACCTGCTGAGCTCGCTGCCGCCGTTGACCGACGAAGCGTCTTCGCACGAGCGCTACCGCATGCTGCAGCGCGCCAAGATGCTCGTCGCCTATTGCAAGCGCAAGGGGTCGCTCACGTTGGCACAGCACGGGGAGAGCGGTTTTGATCGCGACCGCATTCAGCTCATTGCCAACGAGCTCGCAAGCGACCTGCGCACCATCGATATCGATTGCGCCTCGATTATCGCCATACGGCGCCCGATGCACGCCAGTACGGTAAGCGCCCTGTACGACTGCGTGTATGACTTTGCGTTTTTTGCCTACACCACCGACCATCCGGCGCTTATGTATCACTTGGGCGACCATGACCGATGCAGTGTCGAGCTGCGCGCCACGCTTTTTTCCAACGATGATGCAGATCTTTCGCAGACGCCCGCTGCGCAAGAGCTCGAAAGCGCTCTGCAAAGGCGCAACGTGGCATACCGCCTTGAGGGCGAACCCGGCCAGTTGCGTATGATCGTGTTGATGCCGAGGGCGGGTGAGTGACGATGACGATTTCGCTCATCCTTCCCCAAATCGTTGCGCTCGATGTTGTCTTTGCCCTGGCTGCGTGTCTGCAGACGATCCACGTCCCGCTCATTTCATCGCGCCGCTCGTCCTATAACCGTAAGGTGATTTGCGCCTACGAGGCGAGCCTCGTGCTCCACCTGGTGGTTTCGGCGCTTATCCTGTTCGCGTCGTCTGGCTCGTATCTGGTGGCGCCGCTTGACGTTTGCGCCAGGGCAATGGGCGGAGTGCTGTGGCTCAATGCCGCAATCTTTGCCTATGGCGTGGTGCTTATGGTGCGCTATCGTCGCCCCGTCATGCTGGTCGAGCTGCTGCTTGTTGTCGCCGTTACACCGCCGGTGGTTTTTGCCATGGGCTCGGCGTGGACCGTTGTCCTTATCGCAGAGGGAGCGTTCTTCCTGTTCCGTTCCATCGCGGCGCTCTTGATGGACGTCCGTAACCGCCAGGAGGATATCACCGCGTTCTCGACGATCGAGACCATCAACGTGATTCCCGTGGGCATCCTGTATCTGGACCCGAGGGGCCGTCCGCTGCTCATGAACCGCTGCATGCGCAGAAACCTGGTGGAACTTCATATGCCCACCGACCTAGGCGATATGAGCGGCACATGGAACGACCTGCGCAAACTCAGCATGCAAATGCCCGAAAGCAGCCAGAACCGTGTGCGGATTAGTCTGGACCGCTTTGGTGAGGCGCGGGCGGTGGTCGAGGTTTCTCCCGCCGAGATTCGCTTGTTTGTGCACGATGACGTTATGGTTTCGGGCCGCCTCTTTGAGCGCATTATCGGCCTGGATGTAACAGAGTATGCGCATGCTCATGATCGCCTGGCGCAAGCCAACCACCTGCTTGAGCTTGCGGGCCAAGAGCTCCAAGCCCAGATCGAAGAAGTCAAAAAAGTTGCTGACAATGCGGCCTATCTGCGTATGCGCGCTCGCGTGCACGACGTGATCGGGCAGCGCCTGTCCATCCTCCATCGTTATCTGGAGGAGGGGCGCCTGGATGACGAGTCACTCGAGCAGATCGACCCGCTGCTGCGCTCAATCGCTGCCGATCTGCGCAGTGGGGGCGACACCGAACCGACAGAGCAACTGGGCGATATCGTCCATGCCTTTGGCCTGGTGAGCGTGCAGATCGATGTGGAGGGCGAGCTGCCTGAGGACGCGCGTGTCGCCGCAGCCTTTCTGCAGATTATCCGCGAAGCCTCGACCAATGCCACCAAGCATGCACAGGCCCATCGGGTCCATGTGCGCCTGTGGCGGGAGACGTCGGAAGGCAGCGCTGTTGCGCGGATGACCGTTTCTAACGACGGCGCGCCTGCACCCGTATCGTATCGCGAGGGAACGGGTATTCCAGGTATGAGGCATGTCGCGCAAGATCTGGGCGGCTGCCTGGAAATCCATGCCGCCCCGCCCTTTACGCTTGCGGTGTCCATCCCGCTCAACGCCAGCGCCACAGCTCAAAGGAGAAACTCATGATTCGCGTCCTTATCGTCGAAGACCAAGCTATCTTGCGCGAGAGCCTGGCGCGCTCCGTTGGCGACCAGCCCGATATGACCGTTGTTTCCGCCATTGCCGATGCTTCCGAGGCCTTGGGTGTCGCGCTCAAGGAGCGCCCGGACATGATACTGATGGACGTATGCACCGAGCATGATTCCAACGGCATCGTGGCGGCGGCGCGCATTAAAGAACAACTGCCCGAGTGCCGCGTCATTATCATGACCGGCATGCCCGAGATCACCTTTGTCGATCAGGCCCGCGAGGCGGGCGTCGATAGCTTTGTGTACAAGAACGTCGGTATCGACGAGTTGTTCGCCGTGATGCGCTCCACGCTGGCGGGCTATTGCACGTTTCCCAAGCCGCCCGAGAGTATTTTTTCGGGTACGGCGGCACTCGACGATGTTGAGCTATCGATTTTGCGCCTTGCCTGCGAGGGCAAGAGCCGTCGCGAGATCGCGGCCGAGCTGTTTATGAGTGAGGGCACCATCAAGCGTCGCATCTCGGAGATCCTCAACAAGACCGGCTACGACAACATCATGCGCTTGGCCGTGCGCGCAGTAACGGAGGGCAGCATCGTTCCCAATATGGAGCGCTAGCGCTCGTTACGCATCGGCACAAAAACGACGGGGCCGCAGGATCAACTCCTGCGGCCCCGCCTGACATGTGCGCGGATGTATCCGCCAATCCGCGGCCGTCGATGTCTGCCGCTACGCGATGGTTGCGCTGTAGGAGGCGACGTCCTCGTAGGAATCGGTCAGGTAGGCGTCGATGCCGATGGTCGTATTGACCAGGTCGTCAAGGCTGTCAAGCTCGCCGCTCGAGAACGTGAATTCCTCGGTGGCGCTGGTGCCGGGCATCAGGTTAGCCGAGAACCAGGGTTCCTTCATAGTGCCGTTGACGTTGGTCTTGCCGGAAGGAGCGTAGAAGGTCAGGTCCTTGTCGCTCTTGTTGGTGATGTTGACGACAAAGCCGATGTCGCCCCAGTCGTCCTTGAATTTCTCGGTGATGGTGATGGTGCACAGATCGTCATCGGCGACGGTGACGGCGGGGGAGATTTCGACACTCTGGACGTCGTCGTCTTCGACGGCCTCATCGACCTCTTCTTCCTTCTCGGCCGCCTCGCGATCCTTCTTCACCGTGCCGGACAGATCCTTGTCGGACTTGGTGAAGATAAGCTTGTCGCCTTCCACCTCAAGGACGAGCTTGTCGTCCTTGAGCTTCAGGTCGTGCGACTCATCTTCGGCGGTGATCGTTACGGTGGTGGCGTCCTTGGCTTCCCATTTCAGGTCGGCGACCTCAAGGAACATATCGAGGACGCCTGTGCCGTCCTCGTCGAGGATCAGGACGCAGTTGAGGCCCCACTCCTTGAGCATATCCATGTACTCATCGGTGAGCTCTTCGCCATCCAAGGTTCCACCCGAGTACTGCCAGCTGCCGACGAAGTTGGCCTTGGGGTCCTTGCCGCCGCCGCTGCAGCCCGTCAGGGCAAAGGCGAGCGCCAGGACGCATGTCAGAAATGCGAGTACGGACTTTTTGAACGTTGTCTTCATGGTGTCCTCCTTCATCGAACGAAACCCATAGAAGCAAATGCGGGGGTGGCGGATCCCCCGCCAATTACCAGATAGAGGGGCTAGGGCCGGGGCGTTCCGCAGTTGCTGCAGAACTTGCCGCCGTTTTCGCTGCCGCAGTTGGGGCAGAACCACTTTGCCGGTGCCGGGGCGGGTGCGGGACTGCCGCACTCGGAGCAGAACTTGCCGGTGTTGGTGGCGCCGCAGCTGCAGGTCCATGCGCCGGCCGCAGGTGCGGCGGCGGGAGCCGGTGCGGGGGCGGGAGCCGGAGCCGGCTGCGGGGCGGCCTGCTGCTGTGCCTGGCCGGCGGCGAACAGCTGGCTGGCGTTCATGCCGCCCATGCCACCTGCCATGCCCATGCCCATAAAGCCTGCCATCGCGCCGTTGGGGTTGGCGGCTGCTGCGCGCATCGCATCGCTCTGGGCGCTGGCGATGTTGGCGGCTGCCATGGTGGGATCGCGCATGACCGCGGCCTTCTGCAGGTCCTTGATCATCTGCTCGTCTTCTTGCGAGGCGGCGATGGAGTTGACGCCAAAGCTCACAATCTCGACGCCACGCAGGTCGCGCCAGTCGGCCGAGAGGACCTCGTTGAGCGCGCGGGCGAGCTCGGTGGTGTGACCGGGGATGGCGCTGTAGCGAATGCCCATCTCCGAGATCTTGGCAAAGGCGGGTTGCAGGGCGGTGAGCAGCTCGGACTTAAGCTGGCTGTCGATCTTATCGCGCGTGTAGCTATCGGTCACGTTGCCGCACACATTGGTGTAGAACAGCAGCGGGTTGGTGATGCGGTACGAATACTCGCCGTTGCAGCGCACGGAGATGTCGACGTCCAGGCCAATGTTGTTATCGACCACGCGGAAGGGCACGGGCGAGGCGGTGCCGTACTTGTTGCCGATGATCTCCTTGGTGTTGATGAAGTAGACACGCTGGTCCTTGCCCGCGTCGCCGCCAAAGGTAAAGCGGCTGCCGATATTGGCGAAGGTCTCCTTGATGGAATCGCCCAGGTTGCCGCTAAAGACGCTCGGCTCGCTGCCGGTGTCAAAGACGAACTCACCGGGCTCCAGCGCGACTTCGATGATCTTGCCGTTTTGCACCACGAGCATGCCCTGGCCGTCGTTGACGGCGATGACCGAGCCGTTGGAGATGACGTTGTCCTCGCCGCGCGTGTTGGAGCTGCGGCCGCCGGTGCGCTTGCTGCCCTTGCAGGCCAAGACGTCAGCGGGCATCGATTCGCAGTAGATAAATTCCTTCCACTGGTCGGCCATGACGCCGCCGGCAGCACCCAATCCAGCTTTCAAGAGTCCCATGGTGATCTTCCTTTCTCGTCAAAGGCCGGGTGGTATTGGTCAGGATGGTTAATCGTCCTTGTCGTCTTTCATGACAACGGTGGTCTCGGTGTGGCTGAAGGTGTCGTGTTTCTCGGTCAGGTCGAGCTCGCCACAATACTCATCGGCACAGGTTGCTTCGTTGGCCGTCTTGAGCTGGCCTACCAGTAGCACGTCTCCGATAATCACGATGATCAGTGGCGCGATGATATTGATGAGGATGCCCTCGATATCAAAGGTGAGGTAATCCGGATCGAAGGCGTATTCCCCCATAAAGAGAATCTGGGAGAGGATAAATCCGATCACAAAGAACAGCACCGAGGCGATAGCGAGCTTGGGCTTGGAGCAAGGAAGCTCGCCGACCATACGGCCGGTTTGGCCGTTCATGGCAAACAGGTAGCTCTTGCCGTTCCACGAGGTGGAAAGCATCCACACGGGGAACAGGGCATAGTCGCTGTCTTCCCAGGTGTAGTCGAGCTGCTTGCTTTCGACCGTGGCATCGTCATATTCGTCGACGACGGTTTCGCGCAGGGCCGAGATCGTGCTTTCCTCCATGCGGCGTTCGGCGCGCGCCTTGCAGGTTTCGCAGTCCTCGTCGTAGCGGTTGGCGATGTAGCCGGGCATATACGCGACCGAAAACGGGCGCAGGGCATCGTAGTCAAACGGCTCGATGGCGTCCATGTGGCCGTCGGGCATCTTGGACGATCCGTCGACGGGCACGCGCTTAAACGAGATGTTTCCCTTGCGGTAGGCGTCGTAGTGGTCGGTGGTCGTGACGGTGCGGTCGGATTCCTCGGTCACGGTCTCGTTGGTCGCATCGAAGTACACTTCGCCGTCAACGCGGGCGCCGTAGAGCCAAAACGGCACGTAGACACCTTGGACCTCGTCGATGTGGTTGCCGGTGACAAAGCTCTTGGGCAGCAAGATCTTGCCCTTGTAGTGTTCCTTGAGTGCGGCTGTGACGTCGTCGCGCCCGAGCTTAAACGGAATTACCAGGTCGGGCGAGAAGTCGCCAGAGAGCTGGCCGGGCGCCACGGCGGAGTTGCCGCAGTACGGGCAGGTGGTGACGGCGACGGTGCCGTCGGACACGAGCTCGGCGCCGCACGACGAGCAGATGTAGCCAGCATTTTGGGCGAGCTCCTGCACCGCGTCGTCGGCGACGGGCTTGGGCGTTGCGGCTGCTGCATCGGCTTTGGCATCTGCCTTGTCCTGGCGCTCGCGATAGAGGGCCTCGACTTCTTCGACTTCAAAACGAGAATCGCAGTAGTCGCAGACGAGCTTTTGCTCGGCACTGGCAAAGTGAAGGGGGCCGCCACACGCGGGGCATTGATAGTTGATGCTCTCAAAGGCCATGATCGGTCCTTTCGCTGCCGGAGGCTATGCGCCGATGGCGCCGCCGCAGTATTCGCAGCGCCCGCTGGCATCGGGAATGGTGGTGGCTCCGCAGAAGGGGCAGGTCACCGCGGTCTTGGGGGCTTTGGCGGCCACGACGCTGTCGCGCGTCTCCTGGCGCAGCTGCACCAGCGCATCGCGGACTTCGGTTGCCTGGCGCTTGGCCTCGCGATATTCGATGGAGCCGCGCTGATCGATGGTGGAGTCGTTCACGCGCAGGTTGATCTCGGTAAAGTACGGCGTGTTGACGTGGATGGTCAGATTAAAGTCGTAATCCAGGTCGTAGCGCGGCGGGTTGTAGCTCTCGCGCTCGCCGTCCTTGGTCTCGCGATAGATCTCGGTGCGTTGCTCGTCGATATCCATATCGCAGCCGAGTACCTGCGAGAACTCGATGATGTCGGGATTGGCGTCGCGCCAGCGGCTCTGCGAAGTGATGATCAGCAGGCCCGCGTCCTCATCGAGCATAATATTGGTGCGCCCGGCAGAAAGCGTGCGCGTGGGGTTGAACGAAGACAGGCGTTCGGCGTTGGCCTCGCGGTAGGCGAGTTGCTCACGGATATCGTCCGCGGTGCTGGAGCGATAGCCGTGAAAGTAGGGGGAGAGCTTGCCGGCGCACTCTTTGCACAGGTAGCCTTCATTGATTTTTGTCTTACCTAGAAGTCCCAGCTCGGTACCGCAAATCGCGCACTCTTTCTTCTCGAACATCTTGTCAAAGAAGCCCATGGCTGCCTCCCATCAACAGGTAGCGTGTGTCACTTTTGATGATGGGGGAGTGTGCGATTCTTCGCGATACCCAGACGGCTCAAGGAGTCTCCACAACTGGGACACATGGCCCATTTTTGACTAGTCGTTGGGGACGTTCTCAAACGACTAGTCGCGGGGGACACTCTTCGGCCACTCATTGGGGACGTACTTAAATGAGTGGTAGTTGGAGACACTCCTGGCCGAGTTAGAGGTCGCGCGTGCCCCTTCTGGTCCATGCGGCTCAAAATCGCGGCGTGATGTGGACGGCTGGGGTCGAATTGGCAGCATTTCGAGCTTGGCTTCGATATTGAGACTGGTTCTTTGTTAAAATAGATTTCCAGACAATTGAGCGGCCGTGGGTTAACCATGAGGGGCATGGGAGACACAACCGCATATTTGCGTCGGGGCATTCGGGAGATTATATGCCTGGCGCTGTTCTTCTTCACGTTTTTGGCGTGCGAGTATCTTTTTGATGTGCGCATGGCCGAGTTCGTGTCTCCGAACGAGGTCGTTATTTATGAGAGCCTTGTCATCGGCGCGAGCGTGATTGGCTTTTTTGTGCGTCCCATTCTGTACTATCGCCGTCCCCATGCTATCGACGCAACGAGTGACGTCACGGGCGTTTTGCTGGTGGCGGCATTGCTGCTGTTGATTATGGCGGTTCAGGTTGAGGTGGTAATTGCCGGCGGTTTGGTGGCGTGCTGCGCGCTGGGCTACTGCGGATCGACTGCTCATGCAAATTTTGCGAGGCGCTTTGCGCGAACGCCCTGCTTGGCGCGCGCCGCCGCACTTTCTTACGCCATGGGCGTTCTGGTGCAGGTTCTCAACCACATGGTGATGCCTGCCGGCATTCCTCAGCAGGCTGTTCTGGTTGTCTGTGCGATCGCGCAGGTGGCGTTGCTCCACGGTGCCCGACGCGCCAAGCTGCGCGACGAGTCCGATCCCAGCTTTGAACCCAGTGTTGCCGGGCTTTCGGTAGATGCTTTGGAATATGGCGCCAAGTGGCAAGACGATCCCAAGGCAAAGGCGGCATTCCGCCGCGCCGTGGCCCGCCTGACCGTGGCGACGGCGTATCTTTCCGGCGTATTCGCCGCTCTCAACGCGGGTCTCACAACCTTGCATGCTACCGGAGCCGTTGATTTGGGTGACTGGCCGCGCCTGCTGCTTGTCGTGAGCTCGTTGGCTGCCGGCGTCCTATTTGACCTGCACGGCCGCTCGTATATGAATATCGGCATGACATGTGCCGCCATACTGTCCACGCTTTCGTTCTTTGTGCTCATCGTCGATGGCAATGGCGGCAACGAGCTTGCTGCCACGATCATCTTTTATCTGGGCTCGGGCTTCTTTGTGGTGTTCTTTACCACAAAATATGCCGCCGTCTCGCTCTATGCGCGCTGGTCATATTTTTGGCCGTGCATGGGTCGCGTCGTCAACAACGTGTGCTCGATGTTCGTGACGGCGCCGGCAGTGGCGATTATCTCGAGTCAAAATGTGCTGGCTGCGGTCGGTGCGGCGCTCGTGATGTTTGTGGGCATTGCGATTACGCTGCTGGGGCAGTTGGGGCAACGAGCCGATGATGCCGCGATGCGGGACGGACTGCCGCTTGCCACCGACGATCTTGGTGGGGATCTTGCGCCCACATGCTCCGACCCCGAGCCCGTGGAGGCAGCGGAGCTCACGTCCGATGAACGCCTCGATGCTTTCGTCGCCACCTTTGGGCTTACAGAGCGCGAGCGCGATATTCTTGAGGTCTTGGTCGTTTCGGACCAGAGCGTTCAGGACATCGCCACAACGCTCTTTCTTTCGCGCTCCACGCTCTACCGCCACATTTCCTCGATCAACAAAAAGGCCGGTACCGCCTCGCGTGTAGCCCTTATCAACTTCTTCTGGTCCTGGACGCCCAAGGACTAGCTAATCCTCCAATAAGTTGCGGTGGAATAGTCCCTAAATTAAAGTCACGGGGCTTTAAACAGGAACTATTCCACCGCAACTGCTGGGGGGATAGACTGCGGCGGCGGCAGAGGCAACGGCAGCGGCGTTGGCAGCTGTGGTAGTGGCAACGGCAGCTGGCAGGGTGTTTTCCGTCTACTTGCTACAGCAGCTCGCCGTGGCGGGCAATGTAGCGGCGCTTTGCCAGCTGGGTGAGCGCGATATAGGCGGTAACGATGCCAATGAGCAGCCCAAAAAAGCTCGTGGGCAGCGGCATGAGGCCGAGCGCATCGGCGATGGGGCTTGCCGGCAGCCAGGTGACGAGCGCCAGGCCCAGCACGGTAAGAACGCACAATGCGGGCGCGGCGTGGTCGCGCGGGCTCGGCAGATGCGGGGAGCGCAACATGTGGACCACGAGTGTCTGCGACCACATGGACTCGACAAACCAGCCGCTCTGGAAGAGCGCAGCAAAGGTCGCCATACCCGTGACGTCGCCCGCAGCGGCAAGCTCGGACCAGCTTGCGTCCACGGCGGCGGGGCACACGACAAAGAAGAGCGCGGCGAAGGTCACGATGTCAAACAGCGAGCTCACGGGGCCCAGCTCGAGCATAAAGCCCTTGATGGACGCGGCGTCCCAGGCACGCGGGCGGGCAGTCCAGGCGTCATCGACGGTGTCCCACGGCAGTGCGATGCACACGATCTCGTAGACCAGCGACAGCAGTACCAGCTGCAGGGCGCTCATGGGCAAAAACGGCAAGAACAGGCTCGCGACGGTCACGGACAGCACATTGCCAAAGTTGGAGCTCACCGTGGTCTTGAGGTACTTGAGCAGGTTGCCGTAAGTGCGGCGGCCTTCGATGATGCCGCGCTCGAGCACGCCCAGGTCCTTCTGAAGCAAGATGATATCGGCGGATTCCTTGGCAATATCGACGGCCGAATCGACCGAGATGCCGCAATCGCTCGCACGCATGGCGGCGGCGTCGTTGATGCCGTCGCCCATAAAGCCCACGGTGTGGCCGAGCATCTCGCGCATGACACGTACCAGGCGCGCCTTCTGCAGCGGCGAGAGCTTGGCGAAGAGGTTGGTTTTCTCGGCGCGCTCGGCAAGTTCGGCGTCATCGAGCGCATCGATCTCGGAGCCGAGCAAGACGTTGCTCGCATCGATACCAATCTGCTCGCAGACGGTGGCGGCGACGCGGTCGTTGTCGCCGGTTAGGACCTTGACCGCCACGCCCTTGGCCTCGAGGGTGGCGACGGCGCCCGCGGCACTTGCTTTGGGCGGATCGAGGAAGGCCAAAAAGCCCATCAGCACCATGTCGCACTCGTCGGCGATTCCAAACTCGCCCACGCAGCGCGGATTGGTCTTCTGCGCCACGGCAATCACGCGCAGGCCCTCGGCGTTAAGTCCGGCGATCTGCTTGCGAATCTGGGCGAGCTTCTCGTCGGTGAGCGGCTGAGCGATGCCATCGATCTCGACAAAGGAGCAGATCTCGAGCATTTCCTCGGCGGCGCCCTTGGTAACCATCTGGGTTTTGCCTTGGGCGTCGGCGACAACTACGCTCAGGCGACGGCGCGAGAAATCGAAGGGAACCTCGTCGACCTTGGTGTAGCGGTCGCGCAGGCTCTGGCCCAGCATGGAATCGGGTGTGACGGTCGAGGGCGTCACATCGGCACGGTCGATTACGGCCAGGTCGATAAGATTTTTGAGGCCGGTCTGGAAGAAGCTGTTCAAAAACGCATGGCGCAGCACGCGCGCGTCCTCGTTGCCATCGGTGTTGAGATAGCGCTCGAGCACGATGCGGTCTTCGGTGAGGGTGCCGGTCTTGTCGCAGCACAGGACGTCCATCGCTCCGAGGTTTTGAATCGCCGGCAGCTCCTTGACGATAACCTGGCGACGGGCGAGGTCCTTGGCGCCCTGCGACAGGCTCGTGGTCACGATGACGGGAAGCATCTGCGGCGTGATGCCCACGGCCACGCTCGTGGCGAACAGCAGCGCGTCGATGACGTTGCCCTTGGTGGCGGCGTTGATGGCAAAGACGGCCGGCGCCATAACGAGCATCAGGCGCACCAGCAGCATGGAGACGCTCGAGACGCCGCGGTCAAACGCGCTTTTTTCGCCGCGCCCGTTGAGCATCTTGGCGATGCCGCCCAGGTAGGTGTCCGAGCCTGTGGCAACGACAAGCGCCATGGCGGCGCCGTTTTGCACGGAGGTGCCGGTAAAGACGATGTTCTTGCAGGCAGAGAGTGGCAGTGCGGAGCCGTCGGCGCCCTCGACGACGGTGACGGCGGTGGTCTTCTCGACGGCCTCGCTCTCGCCGGTGAGTGCGGACTCGATCACAAACAGGTCGCGCGCGGTGATGATGCGGGCATCTGCCGGCACCATATCGCCGGCAGAGAGACGGATTACATCGCCGGGGACGAGCTCGTCGAAGGGGATCTCGATGCGCTCGCCGTCGCGCAGGGCGGTGCAAGTGTTGGAGACCAGGTCCTTGAGGGCCTCGGCCGCATTGCCGCTGCGGGCTTCCTGGATAAACTTCATGCCGCCCGATACCAGCAGCATGGTGCCGATGACGATGACCGTGGAGGGGTCGCGCTGCGGTTCGGGCACGGCGAGCACGTCGATGTAGAGCGAGACCAGTGCGAGCGCGGCGAGGATGCCGGCGAAGGGATCGATGAACGCGTCGGCGATGCGGCGGGCGAGCGTTTTGGTCGTTGCCTCGATGGTGTTGGGGCCGACGGCGTTCAGGCGCTCAGTTGCCTGCTCGACGGTGAGGCCGTTTGCCGTGGCGTCAAGCAGTACGAGGGCGTCCTCGGCACTATGGGTGGCGGCGAATATGGTGTTCTTGGACAGGCCGGTATGAGCGGCAGGGCGCGCCGTGCGGCGGCGCTTGGAGATGGCTTCGAGTACCGTGACGGTTTTGAGCATCAGCATAGGGTCCTCCTTGTTGAGGGGAGTTAGCGTACGTGTCGTATTTGCTTCAAAAAACCTAGATGTCGCTCACGTCAAGCTCTTGAGCCCACAAAGGGTGCAGCGCGCCTTTGCGGTGGTTTTGGCGATCTGCCGGTGGCGTTTATGCGTGTGCGGAGTCCTCGCGGCGTGCCGAGGGCGACATGCAGGTTTTTCGACTAGGACTGCCTTCCATGGCACACCTCCTAAAGGCTGAGCGCAGCGCGCTTTGGGTATCTCGTACCCCTTTTTAATCCGCCCGTATTCTTGATGAGGGGGTTTGACATGTCAACCCCATTGTTCGGAAAACCATTCCCCCTGACAAAGCCTTTACAGAATGCCGTGGCCCCAAAGCGCGCCCGCATCGACGCTTCGCCTGCGCTAAACTGGAAGGCACGTACGCGATTACGAGAGGAGCCCGCATGGAGGCTTACAAGCAAGAGTTTATCAAGTTTATGGTCGAGTCCGACGTCCTTAAGTTCGGCAGCTTTACGCTCAAGAGCGGCCGTCAGTCCCCGTTCTTTATGAACGCCGGCGCTTACGTGACGGGCTATCAGCTCAAGAAGCTGGGCGAGTATTACGCCCAGGCCATCCACGATAACTTTGGCGACGACTTTGATGTGCTGTTTGGACCGGCCTACAAGGGTATTCCGCTGGCCGTCGTGACCGCAATTGCCTACCACGAGCTGTACGGCAAGGAGGTCAAGTACTGCTGCGACCGCAAGGAGGCCAAGGACCACGGTGCCGATAAGGGCAACCTGCTGGGTTATGAGCCCAAGGACGGCGACCGTGTGGTCATGGTCGAGGACGTTACCACCAGCGGCAAGTCCATCGACGAGACCTATCCCAAGGTCAAGGCTGCTGCCGATGTCGAGATCAAGGGCCTGATCGTGTCCCTCAACCGCATGGAGGTCGGCAAGGGCGGTGTGACCACCGCGCAGAAGGAGATCGAGGCCAAGTACGGTTTCCCCGTCGCGAGCATCGTCTCCATGGCTGAGGTCGTCGAGACCCTCTACAACCACGAGATCGACGGCAAGGTTGTCATCGACGACGAGCTCAAGACCGCCATCGACGCCTACTACGAGCAGTACGGAGCACGTTAGTTACGGCGTTTTACCAAACGCCGTAACTGCTCGACGCTGCGCGGGCCGCATTTGGACAATCTGACGTTCAACTTCAAGGGCGCGACCAGAAGGTCAGCGCCCTTTCGTTTCACGTCACCTTGTCTCAAATGCGACCCGCTCGCCGTCCGTTCTCTACCTGCGGCGTCGTCTTGCTCCGAATGCGGCTCGCTCGCTGTCGTTGCCGAAACATCGGCGTTGCCGGACTAGTCATTGGGGACGTTCATAAATGACTACTCAGGAATGAGCGTGGATAATCTCCCGTTTTTGGCCTGTGTGCAGGCTCAAAGTGGGAGATTATCCACGCTCGCTTTAATTTGCCTGGGTTGCGATGCCTATCTAATCGGCTCGGCGTCTTCCCTGAGAATCGAAAGATACTCTTCATACCCGTACTGCCGGTATCTCTGTCTTGACTCGTCGAGCGGACGGAGGATACCCAATTCTTCAAATGATTTGACGAGCGAGCTCGCGGTACTCCTGCCGATATCGAGTTGGGCAGCGATGAATGCGGTGTCGACGATGGGGTGCTCTTCAAGAATGCCCAACAGCCTTTGCCCGTTTGCAGCAGTCCTTCCGAGATTTTCGGTAATGGTTGCTGTGGAACGGTTATGGAGGTCAACAAGGTTTTTTAAAGACCCTACCGAGTCCTTCGCACTTTCGAGAAGACTGTTGCAGAAAAACTCTATCCATTCCTCGTAAGTGCCTCTCTCCCTTACGGATGTGAGTTGCCGGTAGTACTCGCTTCGATTTTTCTTGAACTGGAACGATGGATAGAACAAGCAAGAATGAAGAACGCCATCATTGATGAGCATAAGTGTAATGAGAAGCCTGCCCAGGCGACCGTTTCCGTCTAGGAATGGATGGGCAGTTTCAAATTGGTAATGGACGAGCGCCGCCCGCACAATCGGATCCATTTCGACTTGAGGCTCATTGATAAAGCGTTCGAGGTCCTGGAGCGTGTTACTCAAATCTTCAATGTTTGGAGGGACAAACGATGCGGTTGCAATGGTGCAGCCTGAGGGGCCAATCCAGTTTTGTGAGGAGCGCAGCTCGCCTGGATTCTTCTCCGTTCCGCGCACTCCGTCCAGCAGGACCGCATGAACTTGCCTAAGAAGTCTCGTGCACAAGGGCATCTTTTTGAGCAGTTCTACGCCGCGGTCGACAGCACGGACGTAATTCACGACGTCTGCGACATCTTTATGATGGAGTTGTGTTTGCGATGGACTAAGTAGGTCGTCAAACGTGCACTGGGTTCCCTCAATTTGCGAAGAAAGGAGTGCTTCTTTGCGCACGTACATTGTCAGATACATATCGGCGTTGGGAACAAAGTAGAGCATGCCTTCAAGCTCTCCAAGCTTTCGTGAGCATGCGGAAAGCGTGCGATAGGTTTCCTCGGTGAGGTTTAGCTGCCTCAATGATTGCAAGGGCGTTGGAAAAAACGAATAGTAAGCCAATTTCCCCGATAGATTATTGCGGAGCGTTCCCTGGCCGTTCTCCTCGATTTGCATCGCGCCCTCCATATCTTTAGTGCCGGAAACTCGTTATTAGGCCAATCATATCAATTCTAATAACGAGTTTAAGGATTAAATAGTTATTAGAATTGATGTAAACAATCTAATGATGAGAAGTCGTTATTACTTGATCATGGAGCTCGGCTTGGTACAAGGGGGGTTATCCAAAATGAGAGCGGATAATCTCCCGTTTTTGGCTCGGTGACGGCCTCAAAGTGGGAGATTATCCACGCTCGTTAGTTAAGCGTCCGAAAATCCACACTCGCCAAACCTACCAAAAAGGGACAGGTTTATTTTGGCACGTTTCGGTCGGTATCAGGAAGTGTCAGGGACGGGGCGGCGGCAGGACTCGAGAGCGAAAAGAAGTATCGGGTTTGGCGTGCCCGCTTCTGCCCGTCCCGCGCGTGGGCGATACTCGGCTTATCGAACCGCGATGCAAAGGAGATGCTCATCCCACGAGCACTACCGAGAAGGGCTTGCGATTCGAGTCCCCACCTTAGCATTTGAACCATTTGGCACTATAATTACCGTAGGCATGCGCACAACGTTGCGCTTAATCAAGAGGAGAAAACGTATGGGTCTGTTTGATATGTTCAAGAAGAAGGCTGAGCCCGCGGCTGCCGCTGCTCCGGCCTCCATCTCTGCTTCTGCCGGCGCCGACGTGCTGTGCTCGCCCGTCAAGGGCAAGGTCATCAAGATGGCCGACGTGCCCGATCCCGTCTTTGGTGGCGAGGTTCTGGGCAAGGGCTGTGCCGTGTGGCCCGAGGACGATCTGGTCTACGCTCCCTGCGACGGTAAGGTGACCGTCACCATGGGTCACGCCGTGGGTCTGCAGTCCGATAGCGGCATCGAGGTTATGGTGCACGTTGGCGTCGATACCGTCAACATGAACGGCGATGGCTTCGAGGGCTTCGTCAAGGCCGACGACGTTGTGAAGGCCGGCCAGCCCATACTCAAGATCGACCGCGCCAAGATCGCCGCTGCCGGTTACAAGGACTGCGTCGTGGTGGCCGTGTCCAACACCGCCGAGTTTGCCGACGTCGAGCTCACCGTTGAGGCAGAGTCCGCCGTCGCCGCCGGTGACGCCATCGTTAAGGTCGTTCGCAAGTAAACTGCGGCGTTCAAAGGATGTGCAAGGGTGGTCGGGTTTTCCGGCCACCTTTTTTATTGCACCGTGGGGAAGCGTTTTATTGCGCGTTGGGCGGGCTTGCAAACCGTTCGGACGCTAAAACGAACCGACCGCGCCTTCGCGTTGCCGAGGGTGTTCATAAGTGGATAGTATGGGCTTACTTATTACAACGTGTGCCGCGTCCGGGAAGCGCGGTGCCGCTCATTGGGAGGAACAACATGAAAAAGAAGCTGCTGCTTGCGCCCCTCATGGCCGTCTTGGTTGCATGCGTGGTCGTGCTTTCCGGCTGTGGAGGTCCTTCGGTTGAGGAGCTCATCACCGAGGATCTTACGACGCAGTTTGACGAGGTCAAGAACGGTGGCGACGACTTCCTTTCTGGTCTGGAGGAAGCTTCGGGCGACGAGTTCGAGCAGCTGGGTATCGATCCCAAGGAGTATGCCAAGACCTATCTCGAGGGCTTTGACTACAAGATCGGCGACGTGACGGTCGACGAGGACAAGGGTGTCGCGACCGCCGAGGTCTCTATCACCTGCAAGTCTATGAACAAGATCGTCGAGGACTTCTCCGCCCAGTATCAGGAGAAGGTCGCCGCGCTTGACACGGTTCCTTCCGATGACGAGCTGTACAAGATGGCCGGTCAGGTTATGGTCGATGTGACCAAGGCCACCGAGCCCAGGAAGACCACGGTTATCTTCAAGTACACCTGCAACGACGACGGCGAGTGGTCTGCCGACGACTCCGTCAACTCCGAGATGATGGATGCAATGCTGAGCTAGTTCGTTGCGGCGTTTTACCAAACGCCGCAACTGCTCGACGTTGCGCGGGCACCAGAGCGACAACTTGTCATTCAAAGAGGACGGTATGACCAGAAGGTCTATGCCGCCCTCTTTTCATGCCAATTTGTTCGCTCTGGTGTCCGCTCGCTGTCCGTCCTCTACCTGCGGCGTTGCCATCGCTGAAGTAGTCATTGGGAAGGCGGCGGCTGGGGACGTTCCTTTTCTGCCGGTAGTTGGGGACATTCCTTGTGCTAGCGTTGCATCGAGTGTTTGGGAAACCGCGACCCGGTTTTTGGCCGAATAGTGGGTCGCATTTTCCGGATGGGGTGGGTTGCGGAAAGTGCGACCCGGAATATTGCTCCAAAACGGGATGCGCTTTCCGCGCGGAAGAATTGTCGCAGCTGCGTTAAGCAGTGTCGCTCGTTACTCGCCCAGAATCAGCGCCGCTAGCTCGTCCTGGGTGTCCACCACGTAGTCGGCGCCGGCGGACTCCAGCTCTGCGCGGCCGCGGAAGCCCCAGCTGACGCCTGCACTCTTAAGGCCGGCGTTGTGACCGGTCAGGATATCGACATTGGAATCGCCCACATAGAGCGTGGTCGACGGATCGGCGCCCAGCTCCTCCATCACATGCAGCGTAACAGGCGCCTCGGGCTTGGGCGGAAACGCATCGACGCGGCCCTGCACCAGCGCAAAGCGCTCGGAACCAAAATACTTCTCGATAAGCGGAGCCGCCGAGACGTGGTCCTTGTTGGTGAGCACGGCAAGCTGAACGCCCGCGGCGCGTAGGCGGTCGAGCGTCTCGATCGTGCCGGCATAGGGGGCGGTGTGGTCTTCCTTGTGCTCGCCGTAGTAAGCCCTAAACTCGGCAAGCGCCTGCTCAAACATGCGGCCGTCGCCCGCATACTCGGCGGGCATAAAGCGCTCAACCAGCTTGAGCATGCCGTTTCCCACCTTGTAGCGGTACTCGTCAACGGCAAACGTGGGCCAGCCGTGCGCCTCGCAGGTATGGTTGCCGGCGGCCGCCAGGTCCTCGAGCGTGTTGAGAATGGTGCCGTCCAGGTCAAAGATCACATGGGAAAAAGCTGCTGCCATGGGTGCTCCTGCCGCTTGAGTTGTAAAACGCACCCCATGATACTGGGCATGCGTGCCGGGCATGTTTGGAATCTGAATATCTTTAATAGCCCTGAGCCTTTGTCGTTAGCAAATTCTCGGCAGCTGCTCTCCTACGAGCATGTCGAGGATGCGGGTCGAGCCCCAGCCGGTACGTACGCGCACGGTGGGTCGAGCGTCCGATCCAAGTGGCAGCACGCGGCCGATAATCGCGGCGTTCTCGCCGTAGCGGGCGGCGCGCATGGCGGCCAGCGCCGCATCGGCTTGTTCGGCCGGCACGACGGCAACCATCTTGCCCTCGTTTGCCACCTGCAGCACATCGTAGCCGAGCATCTCGCAGGCGGCCTGCACGTCGGGACGCACGGGCACGGCATCCTCGTCGACCTCCATGGCAACGCCGCTGGCCTGTGCAAACTCGTTGAGCGTCGAGGCCAGGCCACCGCGCGTGGGGTCGCGGAAGCAGCGTGTGTCGGGTGCTGCGGAAAGCACATCGGCAATCAGGTGGTTGAGCGGTGCGGCGTCGCTTTCGATGGTGCTCGAAAACGCCAGACCCTCGCGTTGGCTCATGATGGCGATGCCGTGGTCGCCCAGTGTACCCGAGACCAGGATGACATCGCCGGGCTGGCAGTTTGCGCCGCTGAGCGCCACGCCCGCAGGCACCTCGCCCACGCCGGCGGTATTGATATAGACGCCGTCGGCCCCGCCGCGCTCGACCACCTTAGTGTCGCCCGTGATTATGGACACGCCCGCCTCGCGCGCCGTCTCGGCCATCGTCTGCACAATCTGGCGGAGCTTATCCATGGGATAGCCCTCTTCGAGGATGAAGCCGCACGATAGGTAGCGCACGTTGGCGCCCGAGGTCGCGACGTCGTTGACGGTTCCGCATACAGCGAGGCGGCCGATGTTGCCACCGGGGAAGAACTGCGGCGAGACTACAAAGCTGTCGGTCGACATGGCGATGCGCCCGCTCGCGGGCAGCGCGGCGACGCCGGCATCGTTGCCTTCGAGCAGCTCGGGCGAACCAAAGGCATCTAAAAAGACCTCATCGATGATGCGCTTCATCATCTGTCCGCCGGAGCCGTGGCCCAACAGGACGGTGCTATCGGTGATGCTATGGGACATATCCAAAACTCCAATCGTGGGAGGTGTCAGTGCGCGGGGGCGTTCGGGCTAGACTCGGTAACGGTAGTACGCCGCGCAGCTGCCTTCGGAACTCACCATGCACGGGCCGACGGGGTGCTCGGGCGTGCAGGTGCGGCCAAAGAGCGGGCAGCTGCTCGGCGTAATGGCTCCGCGCAGCACGTCGCCGCAGCGGCATCCGCGCGGCTCAACCGTCGGCTCAACGGGCACGTCAAAGCGAACGCGGGCATCAAAGCGCGAGAACTCGGGGCGGATGGAAAGGCCCGAGTTGGCAATCGGCCCCAGCCCGCGCCACGTGGTGTCGCATGGCTCAAACACCTGCTCGACCAGCTGGCGCGCCACGGGGTTGCCGTCTGCGTTGACGCCACGGCGGTAGGCGTTGTCAATCGCCGGCCTGTCCTCGACAACCATCTGGACCAGCATGCAGATGCCCTGCAGGATATCGACCGGTTCAAATCCCGTGACCACGCCCGGGGTATCGAACTCGTCGACCAAAAAGCTAAAGGGCGCCAAGCCCGTGATGGTGGCGACGTGTCCCGGCAGGATAAAGCCGTCGATGGCGGTCTCGGGATCGTTAGCGATGGCGCGCAACGCCGGCGGCGTGGTCTTGTGGGCGCAATAGACCGAGAAGTTCAAAAGCCCGCGCGCTTCGGCCTCCAAGATGGCGGCGGCGATGGTGGGCGTTGTGGTCTCAAAGCCCACGCCCATAAAAATAACCGGGCGATCGGGGTTTTGCTCGGCAATGTCGAGTGCATCGAGCGGGGAGTACACAATGCGAATGTCACGCCCTGCCGCCTTTTGTGCAGCGAGCGAGGTGGACGATCCGGGCACGCGCATCATGTCGCCAAAGGTGGTGATGATGGCGCCGTCTATGTTGGCGAGCGCGATTGCGTGGTCGATGTCGCGGTTGGCGGTGACGCAGACGGGGCAGCCCGGGCCGCTCAGCAGCTTGAGCCCGGCCGGCATAATGGAGCGAAAGCCATAGCGCCCGATGCTCACGGTATGCGTGCCGCAGACTTCCATAAGGTTGATGGTGCGGTCGCCGACAAGCTCATGAATGCGCTCGATGAGCTCGCGAGCCAGCTTGGGATCGCGGAATGCCGAGAAATCGATACCGGAGCGCGCCGGCTGCTCGGGCGCCACTAGTAAGCCTCCGCCGGGTTGGTGGTCAGCTGGTCTTCTTCGACCAGCTCGGACATGGCATTAACAAGCTCGAGCGTTTCCTGTGCTTCCTGCTCGTCGACAATCTGGATGCCAAAGCCGGCGTGTACGAGAATATAGTCGCCAACCTGCGCCGTCGGCACGAGTCGCAGCGACACGGGGCGCTCGATGCCCATCATGTCGACGGTGGCCTTGAGGTCGTCGTCGCGTTTGACTACTTTACCGGGAACGGCAAGGCACATATTGTTCCCCTTTTATACGCTTTGCGCTGGACGGGCGCTCAATAATCCATCAGTTGATGGTAGCGCTCGCGGGCGCTGCGGGCAAACGCGCTACACCTGTGAGACGGCGGCTTGCGGGCTGGCCGAACAGCCTACTGCGATGCAACCTGCGCAAGACGAGCGCTTGCGACTGCCGCCTGACCGTAGGCGATGCAGCCGTCATTGACGGGTACGGTGTGGGGGACAAGGACAGTAAGGCCTGCGCTTTTGAGCTCGCGGGCGAGGAGCTGAAGCAGAAGTCGGTTCATGAAGACGCCGCCCGAGAGCGCGACGGTGTCGATGCCCTCGTGCACGCAGATATCGCTGGCGATGCGCGCCGAGGAGCGCGCGACGGAGACATGGAAATCGAGTGCGAGCCTGTCGGCGGGCGCTCCGGCTTCAATTCCTCCCAAAAGTGCCTCAAAGAGTGCTTTCTGGTCCAGAACATAGGGGCCGTCCAGCCACGATGGGCCAGATGCGAAATAGCCGGCGTTGTTGTCGGGAAAATGGGCGATTTCGTTGTCGAGCGCGCGCCAGGCGGCAGCCTCAAGCTCGATGGCGGGTTCGCCCTCGTAGGTTGCCTTGTCGCAGATGCCCAGAATTGCTGCCGCGGCATCAAAGAGACGCCCCATGCTGCTGGTACGCGGGCTGTTGATGCCGCGCTCGATCATGGTGGCTGTCACGCTGCGCGTTTGCTCGTCGAGGCTGTCCAAAAGCCGAGCGGCACCTGGGTGCTCGAGCAGACCGAGCTCACTGAGCAGGGCAAAGGCGTTGCGGCGGGCGTCGCGCACGGAGGCCGCCCCGCCGGGGAGCGCCCAGGTGCGCAAATGCGCGGCGCGTTCAAAGCCGCCAAGGCTGGCAACAAGAAACTCGCCGCCCCAAATGGTCCCATCGGTGCCGGCGCCGGTGCCGTCAAAGGCGATGCCAAGGACGCGCGCGTCGGTTGTAAGCTGGCCCGCGGCGATGGCCTCGGCCATTACGCTCGCGATATGCGCATGATGGTGCTGCACCTCGACGAGCGGCAGATTGCATTTTCGCGCCTGCTCGCGCGCCCACTGGCCCGATAGATAGCTGGGGTGTACATCGCAGGCCAAGGCGGCGGGCGCCAAATCAAAGAGATCTTCCAAGCGCGTGCGCGCGGCGTTCCAGGCATCGAAGGTCCCGCCGTTTTCAACATCGCCGATATGCTGCGACACAAAACAGGGCGCCTCGCCGTTCGTCCCTTCACGTGTGAGCGCAATCGTGGCCTTTTGTTGTGGCCCGCAGGCGAGCACGCAGGACGGAGCGCCGTCGAGCGCCGGCAACGGCAGCGGCTGGGGTGCATATCCCCGAGCGCGGCGCACGGGCATAACGGCGCCGTCGACCACGCGCACCACGGAATCGTCATAGCGCGAGAGAATCGCGCGGTCGTTACCGAGCAACGCGTCGGCGATGCCGGCGGCAACGAGGTGTTCCCAGGCAAGGTCGTCGTCGGTCTCGATGGGTTCTTCGCTCAGGTTTCCGCTGGTCATGACGAGCGCGTGCATACCGCAGACTTCTGCCGCGGCAAGCAACAGATGTTGAAGCGGCGTATAGGGGAGCATGACGCCGAGCTCGGGCAGGTCGTGCGCGACAGATGGCGCGAGGGCGAGGATGTCGGGGGAACCGTCGTTGTCCTCGCTAACAGTGCGCCGGCGCAGCAGCACGATGGGGCGGATACTGCCAGCGAGCAGATCGCGTTCAGCATCATCGATATGACACAGGCGCTCGGTATCAGCAAGACTACGTACCATAACGGCAAGCGGCTTGTTGCTGCGGCGTTTGCGGCGGCGAAGCTCGGCTACCGCCTGCTCGTTGGAGGCGTCGCATGCCAAGTGGAATCCGCCCAGGCCCTTGATGGCGACGATGCCACCGCTGGCCAGCAGCTCAACACAGCGGTCGATAATGGCGTCGCTGGCCTCGCGTGTGGTGCCGACGGCCGGTGTCGCGGACGAATTCCCGCACGCATCGCCGTTCACAGCCTCGCGCCACGTAATATGCGGCCCGCAATCAAAGCAGGCATCGGGCTGCGCGTGAAAACGCCGGTCGAGCGGATTGGCATACTCCGCGGCGCACTCGGGGCACATGGGAAAACGGTCCATCGAGGTAGCCGCTCGATCGTAAGGCAGCGAGCGGATGATGGTAAAGCGCGGTCCGCAGTTAGTGCAGTTGATAAAGGGGTAGTGATAGCGTCGGTCGGCGGGATCGAACAACTCGCGCAGGCAATCGTCGCAGGTGGCGATATCGGGCGAGACGAGCGTCGTGTGCGCGGTCTGGTCCTGCGACGCCACAATGTGAAAGCCCTGCTCATCGGCAGCGCTCCAGCCGCCAGGCTCCAAATCCGCAATATCGACTCGCTCAACGCGAGCTGCCGCAGGCGCATGCTCAGAAAGCGCGGCAACAAAAGCATCGAGCGCATCGGCCAAAGCGTGCGCCTCGATATGCACACCGTCGCCCGCATTGAGCACCCATCCACAAATGCCATGTGCCATGGCCTCGCGATACACAAACGGTCGCATGCCAACGCCCTGCACAATGCCCGTCACATGAATATGCACATGCCGCATGCGACACCCCTCATCAAAACCGACCAAAAAGGGACAGGTTTATTTTGGTAGGTAAAACTTCTAAACCTGCCAAAACAAACCTGTCCCTATTTGGCAGGTGCGCTGCGGGAAATCCCGCTACAGCCCCAGGCTCTGCTTGGTGGCGGCGCACGTGAGCTCGCCGTGCTTAACGCCGCGCAGGCCCAGCAGGCGGTCGGCTAGTTCGTAGACGCGCTCGCCGCGACCCTTGAGCGCCAGAATCTCCAAGCAGTTGTGGTGATCCAGATGCACGTGCATGGTCGATACGATCTCGTTGGTGTAGTCGTGCTGTACCTCGTCCAGGCGGCGCGTCAGATCGCCGGTGTGATGGTCGTAGATCATAGTGAGCGACCCGATAACGTGCTCATCGGGCGTGCGCATCTGCTCCTTGGCGATCGAGGCGCGAATCAGGTCGCGCACGGCCTCGGAGCGGTTGGCCACGTCGCCGCGGCGCGCGATCTGTTCGTCAAAACGGCGCAGCAGGTCGTCGGGTGCGGTAACCGAAAAACGGACCAGCTCGGAGCCGGAGCCACTACAGTGGCAGCCCGCGTCACCGTCCGCCCCGTGCGGATGCTCGTGCTCGTGCCCGCAGCCGTGCTCGTGTTCGTGTTCGGACACCCTACACCAGCTTCACGGATCCGACGGAGTTGTGGTCGGCCTCGATGGCCTCTTCGTAGCCCTCGAGCGCGTCATGCGCCTCGTGCAGCGCGGCCATGGCTGCCTCGAGCTTGGCGCCGATGCGCTCCATGTCAAAATTCTCGGTCGCATGCAGCAACTGATGGCTCCATTCGTGAGCGAGCTCGATGGTGTCGTCGACCTGCTTGACGCTCATGGCAAGCTGGCTCATGTTCATTCCAACATCATGCATGGAAAATCTCCTTTTGTATGGGGTAGTTCAGTGGTTCAGATTTTACTACGCCCGCTCTGCGCGCAGCTGCATAAGACGATATGAGAAAGCCATTGGGGCCGCCTCCCCCGCGGCGCAGCTTCTTTCC
>CATZJG010000007.1:0-107114 GCA_958420355.1 uncultured Collinsella sp.
TTTGTTCGGTAAGCGGTTTTGATTGACAGAAGTTTTCATGTTGTGGTATATGGCTCGGGTATCATGAGCACGTTATCGATGTATGTACGATGCGCCATGGGCGCGGGGAATAGTTGGGAAGCAGGTTAGCGTGGAAGGCATGGCTCAGCAGACAAGGAATGGTCATTCGGCGAGCGCGGCAGAGGTTGCGGCGCTCGCTGGCGTGAGCCGCCAGACTGTGTCTCGCGTGGTCAACGGTATGCCCAACGTGACGGAAAAGACGCGCAAGCGTGTGCTGGCCGCCATGGAAGAGCTGGGCTTTCGTCCCAATTTTGCTGGAGCGGCGTTGCGCGGCGGGTCGTATCGTTCTATTGGCCTGTGCATGTACAACATCACACGTGTCGGTAACCTGGCGACGCTCGAGGGTATCATGCAAGCGGCGCGCGAGCACGATTTTGCCGTCACTATGATCGAGATGGGCGGCGACAAGCCCTATACACTTGCCGATGCCTCGCGCCGCATGGTCGAGCGACCCGTCGACGGCATGATTCTCAACATGAACCGCATGGCTCCCGATTTTGAGGAGTTTGTTCCCCAGCCGGGAGTGCGAACGGTCATCCTGTCCATGTATGCGCATCCGCGCTGCCCGACGATCGACTCCGACCAGTATGGTTCGTGCGAGCTGTTGACCAATTATCTGCTGGAACATGGTCACTCGAATATGCGGTTTGTGGCGGGTCCGGAAAACTCGATTTCCTCGCGTTTTCGTGAGGCCGGTTGGCGCGATACGCTGGGTCGTGCTCATGTCGATGCCGCTCCGATGCTGCGTGGCGATTGGAGCGCGGACAGTGGGTACGCCATGGGCGAGCGGATTGCGGCCGAGGTGCTTGCCGGCGGGTCGCAGGCGCCGACTGCCGTGCTTGCGGCAAATGACCAGATGGCGCTGGGCGTTATCGCCGCGCTCGAGAACGCGGGCCTGTCCGTGCCCGACGACGTGAGCGTGGTTGGTATCGACGACGCACTCGAGGGATTTGTTCCTCACAATCGGCTGACGACGCTGCGATTTGATTTGCGCGGTGTCGGTAAGCTTGCGTTTGAGGCGGCGATTGGAGAGAGCTCGTCTATCGAGGCGATTCATGTGCCGAGTACGCTGGTCGAACGCTCGACTGTTAGGGACATACGGGGTTAGGTCCTACTCCGTTTGTCTCGATTTGTAACAGGTAGACGGTCAAAAGCGGGCTACGTGTTACAGATTTAGATTCTTCGGAAAGAGCAATCCTGTTCGTCTCAATCTGTAACATCTAGGACCCAAAAACTCGGCTAGATGTTACAGATCGAGACAAACGTGCGACACGGTCCGCCCAAAAAAAAGGCCGGGGGCGGAGCGCCGTGTGACGTGCCGCCCCCGGCTGAGAAATGGGGACAGGTTATGTGAGCGGGGCAATTCCGCCAACCGCTAGTTGAAAGCCGCTAGTCCAGACGACGGGTCTGCGCCACGTGCTTATACCAGTATGCGCTTGCCTTGGGCGTGCGCTTCTGGGTTTCAAAGTCAACGTAGAAGAAGCCGTAACGCTTGTTGTAGCCATTGGTCCAGGAGAACTGGTCCTGTAGGCTCCACAGGAAGTAGCCGCCCACGTTGACGCCCACCTCCATGGCCTTGAGCAACCAGCGCAGGTGCTGCTCGATGTAGTCGATGCGCGGCTGGTCGTCCACAAAACCGTCCTTGTAGGGGTCCTTGTAGCCCATGCCGTTCTCGGTAATGAAGATCTGCTTATAGTTGGGGTAGCGCTGCTTAATGTAGACGAGCAGATCGAACAGGCCCTCGGGATAGATGATCCAGTCCCAGTCGGTGGTGGGGATGCCAGGCTTGTTCACATGCTCGCCAATGCCCTTGACGCGCCAGCGGCCGGTGCCCTTCTCGCCCGTACCGTTGTGGTGCAGGTCGTTCTCGCCGTCGTAAGCCTTCAAGAAACGGCACTGGTAGTTGTTAACGCCCAGGTAGTCGTTGTAGAGCGCTGCCTCGCGCATAATCTCGAGGTCCTCGTCCAGGATCTCGATGGTGCCGCCCGAGATGGCTGCCAGGCGGTTAGCGCACTCGAGCGTATCGGGCGCATAGTCGCCGCGGAAGGTGGCGTCGAGCAAAAACTGGTTTTGCAGCACGTGCTCGTTGTTGGCGGCCTTGATGTCGGCGGGGTCGTTCTCGTTGAGCGGATACTTAAACTCCAGCGACTGAATGACGCCGATCTTGCCCTTAAAGCCACCGTTGTGGAAGGCCAGTACTGCCTTGGCGTGGGCGAGCATCATGTTGTGCTCGCACTGGAAGGCTTCGGCCAGATGCGCCTTGACGCCACCGGGGAAGGTGCCCTCGATGTAGGTGTTGGAGGCGTCGGCCCAGATCTCGTTAAAGGTGAACCAGTAGGTCACCTGGTCGGCGTACTCCTTAAAGCAGAAGGTGGCAAAGTCCACAAAGGCGTCGATGGTCTCGCGGTTGAGGAAGTCGCCCTTCTCAAAGAGGGGCAGCGGCGTATCGAAGTGATGCAGCGTGACAAACGGCTCAACGTGGTGCTTATGGCACTCGGCGAAGAGATCGTGATAGAACTGGACACCCTCGGGGTTGATTTCGCCGGTACCGTTGGGGAAGATGCGGCTCCAGGCGATGGAGAGGCGAATGCCGTTGATGCCAAACTCCTCGCACAGCTCCAAATCGACGGGGTACTGGTTGTAGAAGTCCGAAGCGGGATCGGGGGAGAAACGGCCCTGGGCCTCCAGGAAGTCGTCCCAGGCAACCTTGCCCTTACCGTGAGTGCGGGTCTCGCCCTCTACCTGGTAGGCAGCAGTGGCGCCGCCAAAGACAAAGCCCTCGGGAAACTGCGCAGGCGGGTTGGTGACGCTAGCGGGGTTAACGGACATGATGATCCAATCGTCTAAATCGAAGGGCCAGCCGGCTGTGGATGGTCGGCTGGCCCTGAGCGTTACTTACTTCGAGAGTTGCTCGCTTACGAAGGCGAGAGACTTGTCACCGTTCTGGGAGAGCTCGATGTACTGCTTGCCGCGGCAGGCTACGCACTTGTTGCCCACGCGCTCGCAGTCCTTCTGCAGGTCGGCCAAGTAGCTGGCGGCCTGCGGGGCCAGGACGACCAGGTCAAAGTCGGGGAGCATGTCCACGTGGTTGCCATAGGCCTCGGCAGCGGTCTCAAGATTGATGCCGCGCTCCTTGGCGGCCTTGGCCAGCGCGTTGGCGAGCAGGCCCGAGGTTCCGCCGCCCTGGCAGAGCACGAGCACGCGCTTGCCGTTGAGGTCGCTGACGGTCGTTGCCTCAGTGGCGACAGCGGCGGGAGCGACGTCGGACTTCACGGCCTCGGCAGCAGCGCCGGCGGCAACGCTCTTGGCGTCAGCCTTGCCCTGGAAGGCATCGTTGAGCTTAGCGGCCTTCTCGGCGTTCTTGGCGGCGAGCTCCTCCTGGGAGATCTCGGCCTCCTCGGCGCACTTCTGGGCGTCATAGGCTCGGAAGAACGGGTAGTACAGAACGAAGTCGACGACCAGGATAAGGGCGAGCATCACAAAGGCGAGCGGCTGGAAGCCCAGGCCCATGATGGTGCCGATGGGGCCGGGGACGGTCCAAGGCAGGGTGTACATAAAGCCGTTCATGCCCAAGAAGTCGATAAAGATCTTGAGGATCCAGATGTTGGCGATCGGGGCAAAGACAAACGGGACAAAGAAGACGGGGTTGAGCACGATGGGTGCGGCGAACAGCAGCGGCTCGTTGACGGCAAAGCAGACGGGGACGATGGCGGCCTTACCGACGGCGCGCATCTCCTGAGACTTGGCCAGGAAGCAGAACATAAAGACCAGGACGAGCGTGGCGCCGGTGCCGCCCATGCAGACGACGAAGTACTGGGCACCCTGGGTCAGGACAGCGGAAGCGTGCTGGCCGGCCTGGAACGCAGCCAGGTTGTCGGTCATGTTGGCAACGAGAGCGGCGGCGATGGCGGGCTCGACGATCGAGGGGCCGTGGACGCCCACGAACCAGAACAGGCTCATGGCGCCGTAGATCACAGCGAGGCCGATGTAGCCATCGGCAGCGGTGAACAGGGGCTGGAACACCTGGATGACACCCTGGGCAAAGCAGAAGCCAAAAGCAGCGCGGAAGACGATGTCAAAAACCCAAAAGACGGTGATGCAGACGGAGAAGGGGATGATGTCCTTAAAGGTCTGCGAGATGTTGGGCGGAACCTGCTCGGGCATCTTGACGGTGATGTTGCGCTTAATGAAGAACTTGTAGATGATGCCGGTCACAAACGCAGCGATGAAAGCGGTCAGCAGGCCCTTGGAACCAAGGTAGGTGGTGTTGAAACCGCTGGCGGCGTCCGTGGCGATGGTGTCGCTCGAAAGGAGCAAGAAGCCGATGATGGCCGCGCACATGCACGAGATAAAGTTGATCTGGTTGTTCTTGGGCAGATCGCGGTTCTGAGCGTCGGCGAAGTGCTTGGCCGTGGTGGCGGCGCAGGCGATGGCCAGGATGCCCATGGAGTAGTTGTAGCACTTCCACAGGGCGTTGTTGATGTCATCGGGCCAGTAGAAACCCCAGATGTTGGGGACCGAGGCTACCAGGCAGAAGATGGACGAGAAGATGATGATGGGGATGACGGAGATAAAGCCGTCGCGGATCGCCTTGAGGTACTTGTTGCGGGCGATCGCGTTGAAAAAGGGCTGGCCCTTTTCGATGGTGGCGATGAGTTGCTCCATGCAAAGCTCCTAAGAGTCGGTGGGTTGGCAACGATGGTAGCTTTTGACGTTTGATTGCCAAAATGTTGACGTTGCCATTTTGCGACACAAAATAAGACGCGAACCGATGGCCACTGTGCCTGCGAACCGTCGATTCCTTGCGCGTAAACGTTTGAGCCGCCCGGTGGCTCTGTGTTTGCACAATGGCAACGTTAACATTTGGGCGACAAAAGCCGTTCGGGGAAGCAAAAATGTCGGTGAACGGTAGGTTTTGGGTGGTGAGCGTATGGTGGGGGAGGCGTTGGATATACTTGAAGGCGTTAAAAATGACTGCGTAGGGTGCCACCAATGGCATCGTCGACATAGAAAGATCGACCTATGGCCGCTGTTAAAAAATCGGTTTCCGTTAAGGATGTGGCGCGTCTCGCGGGCGTCTCGGAGCAAACAGTCTCGCGTACGGTGCACGATTCGCCCAGCGTGCGCCCAGAGACCAAGGAGCGCGTGCGTGCCGCCATGCGCGAGCTGGGGTATCGCCCCAATTTTGCCGGTCGATCGCTGCGCCGCGGTAAGTTTAAGACCGTCGGCGTCGCCATGTTCAACATTACCGGCACCGGCAACCTCGACCGTATGGAGGGCTTTGCCGCCGCCGCCGACAAACACGGCTACGCCATCACCCTCACGAAAGTAGATGGACACCCCTATACCCTCGAGAGCGCATCGTCGCGCATGAGCGCGCTGCCGGTGGATGGCATGGTCGTGATCATGAATCGCATGCCGGCGGACTTTGGCACCTTCGAGCCACTGCCCGGCATGCAGACAGTGCTCGTTACGATGTTGGAGCACCCGCTTTGTTCAACGGTCGATAACGACCAGTTCGATTGCTCGCGCCAGGTGGTCGAGTATTTGCTGGAGCAGGGGCACAAGACCGTGCACTTTATCTCGTGCCCCGAGCGCTCGCTTTCGGGCATGCAGCGCGAGGAAGGCTGGCGCGAGACATTGCGCGCACATGGTATTGAGCTGCCGCGACTCATCCGTGGCGATTGGACGGCGCAGAGCGGATATGCCGCAGGCCAGGCTCTGGCGGACGATCCGACCTGTACTGCCATCTATGCCTCCAACGACGCCATGGCCTACGGCTGCATTCGCGGGCTCGAGTCGCGCGGAAGGCGTGTGCCCGAGGACGTGAGCGTGGTGGGTGTTGATGACAGCCTGGGCGATATCGTGCCCGACCGTCGCCTGACCACCGTGCGCTTTGACAACAGGCGTGTCGGCATGTGGGCAGTCGATAAGATCGCCGGTGCCGAGGGGGGTGCGTCTGGCGTGGAGCACATGCTGATCCCCGGCGTGCTCGTAGAGGGCGATACGGTGCGCGATTTGCGCTAGGGCGCGGTCCTGTTTGGGTTTCCGTTAATCATGTTTGATATTGTTCGAAATGGTTTGGAAACCGTTCACGGGCGAAAATTGACCGTTCATAGCTCGAAATTACGTTTTGCGCTGTTCTTTTTTGTTTGAATGTTATTGTTTCTGCCATACACAGCGCAGCGCGTATGCCCGGACGCGATGCTTTCCGTTGGTTCATATGTGAAAGGAACGCAATATGGCAACCAAAGAAGAAATCTCGATGGTTGGATTCGAGATTGTCGCATACGCAGGTGACGCCCAGACCGATCTGCTTGCAGCGCTCGATGCTGCTCGCGAGGGTGATTTTGAGAAGGCCGAGCAGCTGCACAAGGATGCCAGCGATGCGCTCATCGGCGCTCACGACACGCAGACCAAGCTGCTTTCGCAGGAGGCCGGCGGCGGCGAGATGGAGATGACCTTCATCATGGCCCATGCTCAGGATACTCTCATGACCACTATGATCCTGGAGAAGCAGGCTCGCTTTACCATCGATGCCTACAAGCGCATCGCCGAGCTCGAGGCCAAGCTCGCCTAACGAGCCCTCACAACCAAGTCCCCTTCCAAAAGCTCTGCCGCTACCCGCGGCAGGGCTTTTTCTGTCCTCCTCCAAGTTGCGGTGAAATGGGGACTGAATAGGGGCCGGCGGGCGCAAAACAATCCCTATTCCACCGCAACTCATCCCGAGACAGTCATTGGGGACGTTCTTAAACGACTAGTCGTTGGGGGGCAGTCTTGGTGCGCTCCGTTCGTCCTCCCGTTCGATTTTTGCTCGGTGGGTATACTTCCTTTCGCATTAAACGCCGGACTGAGGAGGTATCCAAATGCCGGATAACGGGTCAATACAAAAAAGAGACGCGCACGAGATGGCTCATGGGCGTCCTGTCCAGATAACCGAGCACACGACGGTAACCGAGCTGCAGCCCAGTCTGTCCGATGTCGTGTGCACAAACAAAAAGCTGCAGATTGGCTTTATCGTTGCGCTCGTGGTCCTGGCGCTGCTGTCGGGCTTTGTAGCTCGTCCGCATTTCGCCGATACCAAAACTTGGGACTCCACCATCGAGGTCATCGATCAAAAGAAAGGAAACGTACTGGCGCTCACGACCTCGTGCGTGGTGCTGTCTGCGGGCATTACCGCGCTGCCGGGTGATACGGGAACGCCGGTCGCCGAGCAGCTCGCGCAGCTTTCAGGCAACCTTGGTATCGTGCTTGCCGTGCTATACCTAGAGAAATATTTGCTCACGATTTTGTGGTCGGTTGGCCTGGGCATCTTAATCCCGTTTGCATTGGTGCTCTTTGCGGTGTCGCTTGGCATTCACGGGCGCTGGAGCACGAGCGCTGTCCTGCGCCGTGTGGCGACGCGCGTGCTGGTGGTTGCCGTGATCGGCATGGCGCTCGTGCCCGCGAGCGTATGGGTGTCGCAGAAGGTCGATGAAACGTATCGCGTAAGTATTGAGCAAGCTGAGCAAAAGGCTGCGGACGCGGCCGACACCACGGACAAGTCAGCCGAGACCAGCTCAAAATCGAACAAGAATAAATCCGAGACCACGGAGTCCAAAAACGTACTTGAGCAGTTGACTGATGGGGCATCGAGCCTTGTTAAGTCGGTGACCAGCGGCGCCAAGCAGATGACCGATGAGATCGTGCGGCAGGTGACCGATCTGATTGAAGGCGTCATCGTGATGATCGTGACTTCGTGCGTTATCCCGCTGCTGGTGCTCGTGGCGTTTCTGTGGCTGGGCCATACCCTGCTGGGGATCGATATTTCCGGCCCGGCGAACTATTTGACGGGCCGCTTTCTGAGCGCTCCTTCCAAGCACGCCAAAAAGGGCGGACAGTCCGAGTAGGCGGCAAAGCGATCCTTGGAAAACCAACCGTAAGAAGGGCGGCCGAGATGCGTTCTCGGCCGCCCTTTTTGTTTGTTGAATACGTGACAAGCTGGGCATTCCCTGAATCCAAACGGTCAGCAATCATCCGTAAACGGTATTTGTTCAAAAAAGAACAAAGATAAACAAATAGTTGTTGCAGTTACTGTTCGAATGTGTTCAAATAAACATGAACAGTGAAGAACCGCACATTCAGATGCCCGGACCTGAACGCGATTCAACACTTCCAAACAGAAACTACGCACCTGCGTATCTCTCAAGGAGGATGTCATGAGGGTTGTAATCGCTTCCGATGCCGACGGTATGTCGATGAAGGAGTCCATCAAGGAGATGCTCATCGCCGACGGTCACGAGGTCGTCGACTATTCCGAGACCCCTGCCGCGGACTTTGTCGATTCCGCGACCGCCGTTGCCAAGGACCTGCTGGAGCACAAGGATTCCCAGGGCTTCGCATTCGATAAGTACGGCGTCGGCTCCTATATGGCCGCCGTCAAGATTAAGGGCATGGTCGTCGCCAACATTTCCGACGAGCGTTCCGCCTACATGACCCGCGAGCACAACGGCTCGCGCATGGTCACCATGGGCCCGGGCGTTGTGGGCACCGAGGTCGCCAAGAAGATCGCCCGCGAGTTCCTGCGCGCCCAGTACGCAGGCGGCCGTCACCAGATCCGTGTCGACATGCTCAACAAGATGGCCTAACGAGAGCCACCGAGAACTCGAACTTCTACCTCAACTTGTGAATTCAGACGAAAGGACGTTCTGATGAAGAAGACCATCGCAATCGGTTGCGACCATATCGTTACGGACGAGAAGATCTATCTGGCCGACCGCCTGGAGCAGGCTGGCTACAAGGTGCTCGACTGCGGTACCTACAGCCACACCCGTACGCACTATCCCATCTACGGTAAGGCCGTGGGCGAGGCTGTTGCCAGCGGCAAGGCCGACTTTGGCGTGGCCCTGTGCGGCACCGGCATCGGCATCACCAACGCCGTCAACAAGGTTCCCGGCGCCCGCTGCGCTCTGGTTCGCGACATGACCTCTGCCCTGTATGCCCGTCGCGAGCTCAACGCTAACATCGTGGGCTTTGGCGGCAAGATCACCGGCGAGTTCCTGATGGCCGATATCATGCTTGCCTTCCTGGAGGAGCCCTACGAGAAGACCCCCGAGCACGATGCTCTAATCGCCAAGATCGATGCCTGCAACAAGGCCGACGCCGAGGCTCAGGCCGACCCGCACTTCTTTGACGAGTTCCTCGAGAAGTGGGACCGCGGCGAATACCACGATTAGCGGGTATCCGGCGTAATTAACTAGTCCGTTGACGGCTCGCGTTTCTGTGATGGGGCGCGGGCCGGTTTGCTATCAGCCCTATTGACTTGGTGGGCTGTCGTAAGAAAGGGAAGGCTCCTATGGAGTTTGTTCTTGATAACGGTTCTATCCGCGTAGCACTGAGCACGGCGGGCGGGTCGTTCACTTCTATTGCGGCCAACGGCCGTGAGTACCTATGGCAGGGTGATCCGGCGGTCTGGTCGGGGCAGGCACCCATTTGTTTCCCGATCTGCGGTGGCCTTCGTGACGGTCACGCAACGACCATGGGCGGCCGCGAGGTAAAGCTCGCCCGCCACGGCTTTGCGCGCAAACAGGAGTGGAAGCTCGAGGAACAGAGCGACAACATGGTTGCGCTGAGCCTAAGCTCTACCGACCATGCCGAGTTGCTCGAGCAGTACCCGTATCCGTTTAAGATCGTTGCTCGTTACACGATTGATTCGGAAAAGGTGGCCGTGTCGTACGAGGTGACCAATGAGGGCACCGAGGACATGCCGTTCTTTGTGGGCGGTCACCCCGGCTTTAAGTGTCCGCTCGACGAGGGCGAGTCCTATGACGACTACGAGCTCCGTTTTGAACAGCGTGAGGCCACCGAACTCTGTACTGCCGTTCCCTCGACGGGCCTGATTGATGTTGAGCATCGCAGCAAGAACCCCATGATCGACCAGAACCTGCCGCTGACCCACGAGCTCTTCGACTTCGCGGAGACCATCTTTGACGTGCTCGAGAGCCGCGTGGTTACGCTGACCAAGAAGACCGAGGACAAGGGCGTGCGCCTGACGTTCCCCGATATGCCGTACCTGATTGTGTGGAGCAAGCCCGAGGGCGACTTTGTGGCCGTGGAACCGTGGGGCGGCCTGTCCACCTGCTCCGACGAGGACGATATTCTGGAGCACAAGCGCGGCTGCCTGGTGGCCAAGCCGGGGGAGACCGTCACCCGCGGCTTTGAGATCGAGATCCTTTAACGAGCTATCGTATGTTTGGGGCCGCGCGTGTCGTGCCCCGGAAACAGGAGTTCAATATGATTCTGACCGTTACCATGAACCCGTCGATTGATACGCGCTATCAGCTCGATAAGCTGATCATCGACGATGTTAACCGTGTGACGCCCGAAAAGACCGCTGGCGGCAAGGGCCTCAACGTGAGCCGTGTGCTGCTGCAGTTGGGCGACGATGTGCTCGCGACCGGTCTGCTCGGCGGTCACATGGGTGCCTATATGGCCGAGCTCATGGATGTCGATGGCGTCAAGAACGACTTTGTGCCCATCGCCGGTGAGACGCGCATTTGCCTGAATATTCTGCACGAGGGCAATCAGACCGAGCTGCTGGAGAGCGGCCCGCAGATCGCCCCGGCCGAGCTCGAGGCCTTTACGGCCAAGTTTGCCGAGCTCGCAGCGAAGGCGGACGTTGTGACGCTTTCGGGCTCGCTGCCGCGTGGCGTCGATGCCGGCTACTATGCCGAACTCGTCAAGATCGCCGAGGAGGCGGGCGCCAAGGTGCTACTCGACACCTCGGGTGCATCGCTGGAGGCCGCGCTGGAGTCCGACGCTATGCCTGAGCTCGTAAAGCCCAACCTGACCGAGATTAACGGCCTGCTGGGTACGTCCTTTACGACCGATGATGTCGATGCTCTGCGCGAGGCGCTTGCCGCCGATGACCGTTTTGCCGGTATCCCCTGGGTTGTCGTTTCGATGGGCGCTGCCGGTTCGGTGGGCTTCCATGAGGGCCGCGCGTTCCGCGCCAAGACGCCCGCGATTGCGGCTGTGAACGCGACGGGTTCCGGCGACTCGACCATCGCCGGCTTTGCACATGCCATTGCTGCTGGTGCCGACGACGTCACGGTGCTCAAGACCGCCAATACCTGCGGCAAGCTCAACGCCATGGATCCCAAGACCGGCCACCTGGTCATGGACCGCTGGGACGAGGTCTACAACAGCGTTGTCGTGACTGAACTGTAGGGTTACGCGGTTTTATCAAACCGCGTAACGGCGCGACGCTGCAAACGCCCCTAAGCGGCAATCTGACGTTCAATCGTCGGGCATGACCAAAAGGTCAATGCCCTCCTCTTTCACGTCACCTTGCTCGCTTAGGGGCGTTTTCGCTGTCGTTGCCAAGACACCGGCGTTGCCTTGGTCGCAAGTAGTCATTGGGGACGCTCTTTAATGACTAGTCGTTTAAGAACGCCCCTTAAGAATGATCCCAATGACTACACTCAAAAACGGCGCCCGTCGGCGATGTTGCCGGCGGGCGCCGTTGTCGTGTAGGTGGCTATGTCGTGCGGGCTGCTGTTGAACGTTCGGGCCCGTGCTCTATAGCGAGTCGATAAAGCGCTGCTGGGCGGCGCGGCCGGCTTCGTCCCACTTAAAGACGCCGGCGTTGTCGAGCACGTGGCCAAACACCACGCCGACCTCTTCGTGCAGGATGTCGATGGCGTTGTCGGCCGTAAGCTCGTCGGCGCGGCGGGCAAAGACGTCTTCGGCCCATGCGGCGTGGCTGCGGCAAAGGTCGTCGCCCTCGAGCGCGCCAGCAAGGTCGTAGCTGGCATCGGCCTTGGCCGCCAGCAAGTGCTCGCGGACAGCGCCGAGCTCGGGAACCAAGCGCGGCGGCAAAATGGCCAGGCCCATGACCTCGATCAGGCCGATGTTCTCCTTCTTAATATGGTGGTACTCAGCATGCGGGTGGAATACGCCCAGCGGGTGCTCGTCGGTCGTGATGTTGCAGCGAAGCGCCAGGTAGGCCTCGTAGATTTCGCCGCCGGCATTGCCGCGGGAGTCGACGCGGCGGATGACGGGCGTCACGGTGTTGTGCGCCACGCCGTCGGCTGTGTGCGCGATGACGCCCACCGACTCATCGGTCCACTCGCGCCAGGCGAGGATAATCTTCTCGGCGGCGTCGAGCAGCTGGGCGCGGTCGTGCGAGCGCAGCCGCAGCACCGAAAGCGGCCACTGCAACACGGTACCGCTGACCTGGTCAAAGCCGGGCACGTTAAACTGCGAGACTTCGGTGGCATGCATCATGGGGAACTCGTGTGCGCCACCCTGGAAGTGGTCGTGTGACAGAATCGAGCCGCCCACGATGGGCAGGTCGGCGTTGGAGCCAATAAAGTAGTGCGGGAACAGGTCCACAAAATCGAGCAGGCAGGTCAGCCCCTTGCGGTCGACGTGCATCGGACGATGTTCGGAGCTCATGGCAATGCAGTGCTCGTTAAAGTACGCGTACGGGCTGTACTGGAAGCCCCAGCGCTCGCCGTCGAGCTTAATGGGGATAACGCGCAGATTCTGGCGGGCGGGATGGGCGCCGCCGTCGGCTGCAGCGGAGCGTCCGGGATAGCCCTCGTTTTCGATGCACAGCTGACAGGCGGGATACTTCTCGCCCGTGTTCTTGGCTGCACCTGCCGCGGCGATATCGCGCGGGTCCTTCTCGGGCTTGGACAGGTTGATGGTGATCTCAAGATCGCCCCAGTTGGTGGGGGTGCTCCATTTGATGTTGCGCGCGATGGCGGCGCGGCGCACGTAACCGGCATCGCAGCACAGGCCGTAGAACCAGTCGGTCGCGGCGCGGGGCTCGTTGACGCCCATGCGGCCGTTGAACTCTTCGTTTACAACCGAAGGCCTTGGCATGAGTGCGCCCATGATGCGCATTGCGATGCGGTCGCGGCCCGACACCGTGTCCTCGGCAGCACCGTTGGCAACGGCGGCCTCGGCAAGCGCGGCAAGCGTGCCCTCCAGGTCAAAGTCGGGGAGTGTATCGGGGTGCACGAGCGAAATCTTCTCGGTCTTGAGCGCCCAGGTCATGTCGAGTGCGGGGCCCGTGGAGCCGATGCACTCCAGAATGGTGTTGTATGCCCAGATGCGATCGTCCTGTCCGATCATCGATCGGTGGATGGCATATTCGATGAGGCCCTGCGCGGCCTCGCGCACATCAGTCATTACAGCCATGCCGCGTAAGCCCCCTTGTCAGAGATGGCGTAGTGACGGGCAGAGCCCTCGCCCAGCCAGCCGTTCATCTTGGCAATGAAGGTGTCGACCAGATCGAGCGGCACGAAGGCCTGGATGGTACCGCCAAAGCCGCCGCCGTGAATACGAACGGCGCCACGGCCGTCGAGCACATGCTCGGCAAGAGCAAGTGCGTACATGGAAGGCTGCTCGGCACCCAGTTTGGCAACAACATTCTGCAGGTACATGGCGGAGCTGGCGCCGGACTCGCGCGTCAGAACCAGGAACTGGTCAATGTCGCCGGCGTTTAGGGCCGCCCAGCGCTTATCGACCAGGCCGTTCTCGTACCAGTAGTGAACGGCGCGCAGGCAGGCACGGTCGCCCAGCTTGGCGCGCAGCTCGGGGAGCTTGGCGTCAAAGTCCGCCACGTTTACCTCGCACAGGCGTGCCTTGCCAAACTCGGCAGCGACGTCCTGCATCTCGCGCGGAACGGCGGCGTAGTCGTCGGTAGCTGCCACATGGTCGGCGCCAACCTTAACGAGCACGAGCGCATAACCGTGATCCTCAAAGTTGAGCTCGAGCTTCTGGGTTTTAGGCTGAGCCTGGTCCTCAAAGTCCATGTAGGCAAGGCCGCCCAGGCACACAGCGGCCTGGTCCATCAGACCGCAGGGCTTGCCGTAATAGTTGTTCTCGGTGCGCTGGCTCATCTGGGCGAGTGCGACGGGCTCGATGGCAGGTGCGCCCCAGAGCGTCTCCATGGCACGACCGTACGCGGCCTCGACGGCGGCAGAGCTGGAAAGGCCGCCGCCAGAGGGGACAGAGCAGGTGAAGGCGAAGTCGAAGCCCTGGGGCTCAACGCCCAGAGCGGCGATTTCGTGGGCCATGCCGCGGACGAGGCTTGCGGACGTGCCCTTCTCGGACTCCTGAACATCTAGCGTATCGAGCGTGATCTCAAAGGTGGGGTAGCCCTCATCGGCAACGCGGACTTTGTTGGTGTCGGTCGCTACGGCGATGCCGTCGACAGCGACATCGAGCGAGCCGGCGATAACGTGGCCGCCCTCGTGATCGGTGTGGTTGCCACTGATTTCGGAACGGCCGGGCGCGTGCACGTAGAGCACCTGGCGGTCGCCGATGGGGCCAAACTCCTCCTCAAATAGCTTGGTGAGCGTGGCGAGTGTCTTTTCGTCGGGGGCGGTCATGGTGTCTTCCTTTCTTGGTTATCCCGAGTTACCGGGCTTTGCTTATGAGTACGTAAACATATCAAGGTGCGAGGGAGTAGGCGGGAGTCATAACGCTGCTCCCTCGCACCTCGACGAGGGTGGGTTAACAAATCGTCGAGAATCGGTAGACGATCGTCGAGCTAAACGGGTGGTCAGGTGCGCAGACGGGATGTGCCCAATCTGTGTGATGATTGTTATCAGGCCAAAACTCGGGCTCAAATGCGACGCCGTCGCGAGGACCGTAACTGCAGCCGTCTTTGGCGTCGATATCGCTGAGCCAGTTGCCGGTATACAGATGCGCGCCCGGTGCGGTAACGAAGATGTCGAGCGTGCGGCGCGAGTTTGGATCTTGCAAGCGCAGTGCGTGGCGCGGGTCGGCGTCGGGAGTAAAGCCATCCAGGCAGAAACAATGGTCAAAGCCCCGTGCAATCTTGAGCTGCTCGTCGTTCGCATCGATGTCGCGGCCGAGCGTCTTGGGTGCGCGGAAATCGAATGGCGTGCCGGCCACGGGGCGAACCTCGCCAGAAGAGACGTTGTCCTGGCGCTGGGGGAGGAAAGCCTCGGCGTCGATAGTCGCGACCTGGTCCAGAACCGTGCCGGCATCGTGCCCCGCAAGGTTGAAGTACGTGTGGTTGGTCATGTTGACGAAGGTGTCGGCATCGGTAACGCAGCTTTGCGTGCAGGTGAGCTCTGCGGCACCCGTTGGCCCTGCCTGCAGGGCATAGGCAACGGTAAAGGTGCGGTTGCCCGGGAGGCCCAGTTCGCCGTCGGCCAACTTGCATGTAAAACTCACCGTGTTGGTAATCTCGTCGACTGTGGCGTTCCACACGCGCTTATGAAGGCCATGCTCAAGGTCGGTGTGCAGATTATTGGCTTTGTCAGGACCATCGTTGCATGCCATCTGATAGACCGTGCCGGCAATCTCGATTTGGCCTTTATCCGTTCGGTTGGCCGAAGGGCCAATAGTTCCGCCGTAGCACGCCGGATTGTCGAAGTAGCTATCGAGGGCATCGAAGCCGAGCGCGATGTCGGCAACATCGCCTGAGGCATCGGGAACCTCGATGCCAAGGATGGTCGCGCCATAGTCCATGACGCGCACGCGGGCACCTGCGCAAACGAGGCTATAGACCGTAACCGGCAAGCCGCTGGGGGCGGTGCCGAACGGAGTTGTGGTAATCATGAGCGTCCTTTCGAATACGACGCCATGGCCTGCGCGCTCGGAGCGCAGGCCATCATGGTATCGGTGTGTTTACGCCTTATGTTAACGTACTCATAGCTTGGAACCACGGACTTCTTCGCTTTCCTGCAATCGGTCGAAAATGAGCCGTGAACGGTATTCAGGTGGTGTTGAGGGCACTGCATAATTGCTGATAGGTATAGTAGAGTACGTTAACATTATCGATAGACAACAAAGCCTCCCGTGTGACCAGCAATTTCGCATGGGGTATTTAGGCTTCCTACAGGAGCGAAGGTGATTTTGTGGCAAGGCGCCCTTCCAACGACACGGGTTCGCGTCCGGTTTCCATGGCCGACGTTGCCCGCGCTGCCGGTGTTTCGCAGCAGACGGTTTCGCGCGTTGCCAACGGATTGCCCAACGTGAACGAGCAGACGCGTCAGCGCGTGCAGGCAGCCATGCAGGAGCTCGGTTTCCGTCCGAGCTATGCCGGCCGCTCGCTGCGCGACGGCCGCTACCATTCGGTCGGGCTGTGCGTTAACGACGTCACCAAGTTCGGCAACCTGACGATGATCGACGGCATTGCCAGTGCGGCCCGCGAGCGCGGTTGTGCTATCACGCTGGTCGAGATGTCCAAGACCGAGGAGTTTTCGCTTGCCGAGGCCACTCGCCGTATGGCAGCGCTGCCGGTGGATGGCATCATCATCGGCATGAGCCGACTGGCGCCCGACTTTGAGACGTTTGAGCCTCTGCCGGGTATCGGCACGGTCATCGTCACCATGTATGCTCACCCGCGAGTAACCACGGTCGACTCTGACCACTATGGCTGCTCTCTACTGCTTATGGATCATCTGTTTGAGCTGGGTCACGAGCAAATTCGCTTTATCGGCGGTCCGTCCTTCTCGGTCGACGAACAGTTCCGCCGGGCTGGTTGGAGAGATTCTCTCGAGCGCAGGCATATCAAAATGGCCGAACCACTCGAAGGCGATTGGTCTGCCAACAGCGGTTACGAGGCCGGCAGATATCTGGCCGAGCACGACCGTACGATGACGGCAATCTACGCGGCAAACGACCAGATGGCAAACGGCGCAATTGCGGCGCTGCGCGATAGCGGCCTGCGTGTGCCCGAGGACGTAAGCGTGGTGGGTGTCGACGATTCGCTCGACGACTTTGTCGCGCACAACGAGCTCACGACCGTGCGATTCGATCTACACCAGCGCGGACGCGAGGTGTTTGAGCATGCGGTTCCCGAGGCAGGTACGGCGGGCAAAACCGTTGCCATCCGTATTCCCGGCCAGCTCATTATTCGACATAGCACGGCGATACCACGCTCATAGTTTGCGCAGGTAAACGGCGATTTATCGTATTTCAATAACAATCGGTATGGATGCTGGCAGATAGCCGTGGCTATGCAGCCGAGTGTTATGATAGACGGGTTCTTTTGTCTATCTAGGAGGCTTTGCCTGATGGAGATCACCAAGGATATCCGCTACATCGGTGTCGACGATCACGACATTGACCTGTTCGAGGGCCAGTACGATGTGTCCGAGAACGGTATGGCATACAACAGCTACGTTATCTTGGGCGAAAAGATCGCTGTCGCCGATTCCGTCGACGGCGGTTTTGTTGACGAGTGGCTCGGCAACCTCGAGGCCGCGCTCGACGGCCGTACGCCCGACTACCTGGTTGTCCATCACATGGAGCCCGATCACTCCGCCGGCATTGCCGCCTTTATGGAGCGCTATCCCCAGGCGCAGATCGTGGCAAGCATGGGCGCCTTCCGCATGATGGTCAACTACTTTGGCACCGACTTCCCCGAGCGCAAGATGGTCGTCAAAGAGGGCGATGTGCTCGATCTGGGCGGCCACAGCCTGACCTTTATCGGCGCCCCCAACGTTCACTGGCCCGAGGTGATTTTCTCCTACGAGTCCACCGACAAGGTGCTCTTTAGTGCCGACGGCTTTGGCAAGTTTGGCGCCAACGACATCGAGGATCCCGAGGGGTGGGCTTGCGAGGCTCGCCGCTACTACTTTGGCATCGTCGGTAAGTTCGGCAAGTTCGTGCAGGCCGTGCTCAAGAAGGCCGCCGACCTGGATATCCAGATCATCTGCCCGCTCCACGGCCCCGTGCTGACCGAGAACCTGGGCTACTACCTCGACACCTATAACACCTGGTCGAGCTATCAGCCCGAGGACGAGGGTATCACGATTGCCTATGCGAGCGTGTACGGGCATCTGAAGGCTGCCGTCGAGGAGCTCGCATCTGCGCTTGAGGCTCGCGGCCAGAAGGTCTCCGTCTTTGACCTGGCTCGTGACGACATGGCCGAGGCCGTTGAGGATGCGTTCCGCTACGACCGTCTGGTGCTCGCCTCCATCACCTATCAGGGCGAGATCTTCCCGTGCATGAGCACCTTCATCCATACGCTCGCCGAGCACGCCTACCAGAACCGTACGGTGGCGCTCGTCGAGGCCGGCTCTTGGGCACCCGCGGCTGCCAAGGTTATGACCAAGGAGCTCGAGGGCATGAAGGACATCACCCTGACGCAGAACAAGGTGACTGTGCTGGGCTCGCTCAACGAAGCCTCGCGCGCTCAGATCGAGGCCCTCGCCGACGAGCTGTCCAAGTAGCGACACGTTCACTTTTGACGCTCAGCCATCACAACCACCACAAAGGGGACAGGCACCTTTGTGGTGGTTTTTGTTTAAGCGCCGGCGATGATGAGGGCTGGACGTGCGCTGTCGGTGGCCTCGGCGATTGAGGTGGCGACGGCATGATCGGGGTCACGGTCCATCACGATGGTGTCGACATCGGTCAGCTCGGCAAAACGGTACATGCCGCGTCCGTTGACCTTGCTGGCGTCCATGAGGGCGACGCTTTGATGGGCCGCGGCGATCATAGCCGTTTTGGTCTCGGCCATCTGGGGAAAGTCGGTCGTAAAGCCGCAGCTGGAGACAAAGGCGCCGGGGCACATGACGGCCAGATCGGCATGGACCATTTGGAGCGCCTGCATAGTGAGCGGCCCGTACAAATAGCGATGGCCTTTGCGCAGCGCCCCGCCCAGCATGACGACATCGACCGAGGGCATGCTCTCGTCAATATAATCGGCGATGGTAATGTCGGCCGTGATAACGGTGATGCCGTTGCGCTGATCGAGGAGCCGGACGAACTCGAGCGCCGTGGTGCCCGAGTCGACGAGCAGCGTGTCGCCGTCATTGACGAGCTCGATGGCGTTTTGCGCGATGGCCTGCTTGGCGGCGACATTGACATTGATGCGGCGATCCTGCGTGGAGACGGTCAGGCGTTTATGGAGCGATACGGCACCACCATGTGTGCGGCGCAGCTTGCCTGCTTCGGCGAGCGCGTCCAGGTCGGCGCGGGCGGTGACGGAGGACACGCCAAAGGTCTGGGCGATTTCTGCTACCTGCACCGAGGCATTATGCTCGAGCATTTCCATGATGGCGGCACGACGCTCATCGGCGAAGGCTCGGGTTGTTGCGTGGGCCATAGCTGCTCCATTCTCGGCCAAATTTGCAGGAATTGTGTTGACTCTATTTTCGTTCATTTTCTTTTTGAGTAAGAAAACACCTTTCGATTACTTATCTTTTCTATAAAAGAAAGACGCTGAACGCCCAAAATTCAATATCGAACATGTCCACTCGGCTCAAATTCCTTCCGTTTACTTTTCAAAAACGACTGTATTAACCTGCATGGGCTCAATATCTCGCAACTGCAAAGCCGCTGAATTTCATACAATGAGCGCAGTAAAACGCAAGGTAAAACGCCTTGTGAACAACTACGCCCGATGTCCAGATGCGGGCGAGGGAGAGGAGCAAACGCTCATGGCACTTGTTACCACCGAAAAGATGCTCAAGGACGCTCAGGCCGGCCACTACGCCGTCGGCGCGTTCAACGTCGAGAACCTCGAGTTTGTTATGGCCGTTCTGGCCGCTGCCGAGGAGACCAAGTCCCCCGTCATCATGCAGACCACCCCGGGCACCATCAAGACCGCTGGTCTGGACTACTTCTACGGCATGGTCAAGGCTGCCGCCGAGCGCGCTTCCGTGCCCGTCGCTCTGCACCTCGATCACGGCGATGGCTATGACCGCTGCATGCAGGCTTTCCGCACGGGCTACACCTCTGTCATGATCGACGGCTCGCACGAGTCCTTCGAGGACAACATCGCTCTGACCAAGTCCGTCGCCGATGCTGGCCGCGCCATGGGCGTGCCCGTCGAGGCCGAGCTCGGTAAGGTTGGCGGCAAGGAGGACGACGGTCCCGCGGTTGAGGGCGAGAGCCCCTACACCGATCCGGCTGAGGCCAAGGAGTTCGTCGAGCGCACTGGCTGCACCTCTCTCGCTATTGGCGTTGGCACCAGCCACGGTGTGTACACGAGCGATCCGCACATCGAGCAGTCCGTGGTCAAGGCCATCCGCGACGCCGTCGACGTGCCGCTGGTTCTGCACGGCACCTCTGGTGTGCCCGATGAGCAGGTTGCCGAGGCTGTGAAGAACGGCATCTGCAAGGTTAACTACGCCACCGAGCTGCGTCAGGCCTACACCAAGGGCTTCATGGCCTACATGGCCGAGAACCCCGCCTGCTTCGACCCCAAGAAGCCGGCCAAGGAGGGCATGCGTGAGATCACCGAGCTGGTTAAGATCCGCATGACCAACCTCAACTCTGTGGGCAAAGCAGAGTAACAGCAAGGGTACTCCGACTCGCTACATATCCCGGGGAGGGACGAGGGCTTAGTTCCCCAATCGTCCTCGGGCATGCAAAAAGCCTCGCTGCGCACTTCGTGCGGCGAGGCTTTTTGCCCCCTGCGGAAAGATTGGGGAACTAAGCCCTCGTCCCTCCCAGGTTGACCTACTCGAGGTTGTCGCCCTTGTGGCGTTAGGGCGGAAATGGGTGGGGCGTTAGGGCTTCTTTGTTGGTGGGGGCTAGTATGCCCGGGCTTGGTTGGGGAATGACTTGTTTAGGGATGCTTGGAGCTTTTCGAACGATGCTCGCAGGTTGAGGCTCTGGTCGGTTGAGCGTTTGGGTTTTGAGGTTGGGGAGTCGAGGAGGCCGTTTCTCTGTGTCGGGGGGAAGGAGAAAAGGTTTGCATGATTTAGGGATGGCTGCTGTGCTGCGTTATTGGAAGAATGCATGCTTATGCGGCCTCCTCGATGTCCACCAAAAGATTGCGCTCGGGGTGTGCTGCTAGGTCCCGTGCGCTGGCAGTATTATGCCGCGAGTGCAGATAAGAAAGCGCTAAAGAAAGGCTTAATTGGGTTTGATGTAACCATGAAACCGCAGGTCAAAGCTATTGCATAACACTCTTGAAAGGTTGGGGGCTTAAGGGCTTTCTAAGGTTTGTGGCGCGGATGTGGCTCGCCTGTGTGGGGCGTGTGGACGGCGCGTTCCTAGCGCCGCGGCTTTGCGGCCCGCACCTGCTCTATGACCTTTTCCATCGTGGCGTCGATGTGGTCTTTTTTGAGCTCGCATTCCCAGATGGTTATGGGCGTCCAGCCCATTTGAGTGAGTGCTGCCACGGCAGCGTGGTCGCGCTCGACGTTGCGACGGAACTTTGCCTCCCAAAACTCAACGTTGCGCTTGGGCTGGCTAGGGTTGCACTTGGGGCAGCGGTGCCAAAAGCAGCCGTTGACGAAGATGGCGATCTTGCGCCCGGGGAAGGCGATGTCGGGCTTGCCGGGTACCTTCCATTCCAAACGATAGCCCGTAAGGCCCGCGGCCCGCAGGCGCTGTCGTACGAGCAGCTCGGGCTTGGTGTTGGCGCGCTTGTTGCCCTTCATGGACTTTTTTATAGCGGCGCGGCGGCGCACCAGTTCGCGCTCGTCAGCGGAAAGGTCCGAGGTATCGATGCCGTCGAGCAGACCGGGCTTGGGACGCTTCTTGCTGCGGCGCTTAGGTGCGCGCTTGGGTTTGGTGGCGGGCTCGTCGGTCGTGGCGGCCTCGGCGTCGTTGGCAGTGCCGTTGGCCTCAAGCCGATCTTCCTTCAACTCAATCAGAGCATCAATGAGCCCCTTGTCGGCGGGCATCCACTCGACGGTGGCAAGCGAGGTGCGCGGAATCCAGCGGATATCGAGCTGGCGGTCGTGGTTCTGAGGCTCGTCGGATTCTTTAGCCAGCGAGCAGTAGTAACACTCCATGGAGAGATGAAAATCGGGGTAGTCGTACTCAACGGTATAGAAATCGCGCAGGTTGGTGACTTTGACCTGCAGCTCTTCCATGAGTTCGCGTCGCACGGCGTCTTCGGGTGTCTCGCCGCGCATGAGCTTGCCACCGGGGAACTCCCAAAGTCCCTGCATGTCGCCATAGCCGCGCTGCACGGCAAGCAGCTCATCAGATCCATCCTTGCGAATGATCCCAGCGGCAACATGAACAGTCTTCAACAGGAGTCCTTTCTCAATATCAACACGTGGCAGGTCGGCTACCTGTACCTTACACAACGGTAAGGCAAGCGTAAACCATATCGATGGTAGCCGACTCGTCTTCTTGCGACTATAGATGCCGTAGACTAATCGCAAGAAAGGACTCGGTATGCAAACCACGCACATGGCGACCCCGGTACTGGAGGTCGCGCATCTCGAAAAGGTATACGGAGCGTTGGGCAACGTGACCCGTGCGCTCAACGACGTCAGCTTTACCGTCAACCGCGGCGAATTCGTTGGCATCATGGGCGCTTCGGGCTCGGGCAAGTCGACGTTGCTCAACTGCGTTTCGACCATCGATAGCGCCACGAGCGGCACGATCCGCATCAATGGGCAGGACGTGACGCGCATGAAGCAGGCTAAGCTTTCGCAGTTCCGCCGCGAGGAGCTCGGCTTTATCTTCCAGGACTCCAACCTGCTCGATACGCTCACGGCACGCGAGAACATCGCCCTGCCGCTCACCATCGCCCGCACAAACTCGGCAGAGATCTCGACTCGCGTGCAGGATGTGGCAGCGCGCCTGTCCATCAGCCAGGTGCTCGACAAGTATCCCTACCAGATGTCCGGCGGTCAGCAGCAGCGCGTTGCCGCGGCTCGTGCGCTCGTCACCGACCCCACCATGATCATGGCCGACGAGCCCACCGGCGCCCTCGATTCTAAAAGCGCTCGTCTGCTGCTCGAGAGCCTGGAGGCCCTCAATCGCCGCTTGCGCGCGACCGTGCTCATGGTCACGCACGACAGCTTTGCCGCCAGCTACACGAGCCGTGTGCTGTTCATTCGCGACGGCAAGATTTTCACCGAGCTGCGCCGCGGCGACACCGACCGCCGAGAGTTCTTCGACCGCATTATGGAGGTCGTTGCCATGATGGGCGGTGAGGGCTCCGATGCTCTGTAAACTCGCTTGGGGCAACGTCCGCCGCGCCGGCCGCGACTACCTCGTCTACCTTTTGACGCTCACCCTGGGCGTCACGGTCTTCTATGCCTTTAACACCATCTCGATGCAGGTCGACATCGCCGGCATCGATGAAAAGGGCTTGGCGCAGGTTATGGGCAGCATGCTCGGCAACCTGACGTACTTTTTGGCCGGTGTCATGGCCTTTTTAATGGTGTATGCCAATAACTTCATCATGAAACGCCGCAAGAAGGAGTTTGGCCTGTACCAGGTGCTCGGCATGGGGCGCGGGCGCGTCGCCACGATCATGGCGCTCGAGACGGTGATTGTCTCGGTCGGCGCCTTTGTCGCCGGCATTGTGCTGGGTGTGGGACTCTCCCAGCTTATGACGTTCTTTACGGCCTCGCTCTTTAAGACACAGATCGCCAATTTCCACTTCTTTTTCTCGGTGCATGCGTTCAACCTGACCCTTGCCTGCATGCTCGTAATGTTTGTGCTCACGCTGCTGCTGAACCTTCGCGCCGTGCGTCGTACCAAACTCATCGAGCTTATGGGTGCCGAGCGTCGCAACGAGAGCATCAAGACACGCAACCCCTGGATCGCGATTGCCATCTTTGTCGTGGGCGTGGTGCTTGTGGGCGTGGCCTATTACCGTCTGCTACGTGATGGGTTCCCGCTAACCGCGACGGACAGCAAGCTGCAAGAGCCCATGAACCAGTTTGGTATTACGACCGCTATGGTTACCGTGGGCACCTTTGCCCTGTTCTGGGGACTCTCGGGCATGCTCATTAAGCTGCTGCAGAGCTTGCGCGGCGTGTATTGGCGCGGCCTCAACATGTTTACCGTGCGCCAGCTTGCGGCCAAGGTCAACACGGTGTGCTTTTCGATGGGCGTCATCGCGATGCTCCTGTTTTTGGCCATCACTTCGGTGACGTGCGGTATGTCGATTGCCAACGTGATGAACGAAAACCTGGAGCGCTATAACCCTGTTGATGTGTCTCAGACGTATGCCTATTACACGCCCGATACGCTCGACTACTACAAAGAGTATGTCAATCCGTCTGAGGCCGATCGCATGGTGCTGGCTGATAGTACGGTCGATTTGTACCCCGCATGGCACGGCAAGGGCAAGTCGGCGGACAACAACGACGAGACCGGCAAGAAGGTCGATATCGCCGATGTTGCCGGCGAGCATGTACAGATCGATTCGTATCTGAGTTACCCGCTTGGCGGCTCGGATCCTTCGGTGACCCCAAGTGAGATGTGCAAGACCATGGGCGAAAAGCTTCCCAAGGCGTTCGGGGGTAGCAATGCCGACATGACAGGCCTGTCTGTGACGCCGGCAAGTCAGTACAACAAACTGCGCCAGATGATGGGCAAGGAGCCGGTGCACATCGGTCACGACCAGTATCTGCTCACGTGTGATATGGGCGGCGAGCTGGTCGACATGTACACCAAGTATATGGCTGGCGGCCATACCCTCACCTTGGGCGGGCATGAGCTCAAGCCCGCAGCCGATAAGTCGGACGAAGATACGGCGGCCATCGCCAACTCGGCGATGGGCAGTAATGGGGGTACCGTCGTCGTTGCCGACGAGCTGTTGTCCCAACTTAATCTGCAGCCGTATTCCAGTAGTCTGCTCGTTAACTACAAACAGGGGATGGATACGACCGAGGCAGACGAGAGTATTAAATACACTGTGCTCGACAATCTGCTCGTTGACGGCAAGGAGCCGGGGTCGTGGGGAACCTTCATCACACGCTCCGAGATGTACGCGCAAGCAGCGCAAATGAACGGTCTTATTAGCTACCTAGCCATCTACATCGGCTTTGTATTGGTCGTTGCATGCGCGGCGATTCTGTCGATTCAGCAACTCTCCAACGTGGCCGACGGCAGCCGCAGCTATCGTGTGCTGGCGCAGATTGGCTGTGACGACCGCCAGATTCGCCATTCGGTGATGGCACAGCAAGCGGTATTCTTCCTGTTCCCGCTGGCAGTGGGCCTGGCGCACTCCTTTGTGGCACTCAAGGTGATCATCGAGCTGGTGAGCATTTTCGGAAATATGAGCATCGGCGGCACCGTGGGCCTCACCTGTGCAATCTTCCTGGCAGCTTATGGCGGCTACTTCCTGGTGACCTATCTCATGAGCACCGGCATGGTACAAGCTGCCATCGCCACCCGCTACAGCGAGTAACAAGCGGGCAAAATCGTCACAAAATCAGAGGCGTATGACCGCCGCGAAGGGACCAGGGGCCCTTTCGCGGCGGTTTTTGCCTACCTGGTGCGTCTCAGATACAAGTGAGTAGACTTTTTTGAACCTGCCGAGCACATCGCGACAAATGATCTATAAAACTGCAGGTCAGAGCTGTGGCGTTTTGGGGCGTGCTTGGCCTCCTGCAAAAAGCCTACTCACTTGGTTTTCTGCTAGAAGACCGCCACGAGGGAAGGCAACTCCCCCGGGTAGTCGTTGGGGACGTTCTTAAACGACTAGTCAAACAAGAACGTCCCCAACGACTACCCCAAGGAATGTCCCTGACTGCCGGCAGAAAAGGAGCGTCCCTAACTGCCACATCAAACGAAAGGGCGCCGACCTTCTGGTCGCGCCCTTGAAGTTGAACGTCAGATTGTCCAGGTGCGGCCCGCGCAGCGTCGAGCCGTTACGGCGTTTGGTAAAACGCCGTAACCTACACCCGCTCCGCGATCTCGTGGATGAGGTAGTCGGTCTTTTCCCAGCCCAGGCACGGGTCGGTGATCGATTTACCAAAGACGCCGCCGTCGACCGGCTGGTTGCCGTCCTCCAGGTAGGACTCGATCATAAAGCCCTTGACTAGCTTGGAGATGGACTCGTTGCGGCGGCAGCTGTCGAGCACCTCCTTGCAAATGCGATACTGCTCCAGCGGACGCTTGCCCGAGTTGTCATGGTTGCAGTCGATGACCGCTGCCGGATTGGCGTAGCCGGCATGCTCGGTATAGCGCTCGGCCAGGCGTTCCAGGTGCTCGTAGTGGTAGTTGGGGTAGGTGCGCCCATCGAGACCGATGTAGCCACGCATAACGGCGTGCGCGAGCGGATTGCCGTCGCACTCGACCTCCCAGTTGCGGAAGATGAAGCTCTGGTGCGCCTGTGCGGCGTAAATGGAGTTGAGCATGACGGTAGTAGAGCCGGCAGTGGGATTCTTCATGCCGACGGGTACCGAAATGCCGCTCGACACCAGGCGATGCTCCTGGTTTTCGACCGAGCGTGCGCCCACGGCCACATAGCTCAGCAGGTCAACGAGGTACTGGTAGTTGGACGGATAGAGCATCTCGTCGGCGGTGAAGAAGCCCGTTTCCTCAATAACGCGCAGGTGCATATGGCGGATGGCCTTGACGCCCTCGAGCAGGTCGTCGGGAGCCTCGGGGTTGGGGTTGTGCAGAAGACCCTTGTAGCCGGTGCCCTTGGTACGCGGCTTATTGGTGTAGACGCGCGGAATGATGATGAGCTTGTCCTTGACCTCCTCGGCGGTCTTGGCCAGTCGGTTCATGTACTCAAGCACTGAATCCTCGCGGTCGGCAGAGCACGGGCCGATGATGAGCACCTTACGTGCGTCCTCGCCGGTAAAGACTTTGGCGACCTCGGCGTCAAATGCCTGCTTTTTGGCGGTAAGGTCGGCAGAAAGTGGCATTTCCTCGCGGATCTCCATGGGTATCGGCAGCCTGCGTTTGAATTCCATGGCCATAGGGGCCTCCTCAATCTATAGAAAGAGCAATAAGCGTATTGTCGAATGCTCGGCATTATCCGCTGTCGCACGCTAAAGTGCAAGCCCTTGTCACCCCGAAACCTACCAAAAAGGGACAGGTTTATTTTGGCAGGTTTTATCTGGGCAAACGTCGGCGAATGCCGGGAGGGAGCGGCGCCGCGCGGGACCCTAAGGCTGTTGTCAGTTCCCCAGGAAATGCCCTGTGGGCAAAAAATGCCAAATATGAGTACGGTTGCTATCTTAGTATCATATTGCCTTCGCAAAATAATAGACATAACAGCAAAATATGTTTATTAACGCAAACACATATAAGTCCGCTATAGGGCTGTTTGATCAATTTAGGGACGCGTGTAAGCCGTGAAAACGGCATTTGGGGCTGTTTTGGCTGTTACTAAAAAGGTAACAGTACTCATATTTGCCCTTTTTTGCCCACGGGGCCTCGAAGGGGCTGCCAATCAGGTCCCAGGGGAGACGGTTTGAGGGCCGCAGAGCAAAAACGGGGGCGCAGGCTGTCCTGCGCCCCCGTTTTCTGGGCATTGCGGTTGTTTGCCGCCGGTTGTTACGCCGCCTCGTCGAACTGCGAGTTATACAGGTCGGCGTAGAAGCCACCCTGGGCGAGTAGCTCGTCGTGTGTGCCCTTCTCGACGATGTCGCCGTCGCGAATTACCAAGATTACGTCGGCGTTGCGGATCGTGGACAGGCGGTGCGCGATGACAAAGCTCGTGCGGCCCTGCATCAGCGCATCCATGGCGCGCTGAATAAGCTCCTCGGTGCGGGTGTCGACGTTGGAAGTCGCCTCGTCCAAAATCAGCGCCGGACGGTCGGCCAAAATGGCACGGGCGATGGTCACGAGCTGGCGTTGACCCTGCGACAGGTTAGTGCCCTCTTCGTTGATCATAAAGTCGTAGCCGCCGGCGAGCGTATGGATAAAGTGGTCGCAGCGTGCGGCGCGTGCGGCGGCCTCGACCTCGGCGTCGGTCGCATCGGGGCGTCCGTAGCGGATGTTTTCGCGGATGGTGCCGTTAAACAGCCAGGTGTCCTGCAACACCATGGCAAACTCGCCGCGCAGCGCCGCGCGGTCCCAGTCGCGCACGTCGACGCCCTCGACGCGCAGCGAACCGCCGTCCACATCGTAGAAGCGCTGCAGCAGCTTGATGAGCGTGGTCTTGCCGGCGCCGGTGGGGCCGACGATGGCGATGGTCTGGCCGGGTTGCGCCTCGCAGCTAAAGTCGTGGATGATGGTCTTGTCGGGCGTATAGCCAAACTTGACGTGATCAAACTCCACATGGCCGGGGCGCTTTTCGGGAATCTGCGCGTCGGCTTTCTGCTCCTCCTCGGGCGCGGCCAGGAACTCAAAGACGCGCTCGGTGGCGGCGGCCATCGACTGCATCGTGTTGCTCACGTTGCCCAGCTGCTGCACGGGTTGCGTAAAGTTGCGAACGTACTGGATAAAGCTCTGGATGTCGCCGGGCGTGGCATTGCCGGTCAGCGCGAGCTGTGCGCCCACCACGACGACGCCCACGTAGCCCATGTTGCCCACCAAACTCATGAGCGGCATCATCAGGCCCGACAGGAACTGCGAGCGCCAGCCACTAATAAAGAGGCGGTCGTTTTGGCGGTCGAATTCCTCGATCGAGGCCTCGGCGCGGTCGAACACCTGAATGACGTTCTGGCCGGCAAAATCCTCCTCGATAATGCCGTTGACGGCGCCCAGAACCTGCTGCTGCTCGCGGAAGTACGGCTGCGAGAAGTGAATCATCACGGTCAGGATAATCGCAGCGGCCGGCAGCGTGAGCACGGTGACGCCGGTGAGCGGCAGGCTGATCGACAGCATCATGACGAGCACGCCGATAATCTGCGTCACCGACGTGATGAGCTGGGTCACGCTCTGGTTGAGCGACTGACCCAGCGTATCGACGTCGTTGGTGATGCGGCTGAGCACATCGCCCTTGCTGTGACCGTTGAAGTAGCTCATCGGAACGACAGCGATCTTGGCGGCGATCTCCTTGCGCATGCGATAGCAGATCTTTTGCGTGACGCCGGTCATGAGCCAGCCTTGGATCAGGCTGCAGACAGAGCTCGCCAGATACAGGCAGAGCAAAAAGCCGAGCGTCTTGGCGATCCAGTCAAAGTCAACGTCGCCGGTGCCGTTGACCTTGGCGACCAGGCCTTCGAACAGCTTGGTCGTAACCTGGCCGAGCACCTTGGGTCCCACAATGTTAAAGATGACCGAGCACACGGCAAAGGCGACGGCGGCAAACGCGGCAATCTTGTGCTGGCCGATATAGCCGAGCAGCTGCCTCATGGTGCCCTTAAAGTCCTTGGCCTTTTCGCCGCGACGCATGCCGCCCATGCGGCCCATGGGACCACGCTGGCGGGTGGGCTTGGGAATCTGAGTCTTGGTCTCGTCTGCCATTAGCGCTCGCCTCCTTCCATGACGGCTGCAATTTCTTGGGTAAGCCCCAGCTCCTCGGCGGAAAGCTGCGACTGTGCGATCTCCAGGTACGCCGGGCAGCTGCGCAGCAGCTCCTCGTGCGTGCCGGTGCCCACTACGTGGCCGTCGTCGAGCACGATGATCTGGTCGGCGTGCATGATGGTCGCGATGCGCTGGGCCACGACCACGAGCGCGGCGTCGGTAACGTTTTTGGCCAGCTCCTCGCGTAGGCGCGCGTCGGTCTTGTAGTCGAGGGCGCTAAACGAGTCATCGAACACCACGACCTCGGGCTTTTTGGCCAACGCGCGGGCGATGGCCAGACGCTGGCGCTGACCACCCGAAACATTGGAGCCGCCCTGGCTGATAGGGGAGTCGTAACCGTCTTCGCGCTCGGCGATAAAGTCCTCCGCCTGGGCGACGCGTGCTGCCTGGCGCATATCCTCGTCACTCACCATGTCGCCGGCAAACTTGAGGTTGCTCTCGACGGTACCCGAGAACAGACGACCCTGCTGCGGAATATAACCGATGCGGCGGCGCAGCTCGGAAAGGGTCATGTCGCGCACGTCGATGCCGTCGAGCGAAATGCTGCCGCCCGTGACGTCGTACAGGCGCGGGATGAGCTGCACAAGCGTGGACTTGCCCGAGCCCGTGGAGCCAATAATGCCGAGCATCTGACCGGCATGCGTGGTGAAGTTCACGCCGCTAATGACGTCTGCGCGGGCATCGGGATACTGGAAGCTCACGTCACGGAAGGTGAGCTCGCCGCGCGGCGCGCTGGCAGCGGGCAGTTTGGGCGAGGCGGGGTCGTTGATGCTCGTGGGGCAGGTGATGACCTCTTCCACGCGCTCGGCTGCGACCTCGGCGCGGGGCAGGATGACCGAAACCATGGTGAGGATCATAAACGCCATGACGATCTGCATGGTGTAGGAGATGAACGCCATCATGTTGCCGACCTGCATCACGCCGTCGGACACGCCCTGCGCGCCAAACCAGACGATAAGCACGGTGATGCAGTTCATGACGAGCATCATGAGCGGCATCATAAAGCTCATGGCGCGGTTGGTGTAGAGCTGCGTGGTCATCAGGTCGAGCGAAGCCTTGTCAAAACGCTCGAGCTCATGCTCCTCGCGGTTGAACGAGCGGATGGGCATAAGGCCGTCGAGCAGCTCGCGGGCGGTAAGGTTCACGCGGTCCACAAAGCTCTGCATCTTTTTGAACTTGGGCATGGTGAGGCCCATGAGCACGCCGACGACGGCCGAGACCGCGATGATGGCCACGGCGATGGTCCACTCTAGGCCGGTATGGTTGGCCAGGACGCGCATGACGGCGACGATGCCCATGACGGGGGCCATCAGACACATGCGGATAAACAGGGTTGCGGCCATCTGGATCTGCTGAATGTCGTTGGTACAGCGGGTGATGAGCGAGGCCTGGCTAAACTTGCCCACTTCGGCCGGCGAGAAGTGCATAACCTTGTTGAAGGTCTCGCGGCGCAGGTCGCGGGCGATGGAGCAGGCGGTGCGCGAAGCCACGGCACCGGTCAGGATGGTGGCGACGAGCGAGATTAGGCACAGACCAAACATCGTGGTCGCCATGCGGCCCAGGTAGGCGTTCTGCACGTCGGCGGGGTCGATGCCCTGCGCCTTGTACTCGTCTTGCACATAGCTCACGGCGCGTTGGGTCACGATGGAGCCCGACATGGAGCCCATTTTGTCCGCCATATCGTTGGCGCCCTCGACGAGCTTGCCCTGGTCGATTAGGCCGCCTTCAACGCCTAGACGCAGGCTCTTCATGGTGATCTTGCCACCGTCGGCATCAATCTGTTTTTGCATGTTCTGCGCCGCAGCGGCCTTCTGCTGCATCTCGGCGAGTTGCTCGGGCGTCATCGCCGCCATCTGCTCGGGCGTGGGCATGGCCTGAGCGGCGCCGCCATCGCTTGCCTCGGTAGATGCGCCGGTCATGTCGCCCATGGAGTTGGCATCGATGCCCTGGTTGAACGAAAGGACGACAGTCTCGGGGAGGCTCATGATGTCGGCAATCTTGCCGCCGTCGGCGCGCTCCTCCTCGGTGCCCTTGTACGTTCGAATGCCGTTATTGTCCGCCTTGCCAAACACGGCCTCCACAGCTTTGGCGTCCTTGGTGCTCATAAAGAGTTCGAGGTCGTCGAGCGATTTGGCGCGAATGGTGTCGGGCACGGGCGAGGCGATGCCGCCTTGCTGCACGCCCACGTCGACGATGTCGCTCATATAGGTAGGCAGTGCCAGATCGGCGTTGCAGCTGATTACGATAAGTACGATAGCTGCAAACAGTGCCGGGACATGTTTTTTAAAGAGCTTGAGAATCCTCACTCGGCATCTCTCCTTTCTTGATTGCGGTCGATAATTTCGTTGGCACGTCTAAGAAGGCGCACCATCTCTTGGGTATCTGTTTCGCCAAGCTGCTCGAGGAAGGCCGCGGTGCGGTCCTCGAATTCCCGACGTTTGATTTCGAGATCCTGGAATCCTTTGTCGGTCACCGTGACGTGTACGCGACGACGGTCGGTCTTTGAGTGCTCGCGCTCGATCCAGCCCTTGGCCTCGAGGGCGCGCAGGATATTGGCGATGCGGGCGCTCGAGACCCAGGCACGATCGGCGAGTTCGCTCGGCGTGAGCGAGCCGCCGGCGCGCATGAGGGCGCGCATGACGGCCATCTCGCCGCCGAGGGCTTTGTCCGCAAAGCGCGAAATGCGCTGATGCATGCTGCCGAACTCGGTAAGGAGCTGACGCCCAAGCTCACGGAAATCGGTATCTTCCACCGAAAACCCCTAACACTAGAAACTATTTTCGGTGGAAGATGATACCCCAATACGCGGGCCTCATACAGTGGGCAATATTAAGAGCTCATTAAGACTTAAAATCATTCAATTGATGAAGCGTTTCAAATAACTATTATACACGCGGTTAGGCGAGGGGTTGTCACCACCATGACGACTGGGACTCATATAATCGCCACGTGCGATGCTCCAACTTCCCGCAAGGAGACACCTAAATTAAAGGGGGATGGAGTCATGGCATTTGACTTCACGGGCAAGACCGCGATTGTCACGGGCGGCACTCAGGGCATTGGCCTCGAGATCGCCAAGGGCATCGTCGCGGGCGGCGGACACGTCGCGCTCATCGCAAGGAACGCTGCTAAGGGCGAGGCCGCGGTGGCCGAGCTTGGCGAGGGCAACAAGTTCTATCAGCTCGATGTCGCTGATGCACCCAAGGCGCGCGAGACCGTCGAGCAGATTTTTACGGACCTGCCGCAAACCAACATCCTGATCAACTGCGCCGGTGTCATCAGCACCAAGAAGTTCGACGAGATCGATGACACCGAGTGGCGCCGCACTATCGATATCAACCTCAACGGTACCTTCACTATGATGAACGCCGTGTACCCGCACTTTAAGGCGGCGCATGCCGGCACTATCGTCAACGTGAGCTCCGTTGCTGGCAAGATCGGCGGCGGCCTGCTTGGCACCGCTGCCTACGCGAGCTCCAAGGCCGGTGTCAACGGCCTTACCAAGGCGGTCGCCAAGGAGGGCGGCAAGTTTGGCGTTCGCTGCAACGCCGTGTGCCCGTCGCTCACGTTGACCGATATGACCTCGATTCTCTCTGACGAGAACTCTCAGCGCATCATCAACGGTATTCCTCTGGGCCGCGCTGCCCAGGCCAGCGAGCCTGCGCAGATGGTGCTGTTCTTCGCTTCCGACCTCGCCAGCTTCGTGAACGGCGAGATCGGTGACTGCGACGGCGGCATCGTCCTGGACGGGTAATACCCCGCGATGATTATTCGGCGACGGCTCCTGCGACTCGGGACCGTCGCCTTCTTTCTGACATAGGCGCGTGCGGCTACGATTCGCATGCATCCAAAGGAGATATATATGAGTGAATCGACTGCGGTGGAGGCGCCGGCGGCAAAGGAGCCGTTCTTTAAGATGTCCTCCATCCCGGGTGCCAATATTTTGGTGCCGCTTTTGCTGGGCTGCCTGCTCAACACGCTATTCCCCGACCTGTTCAAAACGCTCGGCAGCTTTACGCTTGGTATGACCCAGCAGGGCGCAGGCCCGCTCGTGGGCGCTTTTTTGCTCATCGTCGGTACGACGATTTCGTTTAAGAGTGCTCCTGCCGCCGCTGCACGCGGCGCCATCATCATCGCCGTCAAGCAGATCGTGGTCGTTGCCGTGTCGCTGCTCATCCTTTATGTGTTCAACGACAACCTGTTTGGCATCTCTGCTATGGTGATGCTGGCGGCTTGCACCGGCGCCAACAACGCTATGTACGCTGGTCTGATGGGCACCATGGGCAATGAGGCCGAGCGTGGCGCCGTCGCCATCACCACGCTGGTTGTCGGCCCTCCGGTCACGATGATCGTGCTCGGCGCTGCCGGTCAGGCTCCGATCGGCTGGTCGCTCGTGGGCGCCATCCTACCGATCGTCGTCGGCATTATTCTGGGCAACCTCTTCCCGAGCTTTAAGAAGATGATGGCACCGGCACTTTCCGCCGTCATCGTGCTCGTCTTCTTTGCCATGGGCTCGACCATGACCTTTGGCCAGCTCATTAATGGCGGTCTCCCCGGTATTCTGCTCGGCGTGATCTGCTCGGTGGTCTTTGCAATTCCCGTTATCGCGGTCGATAAGCTCACGGGCGGTACGGGTGTCGCAGGTGCGGCCATTTCGAGCTGCGCCGGAGCCAATGTGGCCACGCCTGCTGCCATGGCAAGCGTCAACGAGGCCTTGTATGGCGGTGCGGTGCTCGCGACGGCTACGGCACAGGTTGCTGCCTGCGCAATCGTGACGGCTATTTTGACCCCGCTGGTCACCAGCTGGTGCTACAAGCATTTTGAGGGCCAGGGCAACGGCGATAGCAAGACAACGACCGACAAGGCCGCCGCAGCCGCCTAATGCCAAGCGGCAATCAAAGCTAAAAACTAGCTACGCCACAGGGCGGCCACGGGGGATCCCGTGGCCGCCCTGCAGTTTCTGTAGGGTCTCTGGGACACTTTACCCTGATAAAGCTGGCATAACAGCTAGAGTGAACGTCGTACAAAGGCAAGGAAAAAACCAAACAAATCGGTGAACGGTAGTTGTTCACGCTCGCATTTCCTGCGGATTTGTTAAAAACGTCCTAATGGTATAAAAAAAGAAACATATAATAGCCATGATGAAGGGGGTGGCTATGTTATCCTTCTCAAACGGGTGAAATCTTGGGTTTTGGGTTGTAGTTCCAAGGTGGATAAACGTTTTCCCTACACCAACGTGTGGTGAAGAACGGAAGAAGCCGGTAGTGCAAGCCGAACATTCAAGAATTCAATAAGCAGCGGTGTGAGAGAGCGCCGCATTACACGTAACTAGGAGCGTGGTTACACAATGCAGGAGGCATGGGAAGGCTTCAAGGAAGGCATTTGGACGGGAGAGGTTGACGTCCGAGACTTCATCCAGAAGAACTACACCCCCTACGAGGGCGACGAGTCGTTCCTCGCCGGCCCGACCGAGCGTACCAAGGAGCTGTGGGGCGAGGTTCTCGACCTGCTGCTTAAGGAGCGCGAGCAGGGCGGTGTCCTCGATATGGACACCAAGATCGTTACGGGTATCGTGAGCCACCCCGCTGGCTACATCGATAACGCCCACCGCGAGAAGGAGACCATCGTCGGCCTCCAGACCGACAAGCCGCTCAAGCGCGCTCTGCACGTCAACGGTGGTATCCGCATCGCTTGCCAGGCTGCCAGCCAGCACGGCTATAAGGTCGACGAGAACGTTGTCGAGCGCTACACCTTCGAGCGCAAGACCCACAACGCCGGTGTCTTCGATGTCTACACCCCCGAGATGCGTGCTTGCCGCTCGGCCCACATCATCACCGGTCTGCCCGATGGCTATGGCCGCGGCCGCATCATCGGCGACTACCGTCGTGTTGCCCTGTACGGTGTCGACTACCTGATCAAGGACAAGGAGGCCCAGAAGGCTTCCACCCCGACGGTCATGACCGCCGACAACATCCGCGATCGTGAGGAGCTGCAGGAGCAGATCCGCGCCCTCGGCGAGCTTAAGATGATGGCCGAGACCTATGGTTTCGATATTTCCAACCCTGCTACCAACACGCAGGAGGCCATCCAGTGGATGTACTTCGCCTACCTCGCTGCCGTTAAGGAGCAGAACGGCGCCGCTATGTCCATCGGCCGTACCTCCACGTTCATCGACATCTACGCTGAGCGCGACCTTGCCAACGGTACCTTCACCGAGGAGCAGATCCAGGAGTTCGTGGATCACTTCATCATGAAGCTCCGCATGGTCAAGTTTGCCCGTACCCCCGAGTACCAGGCCCTGTTCACCGGCGATCCGCAGTGGGTCACCGAGTCCATCGGCGGCATGGGTGTTGACGGCCGTACGCTCGTTACCAAGATGAGCTACCGCTACCTGCACACGCTCGAGAACATGGGCACCAGCCCCGAGCCCAACATGACCGTTCTGTGGTCGACCCGTCTGCCCGAGAACTTCAAGAAGTTCTGCGCCAAGACTTCCGTCGCCAGCTCCTCGATCCAGTACGAGAACGACGACCTCATGCGCGTCTATCACGGCGACGACTACGGCATTGCCTGCTGCGTGTCCTCCATGCGCATCGGCAAGGAGATGCAGTTCTTCGGCGCTCGCGCCAACCTGGCCAAGTGCCTGCTGTACGCACTCAACGGCGGTGTTGACGAGGTCTCCAAGAAGCAGGTCGGCCCCAAGTATCGCGCCGTCGAGGGCGATACGCTCGATTACGACGACGTTGTGGCCAAGTACAACGACATGATGAAGTGGCTTGCTGGCGTGTACGTCAACTCGCTGAACATCATTCACTACATGCACGACAAGTACTGCTACGAGCGCATCCAGATGGCTCTGCACGACAAGCACGTGCACCGCTGGTTCGCTACGGGCATCGCTGGCCTTTCCGTCGTGGCTGACTCCCTGTCCGCCATCAAGTACGCCAAGGTTCACCCCGTCCGTGATGAGAACGGCATCATCGTCGACTTCGAGACCGAGGGCGAGTTCCCCAAGTACGGTAACGACGACGACCGCGTCGACCAGATCGCTCACGACGTTGTGCACCAGTTCATGGAGTACATCCGCATGAACGACACCTATCGCAACTCCGTGCCCACGACCTCGGTTCTGACCATTACCTCCAACGTCGTGTACGGTAAGAAGACCGGCTCCACGCCCGACGGCCGCAAGGCTGGCCAGCCGTTCGCCCCGGGTGCTAACCCCATGCACAAGCGCGATAGCCACGGCGCCATCGCTTCGCTGTCTTCGGTTTCCAAGCTCCCGTTCCGCGATGCTCAGGACGGCATCTCCAACACCTTCTCCATCATCCCGAGTGCGCTCGGCAAGGAGGATCAGGTGTTCTTTGGCGATATCGACCTTGATCAGCTGGGCGAGTAACTATTGTTAGTGCTATACTAACAATAACGATTACTGATTAGTGCGCCGGTTTCGGCCGGCGCCTATCGATCGAAGGAGACACATTATGAAGGTTTCTGAAGTTTCCGAGACTCAGGCCGATAACCTGGTCCACATGCTCGACGCTTACGCCGAGAAGGGTGGCCACCACCTGAACATCAACGTCTTCAACCGTGAGACGCTGCTCGACGCTCAGGCTCACCCCGAGAAGTATCCGCAGCTGACCATCCGCGTTTCCGGCTACGCCGTGAACTTCCACACGCTCACCAAGGAGCAGCAGGACGAGGTCATTGCGCGTACCTTCCACGACAAGTTCTAAAGGGGTTTAACTCCCGCAGGATCGCCGGGCCGCTTTGGGTTACTTTCCAAAACGTCCTCGGACATGCAAAGGGCTCCGCTGCGCGCTTCGCGCGGCGGAGCCCTTTGCGTCCTGCGGAAATGTTTTGGAAAGTAACCCAAAGCGGCCCGGCGGGGGTCCTGTGTAGTCACCCTTTAGGCGGAATTCTCCTAATTATTTGGATGAGTCGTTTACTTACTTGTACTGTTACCGTCTTCCCGCTCTTGTTGGGGTATGCTTTGTTCGTATGTAAACGTATGACATGTTGATGGGGGAGGGTGCTATGGCTCGCGAGGGCGCTCGTTCTAAGGATTCGGCTAAGCCTGGCATCAAGGAAGTTGCAGCGGTGGCGGGGGTTTCGCCTACTACGGTATCTCGCGTGCTTAATAATCGCGGCTATATTAGCCAAGAGACCCGCGATAAGGTCCATGCCGCGATGAAGCGCATCAACTATACGCCCAACGATATCGCTCGTGCCATGCTCAACGGTCGCCTGAATCTTATCGGTATGATCGTCCCCTATGTCAGCAGTCCGTTTCATGCCCAAGTGGTTCAAGTTATTGAGCATACCCTGGCCGAAAACGGTTTTAAGATGCTGCTGTGCAATAGCGCCAATCGACCCGAGCTTGAGCGCTCTTATATCGACATGCTTCGACGCAATATGGTTGATGGCGTCATCGTCAACTCGCTTAATATCGGTGCCGAGGCGTATGCCGAGATGGGCTTGAGTCTGGTTGGTATCGACTGCGACCTTGGCGAGGCCTCTGTTCAGATTGCGAGCGACAGCTATGGCATCGGCGAACTTGCCACGCGTCGCCTGATTGATGACGGGTGTTCGCGCATCTTGTGCCTGCGCAACAATAGCCGCATGCGCATGCCTGCCAATAAGCGTACCGATGCCTACCACGATGTTGTGGAGCAGGCCGGTTTGCCCGCGCTTGTCCGTGAGGTCGAGTTCGTTAAGTCCGATGACGAAAAGAGTGCGGTCGTTGCGAAGATCCTCGATGAGAACCCCGATATTGACGGCATCTTTGCGGGAGACGACACGATGGCGGCCATCTGCCTCAACGTGATGAAGCAGCGCGGCTTGAGCGCTCCGGACGATATTAAGGTCGTGGGCGCGGATGGCGCCCGCCGCACTATGACGTTTATGCCTGACTTAACAACCGTTCGTCAAGATATCGATCGCATCGGAGAGCTCGCGGCGCAATCCATCATCGCTCTTGTTAACGGTGAAAAGCCCGAATCGAATACCAAGCTCCCCGTTGAACTCATTGAGGGCAAAACCGCGTAGTTCATCCCGTGCCAAAAGAATTCCTCAAACGCCTCTGTTGACCGTTCGCCGGCATATGTCAACCGTTTGCCGACGACTGGAACTGCGAAAAGACGTATTGGTGTGAAAACGTTTGACATATGAAAACGATTGACATATCTTGCAGTTGTACCGAGTTAGTATCACGTGGGAAGGAAGTCTCGGATGCACAAGGTGTATTACCAGCCTGAGGGAATTTGGGTGGGCGACATCATGCCGTACGGCGAGGACGGCACGTTCTATCTCTATCATCAGCGTGACACGCGAAACCCCGGTCCTTTCGGAGAGCCGTTTGGTTGGGCACTCGCGACGACCAAGGATTTCGTCAACTACAAGGACTTTGGCGAGAGCCTTGAGCGTGGCGGCGACGAGGAAGTCGACCAGTATGTTTATGCCGGCACGGTGTTTAAGGTGGGCGACAAGTACCATGCGCTCTACACTGGTTGCAATCGCGATAAGGTCCGCGCACGCTTGATGAAGCAGGTTCTTCTTCACGCAACGAGTGACGACGCCGTCAAGTGGGAGAAGAACATCGCCGAGACGCTGCTTCCGCCCCAGGAAGGTTACGATGACCGCAACTGGCGCGATCCCTTTGTGCTTTGGGATGAGGAGAACGAAGAGTACATGCTCATCCTCGGCACGCGTGTGGGCGAGGACAAGCGTCTGATGACCGGTCGTCTGGTCAAGTTCACCTCCAAGGACCTGGATACCTGGGAGTTCCAGGGCGACTGGTGGAATCCGGGCCTGTACACCATGTTCGAGATGCCTGATCTCTTTAAGATGGGCGACTGGTGGTATCTGGTGTTCTCCGAGTACAGTGATGGCAACAAGACCCGTTACCGCATGTCTCGCTCTATCAACGGTCCTTGGATCACTCCTGCGGACGATTCCTTCGATGGCCGTGCGTACTATGCCGCGCGTACCGCATTTGATGGCGAGCGCCGCGTTCTCTTTGGTTGGGTTCCTACGCGTGACGAGGGCGGTGACCCCAGCTCTTACCTGTGGGGTGGCACCTTTATGCCCCTCGAGATCGTTCAGCGTGCCGACGGAACGCTCGGCACCAAGCTCCCCGACAGCATGCTTGGCGCCTTTGGCGAGGCTAAGGCAGTCGAGGCCTTTGAGCTTTCCTGCGAGTCGGGCAAGGTCGAGCAGGTGCTCGCCGCGGATGCCGGTTCCACCTATATGCTCGACGCCGACATCGAGCTCGCTGGTGACGCTGCCGGCTTCTCGGTGAAGCTCGCCGAGGACGCCGAGTCCGGTCTTGCCTATGAGTTCCGCGCCAACCTGCGTGAGGGCAAGCTCGAGTTTACGGCGGCCCCCCAGTATCCGTGGTTCCAGGTCAACAACATGGGCCTCGAGCGTCCGTTGTTCTTTAAGGGCGAGGGCACTCATCATGTGCGCCTGGTCGTTGACGACGATATCGCGACCATCTTTGTCGATGATGTTGCGCTTAACGCGCGCTTCTGCAATAAGCAGGGCCAGGGTGTGGCGCTGACGGTCACCGACGGTACGCTCAAGTGCGCAAATGCAACGATCGCGTCTCTGTAATGGCATCAAAACGTCTTATGATTTCGTAAAGGAATGGAGAGGAACATGGACTACAAAGCAGTGTCTCAGCAAGTCGTCGATAACGTCGGCGGGCTGGAGAACATCGAGGGCGCCACGCATTGCGTTACGCGTCTGCGTCTGGTGCTCAAGGATACGAGCAAGTACAACAAGGCCGAGCTCGAGAACATCGATGGCGTCAAGGGCGTGCTGTACAACAGCGGCCAGCTCATGATCATCTTCGGTACCGGTACCGTCAACAAGGTCTACGATGAGTTTATGGCTCTGACGGGCGTTAAGGAGATCAGCGCTTCCGAGGTCAAGGGCGCCGAGGCGGACAAGAAGGGCAAGTTCTTCTCGGTCCTCAAGGTATTCTCGGACATCTTTATCCCCATCATTCCCGCCTTCGTCGGCGCTGCTATCATCATCGGCCTTAAGTCGCTGATCGTTGCCAACGGCCTCTTTGGCATGGAGGGCAGCCTTGCCGACCACAGCGAGTTCCTCAAGAACCTCGCAAGCTTCTTTGCCATTATCGCCACCACGTTTGACTACCTGCCTGTTCTGGTTATGTACAGCGCGGTGAAGCGTTTTGGCGGTAACCCGATTCTGGGCATCCTCGTCGGTATCGTCATGGTTCACCCGAGCCTTATGAACCGCAACACGTTCGTTATGGACCCGACGGGTGCTGAGTACTGGAACTTTGGTCCGCTCTCCATTCCCATGGTTGCCTTCCAGGGCGGCGTGTTCCCTGCAATCCTGACTGCCTGGTTTATGGCCAAGGTCGAGAAGATTGCCCAGAAGTACATCCCCGAGGTCGTTTCGTTCGTCTTTGTCCCGACCGTTACCCTGATTCTTGCTAACGTCGCCCTGTTCACCGTGTTCGGCCCGCTCGACAACCTGATCGGCGACGTCCTCGGCGGCGTAATCGATATCCTGTACAACAGGATGGGCGTCATTGGTGCCTTTGTCTTCGCCGCGTTCCTGCAGCCGCTTGTCGTTACCGGTACGCATCAGTTCATCCAGGGTATCGAGGCAAACCTCGTCGCCACGACTGGCTTCAACTACATCCAGGCCATCTGGTCGGTTTCCATTATCGCCCAGGGCGGCGGCGCCATCGGCATGTACCTCATTCATAAGAAGCATTCCAAAGAGCGCAACATCTGCATGTCGTCCTTTATCCCGACGCTGGTCGGAATCTCCGAGCCCGCTATCTTCGCTGCAAACATGCGCTACTCGATCATCCCGTTCATCTGCGCTTGCATCGGTGCAGGCTGCGGCGGTGCCTTCGTGAAGCTCTTTGAGGTGCGCGCCATCGGTCAGGGTCTGACCGGCGTGCTTGGCCTGCTCATTGTCACGCCCGAGACGCTCGTGTGGTATGTGGCTGGCAATCTCATCGCCTTTATCGTGCCGATCGTCTTGATCTTTGCCTACAACAAGGCAAAGGGCGTGCCGACCACTGATGAAGAGGGCGCTGGCGCTGGCTTCGATGTCAGCTTCTAGTTGGGCCGTTCAGCGTAATCTGAGGATAAGTCCATTTGAGGAAGGGCGTTCGGCTCGTGTGAGTCGAGCGTCCTTTCCTATAGACGAGAAGGTCATGGCGATGTTTAATCAAAAAAACAAGGTGACACGCGCGGACTATGAGCAGTGGCGAGCTGGACAGGATGAGACGGCGGCTCGCATCGCGTCCGACCCCGATAGGCTCCTGTTCCATGTGGAGCCTGAGCTTGGCTGGCTCAACGACCCCAACGGTTTGGTTCAGATTGGTGATACGTATCACATCTATCACCAATACGATCCATTCGATGTTGCGCATGGCGGTCCAGTGCTTTGGAATCACCTGACAACAAAGGATTTTGTGACGTACGAGAATCGCGGCCCTGTGCTGTTCCCCGATTCCGATTTGGATTCGAGCGGAGCGTATTCTGGTTCTGCCTTTGTACACGACGGCAAGATTCACTACTTCTATACCGGCAACGTCAAGCATTTTGACCGCGATGATTACGACTACGTGTTGACGGGCCGTGAGCAAAACCAAATTCATATGGTTGCCGAGAATCCCGACGAATTGGGCGAGAAGCGCATGGCTGTTGGGCCGGTCGATTACCCCGACGATATCGGTACGCACGTGCGCGACCCAAAAATCCTTGAACACGACGGTATCTACTACATGGTTCTCGGCGCTCGTACGAAAGACAATCGTGGCTGCGTGCTTGTCTATGCCTCGCACGATCTAGAGGACTGGAGCTATGCGACGCGCATTGAGCCGGGCGAGAAGTTTGGCTTTATGTGGGAGTGCCCTGATCTATTTGAGCTTGATGGCGAGCTTATTCTCGTCTGCTGTCCGCAGGGCGTGCCCGCCGATGGTTGGCGTTACCGCAATCCGCACCAGTGCGTGTGGTTTCCCATCGAGGCCGATTGGGAGGCGCCGAGTTTTAAGATCACCGGACAGGGTATGCCCCCGATGGTCGATGCCGGCTTTGATTTCTACGCACCGCAGTCCTTTGAGGATGCTGCGGGTCGACGTTTGATGATCGGATGGTCGGGTTGTCCCGATGCGACGGCAGAAAGCCCGACGGTGGCACGCGGGTGGCAGTGCGCGTTGACGGTGCCGAGAGAGCTGAGCATGCGCGATGGTAAGCTCTGCCAGCAGCCAGCGCACGAGATTGAGAGAATGCGCGGCGACTGCGTTCGCGCGACAGGCGGTGAAACCGTTGAGGAGCCGGGCCGCCTGTTTGATTTTGTGGTTTCCTGTGAGGGAGCCAAGATGGTCGAGCTCGAAATCCGCAAGGGTGTCTTTGTACGCTATACGGACGGGATGCTTACCCTCGACATGGGTGACGAAGGCTATGGGCGCGACCAGAGGTCGATCGAGCTCAGCGAGCTTCGCGATTTGCGCGTGCTTTCGGACACTACGATGGTCGAGATTTTTGCAAATGGCGGCGAGGCGGCACTTACGAGCCGTACCTATTCGCCGGCGGTTCCGGCGATGGAGCTGCACGCCGAGGGTGCGGCATCGATGAATTTCTACCGCCTCGTGCATTAACCGTGCGTGGAGCACGATTGGATTTGCTGGACGGAATGTGTCGCAGTTGTCGCGGCCAACTACCGCTTACCGCATATAGCGACCGTTTGCGGAATAAGTAACCCTCCTTAATAAACCGTGTGGAATCCTAGATAAGCACGGAGTTTTCCAGGGAGACGCTGTCCTTTGTTGTGTGCAAGGGGCAGCGTCTCTTTGGCGCTTGGACGCCGTTGTGCAACAGTGCGGCGGCGCGTGCCATGTATTGAAAAGCCAATGTCGAGATGGGTCGTGATAATAATGGGCAAGTACGTAATCGTGGTTGAGTCTGGGTCGGATGTGACGCCGGAGCTCTGCGAGCGCTACGGCATCGTGCGCGTGCCCATGCATGTCACGATTGGTGACGAGACCGTCGAGGACGGCTCGATCGATCCGCTCGAGATTTATTCGCGCTGCAACGAGTTTGGCGTGATGCCCAAGACCAGCGGCTGCGCGCCTGCGGATTTTGCTCACGTGTACGACCGCATTCACGCTGAGCAGCCCGATGCGACTATTCTGCATCTCGCGTATTCCGAGGCCACGACCTGCTCGCATCAATCATCGAAGATCGCCGCCAAGGGTCGCGACTACGTGTTCTCTATGGACACGCGCTTTGTCTCGGTAGGCCAGTCGCTCGTTGTCGTCGAGACCGCCAAATACATCGAGGCTCACCCCGATGCCACCGTCGACGAGATCTTTGCATTTACGAATTCCGTCATGGACCGCGTGCTGCTGGGCTTTGTTCCTACCGATCTTGCCTTTCTTAAGGCGGGCGGTCGCTTGTCCAACGTCGCATTCCTTGGCGCCCATCTGCTCAAGATTAAGCCCTGCATTGAGGTGACGGGCGGCAAGTTCGTGGCGACCAAGAAGTTCCGCGGCTCTATGCTCAAGTGCGCCCGCGCCTTTATTGACCACATGGTTGCGAAGGGCGAGATTGACTACTCGCACATTGGCCTGGCGTATTCGGTGGGCCTTTCCCAGGAGCTGCGCGATGACATGGAGGTCTATGCGCATGATCTGGGCTTTAAGGACGTTACCTGGACTCAGGTCGGCGGCGTCATCTCGAGCCATTGCGGCCCGACCGCCTTCGGTGCGGTGCTCACGCTTAAGGCGTAAAGGCCGCAGGCGAGCGTTCTTCAGCCTGACATCTCGACGTAGCCCCCAGCCATGGTGATGGGGGATAGATTAAAACGTGCCGTTCTAGTCCGAGACGTTTAAACGCAAACGCATGGGCTAGAATGACTCTGGCATTTTAATTGGTTGCATCCAAGGAGAGGCAAGGTAGCGCGAATGGCAGAAATGACGCTTGAGGGTGTGGACGCTCGTCCCGAGGACTCTGCGTTTGCCCTTGGCCGCGTGCATTCGATCGAGACGATGGGAACGGTCGACGGACCCGGCATCCGCTTTGTGGTGTTTGTTCAGGGCTGTCCCATGCGCTGCGCGTATTGCCACAATCCCGATACCTGGTCGGTCAACGGCGGCACCATGGTGACCGTCGAACACCTGATGGATGAGTTCCAGAGTAACCACGAGTTCTATCGCAGCGGTGGCATTACGGTGTCCGGCGGCGAGCCGCTCCTGCAGCCCGAGTTTTTGGCCGATCTGTTTCGTGCTATGCATAACAACCCCGATGGCCGTGTACATACCTGCCTAGATAGCTGTGGCTATGCATTTGACCCCAACCACCCCGAGAAGTTCGATGCCGTGCTCAACGAGACCGACATGGTACTGCTCGATATTAAGCATGCCGACCCGGTCGAGCATAAAAAGCTGACCGGTTGCGATCCCGCACGCATCTTGGCGTTCGGCGATGAACTTGCACGTCGCAAGATCAGGGTCGTTATCCGCCACGTGGTGGTGCCGGGCATTACCGACACGGTGGAGGAGTGCGAGAAGCTCGGTCGCCTCATCGCTCCATGGCACAACGTGGTGGGCCTGGAAATGCTGCCGTATCACACGATGGGTGTCGTCAAGTACGAGCAACTGGGCATTCCCTATAAGCTTGAGGGCGTACCTCAGATGGATACCGCGCGCATGCCCGAGCTGCGCAATGCCGTTATGGCCGGTATGAAAAAGCGCCGTGCGGAGCTCAGGTCGGCCATCGGCTAACAAGCCATTTTTGCCCCTTTATGATACCCGAGCTGTACTGGCCTAACGGCTTGGTGCTGACACGGTTGAGCCAAAATGCTGGTACCATACCGTGGATAAGCAATTTGCACGGATTTGGGGGATGGCATGGCAACCATCGCGATCATAGGCGCACTCGAAAAAGAGGTTGCGCAGATTAAGGAAGAGCTGAGTGGCACGCATGAGTCGCAGGAGGCGGGCTTGACCGTTGTGAACGGTGGGCTTTCGGGTCTGACAGTAGTCGCCACGACGGCAGGCATGGGGACCGTGAACGCCGCTGCCGCAACGCAGCATCTCATCAGCAAATACGCCCCGCAGGCCGTTGTGTTTTCGGGCATTGCGGGCGGCCTAAACCCTAAACTCCATATTAACGACGTGGTCATTGGCAAACGCCTACGCTATCTGGATACCGATACCGCGCTTATCGCCGAGTCCGCACCGGGGCTCGAGGAGTTTGGCTCGACGCCCGCGCTGGTCGATATTGCCGCCGACGTGCTTGCTGAGCGTGGGTTTGTTGACGCTTCGAAAAATGCAGTCGCTTCGAACGAGGGCACCAAGCAGTTCCTGGTCGGCACGATTGCCACGGGTAACCGCTTTGTGACGGGCGCCACCATGCGCAACGACGCTATCGAGGCGACGCATGCCGATTGTGTCGGCATGGAGGGCGCGGCAATTGCCCATGTCGCAACCAAAAATGGTGTCGATTGCCTGGTGTTGCGCGCTATCAGCGATAATTGTGACGAGGCGTACGATGCAATTTGCGAGCGCGAGTTCGATCTGTTCGAGTACGCGCGTGTCGCAAGTGACATCACACTCGATATCGTCCGCCGCATTGCCGCTGCGCAATAGCGCGTCTATTTGTAAGAACCTACGACCAAGGAGTGTCCATGGCCGATTCCATTAACTATCAGCTTGCCAAGTTCGTTGCCAGCTACGGCAAGGTTTCGCAGATTCCCGAGTCCACCTGCCCTGAGGTGAGCTTCGTCGGCCGCTCCAACGTGGGCAAGTCCTCCATCATGAACAAGCTATTTGGCCGCAAGAACTTGGTCAAGGTTTCGAGCACGCCGGGCAAGACGAGCAACATCAATTTCTTCGAGGCCGACGACGTGCATTTCGTGGACCTGCCGGGCTACGGTTTCGCCCGTCGCTCCAAGGCCGAGCGCGACCGCTGGGCCGAGCTTATCGGCGACTTTTTCGACTCCGAGCGCAGCTTTAACTTGGTCGTCTCGTTGGTGGACATTCGTCACGACCCCAGCAAGCTCGACCACGACATGATCGACTACCTACAGGGCAACGAGTTCAACTTTATCGTTTGCCTCACCAAAGCCGACAAGCTCAGCCGCACCCAGCAGGCCCGCCAGGCAGCAGCCATCAAAAAGCATCTCAACGTCCCGGCCGAGAACGTGATCATCACAAGCTCCCAAACCGGTGTGGGCATCGATGAACTCAAGCGCCGCATCGCCGAGGCCTGCCTCTAATAAGTGCTCCAGCCTAGCAAGAGCCCCTATCAATAAAAGGCCATAATTTCAGCCCGGCGCCCCTTCGAAGCGTGGGTCCCTGTAGACATCGCCAGTCACGTTACCATAGGGCCACCCAGGGGCATCCCCTTAAAAACATTCCGCAGCACGAGGCCCGCTTATCCGCAGCTCCGAAGGAGCAGGATAAGCGGGCCTCAAGTGCGAGGACGTTTTTAAGGGGATGCCCCTGGGTGGCCCGGACAGACCGATCGGCGATGTCTACAGGTACTCGATTTGAGCGCCCTCGGTGTCGCACGTCAGAATGTGCGTGTCGCACTTGGGGAACTGCTCACGCAGCTTGACCTGCAGGAACTTTGCCACGATGGTGTCGTCGGTCACAGCCATGAGGGTCGAGCCCGAGCCACTAATCCAGATGGTCTTAGCACCGCCGTTAAGGCAGGTGTCGCGCACGGCGTTGTAGTCGGGAATCAGACGGCGACGATAGGGTTCCTGGATGCGGTCGTCATTGGCGGCGGCAATCAGGTCGAGGTCACCAGTCTCCAAGCCGCGCGTCATGCCGGCGATGCGGCCCATCTGCCATACGGCGGTGGAGAGTGGAATCTCCTGCGGCACGACCTTGCGCGCCTCGCTCGTATGTACCTCGTAGGGCGGAATCACGGTAATAAAACGCAAGCGATCGCTCACCTCGTAGCGCAGACATTGGGGGAGCGAATCGGTCGGCGTAAAGGAGCAGACGGCGCCGCCAAGGATGGCGGGAGCGACGTTATCAGGATGCCCCTCGACTTCGGTGGCAATGCGAACAAGCTCGGCACGGTCGACGGTGTGGCCCGTCAGTGCGGCGGCTGCCATGATGCCGGCGACGACGCAGGTGGAGCTGGAGCCCAGGCCGCGGGCGACGGGCACGTCGGTCTGGATGTCGATGGCAACGGGGAAGGCCGGCTCGCCCCATGCGGCCAGCGCATCGACAAAGCTCACATAGACCAGGTTATTCTCGTTTTGGAACTCCTTGGGGCAGCCCGTGATGGTGAGCTTGTCGGCGCGCTCGAAGGTGAAGTGCGAGTAGAGGCTGACGGCCATGCCGAGGGTGTCGTAGCCGATGCCTAGGTTGGCGCTTGTTGCTGGGACGGTGATTTTGATCATGTGGGTCCTCCTGGCGTGCCTGGCTGTTTAGTTCGCTGCTCGGACAGTCCTGCGCAAGACGGAAAGCACATTAAGTGCTTTCCTTTGCGTGCGGAACTCACGACGAACTAAACAGCCAGGCACGCTGTGCGCGTTCGTCATCATCCCGAGGGTTATCTGATGAAAGAAGGTGCGCCGGCTTTCGCCGGCGCTTAATAAGGGGTCTAGTTGGTGCTCATTCGTTTTGCTGCGGACTCGACGTAGCCGGCCATCTCATCGACGTCACAGACGTCTTCGAAACGGACGGGCTTGGACTCGAGCTCGGCGAGTTGGACCGGGGCAACCGTGTTGGTGGCCTGCTCGAGCACGTGCATGGCCTCAAAGTCGTCCTCGGGAACGTCGAGGCCCAGGGCGTCGCAGCAGGCGCGCGGGAACTTGTAGGGGCTTGCGGTCGAAAGCAGCACGCGGGCCTTGGCGCCCTCGGCGGGAGCGACCTGCTCAAAGACGTGATAGCCGCAAGCGGTGTGCGGGTCGATCACGTAGCCGTTTGCATCCCAGCAGTTCTTGATGGCAGCGCGGACCTCGTCCTCGCTGGCCCAACCGCAGCCAAAGACGCTCTGGATCTTGGCCAGCAGCTCGGCGGGCACTTCGTAGCGGCCGGTCTGGGCAAGCTGCTCCATAAGGCCGGCAACAAGCTCGCAGTCGCCATCGGACAGGAAGTAGAGCATGCGTTCCAGGTTGGAGCTGATGAGGATGTCCATCGACGGCGAGATGGTCGTGAAGAACGGGCGGTTACGGTCGTAAACGCCGGTGGTCAGGAAGTCGGCCAGCACGTTGTTCTTGTCGCTCGCGACGATGAGCTTGGCGACGGGCAGACCCATGCGCTTGGCATAGTAGCCGGCCAGGATATCGCCAAAGTTGCCGGTCGGTACGCAGAACTCCACGGCATCGCCGGCCTCGATGGCGCCGGCGCGCAGCAGCTGCGCATAGGCGGCAAAGTAGTAGACGACCTGCGGCACCAGGCGGCCGACGTTGATGGAGTTGGCGCTCGAAAGCACGGTGCCGGCGGCCTCCAGGCGCTCGGCCAGCTCCTTATCGGCAAAGATGCGCTTGACGGCACTCTGGGCGTCGTCGAAGTTGCCGCGGATGCCGCAGACGGCGACGTTGCCGCCCTCCTGCGTGGACATCTGCAGATTCTGCACGCGGCTGACCTTGCCCTCGGGATAAAAGACGGTGATGCCCGTGCCCGGGGCGTCGGCAAAGCCGGCGAGTGCTGCCTTGCCTGTGTCGCCCGACGTGGCGGTGACGATCATGATGCGCTCGGCGCCGCCGTCCTTGGCGGAAGTGCGGGCCATCAGACGGGGGAGCATCTGCAGGGCGACGTCCTTGAAGGCGCTCGTGGGACCGCCAAAGAGCTCCATCACATAGGTCTGAGGGGCGTCAGCGCCCGGCGCAGCGTCGAGTTTGACGAGCGGCGTAACCTCTTCACTCGCGAACGTGCCGCGGTATGCCTCGTCGACACACGCCGAAATTTCTTCGGCCGTGTAATCATTCAGTAACATTCCCAACACATCTTGAGCGATTTCAAAGTACGATTTATCTGCAAGCGAGCTGATATCGACCTGCTGGGTGCCGAGCTCGTCCGAGACAAACAAACCCCCGTCGGGAGCGATGCCGGTACGGATTGCCACCTTACTTGAGCACGATAAAGTGCGTCCTCGTGTACTATGATAAGTTCCCATATAACACTGCTCCTCGGATGCCTTGGTCCCAATCGGTGAAACCATGGTATCAGAGCGCGCAAAATAGGTTCGCAGAGGCTTTTTAGAAAGGTAACCTCCAGCCCATGATTAAGATTGCCAAGTTTGGCGGCTCGTCGGTCGCCGACGCCGAACACTTCAAAAAGATCAAGGCCATCGTCGACGCCGACCCTGCCCGCCGTTTTGTGGTGGTTTCCGCCTGCGGCCGCCGCTTTAAGGGCGACACCAAGGTGACCGACCTGCTCTATCTGGTCAATGCGCACGTTAAGTACCACGTGTCGTGTGAGGAGCTGCTCGAGGACATCGGCCAGCGCTATTTTGATATCGCTGATGAGTTGGAGCTCACCTATCCCATCCGTGAGGAGTTCGCGGCCTTTGCCGAGCGCGCCCGCTCGGGCGGCTACTCCACCGAGGAGCTTGTGAGCCGTGGCGAGTACTTTACCGCTCGCCTGATGGCTGAGTACCTGGGCCTACCGTTCCTGGACGCCGCGACGGTTGTGGCGTTCCATCACGACGGTACGCTCAGCATGAATCGCACCTCCGAGCTGGTGCAGGAGTATGGCCAGCAGGGCGGCTTCGTTATGCCTGGCTTCTACGGCGCGACGCGCGAGGGCCAGATCAAGCTGCTCGATCGAGGCGGTGGCGATATCTCGGGCTCGATCTTGGCCAAGTGCCTGGGCGCCGACCTGTACGAGAACTGGACCGACGTCTCGGGCTTCTATTCTGCCGATCCGCGTATTGTTCCCGAGGCTCAGCCCATTGCGCGCGTTACCTACGAGGAGCTGCGCGAGCTTTCGTACATGGGCGCAAGCGTCCTGCACGAGGAGGCCGTGTTCCCCGTGCGCGAGGCTGGTATTCCGCTGGTCATCAAGAACACCAATGCGCCGCAGGACCCCGGTACCATCATTAGCGAGACGGCTGATGAGGGCGAGGCGGAGCCCATCATTACCGGCGTGACCGGCAAGCGCGGCTTTGTCGCCATCAACGTTGCCCGCGACCGCACCAAGCCCCGCGTTGGCTTTATGCGCCGTGCGCTTTCGGTCTTCGAGCGCTATGACGTTTCCGTCGAGCATATGCCCACCGGCGTCGACCGCTTTGGCGCCGTGGTGCAGGAGCAGGACGTGCACGATTCGCTGTACTCGCTCGTTGGTGACATTCAGCAGGAGGTCGAGCCGCTCGAGATCGAGGTTGTCGAGGGCTTGGCGCTCATCGCGACCGTCGGCCGTAACCTGCGCGGTCGTGCAGGCATCTCGGGCCACCTGTTTGGCATGCTTGGCCAGGCCGGCGTGAGCGTGCGCATGATTTCGCAGAGCTGTGACGAGATCAATATCATTATCGGTGTCGAGGAGAAGGACTTCGACCTTGCGATTCGGACCATTTACCGTGCCTTCTCCGATGAGAACGGCATTGTGAAGGTCTCCGATCTGGAGGCTCCCGCGCCGGCCGATCCCACCCTGGCCGCGCTCAAAAAGTAGCGACTGCTCGGTAGATTTTTGGGTCATGTCTCAAAAATCTACGGCGGGGCGTTTCGTTTCGGTTTCGTTTCGACGGGGCTGGTTTCGTGCCCGCCCTGTTCTTGTATAAACTGGCAACAATAATCGGCCTGCTCGGCGTGCGGGCAAAAGCCACAACCTTTAAAGGGGGAAGCATGAAACAGTACACGGTTGCTATTTTGGGCGCGACGGGAGCCGTGGGCACCCAGATGCTCGAGTGCCTCAACGAGCAGGAGTTCCCGGTCGGCAAGCTCAAGCTGTTGGCAAGCGCACGCTCCGCGGGCAAGACCGTTGAGTTCCGCGGCGAGCAAATCGTGATCGAAGAGGCTTGCCCCGAGGCCTTTGAGGGCTGCGACATCGTGCTCGGCGCTGCCGGCGACGATATCGCTAAGGAGCTGCTGCCCGAGGCCGTCAAGCGCGGAGCCGTCGTGGTCGACAACAGCCACGCCTTCCGCATGGATCCCGAGGTGCCGCTGGTCGTGCCCGAGATCAATGCCGACGATATCAAGTGGCATCATGGCCTTATCGCCAACCCCAACTGCGCGACCATCATCGGCCTGGTTCCCACGTGGCCGCTGCATCAGCTCGCCGGCGTGAAGCGCATGATCGTCTCGACGTACCAGGCGGCTTCGGGCGCTGGCGCTCCCGGTATGGCCGAGCTTGAGGCTCAGCTGGCCGCTCTGGGCCGTGGCGAGGAGATTCCCGAGCCGCGCGCATTTGCCGCCCAGCTCGCGAGCAACCTGATTCCGCAGATTGGCGGCGTCAAGGAGGAGGGCTTTACCTCCGAGGAGATGAAACTGCAGAACGAAGGCCGCAAGATCATGCATCTGCCCGAGCTGCGCGTGAACTGCACTTGCGTGCGCGTGCCCGTGCTGCGTTCGCACTCCGAGAGCATCACGCTCGAGTTCGAGCGTGACATTACGGTTGACGAGGCCCGTGCTGCGCTGGCTGCCGCTCCCGGCGTCAAGCTGGTTGACGATATGGCTGCCGAGGATGCGCACGACCGCTTCCCCATGCCGATGGATACGTCCGACCAGGACCTGATTTGGGTCGGCCGCGTGCGTCGCGACATCTCGAACCCGGAGGCCGCGCGTGGCATTACCTTCTGGTGCTGCGGTGACCAAATCCGTAAGGGCGCGGCAACTAACGCCGTCCAGATCGCTAAGCTGCTCTGCGAGTAGTATGACCTGTCCGGCGGGGGCCGGGTTTAGTTTTCAAAACGTCCTCGACCATGTGTGGCGCCTTGTTCTGCTCCTTCGGAGCTGCGGACAAGGCGCCACACTGGTCTGCGGAGTGTTTTGAAAACTAAGCCCAGCCCCCGCCTGCGGTGACGCTGCTGCAGGCGGCCTACGATGGGGCCGTTATTGGTTGAGGCCGCTGGGCTGATGTGGGGGCGCGCGGCTGTTGCGGGCTCTGGTCCCAGCGGCGGCCTCGGCGCTTTGCGCCTGCTGCCTTGGGTGACTTTGGGGTCGATTGGGGTTGTCTGCACAATTCGCGGTATTATGGTGCGGAGTTTTGAAAGGAGCCGCCGGTGGTCACGACGACGTTTGCTTCGCCTTTGGGCGAAATCTTGCTTGCCGCTGATGGCCGCGGTCTGACGGGGCTTTGGTTTGAGGGGCAGGAGCATTTTGGCTCCACGCTTCTCAAAGAAGATCCCGAACATGTTGAAGGCGCCGATGCAGTTTCTGGTGCTGGCGGCATGTCGTCGGTGAGTCCTGCAAATGGTGCGGCGTCTTCGGTGCTTGAGCGTTCGTGGGCTTGGCTGAATGCTTATTTTGCAGGGCAGGAACCTCGGTTTACGCCGCCGTTGCATTTGATTGGCACGGCGTTTCAGCGTGAAGTTTGGTACGAGCTGCTTTCTATTCCGCGTGGCGAGGTTGCTACGTATGGTGAGATCGCCCAGCGTGTTGCGGCTCGACATCGTGTACCGGGAAATGAAACGCCCGTTGTGTCTCCCCGTGCCGTGGGGGCCGCAGTCGCGCGTAATCCCATTTCGATTATCGTGCCGTGCCATCGCGTGGTGGCGGCCGACGGATCGCTCAACGGATATGCCGGCGGGCTTGATCGCAAGGAGTGGCTGCTGCGGCTTGAGGGCGCGTACGAGGAATAACGCTCGAACACTTTGCATAACTAGGACGCCGTGAAAGAACGGGACACGCTTTCCGAATGGCGTCCCAAGCGGAAACCGTGTCCCGGAATACAGCCTCAGAGTGGGACGCCGTTTCCGGTTGAGACCGCCTGCCTGGACATCGATCTACGCCCGCTCCTGCAGGGCGTAGATCGATTTATCCATGTTGAACAGGTAAGCCACGACGCAGACAATAAAGAACATCGGCAAGTTACCAAAGCCGAAGACTTCGCAGCCAATAAGGATGGGTGCGAGCAGCGTATTGGTGGCGCTGCCAAAGACGGCTGCGTAGCCCAGTGCGGCGCAGAGCTCGACGGGCATGCCGAGTTGAGCCTCGTTATGGCGACATCTGGGTAACAGAAAGGCCCGCGTTCCTCAGAGGCAAGATAGGCAATTCTGCTTCTGAGGTAGATCTCAATTCTGCCGACCGCACTGCCGACCGCATCAAACATTAACTGCCGGAGGGCTCGGTCAAATTCATACGTGTAGATGATGGTTTCGAATGTTGTGCCTTCGCGAAAGATGGTAATCCCGGACTTGCATTTGGTTTTGTAGGGAAATCAGTAGGCCGACAGTCTGTAGTGGTTGGCTTCGACCAAAGCTCGCTCGAGTTCGCTTTGATCAGAGCACTTAAGACCCTTGTTTTCTGTCAATAGCGCTATTTGTTCGTTGATGGATATCCGCGACTTCTGGTATTTCATTAAGCCTCTTGATAGAAAAAGAGCTGGAGTTGCGCATCGTTGAGAGGCTTTCCAGCTTTAGCAAAACAAACTTATAAGATGCGACGGGCCGCGTCAAGATAATTGCTTGACAGCCTAGGAGGCGGCTGGTTGGCTGGCTTAAAACCTAGCGCGTGAAATGACGCTCCACGCTATTCAGCGCGCTTGATAGGATGACGAACCACGGTCTTAAGTTTCTCCGGCGCACACTTGCGTGGATCGGAGAGATAGATTTCGTGATGTAAACGGGTATCTGAGAAGTCGGGGACATAGCCCTGCTCGGTCGTGTATTCATGCATAGCGTCTACGGTCGCCGGTTCGTTGTCGTAGGGCCCGGTGTGCATGCATTGAACGCAGAGACCCTCGTCAACTTTAAGCAGTTCGACGGCGGAAAAGTCCAGTTTCTTTTTGGTCGTGGCTTCCGCGACCGCCCAGTCAAAGTCATCTCGGGTGACGAAATCGGGTAGGCGGATGCACGAGATAAAGTTGAAATCGTCCTTGCGTACATAATCGATGTCGCCGCTCGGGGAGTCTTGCCACCAGAAACCCTCGAGCGGAGGTACCACAAAGTCGAAATAGCCCTCGATACTCCTTGAGCCTTTCTTCGACATCTTGACGGTATAGGCGATGCCGTAAAGCAGCGGCAGGGCGTTTTGATACTCGCCACCTTCGGTATTTGGGTCGCCCTTTCCGCGAACGGCAACGTAGCTCATAGGCGGGACAGTTACGATACTCGGCTTGCTCGCAGGTCTGTAGAGCTCCTTGCATTCCTTCTTAAAGTCGAACGCCATGTTGGCCGCCTTTCTGCGTATTGGCCTGCTTAGATAGCTGAATCATATCATAGAAACGAACAGCTGTTCGAATGATTTGGCTGACAGATTGAGATGCGTGCGTTGTGTTTGGCGGTCGGCCTGACCCAATCGATGATTTCTCTGCCTCCCCGGCGCCTCATCTATAGCTGCCGTTTCCCCATATAAAACCTGCCAAAATGAACCTGTCCCTTTTTGGTCGGTGCGAAATGGGTAATACTAAAGAGTTATCCGACCAGATGGGAACCGATCGATGGCCTATATCGAATTCAAAGACGTCATCAAAGCATACGGCGAGGGCGATGCCCGCATCCACGCTCTCGACGGCGCGAGCTTTACGGTCGAGCGCGGCGAGCTCGCCATCATTTTGGGTGCTTCGGGTGCCGGCAAGACCACGGCGCTCAACATTCTGGGCGGCATGGATACGGCGACCTCCGGCACCGTGACGGTGGACGGGCGCGACGTGAGCTCCGCCAACGAGGCTCAGCTCGTGGAATACCGCCGCGCCGATGTCGGCTTTGTCTTCCAGTTCTACAATCTGGTCCCCAACCTGACGGCGCTCGAAAATGTTGAGCTTGCGGCGCAAATCTGCCCCGATTCGCTCGATGCCGAGCAAACGCTTTGCCAGGTTGGCTTGGGTGAGCGCCTCGCCAACTTCCCCGCGCAGCTTTCGGGCGGCGAGCAGCAGCGCGTGTCCATTGCCCGCGCACTGGCAAAGAACCCCAAGCTGCTTTTGTGCGACGAGCCCACGGGCGCACTTGACTATAAAACCGGCAAGCAGATCTTGCAGCTGCTGCAGGACACTTGCCGCAAGCAGGGCATTACGGTCATCATCATCACCCACAACTCCGCGCTGGCGCCCATGGCCGATCGCCTGATCCGCTTTAAGAACGGTCGCGTGGAGAGCGAGACGGTCCAGCAAAATCCCGTGCCTATCGAGACGATCGAGTGGTAGCGCCCATGGACCAAGACCGCCAAAACAGCCTACGCCGCGACGCGCAGAACACGGAGCGCGAGCAGGATTTTACGACCTACCGCGCCGCTCAAAGCTCAAACGATATGGTGCCGACGGTATTTCGCCGTGGCATCTACCGCACGATTCGTGGCAGTCTTAAGCGCTTCCTATCTATCGTGGTCATCACCGCGCTTGGCGTGAGCGTGATGTGTGGCCTTAAGGCAGGCTGCGATGATTTGTGCGATTCGGTCGATGCCTATTTTGACCAGCAGAATGTCTATGACATTAACGTGCAGTCGACCTATGGCCTTACGCGCGACGATCTTGCGGCTATCCAAGAGGTCGACGGCGTCGAGACGGCCGAGGGCATTTACACCGAGACCGCCTACACCGCCGTGGGCACAACGCGCGAGCGCGTGGTTGTGCAAAGTCTTTCCAAGGAGAACATCGATCAGCCAGTGCTCGTGAACGGCGATTTGCCCGAGAGCGCCGATGAGGTCGCGGTAACTTCGAAGTTCTTGAAGGCTTCGGGCAAAAAGCTCGGCGATACCGTGAGTTTTGCCGCCAATGACGCAAGCTCGTCGAACCAAAGTGCCAAGGATCAGTTTGCCGCGGGCGATTACACCATTACGGCTGAGGTCCTCGACCCCACTGATGTAAGTTCTGACTCGACAGTCAACGCCTTTCGCGCTGCTTCGGCGGCGGACTATAAGTTCTATGTGAGCGAGGACGCCGCGACATCTTCTTCCTACTCCGCGGTCCACGTGATCGTCGAGGGAGCCAAGAGCCTCAACTCCTATTCGGATTCCTACGCGGCAAAGATCAATGAGGTCAAGGGCAATATCGAGAAGATCCGCGAGGAGTGTGAGAAGGCGCGCGCCCAGGAGCTGACGGTCGACACGCCGGCGAGCTTGGACGCGGCTGAGCGTCAGGCGAATATGCTCTTTGGGATTGAGCAGGACAACATCAACCGCATGGCCGAGGGCAGCGACGAGCGTGCGCAGGCGCAAGCCGACCTGGATCAGCGTCGCGCCGCCGCCGATCAACAGTTTGCCGATGCCCGCGCCGAGCTTTCCGATCTGGGCGAATGCACCTGGTACATCCAGGACCGCGGCAACATCGCAAGCTACTCGAGCGTGGAGAGCGACAGCTCGTCAATTGAGGCCATCGCCACGGTGTTCCCGTTCATCTTCTTTATCGTCGCCGTGCTCATCAGCCTTACCACCGCCACGCGTATGGTCGAGGAGGAGCGCACGCTCATCGGCCTGTATAAGGCACTCGGTTATTCGCGCGGACGCATCCTGTCCAAATACGTGGACTATGCGCTGTGGGCTTGTCTGATCGGCGGCGTGCTCGGCAACATCATCGGATTTGTGGGCCTGCCGCTGTTCCTGTTTACGGTGTTCGACGACATGTACTCACTGCCCCAGATGCTGCTTTCGTACGACATCGTGTCGTCGCTCGTGTCGGTGGCGCTGTTTGCCGTGGGCGTGGTGGGCGCCACGATTATCGCCTGCCGCCACGAGATGGCCGAGACCCCGGCCTCGCTTATGCGTCCCAAGGCCCCGCGCGCTGGCTCGCGCATCTTGCTCGAGCGCATCGGCTTTATCTGGCGCCGCATGGGCTTTTTGAACAAGGTCGCTGCACGCAACCTATTCCGCTATAAAAAGCGCGCCTTTATGACCATCTTTGGCATCGCGGGTTGCACCGCGCTTGTGATCTGCGGTATGGGTATTCGCGACACGTCGGTCGCGCTTTCGCCCAAGCAGTACGGCCACATCACACGCTACGATCTGCTGGCGGTCGCCAATCCCGACGATTTTTCGCAGACGTGCGCGGCATTGGATGAGCGCAGCGCGGCCAATGATTCCAACGTGACCGTGACTTCGACGCTGCCGATTATGACCGACAACGTCACCTTTACGTTTGGCGGCAAGAGCGAGACCGTGCAGCTGATCGTGGTGCCCGATGACCGCACGAACGACCTGGACGACTATGTGCGCCTCGAGGACGAGTCCAAAGAGCCACTGTCTTTGCGTGACGGAGACGTGTATCTGAGCAAGAGTTCACAGCTGGTTCTTGGGATTCAGCCGGGCGACACGGCGCAGGTCCAGGATTCGTCGCTCAACGTCGCCAAGGTCAAAGTCAGCGACATCTCGCTCAACTATTTGGGCAACACGCTCTATATGACGCAGGGCACCTATGAGCGCGCGTTCGGCCGAAGCGCGCGTCTTAACGGCATCTTTGTGCTGCTTAAGGGCTCGTCGGCCGACCAGATTGCGTTTAGCAAGAATCTTAAGAGTGACGGTTGGCTCACCATCTCGAGCACGGCCGAACATTGGCAGAACTACGAGGCGAACTTCACTATCATCAATTCCGTCGTGGTGCTCGTGACCTTTATGGCGGCGTGCCTGTCGTTTGTGGTGGTGTTTACGTTGTCCAACACGAATATCTCCGAGCGCGAGCGCGAGCTGGCGACCATTAAGGTGCTGGGCTTCCGCCGTGGCGAGGTGCACCACTACGTCAACAAGGAGACGTTAATCCTCACGGCAATTGGCGCCGCGCTGGGCGTGCCGCTGGGTAGCCTGCTGGCCGAGAGTTTTACGTACATTTTGCAGATGCCGTCGCTGTACTTTGATGTTGAGGTCGAGCCGCTAAGCTACGTGCTCGCCGTGGTGCTTTCCTTTGGCTTTACGTTTATCGTCAACCTCGCCACCAATCGTACCCTCAACAAGATCGACATGGTCGGTGCCCTCAAAAGCGCCGAGTAACCTGCCTGGGATTCAAGCTGTAGCGAGCTGTAATGTACCACAACCGCATTTTTGCATAAACCGCCCCGCCGATTGCATATTTCGGCGGGGCGGTTGCTTTTTGCCCGCGGGTACCCCAGGGGGCGACGTGCAAATTCCGGAGTATTCAGCATCCCGGAGCCCGCGGGTGCGGGAGCGGGCGCACAAAAGCGCATTGAAAGCCTGACTTTGAGCTCCGGCGCCTCGAGGACCGCTCATTTTTTTTGCAGAATGCGGCCCGCGGCGCCTGTCTCTCGCCCAAAATCCAGTATGCAGGCATCCTCAGCTGCTGAAAACTCCCAAAAATGCACGTCGCATCCTACCCTAGGCACCCGCAGCAAGAAGACGAATAGCCTCGGCCTCCCTAGTTACCGCAGGAGGCCCCAGGGCTTACCTCCCAAATCTTTCCGCAGGACGGAAGGACCCCGCCGCGCGAAGCGCACGGCGGGGTCCTGACATGTCCGAGGACGATTTGGGAGGTAAGCCCTGAGCCTCCGATGAGAGCAGTTCCAGCCGAGGCTATTCGTCGCCGAAGCTGATGCCCAACGCCTTGGCCTCGCGCACTAGATCGCTCTGGGGGTCGACGTACTTGAGCTTGCCAGCGACCTCCTCGAGCGGCATGTGGCACATCTTGCCGTCACGCAGGGCAATCATGTAGCCAAACTCGCCGCGTAGGCAGCCCAGCGCGGCCTCGACGCCGCACTGGGTCGCAAAGATGCGGTCCTGGGCGTCGGGCTGACCGCCGCGCTGCGTGTGGCCGGGGATGGCGACGCGGGTCTCGCGACCGGTCTTGGCCTCGATCTCCTTGGCGATGTCGTAGACGATCGACGGGCTTGTGCGCTCGGCGAGCTTTTTCTTGTACTCCTTCTTGGACAGCGCCGCGTCCTCCTTGGAGATGGCACCCTCGGCGACGGCCACGATGGTAAAACGGCTGCCGGTCTCCATGCGATGTTCGATGGTCTTGATGACGTTGTCCATGTCGTAGGGGATCTCGGGAATCAGGATGACGTCCGCGCCGCCCGCGACGCCGGCGTATAGCGGGATCCAGCCGACCTTGTGCCCCATGATCTCGATGACAAACACGCGGCCGTGACTCGAGGCAGTGGTGTGGATGTCGTCGATGCACTTGGTGGCGACGTCGATGGCGCTCGTAAAGCCAAACGTCAACTCGGTGCCCCAGGTGTCGTTATCGATAGTTTTGGGCAGGGCGATAACGTTGAGGCCCTCTTCGCGCAGGCGGTTGGCGGTCTTGGTGGAACCGTTGCCGCCCAGCATAAACAGGCAGTCGAGCTGCAGCTTATGATAGGTGTGGACCATCGCCGGCACCTTCTCAACGCCATCGGCCTCGGGAATGTCCAGGCGCTTGAACGGCGTGCGGCTCGTGCCCAGGATGGTGCCGCCACGGGTAAGGATGCCGCTAAAATCGGCGGGCGTCATGACGCGGAACCTGCTGTAGATAAGGCCCTGGTAGCCGTCCTCAAAACCATAGATCTCGATAGGTTCTTCGCTATTGGTCATAAGCGTTTTGACAATGCCGCGCATGGTGGCGTTGAGCGCCTGGCAGTCGCCGCCACTGGTAAGAAGACCGATCCTAAGCATGATGAATCCTTCCGGGCAAGTTATAACATGCGCATAAGTTTACCCCCGCACACTGCTGGTACGGGGGCAAAACGAGTTAGCTCAAGCGTATAGAAATGTAAACAACGTCAGGCGAGCGTAAGGTCGACGGGCCTGGCTCCTTACAGTGCGAAGGCGTCGACATCTCCCCAGTGACGGCGCAGTGTAATAGCGGCGGCGGGTTCGGTATTGTCAAAGACGACCGACCATTGCGTATTGCTGGTGATGTCTTCCGGATTGGGCTCTTGCGCTGCGGCGCGCAGGGCTTCCCAGGCAATCGTTTCGTCCTGGGCACCGACATGGGCGTCAAGGACATCGGCGATTGCGACGGCGCGCTCTTTACCATGGCCCAGCTCGCCATTCTTTTGGTTGGGCAGCACTTCGTCGCCATAGCAGGCGTAGAAGTTCGTAACCTGGCGTACGGGAGTCGCTTTGAAAGCGCGGTCCGGATCGCGCGGATCCCACTCTACTACGCGCGCGTCACCGGCGGCGTCGTTTATAAAGAAGTGGTAATCGCGTCCTGCCATGGCGTGCATGTCGTAGGCAGAAAGCAGGTCGACAGCTTCTTGCGTGGTGGCGGCACGGTCGAGCACCAGACGGATGGCGAGCGAGGTATTGATGGCGGGACGTTGCGTGTCCTGGTCACAGGGTTTGGAATCCAGGGTGAGCACGGCAATGGACACGCCGCATTCGTTAACACCGTCGAGCTGGGCAAACGGGCCCATGACTGCGGCGACGCGTCCGGCGACGGAGTCAACCGGAGTGTTATCGCCCAGGTTGTTAAGGGCGGCAAACCCGATGGAGACATAGCCGCCGCGTGGGTGATTGCGCACCAGCAGCGCCGAGGTGTCGTCCTTAAAGTCGTAATTGCGACCGGTGCGCACGCGGCCTTCGGCATCTACGGCGACAAAAGCGCTGCAGGCAAACTGGGGCGCCTGGACATGTGCCGGCACACCGGGCAGCACCTGCGCCACCACGGCATCGATGTAGGCCTGGTCGTCGCGCACGCCAGCGGCGATGATGCGATCAAGATCGTAGTCGTAGGCGATGTCGATTGCGTACAGGTCATAGCCATCCGCGTAGCCGGTCAAGCGTTTGAGCGACGCGGCGGACTTGATTTGCTTGCGGTAAACGATACCGGTGGCGGCGGCAAGGCCGACGGCGACTCCCGCGACACCGCAGGCGATGGCAATGTTACGTGGCTTCATGACTGCTCCTCTCGTCCTGTTAGCGCAATTGTCGCAAAAGGAGCGCGGGCATGATGGCTCAACTTGGTGAGCGGCGCGGGATTAAACATGGAATGAAGAGCGCGGCGCTGGCGTGGCGGGGTATGCTGGAAGGGACTATCAACCCAGCGAAAGGGGAGAGCATGACGGATCAGGAAACGCCCGAGAGCGCGCACGTGACGCCCGACGATATCGAGGCCGCCAACGACCTTATCGACTTTATCGAGGCATGCCCCAGCATGTTTCATACGGCGGCGACCATTATGGCCGAGCTCGACGAGGCGGGCTTTACCTACCTGCCCGAGAACGCGGCGTGGGATATCGAGCCGGGCGGTCGCTATTACACGCAGCGCAACACCTCGAGCGTTATCGCCTTTAAGGTGGGCGAGGACCTGGCCGCGACGTGGGGCGAGGATGGCGTTGCCGGCGACTATCATTTTCAGCTCACGGCGTCGCACAGCGATTCGCCGACGTTTAAGGTCAAGGCCGTGCCCGAGCTCGACGGCGCGGGCGAGACGCTGCGCCTGAACACCGAGGCTTACGGCGGCATGATCGACTACGCCTGGTTCGATCGCCCGCTGGCGCTCGCGGGCCGCGTGCTGGTGCGCGAGGGCGACCGCATTGAGAGCCGCCTGCTTGCCACCGAGCGCGAGGTCGCTATTATCCCGAGCCTTGCCATCCACATGAACCGCGGCGTTAACGAGGGCTTTGCGCCTAACCGAGCCATTGATCTGTGCCCGCTCATCAGCGCCGGCGAGCTGAAGCAGGGCGACTTTGACGCTCTGATCGCCGAAGAGCTGGATGTTGAGCCCGAGCAGATCCTGGGCCGCGATCTGTTCCTGGTCAATCGTCAGGATGCGCGCATCTGGGGCTGGGCCGATGAGTTTATCTCGACGCCCAAGCTCGACGACCTGGCCTGTGCCTATACCTCGCTGCAGGCATTTTTGGGTTCCGAGAACGCGCGCGACGTTTCGGTCTTCTGCTGCTTCGATAACGAGGAGGTTGGCTCCGAGACCAAGCAGGGCGCCATGTCGACGTTCTTGGCCGACGCGCTGCGCCGCATTAACGGATCGCTGGGCTTTGACGAAGAGTCGTATCATCGCGCACTTGCCGCCTCGATGCTCGTGAGCTGCGATAATGCGCATGCCGTGCACCCCAACCACGCCGAGAAGTGCGACGCTCGCAACCAGGTGGTGCTTAACGGCGGCATCGTCATCAAGGAAGCCGCCAACCAGCACTACTGCACCGATGCCTTTAGCCGCGCGGTGTTCCAGGCCATTTGCGATGACGCCGACGTGCCCACGCAGGCCTTTGCCAACAAGAGCGATATGGCCGGCGGTTCTACCCTGGGCAACCTGTCGAACATGCAGGCGAGCATGCATGCCGTAGACGTGGGCCTGCCGCAACTTGCCATGCACTCGAGCTACGAGACCGGCGGCGTGCGCGACGTGATGTACGCCATCCGCGCCCTCACCGCCTTCTACGAGCGCAACCTAACCATCAACGGAGCCGAAAGCGTGGAGCTCTAAAACCTGCCAAAAAGGGACAGGTTTATTTTGGCAGGTTTTATCTGGGCAAATGCCGCAACGCCAGCGGCAAGACGGAACTGCTAGGGCCTGCAGATAAAGCCGGCGCCAGCGGAACGCCGCAGGTAGAGCAAAAGTCAGCGAGAGCCCGCCAGAGCGAGCAAGGTGACGTGAAAGAGGAGGGCATAGGCCTTTTGGCCATGCCCGACGATTGAACGTCAGATTGCCGCTCTGGCGGGCTCGCAGCGTCGAGGGGTTCCGGCGTTTGGCAAAACGCCGGAACAATTAGTGTTCGATCCAGCAGCGGAGCGTCTCGCCGGCCTGCAGGTGACGCAGATTCTCCGCGGCGATGTCGACGACGTTGTTGAGCGTGGCGGCCAGGTGGAACCAGCCGGAGACGTGCGGCGTGATGAGCATGTTGGGCGCATCCCACAAGGGGCTTGTCTCAGGTAACGGTTCGGGATCGGTGACGTCGACCGCGGCGCCGGCGAGATGTCCCGACTCCAGAGCGGCAACCAAATCGTCGGCAATCACAAGATCGCCGCGGCCGCCGTTGGCAAAGAAGGCGCCCGGCTTCATCGCGGCGAAGAACTCGGCGTTCGCCAGACCGCGGGTCTCGGGTGTGCTGGGCATAAAGGATGCGACGACGTCAGCCTCCGCCAGGCGTTCAGACAGGGCATCCATGCCGTCCATGTCCTCAAACACAATGGGGTAGACGAGCGGATGACGCTTGATGCCGCGGACGTGTGCGCCCATGCTGCGGCAGAGCGTGGCAAAGTGGCCGCCAATGTCGCCCGCACCCAGCACCAGCACGTTAGCATTTTTGAGCGAGGTGACCGGCCCCAAGTCCTCCCAGCGATGCTCGCGCTGCAGGTCCTGGTAGCCGGGCAGGCGCTTCATCATAGACAACACCATGGCAAACATGTGCTCGCTTACGGCTTGGCCGTAGGCGCCCACCGAGCAAGACAGTTTGGCGTCGGTCGGCACAGTGCCGGCGACAAGGTAGTCGTCATAGCCGGCGGTCTGCAATTGCAACAGCTGGAGATGCTCGCATGCCGTGAGCATGTCAGGGTCGATGTTGCCCAGGATCACGTCGGCATCGGCGATCTGCTCGCGCGTGGCGGCGTCGGCGCTCGTGTAGATAAAGTCCTCGCCCGGAGCGCTCGACTCAAGAATTGCGCGATGACGGTTGTTGACGGGCAGCAAAACCAGGATGTTCACAAGCAGTCCTCTCCGCTTGACCTACCAAAAAGGGACAGGTTTATTTTGGCAGGTTTTATCAGGCAAAACGTTCAAATAAAAACGCCGGATGCAAGACGAGCGTACCCGTCAGCATCCGGCGCATCTACAGCTACCAGCTCAGCAGCTCGTAGCCGTCCTCGGTCACCACGAGCTGAACCTCGCACTGGGCCGAATCGCTGCCGTCCTTGGTGCGCACGCACCAACCGTCACCCTTGCTAATCTTGATGTCGGGCGCTCCGGCGTTGACCATGGGCTCGATGGTAAAGACCATGCCCGGGGCCATGATGGTGTCCACATCGGGTGCCTCGGTGGTAAAGCCCACAAACGGGTCCTCGTGGAACTCCTTACCGATGCCGTGTCCGCCGTACTCGCGCACCACGCTAAAACCGGCGTCCTCGACCGTCTTTTGCACGGTCTCGGCCATCACGGACAGCGGCAGCCACGGCTTGACGGCAGCCAGACCCGCCTCCACGCTGGCGCGGGTGACGTCGACAAGGCGCTGACGCTCGGCCGAGACCTCGCCGATGCAGAACATACGGCTCGAATCACTAAAGTAACCGTCCAAGATCGTGGAGCAGTCCACGTTGATGATGTCGCCCTCGTGCAGCGCATCCGCATCGCAGGGGATACCGTGGCAGACGACGTCGTTGATCGAGGTGCATACACTCTTGGGATAGCCCTCGTAGTTGAGGTCGGCCGGCGTGCCGCCGTGCTCGACGGTGTAGTCATAGATCATCTGGTCGATCTGGTTGGTGGTCATGCCTGCGGCGATATGCTCGCCCACATAATCGAGCACGCCCACGTTGATGGCGGCTGAGCGCTTGATGCCCTCGATATCGGCGGGCGTCTTGTAGAGCGTGCGGGGCAGAACCTCCCAGCCCTCTTCCCACAAGCGCTCGAGGCGCTCATCAAAGGCGCTATGGCATTTCTTGTATTTTTTGCCGCTGCCGCACCAGCAAGCGTCGTTGCGGCCGGGCACGGGTCCTTTGTCATACATGGCTAACTTCCTTTCATCCGCAGCTAGTATAGCCCACCCGCAGAGCAGCTCATTTGGGACGGGGCTAATTTGGCCGCTGGCGGGCGGCCGCGCTAGTAGCTCACCTGGCAGGGAATGCCGAGGGCGCGCACGCGTGCGGCAATGGCATCGAGCACCTCGGGCGCTGCTTTGGCAAGGCCGGCGATCGGTGTCTCGCGCGCCACCGTGTAGATGGTCGCTTCTTGTGGGCGAATACGCTCAAGCGCCGCGAGCCAGGGGGCAACGTACTCCTCGCCGGTGTTGTCGATGGGCTTGCCCTGATACTCGCCGGTCAAAAAGATCGTCTGGATAATAACGTGACCGTCAAAGCTTGCGAACGTCTCGATCTGGTGCTCGACGTCGTAGGGGCCAACGGGCTGGTCGAGCAGCTGGATAAACGCCGGGTCGGCGGTATCGAGCTTGAGGATGTTGTCGTCGACCATCATGAGCGCGTCGTGCACCTCGGGGCGGTCGGCGCGCGTGCCGTTGGAGAGCACGGCGATCTTGGAGTTTGGGGCAAGCTCGTCGCGCAGCGCGACGGCGCCGGCAATGGCCTGCGGAAACTCCGGTGCGGCGGTGGGCTCGCCGTTGCCTGCGAAGGTGATCACATCGGGGAGCTCGCCCTCGGCTGCCATCTCGCGCAGCTTTGCCTCGAGCGCGTCGAGTACCACGGCGGCCGTGTTGTACGGCTCATGGCAGGGGCGCTCGGCGTTGAGGCCGTTTTCGCAGTAAATGCAGTCGAACGTGCAGATTTTACCGCTGGCCGGCATCATGTTGACGCCGAGCGAGAGACCAAGGCGACGGCTGCGAACGGGCCCAAAGATGGGGCTGGCATTCAAAAACGTAGACATAGGCTTATGCTCCTCAAGACAATTGTGCCTAAGCATAGCATCGGCTCCAAAGCAAGGTACGGGCTCTTGCTTTACAAGTTTCGTTTTTTCACGTCGCTCATTATGCCGTGCCATAGAAAGTCTCGGATCGGGTACAGTTAATCTGTTAACAAGTCGTAAGGCAATGCGGGTTCATCCAACCGTACTGACGTGCAGCTGGATGGGCATTGATGATGGGGGCACAACATGGATTTTACGGTCGAGAATGCGGGCACCACGATTGCCTGTCGCGAATATGCCGGCCCGGATGTGTCGCCTGATACTCCTGCTTTGGTGTGCGTGCACGGCGCTTGTGTCGGCGGCACATTTTTCGACGGCATCGCTTGTGAGCTCAGCCGCAACTACCGCGTAATTGCCTACGACCGCCGCGGCTGTGGTGACAGCAGCGAAGCGGCAGACGGCAGCTATGATCTTGCCGCTCAGGCCGCCGACCTGCAGGCCGTGATCGAACACGTCGGTGCTCCGACAAATGTGCTTGCGCACAGCGCCGGTACGTTGGTGGCGCTGGAGCTTCTTCGCGCCGAACCCCATCTCGTCGCCCGTGCGATTCTGCACGAGCCGGCTGTGTCGGCCGAAGGCGTCGGCATGGGCGCAGCTCCGGTTTTGCTCGATATGATTGCGGCTGGAAAGGTTTCAAGGGCGCTCCGGCTTTTCTTGGGAGCCCTCGGCGACTTGGACCCCGAGGCTCCTGGGACGACTAAGGCGGAAGCCAAACATGCCCTGCGCAATGGTCGTTGCTTCATGGCCAATGAATACGGAACAAATATGACATATGCTCCCGACTGGGAGCGCGCCTGCGCGTCAAAGGCGGTGTCGGCCGTGTTTTTGGGCGAGCTTTCGGTCGATACGCCCCGCGAGGCTGGCACGCGAGCGGCTGCCGAATATCTCGATTGCCCCCTTGTGACGATTCCGGGCGCGCATAACGGTTTGCGCGATCGCCCCGTTACGGCGGCAAACGCCGTTCGCGATGTCTTGGAGCGTTAGCACGCTCGATGACCTGCGGGGAGAGGGACTGTTAGCGTTTCGTCATTGTTAACGAATGCGCCCATAAGCGCGCGCCCGCGGCTCCATTACCGCCGTTTGCCAGGTCATAAAAATGCAACGATAATCGCGCGTTTGCCTTCAGCTGTTAGATGTTACCCTTGTACCAATTGATATGCACCGTTGCCGTGCGTAACGATAGAAAGGGCCCCATATGCTCAATAATCACGAGGTCAATCTAACCGACGAGGAGGCTGCCGCCGAGGTCGCCCGCGTCGCGAAGACCTACCCCGTGGTGCGTTTGCTGTCGGCCGATCAGATTAAGAACGAGCCTAACTGCCTGCTCGCCGGCAATCGGTGCCCTTGTCTGCGTCAGTCAAGTCTTGAGGCCTTGGCAGGTTCCGATGATGTATCGGAGCAGCTGCTCAATGATGGTACCGAGTACCGCGCTCGCCTGCGCCCTCTGAAGGTCGAGGGCGAGCCTCACGTCCTGCTGATGGTGCGTCCGATCGATGAGCAAGAGGCTGCAGAAGAGGACCTCGTCTACACCGACGTGCTGACGGGTGTGCGCAATCGCCGATATTACGAGGAAAAGCTCCGTAGCGCCCGCATGAATGCCGGCGTTGCAGTGATCGACCTTGATGATTTTAGGGTCTTTAACGATACGTGTGGCCGTCATGCCGGCGACCTTGCGCTCGGTGCTGTGGCGACGGCCATACGCAGCGGAATTCGTTCGACTGACGAGCTTGTGCGCTACGGCTGCGACAAGTTTGTGGTCGTCATGCCCAATATTCCCTCCGATGACTTCACCCGTCGCCTGCATCAGGTGTCCGATGCCGTTCATGCCACGATTGTTCCGGGCCATGAGTACGTGAGCTTGACGGCATGTGTTGGTGGCGTTCGCATTCATGGCGAGACGGTCGATGAGGGCGTTGGCCGCGCTGTCCAGTTATTGAGCCGCGCTAAGGCAAAAGCCGGTACGGTCGTGACCGATGCCGATTCCATCGAAGCCTTCCAAAGCGAAAAGCCTTTGGTGCTTATTGTCGATGACTCCGAGATGAACCGAGCCATTCTCAACGAGATGCTCAAGGACGAGTATTGCATCCTCGAGGCCGCCAACGGTCGTACGGCGCTCGACATGGTCGACCGCTATGGCGATGAGTTGTCGCTCGTGCTGCTGGATATTGTCATGCCGGGCATAAGCGGCTTTGAGGTGCTGGCCGATCTGTCACGCTGATCGGGTATCGACAATCTGCCTTTCATCATGATTTCGAGCGAAGATTCCGATGATATGGTTCTGCGCGCGTACGAGCTGGGCGCCTCGGACTATATCAACCGCCCGTTTGACTCCCGTATCGTGCGCCGGCGTGTAAGCAACACCATCCGCCTATACGCCAAACAGCGCCGCCTGACGAGTTTGCTGTCCCAGCAGTACAACGAGCGCGTCAAGAACAGTCGCATGCTCATCGACATCATGGCCGGCGTTATGGAGCTTCGCAATGGCGAGAGCGGCAGGCACGTTACGAACATCGAGAAGCTGACCGAGCTGCTGCTTGGCTGTCTGGTCCAGCGTAGCGGCACGATCTCCCTCGACAATGAGGAACGCTCTACGATTGCCCTGGCTTCGGCGCTGCACGATATCGGCAAGATGTCGATTGACGATGCAATTCTCAACAAACCCGGGCGCCTTACGCCCGAGGAGTTCGAGATTATGAAGACGCATACCACGATGGGCGCCGACATGTTGCTTGAGCTGGGCCGCCATCACGTCGGCAATGCGCTTATGGAATATGCGTACCAGATTGCGCGTTGGCATCACGAGCGCTGGGACGGCAAGGGCTATCCCGATGGCCTTAAGGGCAACCAGATTCCCATCGCCGCACAGGTGGTTTCGGTGGCCGACGTGTACGATGCGCTGACGAGTGTGCGTGTGTACAAGGATGCTATCCCGCACAAGGAGACTATCCAGATGATCTTGGACGGTAAGTGCGGTGAGTTTAACCCGCTGTTGCTCGACTGCCTGCTCGAGGTGCAAGACCGTATTGCCGAGACGTTGGCACGCCCCGCCGACGTTGTCGCGTTTCCCACGATTTAGTTTGACCAAAGGAGTTTTAATCCATGATTTCCATGCGTGAGGCGTATGAGAAGATCGGCGCTAATTATGATGACGCGTGCGCTCGGCTGATGGGCGAGGAAATGCTTGCCCGCTTTGCCCTCAAGTTTTTGGATGACGAGAGCATGGACAAGCTGGAGGCCGCCATGGCGGCAGGAGACGCCGAAGGTGCGTTTATGGCAGCGCACACGCTCAAGGGCGTGAGCCAGAACCTGGGATTCGATAATCTGTACGAGCCGGCGGTCGTGGTGACCGAGGCGCTGCGCGGCGCCGATGCCGTTGACGGCGCTCGCGAGGGAATGCATGCGCTGCAGCAGCAATATGCGGCTACGATGTCGGCTCTGCGCGAGGCGGGCGAGTAAGAGGTTGTGAGCCTTGGGCTGTGTGCCTGCCGCGTATAGGCAAAAGGGCGCCCCGCCGGACCATGTGGCCGGCGGGGCGCCCTTATCTGTTATGCGGTTCGTGAGCTAGCGAGCCTGCTTAACCTTTGCCGCTGCCTCGACAAACGACTTCCACAGGTTAAAGTCGGTCTCGAGCGTCTTCCACGTGTACTCAGGGTGCCATTGTACGCCCAGGCAGAACGGCTGGCCTTCGACTTCGATGCACTCGGGAACGCCGTCGGTTGCTTTGGCGACCAAGCGCGTGCTTTTACCCAGACGGTCGACGCAGCAGTGGTGTGCGGAGTTGGTCTGGATTAGTCTGTGCCCGCCAACCGCGCGTTCCAGCAGCGAGCCCGGCACGACCTCGACGGGGTGCACGGGATCGTTGAGCACGTGGGTGTGACGCCACTGCGTGCGACCCTCGCGCGCACCCAGGCTCGGCACGTCCATGCACAGGGTGCCGCCGGTGGCGACGTTGAGCAGCTGCGTGCCGCGGCAGGTGGTAAAGAGTGGCTTCTTGGCGCGGAGTACCTCTTCGACCAGCTTAAACTCAAAACTATCGCGAATCTCGCAGCACAGTGTGGGGTCGTAGGGGCGCTCGTCGCCCCAGCGCTTGGGGTTGACGTCCGGGCCGCCGGGAATAGCGATGCCGTCGGCGATATCGACGTAATGACGGATAACCTCAATGTCCTCGGTGATGGACATCTGCAGCGGCAGGCCGCCGGCGGCAAGAATGGCATCGACAAAGACACTTGCGATTTCCTCGTTGGGGGAGAGCGTCTCGCTCAAAAACGGCTTCGCTTCTTCCCAACGCGGCGCTACCAGGATGAGTGGACGGTCAGCGGGGGCAACGTCGACGTGCGGGGTGTAGGACGAGGAAGTACGGGTTCCGATCATGGGTGCGGCTTTCGAATCTGAAGGTGACAGGGCGCATGAGAGACGTGGGACAACACTTTCAATGGATTTGTCCCACGGGGTGGCTGGTTAGTGGCCCTTGATGGAGTTGAGGAAGTCCTGGGCGCGCTTGGTCTGGGGGTGGTCGAAGAACTCGTCGGGCGTGCCGGTTTCCACGATCTGGCCGTCGGCCATGAACACGACGCGGTCGGCCACGCGGCGGGCAAAGTTCATTTCGTGCGTGATGACGATCATCGTCATGCCCTGCTGGGCCAGACGGACCATGACCTCGAGCACTTCGTTGATCATTTCGGGGTCAAGGGCACTCGTGGGCTCGTCAAAAAGCATGGCCTTGGGCTGCATGGCGAGTGAACGGGCGATGGCCACGCGCTGCTGCTGGCCGCCCGAAAGCTGTGCGGGCACCTTGTCGGCCTGCTCGGCCACGCCCACGCGGCTCAGCAGGTCCATGGCGCGCTCACGAGCTTCCTCCTTGGACACGCCCAGCACGTCGACCGGTCCCAGCATGACGTTCTGCAGTACCGTCATATGTGCAAACAGGTTGAACTGCTGAAACACCATGCCCAGTTCGGCGCGCATGCGGGCAAGGTCCTTGCCTTCCTGCGGCAGGGGTTCGCCCTCGATGAGGATCTCGCCCGAGTCGATAGTTTCCAGGCGGTTGATGGTGCGGCACATGGTCGACTTGCCCGAGCCCGAGGGACCGATCACAACGACGACCTCGCCGCGGTCGACCGAGAGATTGATGTCGTTGAGGACGTGCAGATCGCCATAGTGCTTATCGACGTGTCTGAGCTCGATCAGCGGCTGATTGCCGGTGGAAGAGGTGCTCTGTGCCATGGTGCTCGGCTCCTTATGACTCGAAATGGTAAAGCGTTAGCGGATGATGGTCGCGCCGGTCTTGTGCGAAACGTAGACAGCGGCCTTGTTGATCGCGACGTTGATGAGGATGTAGATGACCGCGATAACCAGGTAGACCGACACGAGGGCGTCGTAGTTGGTAATGAGCACACGGGCATTTTGCATGAGGTCGGGGTAGCTCACCACATAGGCGACGGTGGTGTCTTTGACTACGACCACAAGCTGTGAAATCAAGGACGGAATGATAAACCGAATAGCCTGCGGCAACACGATTTTAAAGGTGATTTTGGCCTTGGAGAGACCGAGCGCCTGGGCTGCCTCGACCTGACCGCGCGGCACGGCATTGACGCCGCCGCGGAAAATCTCGGCCAGCACGCCGGCCGCAGCGAGCGCGACAGGCAGCGCGAGCATCCAAAACGACGGCAGCGAGATCTTGTACTGGGGCAGCACCAAAAAGAAGAAGTAGATAAACAGCAGGCTCGGCACGCCGCGGAAGAAATCGGTGAGCACGCGGCAGACCAGCTGCAGCGGCTTAATGTCGCTCGTGCGGCCGAGCATAAGGGCCAGGCCCAGCACCAGCGCGATGGCGCCGGCGGTGAGTGCGACTTTAACGGTGCCCTCAAAGCCGGCAAGCAAGAACTTCCAGGTGGTGAGGTGCGTAAAGAAATACCAATAGTGGACCGAAAGCTGACCGGTCACATAAAAGCGCTGCAGTACCAGGACGGCGAGCGCGGCGACGGCAACAAGCGAGATGGCGGTGCCGATGCGAATCTTGGTGCGCATCTTGGGGCCGGGAGCCTCGTAGAGCGCATCGCGCATGGTAAGCGCAGGGGAGGAGTGCTTGCTCATCGGAGGATCCTCACCTTCTTATCGATGTAGTTGCCAATGTGGCTCACCACAAAGGCCGTGCCCAGGTAGCCGAGCGCCGAGATAAAGAACGCGGCGACGCCGCCGAGCGAGCGCGTGTTGATGTAGCTCACCACGCCGGTGAGCTCCTGCGGTTGCAACGGCACCTGACTGCCGAGCGCGGTGGTGAGCATGACGGCGATAAAGAGGTTGGTCATGGGCAGCACGCTCGAGCGCAGTGCCTGCGGAATCACGATCTTGGCGAGGATACGGCTGAAGCTCATGCCCAGCGAGCGGGCGGCTTCCACCTGGCCGACGCCGACGGTGTTGATGCCGCTCATAAAGTTCTCGGAGCCAAAGGCCGAGCCCAAAAGGACCGTGGCGACGATAACGCAGGTGCGGTAGGGCAGGACGACCTTGAGCGGTGGCAGCGCGTAGACGACGATGATGAGCAGCGCGATGCCGGGGATGTTACGGAAGACTTGGACATACAGGTCGCCAAAGACGCGCAGTGGCTTGAGCGGCGACACGCGCATCACGGTGACGGCGACGGCCAGTACCATGGCGATGGCAAACGACTCAAGCGTCATGCCCCAGGTTGCTAGCAGCGCGTCGATATAGTTCTGGCCATAGAGCGACCAGAGCCCGGAGAGACTCATGCGGACCTCCCGTCGATAAGGAAAGGGGCTCCCGTGTGTACGGAAGCCCCGACAACTCAGTGTGGAAACAGTTTATCGCAATAAAGCGGATCATGCGTTTCCATATGGTTTCGTTGCGGCCGTTACCAGGCTCGCTGCCTAGGCGCCGATCTCGGGCAGCTCGGGAACATTGGTGTCGCCCGTACGGTCGCCGATGCAGATCTGCCACAGCTCAGTCCAGGTGCCATCGTCCTCAATCTTCTTAAGGAAGTCGTTAACGAAGGCGACGCCGTCGGAATCGAGCGGCAGGCCGATGCCGTAGGGCTCCTTGCTGCCGAAGGGCTTGCCGGCGATCTTGTACTTACCGGGCTCGCGGACCAGGGCGCTTTGCTGCATGTTGTTGTCGATGACATAGGCGTCAACGCGACCCTGCTGGAGTGCCTGGCGGGCCTCCTCGTCGGTCTTGAACTCCTGCTGGCTGGCCTTGGGAGCGAACTCCTCCAGGATGGCGGGGCCGTTGGAGCCAGACTGGACGGCGACGTTCTTGTCGGCCAGGTCGTCGACGCTCTTGATGTCGTCGTTATCGGCGAGCACCAGGATAGCCTGCTGGGTGTAGTAGTAGGGACCGGCAAAGGAGACAAGCTTCTTGCGCTCGTCGGTGATGGTGTAGGTGGCAAAGACGGCGTCGACCTGGCCGTTCTGCAGGACGGACTCGCGCGTGTCCGAGGTCACCTGGGTGATCTCGACCTTGTTCTCGCCCAGAATGTAGTTGGACAGGAGCTGTGCGATACCGGCGTCGAAGCCGCGGGTCTGACCGTCTTTCTCGTTGAGGAGGGAGAAGAGCGTAGAGGTCTGAACGCCACCGATCTTAAAGACGCCGGCGTCCTTGACGGCCGTGGCCCAGGTGCTGGCGGCGATGGCGTCGTCATCGGCCTTGGGGCCGTTGTCGACGAGCTTGTCGAACGCCTTGGCGTCGAGCGTGGTGGAAGCCTCGGTATCTTCGGAGCTCTTGGAGGAGCCGGCGGCGGAACCCTTGTCGGCCTCGGCGCTGGTGTCGGAGCAGCCGGCAAGACCAAGGCCGGCGACGGTTGCGAAGGTGGCGGCAACGAAGCCGCGGCGGTCGAGAACGACCTGCTGGGAGAGGTTCTTGCTCATGGTAGAACACCTTTCTCAATAAAATCCCTAGCGGTTGAGTAGAGTTATACCCTATCGCGCTCAAATGGGTCAACACGAAATAACTCAGAAACATACTTGTCTTATGGGTAATTCTACCTACCAAAAAGGGCAGGCACCTTTGTGGTGGTTCTGGCCGATGCAACGGCATGCCTTGCTGTTTTGTCTCAATCTGTAACATCTGCAGCCATTTTTGCCGAGTAACTGTTACAGATTGAGACAAACGTCGGGGACTAAGACGTCTCGTCTCGATCTGTAACAGTTAGACGGGAATTCGGGCCCTAGATGTTACAAATTGAGATAATCGCGTCGCGAAAATAAAAACCTCCGCAGGGGTGCTTCCCTTGCGGAGGTTTTTTACTCGTTGAGCAGCCTTACGGCTTCGGCGGCCATGTTCTCGACCGTCATGCCGTTCTGCGCAAGCAGTTCGTTGGGGTCGTAGCGGTCGGGGAAGCCCTTGGCGATGCCGAAGGTGCGCGTGCGCACGGGCGTGCAGGCCAGGTAACACGCCACGCGCTCGCCCCAGCCGCCGTCCAAGATGCCGTCCTCGAGGGTGACGACGACGCGATGCTCGGCGGCAAGGCTATCGAGGAACTCGCGGTCGAGCTCGGTTGCAAAGCGCGGGTTGACGAGCGTGGCCTCGATGCCGTACTCGGCAGTCAGACGGTTTGCCACGCGCTCACCCAGCTCAAAGAAGTCGCCGAGTGCGAGCACTGCTACGTCGCGACCCTGGCGCACCACGTTGTAGCGAACGGCGCTGTAGTCGGTGTTTTCGGCAGGCGCAAGGTCGGGACGGCTCACCAGGCCGATGCCCGGTACACGAATCGCCACGGGATGCTCGCGGTGGTCGAGCGACCAGCTCAGCATGGATAGATATTCCTCCATGCAGGCCGGCGCCAAGTAGTGCATGTTGGGAAGAGCGCCCAGCATAGAAATATCAAAGAACGAGAGGTGCGTCTCGGATGTGGTGCCAAAGATTGATGCGCCAAACACCAGGATGGTTGCGGGGGCGTCGTTGAGGCACAGGTCGTGCCATAGCTCGTCGTAGGCGCGCTGCAAAAACGTGCCGTACACACCAAAGACTGGCTTGGCGCCCGAGCGCGCAAGCGCGGTGGCAAAAGTCACGGCGTGCTCCTCGGCAATGCCCACGTCAACAAACTGTTTGCCGGTGGTAGCGCGAAGCTCGGGTGTAAAGCCCATGATGTAGGGCGTGGCAGCCGTGATGCCCACGACCTGCGGATCGCGCTCGATGGCGGCGCTGAGTGCCTCGCCCGTAATGTCGGCATAGGTGCGCGGCGCAGGCTCGCTCGGATGGCCCGGGCAGAGCTTGCGCCCAGTTGCCATGTCAAACGGACCCACGTGATGCCAGCGTTCGGGGTCGCTCTGGGCTGGCTCAAAGCCCTTACCCTTGGCGGTGGAGACGTGCAGCACGATGGGATGATCGATATTGCGCAGTTCCTGCAGCGCGTCGACGAGGGCCAACACGTCGTTGCCGGCGTCCAAATAACGGTAGTCGAGTCCCATCGCGCGGAAAACGTTGCGCTCACAGGTGCCGTTGCTGGCGCGCAGCTCGGCCAGATTGCGATAGAGGCCACCGTGGTTCTCGGCGATGGACTGGTCGTTATCGTTGACGATGATGATCAGGTTGCTGTCGAGTTCGGCGGCATTGTTGAAGCCCTCAAACGCCAGGCCGCCCGAAAGCGAGCCGTCGCCAATGATGGTGATGACGTTGTACGCATCGCCCGCCAGGTCACGAGCGTGCGCCAGGCCGCAGCCCAGGCTCACCGACGTGGAGGTATGGCCCATGGCGAACAGGTCGTGCTCGGACTCGTCGGGATTGGCAAAGCCAGAGGCCTCGCCAAAGCGCTTCGGATCGATATAAGTGTACGCGCGCCCAGTCAGCGCCTTGTGGGCGTAGGTCTGGTGCGAAACGTCAAAGAGAATCTTGTCGACAGGGGAGTTAAACACGCGATGGAGCGCGACCGTAAGCTCAACGACGCCCAGGTTGGGGGCAACGTGCCCGCCGACGGCGGCGGAGCTTTCGAGGATGGCGTGGCGAATCTCGTCGCAGAGCTGCGGGAGCTCGGCACGATTAAGAGCCTTGACGTCCTCGGGCGTTGTCGTTTGCGTAAGCAGCATCGTTGTGGGTTACTCCATGCGAATCGAGTGCCGGCGCTCCCTCGGCCGACACAATTGCACAAGACAGTCTCGCACATTTTGGCGTTTGATATGTGACGGCGGCGCGGTAATTCGCCAACTGGTGGGGCAAAACGTTTTGTCCGATGCCATACTGATAGATTCGATGATGATTTTTTCAATACGTGCAGGCCGTGGCTTGCCGCCGTGAGCCGCTGGAAGGAGGCAGCATGTCCGATGCCGTTCGTGCCGAGAAAATCGCGCACGAGGTCGACGATGCCGCCCGCCAGCTCGCCCAGGCGGGCCGCTTGGACCTGACGCGCGAGTTTATCCAGCATGGCGACGTGACGGTCTATGCACATGTGACTTCGGTAGCGCGGACGAGCCTGTCCTTTGCCGAGCGCCTGGGCCGCGTCGGTGTTTCGATCGACCGTGCCTCGCTGCTGCGCGGAGCCTTGTTACACGATTACTTTCTCTACGATTGGCACGATCCCGACCCAAGCCATCGGCTGCATGGCTTTCGCCACCCGTTTTTTGCCCTAGCGCGCGCGGAGGAAGATTTTGAGCTGACGCCGCGCGAGCGGAATATCATCGTGCGGCATATGTTTCCGCTGGTGCCCGTGCCGCCGACGTGTCGCGAGGCGTGGATTGTTTGCCTGGCGGATAAATGGTGTGCTCTGCGTGAGACGGTCGCCGGCCGCCTGCCGCGCAAGGACGAGACGGACGATAGCGTGAGTAAAGAATCGAGCGAGAAGAGGAGAGGGTAGACGGTGGGGACCGCGATCGACATGGCATTTGACGGCGCGACGCTTGCTGCCTGTCCGCTCTCGGCGCTGGTGCTCTCGTTTGCCTTCTACGGTTTTTGCGGCTGGGCATGGGAATCGACAGTCTGCGCCATGCTCAACCACGGACGCTTTGCCAACAGCGGCTTTTTGCTGGGACCGTGTTGCCCTATCTATGGCGCGGGCGGCATTGCCTGCTGGCTGCTGTTGCGCGGGATTCCGGATGCCCCGAGCCAGTTTGTCGCTGCAGCGCTCGTATGCAGCGTGATTGAGTACAGCGTAGGCGTGCTGTTGGAAAAAACAACGGGCGCTCGCTTTTGGGACTATTCGCATCTGCCGTTTAACCTGCACGGACGTATCTGTCTGTACTGGGCCTGCGCGTTTGGCCTGGGTGCGTTGTACATTTGCCGTTTAGTGGAGCCGGCATTGCTGGGGCTGCTTGGCCATCTGCCGGTGCTGATTGTGCGGTTGTCCGCCTTTATCGTCGCGGTCGCGATGATGGTCGACGCGTTGTGCTCATTGGCGAGCTGGCGGCGTCTGTCTGATCAGCTGGAGCGCGTCCGGGCCGACCTTGCCGACCGCATCAACGAGTCGCTTGCCGACGCGTCCGACTCAATGCTCGAGCGCATTCCCGATTCTACGATTGACTCGGTGGCACAGACGCACATCCGTAGCCGTGCCGTTAACGCGTGGCTGGCCGAGCTGGGTGACGCCGCGCTCGATGCCCTGCGCGAGAAGGCTTCGATGCCGACGTTTATCGCGGATGGTGCTCGCGGCCTGGCGCTTGCCGCCCGCCGCGTGGCCGATGCCGCGCCGAACATGCCGCGTCCGTCGCTCAGTCGTCGCCTTGCCGGCAAGCGCATGAGCCGTCCGGTGCCAAGCGTGTCGCTCAGCCGCCGCGACCTACGCTTCTTTAACGCCTTCCCGCGTCTGCGCATCAATCGCTACGAAGGCGTCATTCGAGCAACTAATCTCCGCGACCGAGCCCGCGAGCTGTTCCGCCACTAGCCGGGACGGGCGCGCTCACGGCTTCCTTGCTCGCGTATTTCCCGTTCGTTTCGCGTCCGTTGCCGCGCCGTTTCCAAGATTGCGGCGCCGTTTCCATTCGACAACGCCGCGTTTAACAACGCCGTATCTGGTCTACACCAGTTGCCCCTCGGCCGCATTATGGGCGCCGACAACGTTCATGCGACCAAGGGAGAGCGAATGTACGATACGGGATCGACAACGTTTATGCTCATCTGCACCATGCTCGTGTTTTTAATGACACCGGGTCTGGCGTTTTTCTATGGCGGCCTGTCCAGGCGCAAAAATGTCATCAACACCATGCTCATGTGCTTTGGCGCCATTGGTCTGGTTGGTGTGCTGTGGATTGTTGCCGGCTGGTCTCTGGCCTATGGCGGCGACGGTTCGAGTCCGTTTATTGGAGGCCTTGACCAGCTGCTGTGCCTGCCGGTGCTCAACCAGGTGCTGCAGGCGGCCGAGGGCAATGCTGCGGACGGTGTCGTCTACCCTCAGATCATCAACATCGCCTTCCAGATGGCATTTGCCATGATCACGGCTGCTATCGTCACGGGCAGCCTGGCCGGCCGCGTTAAGTTCGGTGCCACGACGGCCTTCCTGGGCATTTGGCTGCTCGTGGTCTATGCGCCGCTTGCTCACATGGTTTGGGGCGGCGAGGGCTCCTTTATCGGCGATATCATCGGCGCGCTCGACTTTGCCGGCGGCGACGTGGTGCACATCTCGTCTGGTCTTACGGGCCTGATTCTCTGCTTAATGTTCGGCCGTCGTCGCGGCTTTGGCATGGTGAGCTACCGTCCGCATAACGTGCCGTTTGTGGCGCTGGGAGCCGGCCTGCTTTGGTTTGGCTGGTTTGGCTTTAACGGCGGCAGCGAGTTTAAGGCCAATGCCGTGGCGGCACTCGCCATCCTCAACACTGTGACGGCCAGCGCGGCGGGCATGGTCTCGTGGCTTGCCGTCGAGCGCGTGCACACCGGTCGCCCCACGCTGGTGGGCGCCAGCACCGGTCTGGTTGCGGGCCTTGTGGTGGTCACGCCGGGTGCGGGCTTTGTCGAGCCGTGGGCGGCGCTGGTCATGGGCCTGATCGTCTCGCCTGTCTGCTACCTGGCCATCAGCCATCTTAAGACCAAGTTTGGCTACGACGATGCGCTCGACGCGTTCGGCTGCCACGGCATCGGCGGCATCTTGGGCGGCGTGCTCACGGGCCTGTTCTGTGCGCCGGAGCTCTCGTGGACCGGTAAGGGTGGCCTGTTCTACACGGGCGACGTGTCGCTGCTCGTCTCGCAGATTTTGGGCATTGTGGTGACGGTCGCTATTGTACTGGTGCTCGACTTGGTGATCGCCGCGGTGGTCAAGGCGCTGTTCCACGGCAGCCTGCGCGTGGACGAGGCCGACGAAGCGCTGGGCCTGGACGCGAGTCAACACGGCGAGAGCGCATGCCCCTCGTTCTCCGGACTCGACTAGCAGCTTCCCCAAGCACAGCACCTTGCCGTTCAATCGTCGCTCACGTACTTAAGTACGCTTCGCTCCTCTTTCACGGCAATCTGCGGCACTTGGGAAACCTGCTAAGACCAGTCAGTTGAACTTTTTGATCTCTGAGGTTGGTTTGCGGCATTTGGAAAATCCGTGCCACATGAATGAGCAATTCATTTCTTTATTAAAGAGAGGAATTCACTATGAAGAAAATTACGGCGATCGTTCGTGCCGAGAAGCTTGAGGTTCTTAAAGACGCGCTGTTTGCTGCCGATGTTCGTGGTATGACTATCAACCAGGTGCAGGGCTGCGGTGCGCAACATGGCTGGAAGGAATACGTGCGCGGCAACGAGTTGCTTGTTAACACGATCCCTAAGGTGCAGTTCACGCTCATTTGTGCCGATGAGCATGTCGACGACATTGTCGAGATTATCTGCAACGCTGCACGCACCGGTGCCGTTGGAGACGGCAAGATTTGGGTCGAGCCGGTCGAAGAAGTTATCCGTATCCGCACCGGCGAACACGGCTCCGCCGCGGTGTAGGACAATCTTTCGCCTGACGGGCGTGCCTCTCTTGGGGCGCGCCCGTTCTCGTCTACAATATCGTGCAGACGAAGGAGAGGCATGCCCATGATCAAGATGTTTGCGAGTGACTTAGACGGAACGCTGCTGAACGCCCTGCACGAGGCGGATGGGACCATCCGCCGTGCCATTCGCGAGCTGACCGAGGCTGGCCTGCATGTGGTTCCCGCGACCGGACGCTCGACGTTGCCAATCGGCGAGCATGGCTTTACAGGTCTGGCACTCGACGCCTGCTGCTCCAACGGATCCATCGTGCGCAACAGCCACGGCGAGGTGCTCAAGACCTGGACCATCGACCCACAGGTCACCGAGGAGCTGCTCAAGGCGTTCCCGGACATTTGCTTTGATTGCTCCACGCCCGATGGCATGTTCTCGAGCGGGTCGTTCGAGATGCACCAGGCGGGCTTTAAAAAGGACAGCCCCATCAAGCGCATCGTGATGCGCGGTATGCGTGCACGTGGCGGGTATCACGAGGAGCAGTATTTCGACCAGTCGATCGGTGACATCCTGCGCCACGATGTGTGCAAGATCAACTGCCGCGTGACCTCGCCCGAGCTGGAGCGCGACCTTAAGGCATATTTGGCCGAGCGCTCGGACCGCGTGGTCAACGCGCCGTTCGATCCGGTGATGTTCGAGATCACGGACGTGGCGTGCAACAAGGGCGAGAGCGTGGCCTGGCTGGCGGGCTACTACGGTATTGCCGAGGACGAGGTCGCGGTTTACGGCGACGGCGGTAACGACATTGCCATGCTCAAGCGTTTCCGCCACAGCTACGCGACCAAAAACGGTAGTGATGCAGCTAAGGCCGCCGCGAGCGCGACTATCGGCAGTTGCATGGTCCACGCCGTCCCCAAACACATGCTCGCCACCATGCACAAGCAGAATTCCTGCACCGTAATCGAATAATGTGACAAAGGGACAGCCCCTTTGTCACAGGTGACGCTGGTCACTTGAAATACGAACAAACATTCGCATATCTAACTGCGCTTTGATAGAATTGATACTGTTGGCGGCAGCTCCATGTGCCGGGCAACGCCCTCCATCTGATGGGAGGTGATGCCCATGACCGATTTGATTGATTTCGTGAGGCTTCTGACTGCTTTGGTCTCGTTCTTCACGGCGCTTGTCGGCCTTTCCGAGGCACTCAAGCAGCGTTCGAAGCGCAACAGAAGGGGTCGCCGCCGCTAAGGCGTTGACCCCCTAATGCAAACAACGGCGCTGCCCAGCTAGCTACAACTTGGGCTGCCGTCGACACTATTCTACCCACGAATGACATTTTGGACAATTGGTAATGCCGCTTCAAAAGCCAGGCACAACTGGCACAACCTAGGCGACCGCTGAATGTGGCAAAGGGACCGTCCCTTTGTCACATTCCAAATATTGCCTTTACGTGTTGATGCACACGGTGTGCAATAATACTCGCACTGTGCAATAGCGTACAGTCTGAGTAACAAGGAGGACGCTTGTCCCAGCTCGAGAAATGTGATCGCCGGTCCCTTCGCTCGCAGCGCGCCCTTCGCCAGGCGCTTGCCAGCGAGCTTGCCGAAAGCGGCGACCTTTCGCGCATTAACGTCGCGTCGCTCACCGAGCGCGCCGGTCTTACGCGTCGAACGTTCTATTCGCACTACCGCGATATCCCCGACTTTATCAGTCAGATCGAGGACGGCCTGCTTGCCGAGATTCGCGAGCGGGTGGAGCTTATCACCGCAGCTCAATTACCCGATCTTTACCGCAACATCGACGAGCTCGAGCCGGCACCCGGTTCGGTTGAGCTGCTTCGCTATCTTGCGGCTAATCGCGACCTTATCGGGGCCCTACTGGGCCCGGGCGGCGACCCCGCCTTTATTAAAAAGATCATCGATACCGCACGCGAGGCCGTGGTGCCGCGTGCACAGACGGGCATCTTGGGCCTGGCACTGGGCACCTTCTTTGACTACTACGTTACCTATGTCGTGAGTGCCGAGGTCGGCCTGATTCAGCGCTGGTTTGAGCGTGGGCTCACCGAATCGCCCGAGACCATGGCGCGCATTATGACGGTTATCGCCTTTGTGCGCCCCGGCGACCTGTATGGCCAACCCATCGATATCAACGTGCCGGAATACGGCATGAAGCTATTGAATCTGCAGCTCGAGGACGCGGTCGACACCACCGCAACCGTCGAGTCCAACAACTAAGAGGAGAGACAATGAGCAAACTCGTCGAGGGCATCAAGGACCGCATGGTCGCTGCTGCGCGCGAGGCCGCGCCCGCCGTGGTGGACGCCGCGCAGAAGGCCGCGACCGCGGCTGCCGAGAAAGTTGCCGAGGCGGTTGCCGAGGCCAAGAACGCGGCAGAGGAGACGTCCGTCGCTAGCGAGCCCGTCACTGCCGCTGAGCCCGCAGCCGCCACTGCCGCCCAGGCCCCCGAAGGCGCGATCTTCAACCCCGAGAACGCTCGTGGCAACCTGCACCTGGGCATCGACGTGGGCTCCACCACCGTCAAGCTCGCTGTGCTCAACGACGACAACCAGATCGTCTACGCCAAGTACCAGCGCCACCACACCGACGTCCGCGCTTGCGCCCGCGACTTGTTCGAGGGTGCCGCGACCGTGCTGCCGACGGCCCAAATGACCTGCGCCATTACCGGTTCGGGCGGCCTGCTGCTGTCCCAGTGGCTCGACCTGGAGTTTGTCCAGGAGGTCATCGCCAGCAAGCGTGCCGTCGAGACCCTCATCCCGGCCACCGACGTCGCCATCGAGCTGGGCGGCGAGGACGCCAAGATCATCTACTTCGACAACGGCATCGAGCAGCGCATGAACGGCACCTGCGCCGGCGGCACGGGCGCGTTCATCGACCAGATGGCAACCCTGCTGCACACTGACGCCAGCGGCCTTAACGAACTCGCGGCCAACGCCACCACCATCTATCCCATCGCTAGCCGCTGCGGTGTCTTTGCCAAGACCGACGTCCAGCCGCTGCTCAACGAGGGCGCCCGCCCCGAGGACGTGGCCGCCTCCATCTTCCAGGCCGTCGTGACCCAGACCATCTCGGGCCTGGCGTGCGGCCGTCCCATCCGCGGCAACGTCGCCTTCCTGGGCGGCCCGCTGCAGTATCTCTCCGAGCTGCGCCATCGCTTCTACCTCACGCTCAACCTGGACGAGGAGCACCGCATTGTGCCCCAAAACGCCCACCTGTTTGTGGCGAGCGGCGCCGCCATGGCGCACGAGTCCAACAAGCTCAGCACGTTCCCGCAGCTCATCGGGGCCATCGATGCCCTGGGTGACACGCAGGGTGCCGAGGTTGAGCGTCTGGATCCGCTCTTTGCCACCGACGAGGACTTTGCCGAGTTCAAGGGTCGCCACGACACCGAGGTCGTCCCCAAGGGCAAGCTCGAAGGCTACACCGGCCGCGTGTTCATCGGCATCGACGCCGGTTCCACCACCATGAAGGCCGCGCTCGTGGGCGAGGACGGTCAGCTGCTGCACACCTGGTACGGCAACAACAACGGCGACATCCTGGGCACGGCCAAGGTCATCATGGCCGATTTCTACAACCACATTCCTGCCGGCTGTACCATCGGCCACGTGACCACCACGGGCTACGGTGAGGCGCTTCTCATTGAGGCCCTCAAGGCCGACTCCGGCGAGATCGAGACCGTCGCGCACCTGCGCGGCGCCAAGGCGTTCCTGCCCGGCGTCGAGTTCATTCTGGACATCGGCGGCCAGGACATGAAGTGCCTGCGCGTCAAGGACGGCGTTATCGAGCACATCATGCTCAACGAGGCCTGCTCGTCGGGTTGCGGCAGCTTTATCGAGAGTTTCGCCGTGTCAATGAACATGGACGTGCGCGCGTTCGCCGATGCCGCCATCCATGCCAAGGCCCCGGTCGATTTGGGCAGTCGCTGCACGGTCTTCATGAACTCGCGCGTTAAGCAGGCGCAAAAGGAAGGCGCCACGGTGGGCGACATCGCGGCCGGCCTGTCCTATTCCGTCATCAAGAACGCTCTGTTCAAGGTCATTAAGCTGCGTGACCCCAAGGAGATCGGCAGCCAGGTGATCGTCCAGGGCGGCACCTTTATGTCCGATGCCACGCTGCGCGCGTTTGAGCAGCTCACCGGCGTTCATGCCGTGCGTCCCGACATCGCCGGCTGCATGGGCGCCTACGGTGCGGCCTTGCTCGCCCGCGATCGCGCCGGCGCCGACGGCACCTCGACCATCCTCTCGGCCGAGGACATCGCGCACCTCACCGTGACGCAAAAGCATGTCCGCTGCGGCCGTTGCTCTAACAACTGCCAGCTCACCGTCAACGACTTTGGCGGCGGCAGGCGCTTTATCACCGGCAACCGCTGCGAGAAGGGCGCCGGCCACAAAAAGCAGAAGACCGAGGCCCCCAACCTCTTCAAAAAGAAAAACGAGCTGCTCTTTAACCGCGAGGTCCTGAGTCCCGACGAGGCCCCGCGCGGTACCGTGGGTATCCCGCGCGCACTCAACATGTACGAGAACTACCCCTTCTGGCACGCGTTCTTTACGCGCCTAGGCTTTAGCGTGCAGCTGTCCGACCAGTCGAGCAAAAAGACCTACCAGGCGGGCATCGAGTCCATGCCGTCCGAGAGCGTGTGCTATCCGGCCAAGATGAGCCACGGCCACGTGATGAACCTTATCGACCGCGATGTCGACTTCATTTGGATGCCGTGCGTGCGCTGGGAGCGCAAGGAGGATCCGACCGCTGGCAACTGCTACAACTGCCCCATCGTCATGAGCTACCCCACGGCGCTGGCGCTCAATATTGACGAGATCCGCGAGCAGAACATCGAGTTCCTGTATCCGTTTGTGCCGTATCACGACAAGACCGAGCTCAAGCGCCGTCTGTACCAGGTGCTCGCCGTCGACCGTGTGGCCGATGCGCAAGCCGGTCGCGGTCGCGTGCGCGGTCCCAAGATCACGCGCTCCGAGGTCGATGCCGCCGTCAACGCTGCCTTTGAGGCCGACGCGCGCTTCCACGAGGACATCCAGACCATGGGCGAGGAGGCCCTTAAGTGGGTCGAGGATCACGGTGGCCACGGCATTGTGCTTGCCGGCCGTCCTTACCACAACGACCCCGAGATCAACCACGCCCTGCCTGAGCTTATCTCGAGCTTTGGCTTTGCGGTCTTTACCGAGGATTCGCTCGCGCATCTCGTGAAGCCCGAGCGTCCGATTCGCGTCGTCGACCAGTGGATGTACCACAGCCGCCTGTACGCCGTCGCCCGTTTTGTGACGATGCGCAACGACCTGGACCTGATCCAGCTCAACTCCTTCGGCTGCGGCTTGGACGCTCTGACCACCGACCAGGTGCAGGAGATCCTAGAGGCCAGCGGCAAGATCTACACCGTCCTCAAGATCGATGAGGTGTCCAACCTAGGTGCCGCGCGCATCCGCATCCGCTCGCTCATGGCAGCGCTCAAGGACCAGGAGGCCGAGCGCTTGGCCGAGGCCACGGCTGCGGGCAAGGCCTACGAGCAGGGCGATGCCGCGCCGGTGGCGCCCTCCACGGATGCCCCCGCGTTCGCGAGCCGCAAGTACACGTTCGAGGCGCAGCGTGAGAGCGCCTCGACCGCATGGCCCAAGGTGCCCTTTACCGAGCAGATGCGTGACGAGGGCTATACCATCCTGTGCCCGCAGATGGCGCCGATCCACTTTGACCTGGTCAAAGAGGTATTCCGCGGTGCCGGCTACAATTTGGAGCTGCTGCCCTCGACCGATCACGATGCCGTCGAGGCCGGCCTGCGCTATGTGAACAATGACATTTGCTACCCGTCGATTCTGGTAACGGGTCAGATTATGGAGGCCATCGAGAGCGGCCGGTACGACCTGTCCAAGACGGCCGTGGTTATCAGCCAGACTGGCGGTGGCTGCCGTGCCACCAACTACATCGCACTCATCCGCAAGGCCCTGCGCGAGAGCGGCCACCCCGAGATCCCGGTGATCTCGCTTTCAGCTGTGGCGCTCGGCGAGGACAACCCCGGCTTTAAGATTACGCCGGCGCTGCTTAAGCAGGCAGTCTACGCGGTGCTCTTTGGCGACGTGATGATGCAGATGCTCTATCGTTGCCGTCCGTACGAGGCTACGCCCGGTGCCGCCAATGCGCTCTACGAGGAGTACATGGCGCGCGCCCGCAAGCTGGCGCCCAAGTTCAACAGGCATAACTACACCAAGTTGTGCCGCGAAGCCATCCGCGCGTTCGATACCATGCCGCTCGTGGGCGAGGGCACCAAGCCGCGCGTGGGCGTGGTCGGCGAGATCTTGGTCAAGTTCCACCCTACGGCCAACAACCATGTGGTCGACGTGATCGAGCGCGAGGGCTGCGAGGCCGTAGTGCCGGGCCTGCTCGACTTCTTCCTGTACTCCATGAGTAATGCCGAGCTGCAGAAGGACGAGCTGGGAAGCTCTGCTACCACGCGCGCTGGTATGCAGGCGCTCATCAAGCTCGTGGACTGGATGCGCACGCCGGTGGAGGAGATGCTCGAAAAGTCCCGCCGCTTTGAGGCGCCCGAGCGCATCGGCACCATGGCTGACAAGGCCCGCACGGTGCTTTCGGTGTGCAACAACATGGGCGAGGGCTGGTTGCTCACGGCCGAGATGCTCGACCTGATCGATCACGGTGCGCCCAACATCATCTGCACGCAGCCCTTCGCGTGCCTGCCCAACCACGTGGTGGGCAAGGCCGTGATCAAGGAGCTGCGCCGCCAGCATCCCGAGAGCAATATCGTCGCGGTGGACTACGACCCCGGCGCGTCCGAGGTCAACCAGCTCAACCGTATTAAGCTCATGATCAGCGTGGCTAAGGAAAACATGCGCGCCGGCAAGGGCTTTAAGCTTGAGAAGGTGGCGCCGCTCGCGATGGATGAGGTCACCGGCCAGATGCGTGCCCATGATGGCTGCGTGAGCTGTGGGCCGGCCAGCGAGGAGGCCGTTGCATCGGTCGCCAATCGTCTGGGACGCGGCATTAAGAAGTAGTTGGCCTACTTCGAGCCGGATATAAGACAAACGGGTGGTAGTCGTACCGGCTACCACCCGTTTTTGCTGGACATATGTTGCGCAAATGATCTCGCTGCAGCCTTCCGTGGGCTCGTATTTCAGAAGTACGGTGAAAAACGCGAACCTCCCGAGCACACCGCCTTTTTAGACTCCCGCGACCTGCGGTTTTGTTGTCAAAAAAGCCGATCTGGGGTAGCGCGCAGAGATGTGGTGTAAGAGGCGGGGCATACCCCGCCTCTTCCCTTTCTTGAAAGGGAGGGGACACCGCCTAGAATTCGTCGTTGGAGTAATGAAGGTGACGAATGGAAGGAAAGGCGATGCCCCAAGAAGAGAGTGTACTGCGCCTCGGCCGCGACGAGGCCCTCGAGGCGGCGAGGCTTTGGCAGGAGTGCGGCGACGCGCGCGAGTTCGCGTGCAGGGTGCTGGGCGGCGTGATGAACGCGCTGATGGACTCCGAGGCCCAGCAGATGTGCGGCGCGGGCCGCAACGAGCGCAGCGACGGCAGGGAGAACAGCCGCAACGGCTACCGCCCCAGGTCGCTCAAGACCGCCGTGGGCGACGTGGAGCTCGAGATACCCAAGCTCAGGCACGGCACCTACTACCCCGAGGGCATGCTCGCGCGATGGTCGCGCGTCGACACCTCGGTGGCCGCCATCGTGCAGGAGATGTACGTGTGCGGCGTGTCCACCCGCAAGGTCGAGCGCGTGGCGTCCAAGCTGGGCATATCCTCGCTGTCGAGCTCGGAGGTCTCGAGCCTCTGCTCCGACCTCGACGCCGAGGTGGCGGAGTTCCGCCGCCGCGACCTGTCGGGCACGCCGTGCTGCTACCTGTGGCTCGACGCCACCTACATGAGCTGCAGGGTCGGCTCGTCGGTCGTCTCGCAGGGCGTCGTGACCGCGATCGGGCTGGGTGACGACGGGCGCAAGCACTTCCTGGGCTGCGACGTGGTCGACACTGAGAGCGAGGACTCCTGGGCGGCATTCCTCGGCGGGCTGCGCGAGCGCGGGCTGGCCGGAGTTCGCCTCGTGGTCTCCGACAGCCACGCCGGGCTCGTGGCCGCCGTCTCGCGCCTGTTCCAGGGCTGCGCCTGGCAGCGCTGCGTGACGCACCTGCAGCGCAACCTCCAGAGCGCCTGCTCGGGCAGGCCCGAGGACTCCAAGGCGGCCGTCAGGGACCTCGTGCACGCCGCAGTCTACCAGGACGACCCCGACCTCGCGCGCTGCGTGTGGGCCGAGGCGGCGCCCTGGGTGGCGTCGGTGTCCGCCAGGGCCGGCGAGGTCTTCGAGCAGGCCGAGGACTCCGCGCTGGCGTTCACGGCCTTCCCCAGGGCGCACTGGGCCAAGCTCCGCACCAACAACGTCCAGGAGCGCGCCAACCGCGAGATCAAGCGCCGCTACAGGGTCGTGCAGTCCTTCCCCTCGAGGGAGTCGATGCTGCGCCTGACGTGCGCGAGCCTCATGGAGACCGAGGGGCAGTGGTCCCAGCAGCGCGTGTTCTCCGAGGCCTCGGCCGCCGAGGGCTTCGCCGAGCCCGCGGACAGGCCGGCCCCGACAGAGGGGAGGCGCCGCGCGCTCGGGCGGCGCGCCAGGGAGATAGTGGACGAGATAGTCGAGAGGCGCGGTCTCAAGAAGGAGTAACATCGGGACTTGCAGCGACGGACCTCAGGACGCTCTTACACCACGTCTGCGCGCGCCACCCGATCTGGTCGGCGAAACCCGATTTTCCCCGCACTTCCGAAAACAGCGGTTCAGCAGCGCCAAAAAATGGCCTCAAAATCGAGAGTTAATGAACAAATGTAGCCGTTCGCCGCGAAATACCGTCCGTTTATAGATCCCACCCCCGGCTCGTGGCCTCCTTACGGTTGAATAAATACACATCTATGGAATTACGCAAGAGAGGACCGTTCCATGAGCTACAAGACCGTTTGCGTCGCCGGCGGCGGCGTGCTGGGAAGCCAGATTGCCTTTCAGGCTGCCTACTGTGGCTTCGATGTGACGATTTGGCTGCGCAGCGAGGGCAGCATCGGCCGCACCCAGCCCAAGATCGATCATGTGCGCGAGGAGTACATCGCGGCAATCGAGGGTATGGCGGACGGCACGGGCGAGTGGTGCTCCGGTATCGCCGATAGCGGCAAGCCCTTCGACAAAGAGGCGGCACTCGCCGCCGTTGAGCGCGCCTACTCCACACTCAAGCTGGAGCTCGATCTTGCCAAGGCAGTGGCCGACGCCGATTTGGTCATCGAGTCTATGGCCGAGGACACCCAGGCAAAAATCGACTTCTACAAGAAACTCGCCCCGGTTCTCCCGCAAAAGACCGTCATCGTCACCAACTCTTCTACACTGCTGCCGAGCACCTTTGCCAAGTACACCGGCCGCCCCGAGAAGTACCTGTCGCTGCACTTTGCCAACTCTATCTGGAAGAACAACATGACCGAGGTCATGGCACAGGACCAGACCGACAAGCGCTACTTCGATGAACTCGTCGACTTTGCCAACGACATCCGTATGCTGGCGTTGCCCGTCAACAAGGAAAAGAACGGTTATCTGCTCAACTCCATGTTGGTACCGTGGCTGCTTTCGGGCCTTGATCTGTACGTCTCGGGCGTGAGCGATCCCAAGAGCATCGACCTCGCGTGGACGCGTGGCACCGGCGCTCCCAAGGGCCCGTTCCGCGTATTCGACACGGTGGGTATCCAGACGGCCTACAACATCGTCATGCAGTATCAGAAGGTGCCGGGCCTGGTGAGCCCGCTGCTCAAGAAGATGATGATGCCCTACAACTTTAAGGCTATGGCGTCCGTCCTCAAGAAAATGCTCGACGAAGGTAAGCTGGGCGAAAGCTCGGGCGAGGGCTTCTTCAAGTACTAAAAAATGATCCGTCGGGGACGGAGGAAAACGGATCATTTTCGGCCGCCAGCAGTGAGAAGATGGACCCAGAAATAGAAAGGAGTGGCAATGGGCTGGCTCGGGCTTTGAAGACAAGTTATTGCAGGCCCAGGTCGATTTCTCGCTCAATGCAGGCCAGCACAGCGTGACGTATCTGCCGAGTTCTGACACGGGAACGACCGGTCGCTACCAAGTGCTGCTGTACGACAGCAACTTTGGTGCGGCCGAGAGCTATTCCAAGTTCGACTGGGGTCAGCTGGGCGCCGCGGTGGTGACCGACTACAGCCGCGGCTCGCATTCGTTTGGGCGCATCTTTACGGTGGACGAGATGGCACGCACCTACGAGCTTGTGGACCAGATCGCAGTGCCGTTCTCGGGTTATGTGAGCAGTGCGCAGCGCGTCGGCGGTTCGAATAGCATGCTCGTGGCATCGGGCATGGCCAAGACCTTTGCCGAGTACGATCGCTATGGACTGCCCATCGCCACCTACGAGATGGAAGCCGAAAAGTATATCTACCGCGTGTGCAAGTACGAGCTGTAGGGCCGCGCTTAGGTTTGACCAATGGAGTATGAAAACACGCCGTTCGCCGATGCCCCCTCCGCGAGTAGCAGCCATATGGTTTGATATCAGAAACATATAGTTGTCGCCAGCCTGCTGGCGACGTTCCCTCTGACATCGGAGGTTCCAAGTATGTTTCGCGCTCCGTTAAACAACTATCGGTTGGGCTAACATGGGTCGCCGTGCTATTTCGATAACCCTTGCAGTGGTCTGCCTGGCTGTGCTCCTGGGCGCTACAGGGCTGTTTGCTATAAGCCGAGAAACGTCTTATATGCAGGAATGCGCTTCCGAAGGGTTTGCCATTGACGGTTACTATCGGGATGACAAGACGAGTCTGGAAACCCTGGCCTTTCTTGAAGAGGATAACCATCGGTGGCAACTGGTTGACAAAGACGGCAGCTGCGTTGACGGGCAGTTTAAGCGTACGGATGACCCCAACATCCTGATATTAAAGAAGGAAAACGGCGAAGAACTCGGCACGGTTCACGTTGCGTATATATCGCGCCGACGCAATCAGGGACAGATTTACCTAATTAGAAATACTAAGGTGACCCGATTTTATCTTGTGAGTACCGATCCGGCGTTTACGGTGGAGTCTGGCGATGTCGATCTGGACAGTTGATTCACGGCAATAAAACGGCGAGCGGGGCGCGGGTGCGAACTGCGCCCCGCCATTTGCTCGTGTCCGTATCGCGCCTGCGCCTCATCGTAACTTGCGTCCGTGCGAGCATTCATCCCGCGCTCTGCATCACTTCACATCGAACTCCACGCGATCGAGTTCGGGTACGTTGAGGTCTATGAGCTTGCGGGCGACGTGACGGTCGTGTGCCCCAAGCGCCTCGCCTGTCGTCACATGGGCGACAATCTCACGCTCGACGATGCCTTCCTCCTCGCCTTCGGTAGCCGAGGTCTCGACGGCGACGGTGTAATCTTTAAAGCCCGGCAGCACCGCCGCAAGCTCGCGCGTGGTTTCGGTGACGCCGTAGCCGTCCTGCACGCCGGCCTGCGCCGAGCCAATGGAACCCGCGGTCATAACGATGCAGGGGATGGCAAAAATCACCGTGCCCACAATAATGCGGCGGCGCACCTTGCGTGACAGCTCGTTGACCTCGGCGTTTTCCTTGGCGGTCACAATGCCGTCGCCGTTCAGGTCGCGCTTGAGCGGCACGCGCAAAAGAAGCAGCACGGCTTCGGCAGCCAGTGCGATAAAGACTACATTGATGCCAAACTCGTAAAGCGCCGAGAGAAACAGCGACCCGCTTGCGATGGCGATGCCGTAGCCCGCCGCGCACAGGGGCGGCATGAGCGCGGTCGCCACGGCTACGCCGGCGATGAGCGTGGCGGGTTCCTGGTCGCGCGAGTTGCCCAGGCCACCCGCAAAGCCGCCCGCGAGCGCGACGGCAAGGTCCCAAACAGTCGGTGTCGAATTGTCGATGATGGCGGCCGTGGTGGTGCCAAGGGGCGAGAGCTTAAAGTACAACGTGGACGTGACCAGGCAAAAGGCCATCTGTAGAGCCAAGCTCGCGACGGCCTCAAGGGTGATCTCGCGGTCGAGCGTGGCGATGCCGTATGCCATGGCAAGGACCGATCCCATAAGCGGGCAGATGAGCATGGCGCCCACGATGGCGATGTCCGAATCGATATCGAGGCCGATGCTTGCGATGAGCATGGCGATGATGAGGATACACAGGTGAGAGCCAGTCAGACGCGCCCCGTTTACAAAACGCTTGCGGATCACGTGATAGGGCGCGCGTCCCTCGCGAATGTTGAACGCGCGCTTTAAAAAGCGACCAGTCTGCTCGGCAGCCTCACTATGGGCAGGGCGGATGCCGTGGCGCCGGTGATGGCGTTCGCGTAGTCGCTTGATCTGTTGTTTGTCGAGTTCCATGTCCACCTCGTTCCAGCGCGGTCCGCGCAACGCGCCCGTTGTCCTAACTCTACACCGTGGCGGGCGGGGTGTCTGTTGGATGCAGAATCCGATAGGGCGGATGACGCGGGAGCAAATGCAAATCACAGGCTCAATTCCATCCCGCGAGAATATGATGCACCAGCTCCTTCAAATGTGACGAAACTGTGAAGCACGAGAGCGTGAATTTCAAAAAATACGCTGGTCGTCAATGTTGCGCAACAGAATTCAAAAATCGACAGCTACCGTTTGATACGTATGGATACATCCGTGTCAAAGGGAGAAAGCCATGGCAAACTACAGTCCACAACACTTTGAGCCTCGGGCCAAGACTGCCAACGTCAAGGGCGTTGCTAACCGCGCCGTCGCAACCGTTTTGACGGCGGGCCTCATCGCTCAGCCGCTCATGTCGCCGCTGGCGGCAATCGCCGCACCGTCAACCGATAACGGCGATTCTGTTCAGGGGGGGGTAGTTCTGTAGAGAACACCGTTGCCGCCGGTAACCAAGCGGTCGTAAAGACGGCTGCCCAGCTGGCCGAGGAGTCGGCAAAGCAGCTCAAGGACGCTCAGGCCGCCTACGATGCCGCCCAGAAGAAGGCCGACGCGGCGGGCCAGTCTCAAAAGCAGGCACAGCAGCAAAAGAATCAGGCCTCGCAGGCCGTGACCGATAACGCCGCCGAGCAGAACGAGGCCGAGGTAGCCGCGCTTCAGGAGAAGATCGACGAGCTTAAGGCAGCCGTCGAAAAGACCGAGCAGCAGCAGAAGAAGCTGGGCGACCTGAACGATCAGCTCGAACAGGCCAACAAGAGTGTCGAGGATAAGACCCAGGCGCTCAAGGACGCCAAGGCAAAGCAGGATGAGGCCAAGAAGGCCCTCGATGATGCCCAGGCCAAGCTCGAGGCCATGGGTATGGACGAGTACGAGGCCGCCAAGAAGGCCGTCGAGGACGCGCGGGCAAAGCTCGATGACGCCAATAAGGCCGTTACTACTGCACAGGACAATCTGGACCAGGCCAAGGCTGCCGAGGCCAGCGCCCAGCAGGAAAAGCAGAATACCGAGGCAGCTTTGACGACTGCCCAGGCCAAGAAGCAGGAGACTGCCGCTGCTCTCGCAGCCGCAACCACCGCGCGCGATAACGCCCAGCAGAAGTTCAACCAGGCGCAGGCCGCGCTCGATGCTGCCGTCTCGGGTACGGGTGTTGACCTGAGTGCGCTTGAGGCCGCCAAGAAAGCTGCTGCTGGTGAGCTCAAGACCGCGCAGGCGGAGCTCAATGCCGCGACGGATGCCGACGCCACCGCACAGACAAATCTGCAGGCCGCCCAGGCTGCCGTCGCTGCCGCGCAGGAGAAGGCCAACGCCGCCAACGCTGCTGTAGCATCTGCCCAGTCTGCATACGATGCGGCAAACAAGGAGTACAAGGACGCGGCCAGTAAGCGTGACGCCGCGAAGACGGCATACGAGCAGGCCCAGCAGACCGAGGCCGACAAGAAGACCGCGTACGATAAGCTTGTCGAAGTTCGCAAGCAGAAGCGCAGTGAGTGGGAGGCAGCCTGCGCTGCTTCGAACGCCGCGGAAAAGGCTTATGACGCTGCTAATGTCCAGGTTGAGGCTCTTGAGCAGCAGATTGCTGACCTCAAGTCCAACATGACCGTTGACCAGGAAGTCATCAATAAGGGCATGCTCGGCTTTATGGCCTACATCAGCAACAGCAGCGATTTCACGGCTATGCAGAAATCGAACGCCAAGGACGCAATGGCTACACTCACCGGCGCTGACGACAAAGCCGAGTGGTATGACGATTACGTCGATCAGGACATGTCTCGCGACACCAATCCGCTTTCCTTGGAACAGCTGCGCAACGCCCTGACATATCTCGACACCCAGAACAACCTCCGCAAGGCGAACGGTCAGTCGGCGCTCAGCGTCAGCCTCCGCATGACCGCAGCAGCTGCACTCAACGCCTCATATTCATCGAATATTTGGGATCACTCGAACTGTTACTTCGATAATGCTGAGAATCTCGCAGGTGGTGGCGGTGCATATACCGGTGGTGAGACCGAGGATACCCTGGGCTGGCCCTACACCGGTCTCTACACTCAGGAGAAGGTTAATTACGAGAATTGGATTAAAAAGTACGGTGTGGATAGCGAGGCCGGCAAAGATCTCATGGCTCATCGCTATGATTCGTACTATATCTACCAAAACTATTACGATGTGTACCACGGTACAAAAGATAAGAATGGCAATCAAAGAGGAGACGCCTGCGGGCACTATCTCAACATTATCGATTCCGCTACGGTGGCTATCGGCATCGCGACCGGTAGCGGTAAGAACACCGATTCCGAGGTAACCATATTCGATTACAGCGCTGATGACACTCAGGCTGATTTCACTGTTTCCGAGTTCAAGAAGCTCGTCAACGACTACATCGATTCTGCCTATAACGCTGGCGGCACGCAGGCGCAGAAGGCGCAACTCAAGGAGCTTCAGGGCAAGCTCGCCGAGGCGCAGAAGAACTTTGGAACTACTAGGGAAGCTTACTTCGCAGCTGTAAACGGGCAGGATGCCGCCCAGGACGCTTTCACCGCAGCCGATGTGAACATGAACACCGCCAAGGGCGAGTACGAGAAGGCTCAGTCCGCTACTGCTGCCGCCAAGTCCGCCTACACCGCCGCCGAAGCCAAACTCAAGGGTATCGACGTCAAGACGCCCAAGACCAAGTTCAACGCCGCCAAGGGCGAGGCCGCTACTGCCCAGGCAGCTCTCGATAAGGCAAACGTCACGCTTGCTGACGGCAAGGCAAAGGCAACCGATGCCGCTGCTCAAAAGGCGAAGGCTCGCAGCGCCCGCGATGCTGCCAAGGTAAAGTCCGATCAGGCCAAAGAGGCGTATGACAACGCTACCGCTTCGGTCAAGGACCTTGCCGCCAAGTGCGATGCCGCCAAGACGGATCTTGCGAACAAGCAGGGCACGCTTGACGATGCCAAGAAGGCCGACGACACTGCCCAGGCTGGCGTTGACAAGGCTCAGGCCGCAGATGTGCACGCCGCGACCGCTCTTTCGGGCGCCAAGCAGGCAGTTGCCGCCAAGACGCAGACCCTGTCCGACGCACAGGCGAAGGCCAAGGCCGCCGAGGACGAGCTTGCCACCGCAAACAAGGCCTTCGAGCGCTTCGCCGGTGCCCAGAAGGCGGTCGACGACGCCAAGGCCGCCTATGACGCTGCCGTCGCCGGTGTCGCCGATGCCCAGAAGCAGCTCGAGGCCGCCAACGAAGCCGTCGTCGATGCGAACCTCGATATCTTCAAGGCCAAGGCCGAGCTTGCCAACGATGAGGCACTCAAGGCCGATCTTGAGGCTGTCGACCACAAGGCATCCCTTGCCGCGGGCACGACGGGCAACGAGAAGCTGGTCAAGCTGAACGCTGCCTACGCTCGCTATAAGGCTGCCGTCGATGCCGCTGCTGGTCTCAAGGCTGCTCTGAGCGATGCCGATGCCAAGCTGTCCGATGCCAACGACGCCTATGCCGCCGCGCTTGCCGAGCTCGGAGATGCCAAGGATGCCCTGGTTGCCGCGCAGGTCGAGTACGACAAGCATCATCCCAAGGCCAAGCCTCAGGTTGCGCAGGCTGCTGCAAAGGCCCCCGTTGCCAAGAAACAGGCTGCGCCTGCCGCGCTCGCCCAGACTGGCGACAATTCCGCTCTTGCGGGCGAGGTGTTCGTCATCGGCGGTATTACGCTCGTGGCCGCTGGTGTGACGCTGAGTGATCGTCGTCGCAAGCAGATGTAGCGTTTCGAGCGTAGTTTCTGCAACGAACTTCGGTTCATAGCAGGAGCGCTTCGATGGCTTAACCGATAAGGCCGGCGCGCTGTCATACGCAGCGCGTCGGCTTTTTTTGCGTTGATATCAAAAAGCCCGGTCGGTAGCCGCGAAAGCTACCGACCGGGCAAGCCGTAGGCAATATGGTTGCTGTCGAGCAGCTGCTCGACTTAGCCCAACAGGCTTAAGCCCACGGAGACAAACGCCAGGATAACGCCGACGATGGACTCGCCGCCGAGCAGGCCGCTGGCGACAACCAGGCCCTGTTCCTGGAAGGCGGCATCCTTGGCAGCCCTCTCCTCGTCAGAAAGACCAGCGGTGGCGTCGCGGTGGGCGGACCACTTATCGTAGGCGAGCTTGACGCAGGAGCCCAGGAATGCCGTGAGTGACATGTAGAACGGCAGGTACACGCCCAGGCCGATCATCATGGCCGGAATGCCGAGCCAGTACATGACGATGCCGGCGATAAAGCCGCCAACGAACCACGGCACGCTCGGGATGCCCGAGACCATGGTGGCGACGACGCTTGCCTGCGCGGCAACGAAGCTCTTGTCGGGGCCAAAGGCGTCCGGGCCATAGGCGGTGACGAGCGCGACCATGACGGCTGCGGCGACCAGGGCGCCCACGATGCCGCCGATGGCCTGCCCGACCCACTGTGCGCGCGGGTTGGTGCCCAGCACGGCGCCGGCCTTAAAGTCGTTCATGACGTCGCCCGCAAGGCCGCACGCCACGGCCACGATGCCGGCGATAAAGAACAGCTTGACCTGCGCGAGCTGCGCGAAGGCCGCCACGATGAGCATGACGATAAGGCCAAAGATCTCCATGGGGTCGATGCCCGTCTGGCCGCAGCTCTGTGCGCTCATGATGGTGGTGACAAAGGTGAACAACGTCACGATGACTGCCGGAACGGGCCCAAGGTCAAGCACGATGGCGATGATCACGGCGATGGCGGCAGCGCCCAGGCCGATGATGCCGGCGTCGAGCTTAAGGGAGCCCGAGATGAGCGACTGCTCGTCGGTGTCGGTGGAGCTGTCGGCAGCAAGACCGCGGACGATACCGGCGACCTGCGGCAGGATGTCCTTGAGGACGACGGCGACGCCAAAGCCCATCATGAGGCCCATGCCCAGGGACTTGACGATGCCCTGCGCAGTCACAACGTCGAACAGACCGGCAGCGGTGCCGCCCACGATGATGCCAAAGTTGCCCAGCAGGGCGCCGGCAAACCAGAAGGCGACCGGGGCGAAGCCCACGAGGAAGCCGACGGAGAGCAGCATGGGCGAGTTATAGATGCCAAAGGTCACGCCGGGGATGTTGAGCGTGCACAGCATGCTGGGCACCACGCCCAGGGCGTCGCGCAGCACGCTATAGATGCCGGCGATGGCCATGGAACCAAAGAGCTGCTTGCCGGTTTTGCCGCCAGCCTCGGTCGCGCGCAAGGTCTGAGCTGCGGCGTTGCCGGTGGGGAACTCAAGCGCGGCGTCCACGATAAAGTGACGGTGGATGAGCGCGGTGGCCAGCAGGCCCAAGATGGTGCCGGCGAGTGCCACGATAAACATGTCGAGCCAGCTGATCTGGTCGGCATAGCCCAGCATCCAGGCGCCCGGGATGGTAAACGCCAGGCCGCCGGCGACCATGGCGCCTGCGGACATGATGGTGTGGGTGACGTTTGCCTCGTTGAGACTGGCATTGCCCATGAGCTTAAGGAAGAACAGCGAGATGACGGCAGCGAAGACGATCGGCCAGGGGAGAGCGCCCATCTTGAGGGCGGTGTAGGCCGAGCTTGCCGTGATGATTACGCAGCCAAGGACGCCGATGACGACGCCGCGCAGCGTGAGTTGCCCGCGCATCGAGGCGCGGTTCGAGGGATTGCTCATATAGAACTCCTTTGCGTATATCCGCTTCCCCCGGGAGCGCCGCTACGGATGCGGCGCGGGAAGTCGGGTTACCAAGGGCCGTCGGGTGAGCTCGCAAACGACCGCGCACCAGTATAGCGGCAAGGTAGTCATTTTGGGACGGGGCTATTTTAGCTACCCTTTGACAGTCGACGAATTATTTGGGATTGGGGCAAATATCAACCGACATATTGGGGTAGCTAAAATAGCCCCGTCCCAAAATGACTACCTGGGATGGCTGGTTCGGGTAGGCGATATACTGCTGGGCAGACGAAAGGAGCGCCGACGATGCTTAATGGGTGCGCATATATATTGACGGTCGACGTGGGTAACACGTTCATTCGCTTTGGCCTGTTTGCCGAGGATTCGGCCGCGGCGCAGGAATGCCCGCTTGCGACGTGCGAGATCACGACGCCGTCGAGCATCACGGCCGATGAGGCTCGCATGAGGCTCGCGCAGGTCATGGGCGCGCTGTCAGCCGATGCGGGCGTGCCGGGTGTGCTCGTTCCCGCGGGCGCAGTGCTGAGTTGCGTGGTGCCGGCGCTCGAGCGCCCGTGGAAAGCGGCTCTTTCCCGCACCTGCACGGGGCGCGTGCTCACCGTGGGGCCGGGCCTCAAGACTGGCATGCCCGTCCACTACGACGACCCGGCCGAGATCGGCCCCGACCGCATTGCCGACGCCGTGGCGGCCCGTGCCGTCTACGGCTCTCCGTGCATCGTGATCGACCTGGGCACGACGACCAATATTGAGGTCATCGATGCGCACGGAACCTTTGTGGGCGGCGTCATCGCGCCGGGTCTGGCACTTGGCGCCCGCTCGCTTTCGGCCGCTGCGGCGCGCCTGCCGCAGGTCGAGCCCTCGGCGCCCACGCATGTGATCGGTCGCAACACGCGCGAGGCCATGCGCTCGGGCGTGGTCTTGGGCGAGGTAGCCCGCATCGACGGCATGCTCGACATGGTGCTTGCCGAGATGCGCGCGACCAAGGCGGCGGGGGAGGGCAGCGTGCCCATTGTCATCACCGGCGACGATTCCGAGGCGCTCGCGGCGTTGGTCGGCCACAGCCTGACGGTAGACGACGCACTGACGCTGCGGGGTCTCGCCGAGCTGTATCGCATCAACCAAAAGCCCCACCGCGTGTAAAAGTGAGGGCGCCGGCGGGACAAACGCCTCCACCTTTCACCTGCTACAATGGGTCAAACTATTGCGATTACGGAGGTGTCTGCCATGTCGGGCGATCTTCATCAAACTTCGTCAGGCAAGCGTCTGGACGTCATTAGCTGGGACGAGTTCTTTATGAGCGTGGCCATCGCCGCGCAGCGCCGCAGCAAGGACCCCAACACGCAGGTGGGTGCGTGCATCGCCAACACCAACCACCGCATCCTTTCGGTGGGCTACAACGGTACACCCTCGGCGCTCAACGACGACTTTTTCCCGTGGGGTACGAGCGACGACCCGCTGCAGGACAAGCACAACTACGTGGTCCATGCCGAGGCCAACGCCGTGCTCAACTACCGTGGCTCCCTCAAGGACCTCGAGGGTTCCACGGTCTACGTCACGCTGTTCCCGTGCCATGACTGCGCCAAGATTTTGGCTCAGGTGGGCGTGGGCGAGGTCGTCTACCTGGACAACAAGTACGCCGACACCGATGACGGCCGTATCAGCCGCCGCATTCTCGACTCCTGTGGCATCAGCTACCGCCAGGTTATCGTCGATGTTCACATCGGCACCGAGGGGCGGGCTCGGCAGTAGCGCGTGGCAACGCCAGCTGGCGGCAAAAGCAGCTAAAAGAGCCCCGTCCCAAATTGACTACTCGTGAAAGTCGCGTCCGCGCGCATGGACGGCTCGTGAGCGGGTACACGGCTGTAGTAACATAGCTTCTGTCCGCGGGCGCGCCCGCGTTATTGTGAGAAAGGAGCCCCTGTGGCTGTTAACGAAGAGCTGCTTAAGAAGGTTCTTGAAGAGATTCGCCCCAACCTACAGGCCGACGGCGGCGACATGGAGTATATAGGCGTTGATGACGAGGGCGTCGTCAAGCTGGAGCTTCAGGGCGCCTGTGCCGGTTGTCCCATGAGCGCCCTGACGCTTTCCATGGGCATCGAGCGTATCCTCAAGGAGCACGTGCCCGGCGTTACGCGTGTCGAGCAGGTCAATGCCTCCGGCGAGACCGATGACCTGTACGACGAGTATGCGCCGTTCTAAGAAGTGAAAGCTGCGGGCGATATGCTCCGCATAGACGTCACGCCCGAATATGCGGCTGCGAGCGCAAGGCCCGCGGCCGCATTTGTATGTAGGGAGCAGGGGGACCGATATGCTCAACGACCTCTACCATATGCTTGATCCCGTCGCCATCTCGGCGGGGCCCATCACCGTCTACTGGTACGGCTTGGCCTATGTGGTCGGAGCTCTGCTCACGGCGGTCGTCATGTACCGCACGCAGCGCCGTTGGGGTTTTGACATTACGGTCGACGACCTGACGAGTGTCGTGGTCGGCGTGGTCTTTGGCCTCATTATCGGTGCGCGCCTGTTCTACGTCATCTTTTACGGCGACGGCTACTACTGGGCGCATCCGCTCGAGATCTTTGCCACCAATGAAGGCGGCATGAGCTTCCATGGCGGCCTGGTGGGCGGCATCATCGGCGGCGTGCTCGTGTGCCGCATGTATAAGCTCGACGCATGGACTTTGGCGGACCTTGCCGTCATAGGCGCGCCGCTGGCGCTGTGCCTGGGACGTTGCGCCAACTTCGTGAACGGAGAGCTGTGGGGCAAGCCGACCGATCTGCCATGGGGCGTGGTCTTTGGCGGGACTGCGGGCGAGATGCCGCGTCACCCCTCCCAGCTCTACGAGGCATTTCTTGAGGGCATCGTGCTCTTTTGCATTCTGCAGGTGCTCAGCCGCAAAAAGCCGCTACTGCCCCAAGGCACGTTTATGGGCGTCTTTGTGATGGGTTACGGCATCGTTCGCTTTTTGATTGAGTTTGTGCGTGTGCCCGATGCGCAGCTGGGCTATCTGCTGGGCGGCGTCATCACCATGGGTCAGCTGCTGAGCCTGCCGCTCGTAATCGCGGGCCTGGCGCTCATCATCTTTGCTCGTCGCCGCAACCAACCCCAGCGCATCTACCTCGACGCCTAACTACCACAAAGGGGACAGGCACCTTTGTAGTGATTCGCTGGGCAACGATGACAGAACCGTAACGTTTCCCCAGATAAAACCTGCCAAAATAAACCTGTCCCTTTTTGGCAGGTTTCTAGAAAGGCTCTTTGGACTGTGAAGGATTCCGATCTCTCCACAACGGCTGCGCGCGACGCTGCCCGCATCGTCTGGTTTAAGCGCTACCCCGCCAAGCAGACGCTCATCGCATTTTTGCTCGCGCTGTTGGCGACCACGGCGTTTTCCATCGATCCCTCCCCGGTGTCGAGCAACGCAGTCTTGGCGATTGACCCCAAAGCCTCGGGCATGCTGTACGTGTGCTACGAAGTGCTCCTCTCGTTTGCCGGCCATACCGACGCGGTCATGCTGCTTGCACTTGCTTGCCTGCTCACCTTGCCGTTTCGCTACGTGTTCTTTGGCCGTGGCGACACCTGGCGTCCATCGATCGTTCTGCCGTCGCTGTTCTTTGCCGTCTGCATGGTGTTCGGCCGCAGCTACGATCTCACCGACTCGGCCGAGATTGTCCTTGGCGACAAAGCCCGCATCATCTGCGCCTGGATTGGCGGCGCGGGCTGGATGCTCTTGGCGGTCGTTGCCTTCTACCTTGCCTTTGAGTGTCTAGATTGGCTGAGCTCCCGACGCATCCCGTTTTCCGAAGCGCACTTTGGCCGCGTATGGCGTGTGACTCACGCCGTGCTCTCGGTCCATCCCTTTGCCGGGCCCTTCCTGGTGCTTATGATCGCCTGGACGCCCACGCTCATCGCTTCGCTGCCCGGCCTTTTTATGGGAGATACGGGCGCGCAGATTCGCCAGTGGTTCAACTATCCCAATGGCACGAGCGACTACCTGCGCCTACTCAACCCCAACGTGCTGCTCAACGGGCATCATCCCGTAGTGCACACGGCCATTATCGGCTCGTGCGTCCAGCTGGGGCTTTCACTGTTCAACAGCGCCAACGCGGGTCTTGCCATCTACACCTGTGCTCAGTTCGCCATCACGGCCGCCTGCATGGCCTATTCCATTTCGTCGCTGCGCAAACTGGGCGTGAGCCTGCCGGTTCGCGGTGCGATCCTGCTGTTCTTTGCGTTTATGCCGATGTTCTCTAACTACGCGGCGTTGCTCACCAAAGACGTGCTCTTTGCCGACGCGTTTTTGGTGCTGTTGGTGCAGACCGTCAAGCTCGTGGCATGTGGCTTGCCCCGTCGTGATGCCAATGTCGAGCGAGCGGGCGAGAAAGCCCCCGTGCTCTTTGCGCGCCACGACTGGCTGCTGCTCGCTCTGGGCGCCATGGGTTCCACGTTTCTGCGCAACGGCGGCCTGGTGTTTCCCCTGGCGGCATGCGTAATCGCGGCGGCGTTTTGCGTATGGGACGTGCATGTGGCTCGTCGTGCAGCCAAGCAGACTGGCGCTGCGCCTTCGGGCGCCATCCCGCGTTTCCGCTGGGTTGGCGTTCTCGCGGTGCTCGCGCTCTGCCTTGCCTCTAATATGTACTTCACCAAGGTCTTTATGCCGGCGCACGACATTACGCCCGGCTCCAAGCGCGAAATCCTTTCGATTCCGTTCCAGCAGACGGCTCGTTTCGTCCAAAAGCACGACGGCCTCAACTCGGGCGTCAACCCTACGGTTAAGGAGGACGGCACCATCGTGGAGGCTCCTTGCGACGGTTCAGTGACCGACGAAGAGCGTGCCGTGATCGACCGCGTACTCAAGTACGAGAACCTGGGCCGCCGCTACAACCCCGACAAGTCCGATGCCGTCAAGAACTGCTTTAACGAGTACGCCTCGCAGGAGGACATCAAGGCCTATTTTGAGGTGTGGGCCCAGATGTTCAAAAAGGATCCCGAGTGCTATATCTCGGCGCTCATCAATAACTACTACGGTTATTTTTATCCGAGCGCGCGCGATGCCTGGGTCTACAGCACGGCGCGTAGTGCCGAGATCATGGCGCGTCCCGACAACCTCAAGTACTTCGACTTCCATCCGGTTGACAGCAACGTGGTGCGCTGGTGCGACCACCTGATCAATTTGTACCGTGTGGCGGTGCAGCGTGTTCCCTTTATCTCGCTCACCATGAGCTCGGCCACCTATGTGTGGATCATGATCGCCGTGGTGGTCTACTTGCTGCGTCGTCATTCATGGCGTGCGCTGGCGATCTGGGTGCCGCTGTTGGGCGTGCTCGCTGTGTGCCTGATTGGCCCGTGCAACGGCTCGACTTACATGCGCTACCTGTATCCGGTCATCGCCTGCATGCCCTTCGCCATCGGCGCCACCGTCACCCGCAGCGACTTCTTCTGGTTCTAATTTGGTGCATTGAGGGCCAGGTTTCTTTGCACCAAAGGGGACATCATCACGACGCCTTCATTTTGGGGTTTATCTCGCAGGGCAGTAGGTATATCATAACGACGTTTGTTTATATTGCCCGAGCATCTGCGCTGGGCTTTAGGTCGAAACCGATAGGAGACACGTATGTCCGGACACTCTAAGTGGGCCACAACCAAGCATCGTAAGGGCGCGCAGGACGCCAAGCGTTCCGCCCTCTTCTCCAAGCTCAGCCGCAACATCACCGTTGCTGCCCGTCTCGGCGGTGACCCGCTGCCCGAGAACAACGCCAGCCTCGCCGCTGCCGTTGCCAAGGCCAAGGCTCAGTCCATGCCTAAGGACAAGATCAAGTCCGCTATCGACAAGGCTTTTGGTTCGGGTGCCGATGCCGCCGTCTACGAGAACATCGTGTACGAGGGCTACGGTCCCGCCGGTGTCGCCGTCTACGTCGACTGCCTGACCGACAACCGCAACCGTACCGCCGCTGATGTCCGTTCCGCCTTCTCCCACGCTGGTGGCAACCTGGGCACCTCCGGCTCCGTTGCCTTCCAGTTTGAGCGCAAGGGCCAGATCGTCGTCGCCAAGGAGATCCTGGACGAGAACGCCAAGAAGGAGACCATGATCGCCAACGGTGCTGCCGGTGACGAGGATGAGTTCATGATGGCCATCGCCGAGGCCGGTGGCGAGGACTACGAGGATGCCGGCGAGGAGTGGATCGTCTGGACTACTGCTAACGAGGTCATGGCTGTCTCCAAGGCGCTCGAGGAGCAGGGCGTCCAGGTCAAGGGCTCCGAGACCACCATGGTCCCGACCACCCCGACCGAGGTCTCCGGCGCCGACGCCAAGAAGGTTCAGCGCCTCATCGACCGTCTTGAGGAGCTCGACGACGTCCAGGATGTTTACAGCACCATGGACATGACCGACGAGGTCATCGCTGCCCTCGAGGAGGAGTAGCGCCCGCACGGGTTAAGCCGTGCATATCTGGGCATAATGAAGCGAGCATGCAAGCCTCGTGGAATAGATGAGCCGGATCCGCGTGCGTAGAGCACCGGACCCGGCTCTTTTATAATGATGCGAACCGTTTTGTATTTCGAGTGCCGAGATTTGAAGGGAGCGCCACGTGCGCGTACTCAAACGAGCCCTAGCGATTGTGTATCTTGCCGCCGCCATCGTGGCGCTGGGTACGCTTGTCTGCCAGTTTTGGGGGCCGTATACGTATCGCTTTATGCTGCTGATGCGCGACCCCATGCCGCGCATTGTCGTGACGGCATGCGGCGGAGTTGTGGCGATCGGCGTGCTGGTAAGCTTCTTTCGCCTGATGTTTGCTCGTCGCGAGCCGTCCTGTGTGCATCCGGCGGGGGAGCGCAATATCGAGGTCACCCTTGCGGCGCTTTCTTCGTGTGCTAGGGCTGCTGCCGAGCGCGACGACCGCGTGATGGTCGAGCATGTCGAGGCCCGCGTCCAAGGCTCCGACGATTCGCACGTCCGATTTAAGGTCGAGGCTATCGCGCTTGACGATAAGGACGTGGCATCTCTGGCTACTGCGATGCAGCGGCGCATCGAGGAAGCTTGCGACACCATGCTTGGCACGCCGGGCACGACCGCACGCGTTCGTTTTTTGCCGTCCAAGACTACCGTCCAGACCGTGGAGGTTTCCGGTGAGTGATACCAATCAAGACAAGACCGCTCGTACGCCGCGCCTGACGATTGACCAGAGCGCCACGCCGGCGAACGAACCTGTTGATTCCAAAGCAGAGGCAACCGAGTTGCAAGACGCGGCAGCCGCGGATTTTGACGAGGCTATGGGTCTCATCAAGGGTACGGGCGCTGCCATCTGGAGCTATGCTGTGCGTCATCCCAACACCACGCTCGGTGCCGTCGCTGGCTTTATCCTTGCCGTGTTGGTGCTCACGCTCGGCCTGTGGGACACGCTCGTCATTGCATTCTTCGTGCTGATCGGCGCCGTGATCGGCCAAATTCGCGACGGCGAAAACGGGATCGTCAACTTCTTCGGCCGTCTGTTTAGCGGCCGCTAATATGTATTCGACTGTCGCATCCGCGGCAGGCATAAGGAGGAACCATGGCTTTTAATACGAAGGTCGATGTGGCCGATACCGAGCTCGAGGCAGACGAGACCGTCACCGCCGAGGCCGAGGACGTAACGCTCGAGGACGAGACTCTCGTCGAGGCCGAGTCCGCCGATGACGCGGACGAGGATGATGAGGAAACAGACGAGTCCGAGGACTCGCTGACCTATTCCAACGGTGTGATCGAGAAGATCGTTGCCATGGCCACCCGCGAGGTTCCGCACGTTTTGGGCATGAAGGGTAACCTCATGCACTTTGTGCAGGAGCAGTTTGGTGCCGAGAATCTGACCAAGGGCGTGACGGTCGAGGTCACCGATGACAATCGCGTGGTCGTCAACATCTCCGTCATTATCGAGTACGGCGCCTATGCGCCCGCGATCTTCGACGATGTCAAGGCGCGTGTCACCGAGCGCCTTGCCGCGATGACCGGCCTTGAGGTGGCGGGCGTCAACCTGCGCATCGAGGACGTCATCACCCCCGAGGAGTACGAGCACCGCACCAGCCAGCACGAATAACCTTCCAAAAAGGGACAGGTTTGTTTTGGCAGGTTTTATCTGCGAAAACGTTAAACGGCCGACCGCGCAAGCAAAAGCGTGGCCGGCCGTTATTTGTATGCCCCCCGATGTAGGCATACCGCTCGTCTAACTAGGGGTTGCAATCGTCGCGTTCCGCGTTACCCTAATGGACGCATTGTTTCCAAATTGTTAACGAGGGGTTGCCGTAATGGCCGACGAGCACGAAACAGAAAGCAAGGCATGGGCGATTGAGGCCGCCGCGGCAGAGGCGGCATCGCGTGCTGCCGAGGAGATGCATCGTCCTCCCGTGGTGCCGATGGAGCGCGTGGTTGATCGCACCGATATCGAGCGCGGCGAGCGTGCCGGTCAAAAGCGCAGCCAGGAGCCGGGCTTTCCGCGCTTTTTTGCCGAGCTCAATCTGGGCCTGATTCTTACGGCCTTTGCCATCGTTGCGTTTAAAACCCCTAATCACTTTGCTTTTGGCGGCACCTCGGGCGTGTCGGTCATTCTGTCCACGCTGTTCCCGACCCTGCCCGTCGGTGTCTTTATGTGGATTATTAACGCGGTTCTCGTCGTTTTGGGCTTTATCTTTTTGGAGCGCAAGGCAATCCTGTGGAGCGTCTTCGCCTCGTTTGCGCTGTCCGCCTATGTTTCGCTGTTTGAGCTCTTTATTCCGACCGATGTCTCTCTGACGGGCGATATGTGGCTCGATCTGTGCTTTGCTGTGATTCTGCCGGCGCTCGGCAGTGCCATCGTCTTTGATATTGGCGCCTCGACAGGTGGCACGGACATTCTTGCCATGATCCTCAAGCGCCGCACCACGCTCGAGATTGGCCGCGCCCTGCTGTTGGTCGATATCGGCATCGTGACCATCGCGGCCTTCTTGTATGGCCCGCGTGTCGGTCTGTATTGCGTGCTCGGCCTGTTTGCCAAGACGCTTGTGGTCGACAAAGCCATTGAGAGCATCCATCTTCGTAAGGTCTGCACGGTCATTTGCTCCGAACCCCTTAAGGTCGAGGAGTTTATCGTCAAGCATCTCAACCGCACGGCGACCATCAGCCGGGGCTACGGTGCCTTCTCGGGCAAGTGTGTGACGGTGATCATGAGCGTGCTGAGCCGTCGCGAGGCCGTGCAACTGCGCCGCTATGCGCGCGAAGTCGATCCGGGTGCCTTTATCACGATCGTCGACAGCTCCGAGATCGTCGGCAAGGGCTTCCGCGGAACGAACTAGCACAGACGTATTCAACGAACCGCCTGCTGGCGCCGTGTACCTTGCAAATCGGTCATCTTTGAGTATTTGACCCCACATGGGGGTGCGGACAGAAAGTTGGACCGCGGGGCGGTCCGGACTGGAGGTTCGCAT